>JBJEQR010000001.1:0-27754 GCA_051881855.1 Oscillospiraceae bacterium
CTCCCCGCTTGAAACGGCCTGGGTTCCCGTGGTCGGCGACAACTACTATTACATATACTGCCTCTGGGTCTCCGGAGGCGCCAAAGGAAAAGTCTACGGAAAAGCGCTGATGGAATACTGCCTTGCGGACGCCCGTGAAAAGGGAAAATCCGGCGTCTGCATGCTGGGGGCACAGAAGCAGAAAGCCTGGCTTTCCGACCAGTCTTTCGCAAAGGGCTTCGGTTTTGATGTAGTTGACACTACTGAGAACGGGTATGAGCTTCTGGCGCTTTCGTTTGACGGAACGAAACCTCAATTTACGCAAAGTGCAAAAACACCTGAAATAGAAAGCAAGGAACTGACGGTTTATTACGACATGCAGTGCCCATACATCGTTCAAACCGTCGGAATGATAAGACAATACTGTGAAGAAAACAGCGTACCATATTCTTTAATTGAGGTCGACTCTCTCGAAAAAGCAAAGGAGCTGCCCTGTGTTTTCAACAATTTCGCCGTTTTCTATAAAGGGAAATTTGAGACAGTAAACCTCACTGACGCCGCCGCTTTGAAAAGAATACTAAAAAAAGGAGAAAACAATGGAACAAAAAGTTGATTATTCCGCCATTGCGAATGAGCTTTCCTCGCTCACTGATGGCGTACCATATGAAACGGCAAACCTCGCCAACGCCTCCGCCCTTTTGTGGGAGAGGCTTTCAGAAATCAACTGGGCAGGTTTTTACAAAATGGAGGATGGGAAGCTGGTGCTCGGGCCCTTTCAGGGTAAGCCCGCCTGCATAGTTATCCCGGTGGGGCGCGGCGTCTGCGGCACCACCGTGGCGGAAAACCGCACCCAGCTTATATATGACGTACACGAATTTCCCGGGCACATAGCCTGCGACTGCGCGTCAAACTCAGAAATCGTCGTGCCCATTCATGTAAACGGAGAAATCTGGGGCGTGCTCGATATTGACAGCCCAAAGGTTGGACGTTTCAGCGAGGAGGACAGAGAGGGGCTTGAGCATTTCGTTAAGGTGCTCGAAAATATCCTTTAAAACAGCCGTGCTCATTTTTATTTAACACTATACTTTTCGCGATTTCTGTGTTATAATTTAAGCCACAGAGCGGGGCAAAAAGTTTCAGGGGTGGTAAAATGACAAATGCGCAGGCAGGTCTTTGCATATCGCTTTTGGGTATTCTTTTTGTCGCGGCTGCTGTGATTCTGACTGTCTGGGAGAAAAACAGAGCTAAAAAATATTCCGCCGTGGTTGCCGGCACAGTCATCGGCCACAAATGGGTGCAGCAAAGCGAAATTTCATACCCTTGTGCCGTTCTTTCCTATACTGTGGGCGGAACTGATTATCAGTGCCGGCAGATATACCGATCAGTAAACTTCAACAGCGCAAAGCACGCGAAGCAGGATTGGGAGCTTGACACAGATTACAGGCTCCACAGCTACGTCACAAGGAAATGCGAAAAGCACGTAAACCCGGTCGAGGACTGGTTCCCTGTGGGCTCGCAGTTTCCGGTATATTACGTTCCGAAAAAGCCGGAAAAAGCTTACTGCGGCGCGCTTCCGAGCCTTAAACTTGCTGAAATAATAGTGGGCTGCGCCGGGATTATAATACTGCTGTTCGGAGTGCTTTTGCAGTTCATGTAAGTCCGCTGATTCAGTTGAAAAATATTTGAGTCATAAAACGCATTTCATGCGGTTTTGAATATTGCAGGCAAAACCTGCGCATCACAGAAAGGAGATACAAAACAATGAAAGAAAAAATCATCGAAGTCCTTAAAAATTCTGAGAAACCCCTTCGCCCCGGCGAAATCGCAGCTGCCCTCGGCGCTGACAAAGACGAAGTCTCCAAAGCTATCAAAGAGCTGAAAGCAGAGGAGAAAATCTACTCCCCTGTCCGCTGCTGCTACGCAGTAAAAGAGTAATTCCAATGCGAAAGCGGGCTGAGAAATCAGCCCGCTTTTTTGTTATAATTCGATTTTTTGGGAAAGGAAAGCTACATGAGGAAAGAAAACTGCATTATGCTCACAGAAAAGTTCCTCCGGGACAAGTTTGATAACAGCGAATATTTCAGCGACAAGCCCCCGGAACGGGAATACCGCTACGAGCACTCTATCCGCGTTGCGAACATCGGAAAATATATAGCGGAAAAAGAGGGGCTCGACGCCGAAGCAATGGCAGTTGCCTGTCTTTTGCACGACGTTTCATACTGCACGACGTTTAAAGACCGCGAGGATTACCGAAACCACGGAAGGTATTCCGCAAAAATCGCCCGCCCGTTCCTCGTGGAGCTTGGACTTGAGCAGGACGTCATTGACGACATTTGCTACGGAATCGCAATTCACGTTGACGACAAAGCGGATTTTGAGGGCGAGCGCACCGCCTTTGCTCTCACCGTCGGCGATGCGGACAACATTGACCGCTTCGATGCTTACCGCATTTTTGAAAACCTCAAATGGATAAAATACGACGAGATGAGCATGGAGGAAAAGCTCGAGCACACAGAAAAAACCATTGCGAAGCTCCGGAAATACAAAGAGCTGGGGTTTGGCACGAAAACCGGTCACGAGCTTTGGTGCGAAAAGCTGGATTTCCAAATTGAGTTTTATCAAAGGCTCAGGCATCAGGCCGAGATAAGCAGGCTGTGAGCTTTTGGATTATTATGAGGAAACAAAAGTGAAAAGCATCATTACGATACAGCACACACAGTCAATCCACCACACAAACGGCATGGTGGGTTCCTGGACGGACTAGGACCTTTCCGAGCTCGGAATTGAGCAGGCAGAAAAAAATCGGTGAGCGGCTTGCAGCAGAGCTTTCAGGCAAGAAGTTTACTATGTATTCCTCCGACCTTCTCAGGGCGAAGCACACTGCGGAAATCGCGGGAAGCATCTGGGGCACGTTCCGATTTTAAGAAGCGAACTCAGGGAGAGAAACCTCGGGAAATGCGTTGGCAAATCCGTAAATTGGCTTCGTGAAAACATAATAATTGTTTCCCATGGGGACCTTTTGAGCTTTTTCAATGCCATGTGGCTCGGGCTTGAGGCGGAGGCGCTCAACAGCGCAGAAATGTTCGGCGCTGCCTGCGGCGTTTCATTTATGTCTGAAACCAGCAGCGGCAAGAGATTCATAAATAGAATAAGCGATATGTCCTATATAAAATAGTTTTACCTCCAGAGCAGCGGTATATAAAATCCCTGCACTATACCATAAAACAGTTAATCCTCCGTATGCTGAGGTCATACGGAGGATTATTTTCTGCACATTATTAAAGCTCGACTACTGCAAACGGTTTTCCGACCGCAAGTCCACGTGGGATAGTCGCTTTGGCGGCACAAGGGGTGCACCCTGGCAAAAGGCTGTTAGCTTAGTTTTTTACAAATGTAGAGAAGGTGACTTGAACATCCCAAAAGCTCTCGCTTTTCACAATGGTGCAAATGATATTTTGCAAAAGTTTCAAATTCGTCATCCGACATTGTGAAATCGCTTCTTCCCTCTGCCAATTCAAGAATACTGTCTGTGGCGGCTGTTGTGATCCACTCAACAGGCATATCTTTGAACAGAGATTCAAACTCGTCAATATCGAAACCTGTAAACAGCTGTTCGGTAAAATGCTTTACCTGATATTCGGAGGTAAAATTTTCTTCAATTCCTAAACGCAAGTTACCTTGAAGGTAATTGTCAAACAAAATGGCATGGACGGACAAAAACGCAATCATGACAATGCCGTTGTTTTTCGTGACCCGAATCGCCTCTTTCAGCGCCCTTTGCTGCTCATCTTTTTCATAGAGGTGATACAATGGCCCCAAAACCAGCGTGAGGTCATAGGTGTTGTCTTTAAGTTGGCTTAAGTCAAGAGCATCCCCTTGCAAAACATTGATATTCTTGATGCCCCTGCTGTTTTTTTGCAGGATCTCAAGATTATTCTCCGCTAACTCGATTGAAGTGACCTCATATCCCTCTTTTGCCAGCGCAATTGAGTATCTTCCTGTACCTGCGCCTACTTCTAAAATTTCAGCGTTTTCCGGGAGCATCTTATGCACATAATGCATAGTTGTCAGATATTCAAGCTGCCCGTGCCTGCTTTCTGACAGCCTCACATCTTCTTGATACCCATCATAGAACATATTGATGAGATCCACTCTTTTGCTCACTTTTCTTTCTCCTTCATGCTCTGACTTATCCTGTTTTTCCTTATTTTGCAGTAAAAATCGAAATTGCGCCGAGGACTATACCCACAAAACAGGCGACGGCGAAAACCACCGAAACCACAAGGTAGGCGAGTTTTTCGGTCTTTTTTGCCTTTTGGGCAAAAAAGCCTCCGATTACCGCGGAAAGAAGCGCGGCACAAAGAATTATAAGCGACCTTTCGTCCATTTTACTCCTCCGTAAGCTCGGCCCACTCGTCCATCAGGGCATTTTGCTTATTTTTTATCTCCTCTATTTCGGAACAGAGGGAGGCCATTTTTTCATAATCGGAACAGATTTCCGGCTTTGCCATTTCAGCTTCTATCTCACCGAGGCGGTCATCGCAGGCGGAAATTTCGTTTTCCACGGCTTTTATGCGGTTTCTCCGCTTCGCGTCCTCGCTTTTCTGCTGCTTTGAGCGGTAATATACCGTTTCATTCTGGGATATTTTCTTTTCCTCTTTCGGCGCGGGAGCCGAATCCTCTTTGAGGCGGAGATAATCGTCATAAACGCCGTTATAACTGACAAGCCTGTCCGGGAACATCTCAATTATCCTCGTGGGGACGCGGTTGAGAAGGTAGCGGTCATGGCTGACCATGATTATGGTGCCGGTATACTCGCGCAGGGCCTCGTCGAGAGCCTCCTTGCAGGAGATGTCCATATGGTTGGTGGGCTCGTCCAAAACAAGGACGTTGGCGTCCTTGAGCGTCAGCGCCGCGAAGCTGAGGCGGGCTTTTTCGCCGCCGGAAAGAACATTTATCTTTTTAAACACATTGTCCCCGGTGATGCGGGCGCGGCCCAGCGCCGTTCTGAGGGTCAGCTCATCGGAACGGGGAAACATATCCCACATCTCGTCAAGCACGGTTTTGGAGCCCGTCAGGTAGCTGTTGTGCTGGTCATAGTAGCCTGTACGGACGTTGCGGCCCCACTCGATAACTCCGGACTCTCTTGGAAGGATACCGAGAATGGTTTTTATAAACGTGCTCTTCCCGACGCCGTTCATTCCGACTATGGCAATTTTTTCGCCCCGGCGCACCTCAAGATTTACCGAGGGACAGAGGAGCTTTTTCTCCCTTCCCTCCCCCACCTCGAGGCGAAGATTTTCCACAATGAGCACGTCCTTAACGGGCTCACGCTCATAGGTAAAATGGAATTTGGGTGGCTTTGGCGGCGGAGTCGGGCGCTCCTTAAGCTCCATGTGCTCAAGCTCCATTTCGCGGCTGTGAGCACGCTTTGTGGTGGATGCGCGGACTTTGTTTTTGGCAATGAAGTCCTCGAGCTTTGCTATTTCAGCCATCTGGCGATCATATTCCTTCTGCATTCTCGCGAGGCGGGCGGCCTTCAGGTCGATATATTTGGTGTAGCCCGCGTTGTAGCGAACGATAGTTTTATTCTCCATTTCGCAGATGACGTTCACTATTTTATCGAGAAAATAGCGGTCATGGGAGACGGTCAGGATAGCGCCTTTATAGGAAGTGAGGTAATCCTCAAGCCAGGTGAGGGTTCTGAAATCCAAGTGGTTGGTGGGCTCGTCCAGCATCAGAAGGTCCGGGTCCTCCAAAAGGAGCTTCGCAAGGGCGAGGCGGGTGCGCTCGCCTCCGGAGAGGCGCTCCACAGGAGTCTCCGGGTCAAATGAGGAAAAGCCCATGCCGGTAAGGATCGTGTTTATTTTGACATTTATTTTGTAGCCGTCGGCGGCCTCAAAAAAGTTTTTCTCGTGCTCATACTGTGCCGAAAGGTCGGCGTACTCCTTTCCGCCGTGCTCAAGCTCAGCCATTCGGTGCTCAAGGGCGCGCATGCGACTTTCGCAGGCAAAAACTTTTTCAAAAACAGAGCGCATTTCGGAAATTATAGTTCCGCCGGCGGACAGGCCGCTGTCCTGCCGGAGAAAGCCTATCCTTTTTCCCGTGCCTCTGGCAACGGTGCCGCTGTCATATTCAAGGTCACCGATTATAATATTGAGTAGCGTCGACTTCCCGGCGCCGTTTTCCCCGATGAGGCCTATCCTGTCGTGGTCCTCAATTTTCAGGTCGAGGTTTGAAAGGACGGTTTTCGCCCCAAAGCTCTTCGTGAGACCGCTTATATCAAGTATCATGGGGTTCCCTCCTTTCTTAAACAGTCCTATATATTATATATGAGTTTTGGAAGTTTTTCAATATTACAAATGGAAAAAGGTGTTTGGGCTTTGCCCAAACACCTTTTTGATTTACTTTACTTCAGCTCCGCCCCACTCGACGGCTGTGAAGCCGCTGCGGGAGGCTTCAGCGAGCACCTGCTCCGGTATATCCATCGGTTTTTTGAGAGGCTTAAATGCCATGAAAACGCGAATAACCGTATCCGGCTCCGGAGTTATGGCAAGCTTTGCAGATTCGGTATAGGCTTCGGTCTGGAAAGAAATCAGGTTATAAGGGTTTTCCTGCATGCGCGGGAGCCAATAGGTTATAAAATCCTCTCGCTCACTGAAATTCAGGCCGAGGTAACTGAGCTTTTCTTCAAGAAAAGCTGCGGTGTCCAAGCCCTTCACGACGAAACCCTCCGAAAAATCGTAGTCAGCGGAGGAAAGGCCCTCCCAGAAAAGGTAAGCATACTCATTTCCGTCAGCTATGACAAGCGTTCCGTCAGGGTGTGCCGTTACGGACCAGCCGCCGTTATATTCCGGATAAGTGCAGACGAGTCTTCCGGAATAATCAAGGGTCACCGTGACGTCGGTCATTGTCTCCGGATAGAGATAGATGACGGGTTTTGCATCAAGCGTTTCGTCATTATTGCAGTCATTTTTTTCAGTGCAGGAGCAGAGCAAAAACGCAAATAAAAGAAGGGCTGATACTATTTTCGTATATTTCAATGCCGTCGCTTCCTTTCATTATATTGGAAAAAGATTAGCATAAAAGCGGAAATCCGTCAACGCTTTAGGCTGAAACGGATTATATTCGCGGCATTCACCTTTTCTTGCAAAATCAGTATAATAATCAGTGAAAAGTACGGTGCATTTCTGAGTTTTCAATAAAAATGGTTGCAATTTTTTGTTGAAAATGATATAAATATATATGGACAAAAAAGTATCATCATTGAAAAGGAACCTGTTTGAAATGCAAAGAAAACTTCGTCTTAACGGTACTATTCCCGTTATGATAGGCATTATTATCATGCTTCTTCCGCTGGAACTTATTTTCAAAACAGAGGGCGTTATTCTTGACCTCATAGGTTATTCGCTTATGGCTGTGGGCCTTTTGATTCTGAACAAAAAGGACGGCGGCTTTAAATTTGCCACAATAGTGGCTCTTATAAGCGCCGCTCTCTGTGCAGTAATGCTTTTGGTAAAAGTAAACCATCTTTTTGCGCTGCTCCCGCTCTGTGCTTTCTGCATAATGCTCTATTTTATGTGCACGCGCTACGCGCTTCTCGCCCACCGCACCGGCGACGAACACATGGAGCACCATTTTATCTCTCACATGTGGATCGATATTGTGGTAACTGCCATAGAGATATTGGCGCACGCTTCCGGAGTCGAGGGGCTGCCCTACTACATTATCATGGCCGTGGACCTCTACTGTGAATCCATGCTTCTCATTCTTATGTGGCAGTTCTATAAAAAGTACGACGGCTCAACCTATACCTCAAACAAATCCCCACTTTAATTTGCTTCAAAATTTTAAAGCTCCCCGAAATTTTCGGGGAGCTTTGTTTTTTTTTACAGCAGTTCTCTGAAATATAAGCCGTTTGTCCTCTCGCAGTCCGCTGGGAGACCTTTTGAAAAGTTCCCATATACTTCCTTGCAGCGCTGGGGCGTTTCCGTCGTGAAATACAAAGTCACAAAATCAGTTCCCTGTATCTCCTTATCAGCTACCCATAGGGGCAGGCTGTTGAGCATGGTGCCGAATTTACGCTCAAAGCAAAGATAGGTAAATTCCTTACCCATGCGGTCCTTTATTTTCCCCGTTCCCGGGCACTTCCCGCAGCCGGAGGACTTCTTCAGCGGGCAGGCCCTTGTGCGCATCAGCGGGAGGCAGCCGTAGCCTAAAATTCCTCTGCGGATTTTGCCGCCGAGGCGTTTTATCTTTTGGGCGGAAAG
Source organism: Oscillospiraceae bacterium (assembly GCA_051881855.1). Taxonomy (GTDB): domain Bacteria; phylum Bacillota; class Clostridia; order Oscillospirales; family Ruminococcaceae; genus UMGS1668. The sequence continues at coordinate 8,250 of JBJEQR010000001.1, forward strand.
CTCAAAGGACAGAGTTGCGTCCGCAAGGCCAAGGCTTTCATATTCATTCAGAGCCAAGGTGTTGAGAATATTGAGCCCATGGCCGCCGTGAAGCGTCATGCCGGCTTCTTCTGCCATTTTGAGAGCACCTATATTTTCACACACAGCATGAGCTACTCCGGTTTCTTTCAGCTTTTTAAGGCGGTTTTCGAGGGTTTTCTGGTCCTTTGGAAAAACGAGGACAGGAATTTCAGCAAAAAGCCTTTCGCCGAAAAGCGATACGGCCTCCGGATGGCGTTCAATTTCCGCCACAGGGAGAATTACGGCCTCTGCGTCATGTTCAAAGGCTGCCTGCTCGAATTTTTCCGCGCGTATGCGAAGGGACGGAGATTTTTGCGGCAGATACCTTTCTATATCCGGCAGGCCGAAGGGTACGAAGCTGTGTGGAAACACTTTCCCACGTACTTCAAGCAGCTCAGAAAGGGCACTGCGGCGCATTTCATTGAGCTCTCCCGCAGGAATCACAGGCTCGCCCTCGGCGGAAAATTCCAAATCCTCAAGGTAGAAAGGAGTCCCGCCGGTTTTGGAAAGGTAGCGCTCCGCAAGGGAAAAATCCGTCGGAGCTTTCAGCGCGTGCTCGCAGACGTTTCCGGTCACTGAAACGGCATTTATGCCGTCGCTCACCTTTAAGACTGACGGCGAGGATTCGGATATTTCAAGCGACATTCTGACCGGGATTTTCTTCGGCTCGTCTTTATAAAGCTGTGTGAGACCTTTCAGCACCTTGTCGGCTGCGGTGACGTCATCGTGGCTGCGAAAGCCAAACATATCCGCGCCGCGCTCACCTTTCATGTATCCGTCAGTGAAGCCCTGACGTGAAAAAACAGCCCGTAATGTTTCAGTATCCGGCTTTTCTCCCGCCAGAGCGGCCCTGCAGGCCGTCACAGCGGCCGCCACATACTCCGGGCGTTTCATTCTTCCTTCGATTTTAAAAGAGCACACGCCGGCTTCTGCGAGCTTTTGAATATACTCAATATGTGACATATCCTTGAGCGACAGGGCGTGGTCTTTCTCCCCAAAACGGAAATCAAGGCGGCAGGGCTGGGCGCAAAGCCCCCGGTTGCCGCTTCTTCCTCCAAGCACGGAGGAAAGATAGCAGGCGCCGGACATGCACATGCAAAGAGCGCCGTGGATAAAAACCTCAAGCTCTATATCAGAGTTTTCAGCTATGGTTTTTATTTCATCGAGGGAAAGCTCACGTGAGAGCACCGCCCTCGAAAATCCGAGGCGCTCGGCCTCCTGCACACCAGCGAGATTGTGGACCGTGATCTGGGTGGAGGCGTGCATTTCCATGGTTGGGCAATATTCCCGGACGAGCTTTGCCGCGCCGAGGTCCTGCACTATCACTGCGTCAGCGCCGCTTTCGGCAATATATTTTATCTCCTCCACAAGGTCAGGAAGCTCAGAATCCATAACAAGAGTATTGAGCGTCACATGGACTTTGACGTCCCTCGCGTGGCAATAGGAAACTATCTCCGAAAGCTCCGCTTCATCAAAATTTCCCGCATTCCTTCTGGCGTTGAAATTTTTCGCGCCGAGATATACGGCGTTTGCTCCGGAACGCACTGCGGCAATCAGCTGTTCCCTGCCCCCTGCCGGGGCCAAAATCTCCTGCAAAGCGGCACCTCCTTTTTTATACATTATCGGCAAAAGCGTACTCACTGTTTTTGCTTTTCCAAAAAATGAACTGTCTTATATTATAACACGTTCTTTTCAATATCACAATTAAGCCGTGCTGTTTCGGGTAAAAGAAAACCCTTTGAGCTTAGTGCTCAAAGGGTTTTTTGTGGCGGAGATGAAGAGATTCGAACTCTTGAGAGGCTTTTGACCCCTACGCGATTTCCAGTCGCGCGCCCTCGACCAATCTAGGCGACATCTCCAAGATTTGCTCAAGCAAAATGGCTGTTTTTATCACAGCGCTTGTTTATTATACTAAAAACCTTCTTAAAAATCAAGGGGTTTAGCAAATTTTTTTAATATTTTTTGAAGTTGAGGAATATGGATTATTTTAAAGGTTTTTCGCAAGCTCCATCATTTCATTGCCTTTGGAATTGACATATTCCCGTCTGAGAGTAAAGCCCAGTTTTTTATGAAGTCCAAAGCTCTGAATATTGTCTTTTCTTATGTGTGCCACCACGGTTTTGCAGCCGTAATTTTTCGCTTTTTCGAGGGCCAGCCTGACTGCCTCAAATCCATAGCCCCTTCCCCTATGTCCCTCAAAAATAACCGGACCAGCCTCCATTTCATCCCCCTTCTAGTAAAGGGACAACGTTCCAACGATTTCCCCATCGGAAACGACGCCGAACATCTCAAAATAATTTCCGTTATAATCGAGGATATTCCACCGGTCAATCATTTTTATGACGTCCTCTTTTGGAACATCAGCGTAATTTTCTTTCAGCGTCCGCCAGTCAGCGTGCTCAAAATGGCGTATAGATACCACGGCGGATCCTCCTCACATATATTTTTTGAGCACCATTTCCGCGCAGCGGACTCCGTCCACCGCGGCGCTCATAATGCCGCCGGCGTAGCCCGCCCCCTCCGCACAGGGGAAAAGCCCTTCAAGGCCCACCGCTTCAAGGCTGTCCTTATTCCGGACTATCCTCACTGGTGAGCTTGTGCGCGTTTCAGGGCCGGTCAAGACAGCTTCCGGGTCGGCAAAACCGTGGAGCTTGCGGTCAAACTGCAGTATTCCTTTTTTCAGAACTGAGGTTATTTCCTCAGGAAAAAGCTCGGAGAGCGGCGCTTCCTCGACGCCTCTCGCATAGGTCGGCTCTACCCTGCCGAATTTTGACGCGCCGCCGTTTAAAAATGCTCCCACGCTCTGGGCGGGAGCTTTCTCCCTGCCGAGAAGAAAGGCCCGGTGTTCAATCTGCTCCTGGAACGCCATGGCTTTGAAAGGGTCTCCGTCAAAATCATCGGCGGAAACGGAGCACACAAGAGCGGCGTTGGCATTTTTTCCGTCCCGGGCAAAGCAGCTCATGCCGTTGGTTACCACGGTTTCCGCTCTGTTTGCCGAAGGCACCACATAGCCTCCGGGGCACATGCAAAAGGTGTATGCACAGCGCCCGTCCACCTGATAGGAAAGCTGGTAGTCGGCAGCGCCGAGAGCAGGATTTTCGGCGTATGGGCCATACTGGGCACGGTTTATGTCGGACTGGAGATGCTCAATCCTCACGCCTACTGAAAACGGTTTTGCCTCCATGAGTACTCCCTTGTTTTTGAGCATGGCGAAGGTATCCCTTGCGCTGTGGCCAGCAGCAAAAATGATATTTTCAGCGGGAAAACGGTCGCCGTTCACGGTGACCGAGACCGCTTTGCCGCCCTTGGCTTCTATATCCGTCACCTGGGAAAGGAAATGGATCTCCCCACCGAGGGAGATAATCTCCTCCCGTATTCCTTTTACCACTTTGCGAAGCCTGTCCGTCCCGATATGGGGCTTCGCTTTAGTGAGTATCTCAGCCGGAGCTCCGTGCTTTTCAAACTCTTTGAGAATAAAGTCGCAGCGCGGGTCATTTATTCTCGTGGTGAGCTTCCCGTCGCTGAAGGTGCCGGCTCCGCCCTCGCCAAACTGGACGTTTGAGCGCTCGTCAAGCTCGCCTCCGTTCCAGTAATTTTCCACGGCGGCGGCCCTTTCGTCCACGGCACCGCCGCGCTCAAATATCACGGGCTTCGCCCCGGCCCTCGCCAGATAGAGCCCCGCAAACATGCCCGCAGGGCCAAATCCGATTATAACAGGACGCGACTCCGGCTCTTTTTTGAGCACGGGTATGATTTGAGGTGAGATCTTCCTGAGCACGACGTTTTTTGCTTTGCTGCGCTCAGCTATGCGTTCCTCCCCTTCGCAGCTCACAACCACAGAGCACACAAGGCACACCCTGTCCTTGTGGCGGGCGTCCACTGAAATCTTGGCAAGCTCCGTTTTTACCGCAGGAGAGGGGTTTATGTGGAGCAAAGAAAGCGCTTTTTCAAAAGCCCTTTCTTTGGGCTCATCCGGGGATATTCTGATTTCTGAAACTATAATGGGCATTTTTGCGGCTCCCTGTCATTTGATAAAAGGAAAAGGCTCAAAGCAGCGCCTGAGCCTTTTTTATTTGTTTACTGTTTTTTGACCGTCACGGTCACGGAATAGGACCCCTCCGCCCAGGCAAACTGGCCGCCCGGGAGGAAAACATCAGCCTGTATCCTGTACTGTCCGGTCTGGGTAATCTCTCTCGTACTGAGGTCAACCTGTGCGATTATATCTTTAGCAGAAAGAGCATTTACAACGTCCGCAGGACCGATAACCTTTACCGCAAGCTGATAGGCGTTAGAGGTCACTTTATAACCCTTCGGCACGTTTATGATATTTATCTGGCTGGTATAGAACGTGGTCTCAACATACCCCTCAAGGTCAAAATCGACCTTTACAGTGTCGGCGTTATCAAGATTTATGAGCCCGTCGGGAAGCTCCACCGGGAAAACAAAGCTCGAATTTTCAAGCGTGATGTCCCTTATGTCGATATATCCGAGCAGGAGCTGGCTGTACTTTTCAAGGGTGCTCACATCGCCCGCCACTGACACAGTGCCCTGTGAAACAGAGTTTTTAAGCTGGGCCTTATCAAAATATTCCGGCACGTTCATATATTCAAAATATATGGGAAGCTCCTGTATCTGCTTAATTGGGACATAAATGGTGGCGCTTGAGGCGTTCATTTTGATTTCGTCCTTGTTATACTCCACCACATTTCCGTCGGCGTCCAAAAGCTCAATGTCGCTGAGAATGGCTACGGTAGAGGTGTGCTCGCCCTCAAGCTCGGCGCTCACCCTTGCTGATTTGATGTTTTCAATATCCTTTTCCGGGCCAGTGATGACGATTTCAGAGGGGACTGTATATATCTCCTCCTGGAGATAATTGTCTGGAACATTGTAATCGCCCGTGACAGAGTAAATTACCGGAATGGCCTTATCAACGTATTTGTCGAATTTCACGGTCATCTCCGCCGGAGTCACCGAAACGATTTCAAATTCCTTGCCGCCGGCGTTCTCCGCTATGAGTTCAAGAGAATAGGTTCCCGCTCCGGAAACGTCCGCAAGGGAGGGTCTTACCACTATGTCCTCAGCGGTAACGCCGCCTATGACTGAACGGGAGCCGCTTATTACCACGTCAACGGTCCTTTGACCGCCCTCTATGGCGCTGAGGCCCATTTCACTGAGGAGGCCGGACTGAACGTTCACGTTGACGCCGACTCCGCTGATGGTGGTCTCGCCCGTCGGGCGGATGACAGTTGAAATTATGAGCCACAAAACAAAGGAGGCTATTACCGATATTACTGCAAGTACTCTTTTATCTCTTATAAAACCGCTTTTGATTTTCATTCTTCCTTGCCCCCTTCGTCTTTTTTCTTCCTTTTAGACTCGGGCTTTTCATTTATCAGAAGCTCTTCGAGCTTTCTTTTCAGCGTCACGGGGTCGAGCTCGCGGTTGAGCACGCCGTTCACCGCCATTGATATGGTACCGGTCTCCTCCGAAACGACTACGGTGACAGCGTCGCTGTTTTCGCTTATGCCAAGAGCGGCCCGGTGGCGCGTTCCGAGCATGTTGCTGATGTCATAGTTTTCAGAAAGCGGCAGGAAACAGCCGGAAGCATATATTCTTCCGCCGCGGATTATGGTGGCGCCGTCGTGAAGCGGAGCATTGTGGAAAAAGATGTTGCCTATCAGCTCTTTGCTCGGATCAGCGTTTACGATAGTTCCGGTGGAAATTATTTCACCGAGCTTGGTTTCACGCTCGAAAACTATGAGGGCGCCTACGTTATGCTTTGAGAGCTCAGCAACGCCGTCAACGACCTTTGCGATGCATTTTTTCATCAGGGTCTCGTCGTCAAGGTGCTCACTGTTGAAGAAAGCGAGATTCGATATTTTAGATTTACCCATGCTCTCAAGAGCATGGCGCAGCTCGGGCTGGAACACAACGACTATCGCTATGACGCCGAAGCTGAACAGCTGCTCAAGAATATACGACGTACTGCTGAAATCAAATTCCGCCGCAAAAAGATAGAGCACAAGCAGCAGAAAAATACCTTTCATAAGCTGCCCGGCCCTGCTGTTAGAAGCAAAACGAAGAGCCTTATAAAAAAGGAAAGCAACAATAACAATATCTATAAAATCGGCCGGGCCGAAAGTTTTAAGTACGTTTACTATACTATTCCATGAAAGCGTCAAATCCAGCATATTTTTTCCTTCTTTGCACCGTGCTCAAAATTTGTCCTTATTATATTATATATAATAACACAACCGATTATATTTTCAAGAGTTATTTTGTGAATAAATATTTTCCGAAACAGAATAAATTATTTTCACAAGTTTTGCGGCCTCATTCATGGTATTCATGGGCCCTACGCTTATTCTGCAAGTTCCGATTTTATCCGTTGCAAATTTTCTGTGAGCAAGGGCTGCGCAGTGGAAGCCTCCCCTGGTGGCTATGCCTCTCTGCGAAATCAGCTCCGCAGTCCTTTCTCCCGTCAAATCACCTATTACGAAGGATATTACGGGGGCGTGGGTGCCTTTGCTCGGATATTGGGTGAAGAGCCTTATATTTTTCATTTTTGCAAGCTCAGAGTAGATAAACTGCGCAATTTTCATTTCCCTTGCCGCAATTTTTTCCTCCCCTTCCCTCATAACCCTGCTGATCCCTGCGGAAAGGCCGCAGATCCCCGGAACATTTATCGTCCCGCTTTCAAGGCCTTCGGGTATCATGTCCGGCTGTCTGGCTTCGAGAGAATAGGTTCCCGTCCCGCCGAAAAGCAGGGGGTGCAGAAGCTCCGGATTTTTGGCAACGAGGAGCCCCGTGCCCATGGGGCCCATGAGGCCCTTGTGACCGGGAGCGCAGATGAAATCTATATTGTCTTTTTCCATATCATATTTTTCAGAGCCCGCCGTCTGAGCTGCGTCTAGCATGAAAAGCACTCCGTGCTCATGAGCGAGAGCCGCAAGCTCCTTTATCGGCGGCTTTACGCCGAACACGTTTGAAGCGCCGGTCACGGCCACGAGTTTAGTATTTTTTCTTATGGCATTTTTGAATGACATAAGCGTGGAATCAGTATCGCCCTCGTAAACCTTTGCAACTGAGAAATCGGCCTCCCCTTTGTTTTTAAGATAATGCAGCGGCCTCAATACGGAATTGTGCTCAAGGTCGGATATGACGCAGTGCCCTCCGGGAACAATGCTCATTATCACAAGGTTTATGGCCTCGGTGCAGTTCTTTGTGAAAATCACGTTTTCGGGGAAGGCGCACCCGAAAAGTTTTGCCGCCCGTTCCCTGCATTTAAAAACCTCCCTTGCAGTGTCCATGGCAAGGCTGTGGCCGCTGCGGCCAGGATTTGCTCCGTAATACAGGAACGAGGAATTTACGGCCTTCCGCACTTCGTAGGGTTTCGGATAGGTCGTCGCGGCATTATCAAAATAGAGCATTTTCAAACCTCCCTTACTTCGCTGAAGCGCACGCCCGCTTTCTGGAGCAGAGCGCTGATTTGCTCCTGGTCGCCTTTTACTCTGATTATATATCCGCAGCCATGAGTATTTATGGTACCGTCGCGAAAAACGGCCGCATGATAGCCATTATTTCTGAGGAAGGTTTCGCCTCTCATGGCAGTTGTAATAGAACTGAAGAAATAATAATATTCTTTCATACATCATCCCGCCGTTCATATTGAGTTCTGGTCGCTATATTATATGAGCGGCGGCAAAACGCAGGCAATAAAAAACTGCTTCCCGTTAAAAGAAGCAGTTTTTTTCGCATTTGGAAATTATTTGACATTTAAAGGCTTTTAGCCGGCTCTTCCGGCCTTCACGATGTTGGCCTCGTGCTCAGCCAAAGTGCTTGCATAATAGAAATTGCCTTCGGCATCTGTCACAAAGTAGTAATAGCTGCTGTTTTCAGGATAGAGCGCAGCTTCTATTGCAGTGATACCGGGGTTGCAGATAGGTCCCACAGGCAGGCCCTTCTTATAATAGGTATCATAAGAAGTGTGATAGGCGTTGTCAAGCTCCTCATCGTCGGAGACGTAGGGCTCTATCTCGTCGCGGTAATAGAAATAGGTCACGTCGGACTGGAGGTAAGGCAGACCGGAGCCGCTTTCAAGACGGTTGTGGAATACGGAGGAGACGAGCTTCATATCCGTCTCCGTCGCAGCTTCGGACTGAATCACGGAAGCCATGGTGATAACCTCGTCAAGGCTCATGCCGAGCTCCTGCATACGATCATAGTACTGAGCGGTAATTTTGGAGTTGAAGTTGTCTATGAATTTCGCCATGACGCTTCTCGGACTTGTGCCGAGATAGAACTCATAGGTATCCGGGAAGAGATAGCCCTCCCATTTATGGTAGATATACTCGCTCGTGCCCATCATGGATTCAAACTCGTATTCAAATACTTCCGTATCCACCGCTGCCATGAACTCGTCGTAATCGCATACTCCGTTTTCATCGAGCTTCTGGGCAATGTCGGTAACGGTCATGCCCTCATAGAAAGTAAGAGATATGGTTTCCTTTGCGGTATCTTTTTTGCGGAGTGCCTGGAAAATCTGGTCGTAGCCGAGGTTGGAATTGAGGGTATAGGTGCCCGCAGCAAGCTTTTCATCCATATTTTTGACCCTGGCGTAAACCTCAAAGGCAAAAGGCTCGTCGATAACGCCTTTATCTTTAAGAATACCTGCAATCTCGCCGAGGGTCGCTCCCTCGGGTATGACTATCTCATATTCACGGCTCTCCTTGCTGAAGCCCACAAGGTCATTGATGCTCGAAAGTGCAAAAGAAGCTATAAAAACTGACACAGCGAGCACCGCTGAAACCCAAATCACGGTCACAAGGGAATTATAGAGTGTGTTCCGTCTGTTCTTCTTTTTCCCGCTGCTTTGAGTTTTGGAAGGTGCCTTTTCCTCCCTTACAGGCTCAGGTTCCGGCCGGGTTAAAGATTCTTCCTCGATTTCGGCGGAAAAGTCATCGCTTTCCTCGTCCTCGTCAGGGGGAGGTGGGGCAAAGACGTCATTTTCAAACCTGCTCTGTTTTTCCTCTTCCTGCGGGCGGGGAGAAAACTGTGCCTCTTTTTTCTGCTGCTTACTGGTATTATCTTCAAAGAAACTGGAGAAAACGAACTCGTCATCTTCCATAGAATCTCCCGCCGGGGAATTGTCCTCCGGTTCAAGGTCCTTAAAGAAATCTTCAAATTCTTTGCTGCTCATAAAATCCTCCGTTTGCGGCTCCGGGTTTTCGTAACCAATGTGGAGCCGTTTTCATATTATATAACATACCGGCGCTGAAAACAAAGCACGGGCTTTGGCGGCGCCTGTATCAAAACTAATTTCGCGAGGTGAAATTTCATGTTCGGAAACAACAACTGCTGCTGGTGGATTATCATCATTATCCTTCTCTTTGCATGCGGTGGCTGCGGCAACGGCCTTTTCAACAACAACGGCTGTGGCTGCAATAACTGCGGCTGCAACGACTGCGGCTGTGGCTGCGGCTGACAGCTTCAGCGCATTCCATAGCGCCAAGCCCTGCGCAAATTAAGCGCAGGGCGCTTCTTTATTTACCGTTTAAAGCCGCTATCAGCGCGTTTGCAAAATCCATGGCGTAGAGAGGACCCGCGGCTGTGACGAGTTTCCCATCGGTGACGCAGCCCTCAGCGCAGTATTTCCCCTCTTTTGTTTCAAAGCCCGGGAAACAGGTGTATTTTTTATCCTTGAGCGCTCCCGTGCCGGAGAGCACAACGCCCGGAGCGGCACAGATAGCGCCGATTATCTTTCCGCTTTTCAAGGCAAATGAAACCGCGGAGGCAACAGCCTTTGATGCTCTGAGGTTTGAAGCTCCGGGCATTCCGCCGGGCAAAATCACGGCGTCCATTGCGGCTTCGTTCACTTCCTCCTCGGAAATATCCACTGTGACAGTGAGGCCGTGGGCGCTTTTCACCGTCTTTGCACCCACACCGACTGTGAGCACGTCAATATCGGCTCTTTTGAGCATGTCATAGGGTACGACGGCCTCCATATCCTCAAAGCCGTCCGCAAGGAAAAGATATACCATTAGAGTATTCTCCTTTTTATCTCATTATAAGCTCCGTGCGAGGTTTTCCGCAGCTCATTTTGCCCTCAGAACATTTTCCTTCAGAAACGCAGCTCGGCCCCGCATGGGCAAAAAGGCTCGGGGCTACTTCGCGGCAGAGCGCCAGCATCTGGTCCGCAACGGAGCGGATCTCCCACTGGGCGCGGTTGCAGCAGCGAAGGCGGAAAAAGTTATGGAGGCTTCTCGCGTTCATGGTCACTATCATTTTGGTGTCGCAGGCATTCGGAAGGACAAACCTTGCGTCTTCAATGGCTATTTTCTCCGCGGCTTTCCATGCCTCCGCCTCCGGTTTCCCCTCGGAAACGAGGCGGTCCGCTGCCTTTTTCTGAAGAATCTCGGTGAGCTTCTGGTAGCTTTCAGCGCAGTTTTCCATTATTTTATTATATTCGGCAAGAGCCTCCTCGTCCTCGGCAATATTCGGAGGGACCACGAAGTCAAAATTGCCACGGCGGACGTACCGCTGGCTCTGTACGCTGTAGGAGGCTATTCTGTGCCTTGTCATCTGAGCGAGGAACGACCTCGACACGCCCTCAATGGTAAACGTAAAGCTGGCGTGCTCAATGGGGCTTGCATGGCCAAGCTGTTCAAGCATTGAAACAAAAGATGAAGCCTTCTCATCGGTCATGCCGTCAAAGAGCTTGTCCGCTCCTGAATTGCTGTAGCAGAGCTTTGCCGCGGCTGCTACGGTTTTTTCGGGATTAGGAGTATAAGTTAAAAGTTTTACGCTTGGCATTTTGCTTCCTCCCTGCTGATAAATATATTTTTAGTTATAAAATATTATAATGCAAAACACCGGGCTTATCAAGAGAGTAATTATGAATTTAATAATTATTAAAAAAGCGGAGCCGAAAGGCTCCGCTTTTTTAAGTTCGTCATTATTTGATAGTTACGTTGAAAGCGAGGGTCTCTACATATCTTCCGTCCTCATCAAGGAACATTACGGAAATGGTAGTCGTGCCCTCGGCAAGGGTCTCGATCTCAAAAGTGCCGCTCTCCCTCAGCTCGCGAAGGTCGGAATTTACGACGCTGACATTATCATACATAAGTACCGCACTGGCTACGCTATCGTCCAGCTTCACGGGAACGGAAATGACGTCGCCCACGAGGTAAACTACGGGCATTTCGGAGATATTTCCGTCGTAGCCGTAATCGGCAATGGTGAACTCCCAGTCGCCCTTTTCCACGACGCCGTTAAAGCCCTTTATGTCATCTATGTAGAAGCATTTTTCGTCCATAGTGACGTAATAGCTCTTTCCGCTTTCAAAATACTCACCCTCCGGAAGGAAAACTACGATTTGTGAAAAAGCAGGGTCAGTGCTGGTGTTGAGGAAAATCTTATCGTCGTCCATTCTCAGGTCATATCTGACCATGAGTCTGTCATCGGCGGCATCATATATGCAAAGCTCGCCAGTGCCCGCTTCGACGTTGGGGGTATTCATAACAAGCTGAATGGCGTTGAGGCCGGAGGCGAATACCTTCCCGTCGGAGCTGTCGGGATAAAAGACCATTTCAAAATTTTCCTTATCAGTATAATATGTTTTCTGGTTTCTTAAACAGCCGGAAAGGCAAACCAGCATAAGCACAAGCGCAAGAATTACCGCAATGATTTTTTTCATGTTGCTAAACATCCTTTCTGAATATCTAAATGACATTATAATATAACAGCTTGATAATTGCAAATTATTTTTTGAATTAAGGGTAAAAGTTGACTTTTTATTCATATTTCTGACACTTTTGCCAAGGCCGTTCGCAAAATAGATACTATAAAATATGATAATTATAAATATCTATTTTCCCATGTTCCGCTTTTTCTTGACAGAAAAACGTTTTGGATATAGGATTATAGACAGCAGATTTGCGGAGGTGTTATTTATGTTCAGCGAGTGGAGCGCCATTGATATAGTTCACAAAATGCTGAAAGCGCGGATAAAGCCCGGGGATTTTTGCATCGACGCCACAGCTGGCAACGGGCACGACACGGTCTTTCTCTGTGAGCTTGTGGGAAGCGGGGGAAAAGTCCTCGCAATGGACATACAGCAAAGCGCCGTGGACAGCACCCGTGAAAACCTCGCCGAACACGGCTTTTCAGAGCTTGCCGAAGTCATCTGCATGAGTCACAGCGAAATGGACAGGCTGGCCGCGCACGAGAGCGCTGACTGCGTGGTTTTTAATTTCGGCTGGCTGCCCGGCGGGGACCACGATATTTTCACGAGAGCAGAAACAAGCGTGCCCGCCATTGAAAAGGCCATTGATATTCTGAAGCCCGGCGGGCTTCTGAGCCTTTGCTTATATTACGGACGGAACAACGGATATTCCGAGCGCGACGCCATACTTGAATATCTGGCCGGGCTCGACAGCAGGCGGTACGCCGTCATGAAATGCGATTTTCTGAACAGGAAAAACGACCCGCCCTTCCCCATTTTTGTCGTGAAGGAAAAAATGTGAAAGCTGTGGACGCCTTCAAAAACAGAGGCATGCCATAAATTAAATCCGATATAAAAGGCAGCGCGAAAAGCAAGATTGCTTTTCGCGCTGCCTTTCGTTTATGCGTTATTCTCCGCGCAGCTTTTTCCTTGTTTCCCGAAATTCTTCCGGGAGCTCCTCAAGCGTCATATTTCGCAAGGCTTCGGTCGTACCAGCCTTTTTTGCCTCTTTATAGTACCACTCTTTAAATTCAAGCACTTTTAACGTGCCGTTAAGCTCGTCTATGCGCTGTTTAACAGACTGTTTCTGTTTGACTATCAGCTCAAGACGCTCATCAATTGTGGCATCCCCCTGCATAGCCATTTCAACAAAATTCTTGATATCCGAAAGGCTCATACCCGTCTTTTTCAGGCACTCGATAATCTGAAGCCATTCAAAATCGGAATCCTTGAACATTCTGATACCGCTGCTTGAACGCTCGACAAAAGGCAAAAGCCCCTCTTTATCATAATACCTCAGCGTTGACGGCGGAATTTCAAGTTGCTTAGCCATTTCTCCTATAGTATAAAACATACCGGCCTCCGTTAAAAATTTATGAATTTTCTTAAAAGCTATTGACTTAAAGTTAAGTTTAACTTTTATAATTTACTTGCACTTTAATCATAGATTAAATTTCGCTGCCAGTCAAGAGAAATTTGTAAAGGAGATATTTTTTATGATGTACGTAACTTTATCAAACGGCGTAAAAATGCCGCAGCTTGGATACGGCGTCTATCAGGTGAGCAAGGACGAATGTGAACGATGCGTCCTCGATGCTCTCAGCCTTGGCTACCGCTCCATTGACACTGCGCAAAGCTATTTCAACGAGGAGGAAGTGGGAAACGCCATTCAGAAATCCGGTGTGCCGCGGGATGAAATCTTTCTCACCACAAAGGTTTGGATAGAGCATTACGGCTATGAGGAATGCAAAAAATCAGTGGAAGCATCTATGGAGAAGCTGAAAACCGACTACCTTGACCTTGTGCTCTTGCATCAGCCCTTCAGCGATTATTACGGAGCATGGCGGGCCTTGGAGGAGCTTTACGACTCAGGAAAGCTCCGGGCCATCGGTATTTCAAATTTCTATCCTGACCGCATGGTGGATATTGCCTCTTTCGCAAGAATACGTCCAATGGTGAATCAGATAGAAATACACCCCCACAATCAGCAAAGCGCCGCCAAGGAATGGAATGAAAAATACGGGCTTCAGCTGGAGGCCTGGGCGCCATTCGGCGAAGGCAGAGGCGGCATGTTCGAGCTTCCAAAGCTCAGGGAAATATCCGAAAAACACGGAAAAACGGTGGCACAGATAATACTGCGCTGGCATTTGCAGCGAGGCATAGTGGTCATCCCCAAATCCACCCACGTTGAAAGAATGAAAGAAAACCTTGACGTGTTTGATTTTGAGCTGACAAACGAAGATACGGTTGAAATTGCCGCGCTTGACAAAGGAATGAGCTCATTTTTCTCTCACAGCGACCCGAAAATGGTGGAGTGGTTTGTAACCATGGTGGAAGAGCGCAAAAAACAGCATAACTGCTCAAAAGAAAATAAAAATTGGTAAAAGGAGACTTGCATTTATGAACAAGAAAATTCTTATTTTGTCCGGAAGCCCCCGCAAAGGAGGCAACTCGGATATTCTTTGCGACGAATTCATGAGAGGCGCAAAGGAAAGCGGAAATGAATCCGAAAAAATCCGTGTTGCCGAAAAAAATATCGGCTTTTGCAGGGCGTGCTATGCCTGCAAAGGAAAAGGAGTCTGCGCTATCAAAGATGACGCAGCGGAAATTCTCCAGAAAATGATCGACGCAGACGTGCTCGTGCTCGCGAGCCCCGTATATTTCTACTCCATAGATGCTCAGTTAAAGGCGCTCATCGACAGAACCGTTGCCCGCTGGACAGAAGTAAAAGACAAAGAACTTTATTACATAATGACCGCAGCCGATTCCGAAAAAGAAGCCATGGAAACCACTCTCTCCTGTTTCAGAGGCTACGCAGACTGCATAAGCGGAGCAAAGGAAATGGGAGTCATATACGGAACCGGGGTATATGAAAAGGGTAAGGTCCGCAACACAAAAGCTATGTGTGAAGCCTATGAAATGGGACTTAAAGTATAAAGGAGAATTCAAAATGAAAAAGTCGATTATTGCACTTATGAGCCTCCTGCTCGTTTTCACGTTTTCCTCATGCCAAAAGCAAAACTCCCAGGATGTTTCCGAAAGCTCCAAGAGTTCCGAAAGCTCAGACGTCACCGAACAAAGCGGCGGCTTTGAAAGCGCGCCGCCGGAAAGTCAATCCTCTGAAAGCGAAAGCAGTTCCGCCGTCGGGAAAACTTTAGTGGTATATTTTTCCGCAAGCGGCAACACAAAAGAGGCCGCCCAGTTCATTGCCGCCGCGGTGGATGGCGACCTTTTTGAGCTTGTTCCTGTCGAGCCTTACAGCGCCAGCGATTTGAACTGGAACGACGAGAACAGCCGCGTCATAAATGAATATAATCATCCTGAGAAACGGAATGTGGAGCTCATAGCTTCCTCCGTTGAAAACTGGGACGAATATGACACAGTATTTATTGGGTACCCCATCTGGTGGGGAATCGCCGCATGGCCGGTAAACAGTTTCATTGAAGCAAATGATTTTACCGGCAAGACAGTCATTCCTTTTTGCACTTCCACAAGCTCCGGCCTCGGTGACAGCGGAAATCTGCTGAAAGAAGCGGCGGGAACTGGCGAATGGCTTGAGGGCAAGAGGTTCAAATCCGGCGCATCGGAATCTGAAATTGACGAATGGGTCGGAACTCTTGAGCTTTAAATCGCAAAGCAGATATTAAAAAGCAGGAACGCATTTTTGTGCATTCCTGCTTTTTCTGTTCAGTGGGCACGATTAACGCCCCAAGGAAACAGCCGCCATAATGGCGGCTGTTTATTCTTATATGGCTTTGTGCGGTTTACTTCGTTACTTCCCTATCTTTTTACGGCAGAACTCTATATTTTCCTCATAGCCACGGACGGTCTCCCCCTCGGTTATCTTCCAGTCGTCGCGGAGTATCTCTATCACATTCTCATAGGCTTTTATCGCGCTCTCGTAGTCCCCTTTCAGCATTGAAATCTGGGCGATGCTGTCCTCTCCGTCAGTAAAGCGCGGAGCTTTCTGGTGTTTTATACCCTCTCTGAACATGGCAAGGGCCTCATCATACATGGCGCGGTGGGCGTAGGTGTCCGCCCGGGAGAACCACGTTACCCAGTTATCCGGGTACCTGTCGGTTATTTCTTTCCAGATCTCCTCCGCCTCATCATGGCGCCCGTCAGCGTATGCGATCCAGCCGAGGTAGAGGGGATAATGATAGGTTTCTTTTATCGAGCGCATTTTTTCAACGGTTTCTCTCGCTTCGGCAAGGCGGTGGTCGGCAATCAGATTGTCGGCAAGCCAAAGGTAGCCTGCAAAATAATCAGGGTGCTTACTGACAAAATTTTTGTAGTAGTCTATGACTTGCGTATGGTTTGCGCAGCACCAGTCGCACTTGACTCCGTTTCCCGCATTGCTGATAATGCTGTGATTATCTTTCTTTTCCGGGTCAACCTCAAGGGCCCGTTTTGCGTAATCCACCGCCATTTCCGCATAGCCCTGGCTGCGCTGAAGGGCAAAATTCCCCAAAAGGTTAAGGCAGCGGCCCTTTATCTCAGGGTTTTCAAGACCCTTTGTGAGATAGGACACGGCATAGTCAAAGTCGCTTCGGCTGAGCATTACCTCTTTTTCAAGCATGTTTTCGATGCGGTTCAGGTGGTCGTCCACGGAAAAATCGAAAAGCTCATCAATTTTTACGCCGAAAATGGACGAAAGCTCCGGCAGAAGGGTTATATCCGGAAAGCCCGTTCCGCTTTCCCACTTCGACACCGCCTGGGGCGTCACACCTAGGGTTTCAGCGAGTTTTTCCTGCGTAAGGTTGCAGCGCAGGCGGTTTTCTCTTATCTGTTTTCCCATATTCATGGAGGTTTTCCTCACTTTCTCTTTGCTTGACCCTATTTTACTATGATGCTTCGGAATATACAAGCAACGCATTTTTGATGAAAACTCAACCGAAGAAAAAAACTATCGACAATTCATAGTACATTGATGTATAATAAAAAATAATCACCGTTTTTTCGTCAGAAAAAGACAAAATTTATAAATGCTTTCCGCCAATGACTTTTTACATTTTTGGCCGCGGAAGCTGTCATACGTCACTTGGAAAGGGGGCTGCTTTTTTGGCGGCACGAAAAAAAGAAGTAATACCACAGATTAAAACACCCATGGAGGAAGTGAGCGAGCAGGCGCTCTCCTCCGTAGCACAGCACGAACAGAGGCTCAGTGAGTTCACAAATGCGCTGGCTGAAAGCAGCGAAAAAGCCTGCGTCAGCCCGGAACTCAGCCAGGCAGTCCAGGCGGAGGTGGGCTCCGTCCACAGGGCCGTCGCAAATTTCAAACAGGCATACTCTAGAGCACGGGGCATAGAGGATGAGCTCTCCGCAAGGTACAAGGATGTTCAGAACCAGCTCGATAGAAAATGGTACCTTCCCAACCCCCCTTCCAATACGTCCATAGACGCTGTGGAAATGAAATCGGAGCACTTTGCCCACGGTCTCAATTTATACAAAATGCTTCTTATCATCATAATAGGCAGCTTTGCGGGCGTAGTGGTGGAGCTGCTCTGGTGTCTCGTCAAAAACGGATACCTTGAAAGCCGCTCAGGGCTTGTTTATGGCCCGTTCAACCCGCTCTACGGAATAGGTGCAGCCGCCCTCTCAGCAGCTCTTTACCGTTTCCGCAACAGGGGCTATCTCTACTCCTTCTTCGGCGGAATGATTATCGGCAGCGTCGTGGAGTATATATGCTCATGGGCCCAGGAAATGGCCTTCGGCTCCCGCTCCTGGGATTATAGCGGAGTGCCTTTCAACCTCAACGGACGTATATGCCTTTTGTACTCCGTATTCTGGGGCGTCTTGGGCGTGCTTTGGATCAAAGATATATATCCGCGCATGTCCCGGATGATTCTCAAACTCCCGAACAAGTACGGCAAAATCATCACATGGGTACTCGCAGTACTGCTGGCTATCGACTGCGCCGTTTCCGGCATTGCCGTACTGAGATGGTCCCAGAGGGTGAAAGGCGTTGAACCCTCAAACAGTTTTGAAGAATTTATCGACGAGCGTTTCCCGGACGAGAGAATGGAGCGCGTCTACGCCAACATGGAATTTGGCTGATTGATTAAGTAAAAAGCCCCGCAGGCCTTGGCTTAACAGCGATAAGGAAGTAATTCAAACTTATCACTGTCAGCTGACGGGTGCGTGTGTGCAACACATAAGCAAAGAGCGAAGGTATTCTGAAGGATACCTTCGCTCTTTGCTTCTCAATTACTATTGTCCTGCCTTGTCACGCAATAGGTTTGTTTCTGGCCGCATCAATAAAAATAGCAGTCAGGCCGATATATCCGGCGAGAGCCAGCACGATCAAAGACAGCAGTACAATACAAATGATGCGCAGTTTCGGCTTTTTTCGCAAATATTTATAGGCCAGCACAATGCCTAACACAGCCAGTGCCAGCAGAAGAACAGCTGTTCCCAGCGTCATACGTTTGCCTCCTTTTTATAGAGTTTATCATTCAAGCGAAGCGTGTCGATCATATCGGTAAACCACTTCAGTTCGCCTAAATACTTTTGCATCAGCGTGTCATAATCCGCCTTAGTAGTATCGCTCAGCTTGAAGATGTTGCGATTTGTATCGACCGCAATGTATATCTTTCCGCTGCGCAAAAAAGCCATATACACCCGGCCATTGACCTTGTCCGCCATTTTGAGAATGTACCCCATCATATGCGGTGTAAGGATGCAAAAGGCTTCCTCAGGAACCTTTGTTTTGACGCGAAAACGGTCATCGAACTCTTTGTTATCCATCATTACATCTCTTTCGAAGCCGGGTTTGTCCATTCTGGAATTTGCAGAGATGAATACCTCACCGGAAAGCTCTTTTCTTAAGTCACAGACGAACAGCTGTCCCCTGAATACTGTAAATGCGTTAATATCGCCTTCAGCGTTCATTTCCTCATTCTTCAGCGTCATGTCACTTAGTTCAATGTTCAGTCCTTTGTAGACTGCCTTGATATTGCCTTCTCCATACACTTTGTTATAGGAGAATGGAAATTCCATTGGTCCGGGAGTCACTTCGCCGTCTTGGTAGTATTCTACCGAATCCCCAAATGCCTCCTTTAGCGCAACGCCGATAAAATTGTCATTGTCGGCAAGAATTTTTTTGATTTTATTATGAACAGCGTCATGGAGACAAACAAATACAGTAACGCACCCCAAAAGAATAATAAAAGCAATAAGACTATCCGGAACTATGATTAAATAAATAAGCGTACTGATGATTATTATCGCAAAAATTCCGTTTAAGACTTTACATATTATTCGATAAGGAGTGATAAGAGATTTTAACTGTTTGTTTGTCATGTGTTTGTTTCCTTCTTATAGAGGGTATCCTCTACACGAAGCGTGTCAACGATATCAGTGAACCAGCGCAGCTCACTCAAAAACTTCTGGCGCAGTCCTCCCACATCAGCATTACTTTTCCCGAGTTCAAAGAAGTCGCGCCCGGTCTGGACCGCAACGTTCATCTTTCCGCTGCGCAGGAAAGACAGATAGATCGTGCCGCCGCTCTTGTCCGCTATGGTGGTAATATATTCCATCATGTGTGGTGTGAGGATGTAGTACGCTTCCTGCGGATTATCCGCTCTGACACAGAAGCGTGAGCCAAACTGCTCGTTATCCATAGTGACATTGCTTTTCAGACTTCTGCGAGTTTTTTTGGTTCGCTCTGAGATATATACTTCGCCGGCAAGCTCCTTGCCGAAGTCGCAGGTAAGCCACTGCC
>JBJEQR010000002.1:0-94387 GCA_051881855.1 Oscillospiraceae bacterium
TCAGTGTACCAAGGCGGCACGACCCTTTGCGCTCCGCGACCCACCCCCAGACCCCCTCAAGGGGGCGCGCGGCGCTAAATCCAAACACATAACGCGGAGCGAGCACGGCTTTGTGACATATCGTGCTCTAATCTGTGCGGGGTGGCGGTAGCCGCTGTCCGCTTTTGCACCCCATATACGTTTCTCTCGTATCGTGTTACGATTTTTTAGCACGCCTTTGCCAAGAGCGTCCCCCTGATGGGGGACACCGTTTGCGGCAGCAAACGTCAGGGGGCGACCTAAGTTTCTCTGGCGGGTACCACCGTCTCTTTCCGCAGAAAGAGATGGGGGTACATATAAAAGCTAAAGGCGGTGGGGGCAACCCCCACCCTATCGCAAAAAGTCAAATGTGCAGGAAACGGAACGCCGCGGACGGCGTTCCCTACGGTTTTGCCCTCATCCGTCGCCTGACGGCGACACCTTCCCCAGAGGGGAAGGCAAGCGGGCGGGTGATACCCGCCCCTACGGGTGCAGTTTAATTTGTCCGCAGAAAGGCAAGGCGTTCCCTACTATGTGTTATCCAGTATGGGCGATTTGGCCGGATATACATACTCCTGCGAGTGGGCGAAGGGGCGGCAGGGGCAGAAAAAGGCGGGAGGCCCTCCCGGGCCGCTCATTCATCTAATATCAAGCGGAACGCCCCGCCCTATAACAGCATGGTACCCTGTGGGCACCATCTATTTCCCCGCCGCAGATTATACCTATTATATTATAAAAAGAGCCGGCACTAAAATCAAGTGCCGGCCTTTGTTTTATTGTGGGAATCAGTCCAAATCTATTCTGCCATAGAGGGAAATGGCGCTGGTGTCGTTCTTCGGGGGCTCGTTGCTCTCCGGAACTACGACCTTCTGGCTTTCGCGGCGGGGCGGTCTGCCGCCTCTGCCGCCCTTTCTCTCACCTTTGCCCTCGCCGCGGAATTTTCTTCCTTCGCGGGGGGGCTTACCGCCCTCGACGGGGCTGATGACCACCCGGCGGTTCGGCTCGCTGCCGATGGACTTGCTGGTGGCGCCGGCAACGGTCTGCACGGTGGAGTGGACTATTCTGCGCTCATAGGGATTCATGGCCTCGAGGGTGACGGAACGCTGGTTCCTCACAACCTGGGAGGCTGTCTTTCTGGCATAGGCCCGGAGGCTGGCTTCGCGTTTGCTTCGGTAGTCATCTATGTCGAGCACCACTCTGACGTAGCTGCCTTCGCTCCTGTTTGCCACGAGGGACGCAAGGTACTGCATGGCGTCGAGGTTGTCCCCTCTCCTGCCGACCACAGCGCCCATGTTTTCGCCGGAGAGCTGGAGGACTATCATGCCGTCCTTCTGGGAATAGCTGACTTCGGCGTCCTCATGGCCCAAGGCCACGAGGATCTCCCTGATATAGTTTGCCGCAGCTGAGCCTTTGAGCTCGAGCACCTCGGGAGCGAGGGGTTTTGCCTCCTCCTTGGGCTGCTCTTCGGCTTTTTCGGGAGCAGGAGCTTTCTCCTTGACTTCCTTTTTGGGCTCTTTCTTCTGCTGGGGCTTCTGTTTCGGCTTTTCAGCCTTTTTCTCTTTTTCTTTGTTCTGCTCCTGCTGGGGGGCTGCCTCGGCTTTGGGCTGGGCAGGCTTTTTCTCCCTGGGCTTTTTGGCGGCGGGCTTCTTTTCGGGGGAGGCAAATTTGTTCTCATATTCCTCCTGAAGGGAAACCTTTACCTTTGCGGGAACAGTTTTAAGTCCGAAAAACTTCTTTTTGGGAAGTTCAAGAATATCAATATCCACATATTCACGAGGCGCGCCCATTTTTGCACAGGCGGCTTCAATGGCTTCGTCAACGGTCTTGCCGGTGGCGATTACGTCTTTATCCAATTAAATGCCCCCATTTTATTTTAGGTCGTCATCTGTAACCTCAACGTACTCCTCGCCGTATTTTTCGGCGTCGCGCCTTCTCGCCTCGGCGAGCTTGCGTTTGTTCATCTCTTTTTTGCTGAGGTTTTCTTCGGTTTCAGCTTCGGAATCGGCTTTTTTGCCGTTCTGAAGCTCTTTGAGTCTTTCTCTTGCTTCGGCTCTCTGCTGTTTTTTGGCTTCCTTCTGAGCGTCAAGCTCCGACTGGATCTGGGCAGCCATTTTCTTCGGGTTGTAGAAAACGTTGAGGAAAATGGTCTGGAGCAGCATGAGGATCGCGTTTACGGACCAGTAGAAGCCCACGCCTGCGGGGACGATAAAGCAGATATACGCGGAGAAAAGAGGCATTACATACATCATGCCCTTCATCATTCCGCCGCCGGCCTGCTCCTGGGAGCCGTTCATTCTCATGGAAACTATGCTCTGTACGAGCTGGAAAACGCCGCAGATGATCGGAATGAGAAGATACCAGTTGAAACCGCCCTCATAGGTGAGGGAGAACTGGGGCACCACGGAAAGGTCAAAACCGAAAAGATTCATGTTGAAGTTCTGAATCTTGGAGACTATATCCCCGTCAAAGGCGGAAAATGCCTCAGGCGTGGCTTTGACAGCCTTCATGAGCTCTATCTGGGAGTAGTAGGAGTTTGCGGCTATCTCATGCCCTGCCGCGGCGGCAGCCTCTATCATCTCGTTTATGACGGTGCTGCTGACTCTCAGAATGTGATAGATAGGTTTATATACAACGTCGATAACGCCGAAAAGTATCGGGAACTGGATGAGGGAGGGCAGGCACCCGGACATGGGGTTGTAGCCCTCTTCGTCATAGAGCTTCTGTACTTCCTGGTTATATTTTTCTCTGTTGTTGCCGTATTTTTTCTGGATATTCGCGAGCTTCGGCTGGAACAGGTTCATCTTTGCCTGTTCCTTTTGCTGCTTGATGGAAAGCGGCAGAAGCGCCAGCTTTGTTACGAGAGTGAAAAGCACTATCGCAAGGGCGTAATTGTTTCCGGTTATCATGTAGCAGCCGAGCATGATGAAGCCCAAAGGCCAACCGAAAACCTTCATAATAAATTGCATTAGCTTTTACCTTCCTCCTGGCGTTGGAGGCTGATCTGTTTTTTGTAGTAATTCAGATCCCATTTTTCCGGTACGGGGTCATAGCCCCCTTTGTGAAAAGGATGGCAGCGAAGAATCCGTTTAAAGGCCAATAACCCGCCCCTCAACGCCCCAAACCGTGAAACCGCTGTGTAGGCGTATGAAGAACAGGTGGGATAGTACCGGCAGCAGGCCGGTTTATACGGAGAAATCGCCGTCTGGTAAAACCGGATTATAAACAGAAACAGCTTTTTCATTCTTTTTCGGTGCTCTGTAAGGCGCCCAGCTTCTCAAACTGGGCGGTCAAGATAGGGGTCAGAGCGGTAGACTTGATAAAAGTAGTTTTGGTGCGGGCCACAAGGACTATATCGTATCCGCCGTTAAAAAGCGGGAGCACTTCCCTGAAGGCCGCCCTGAGAACCCGCCTTGCGCGGTTGCGCCGGACGGCGCACCCGATCTTTTTGCTGGTCGTAAGCCCCAGCCGGATAACGCCAAGTCTATTCGGCATGATGTAGCATATGACCGCCGGGTCCGCGAGGCTTTTTCCCTTGCGGTAAAGGCGCAAAAAGTCGTTGTTGCGGGTGAGTGAAAGCATTTTCATCATATAGCCTTTCTTCCTGTCGAGCCGCTGAAAGCGCGCAGACTTTTAAGCGGCCGCACAAGCTGTCGGCCGCTTAGTAGCTGAGCTGCTTTCTGCCTTTTGCTCTTCTGGCTGCGAGAACTTTGCGTCCGTTTCTGGTGGACATTCTTTTGCGGAAACCGTGTACCTTCTGTCTGTGGAGTTTTTTAGGCTGGTAGGTTCTTTTCATCCCGTATTCCCCCCTTTCAAATTTGCCTTGCAAAAATAGAGTATAACCCCTGAACAAAAAAAAGTCAATATTTATTTATATTATACAATAATAAAAGACTTTCCTCCAAAGTAAATTTCAACAAAAAAGAAATATTTATAATACAATATTAAATATAATGGCAAAAATCCGTGGAAAACCTTTTCAAATCAAATATTATATGCTATAATCTTATAGTGTACAGATTTACGCTTTTTTTAAAATACTCTTTTTTGCGGAGGAGTACTGATGGACTCGTTTGAAGAAATTTTCAGCCTCGTAAGCGACTATTGCCGGACCCAGATGACGGAGGTCGCCCACAATCTCTGGATAAGGGACATAACCCCTATCCGCCTTGAAAATGACACCGTTTATCTCGGCGTCAATTCCGAATTTAAGCAAAACCTTGTGATGGAAAAATACAGCGACCTTCTGAGCCGCGGCTTTGAGCAGGTGCTGGGCTTCCCGGTGGGGATAAAGATAGAGTGTATCTCCTCCCCCGCCCAGAAGCAGGAGCCCCAGATTCCGGAGGAGGCGGTGCCCGTCCTTGACAGCGGCGACTACGACTACACCTTCGACACCTTTATAGTGGGCTCCTCGAACAAATTCGCCCACGCTGCCGCCCTCGCCGTGGCCACCCACGACATAAGAAACTATAACCCCCTGTTCATACACGGGGACAGCGGCCTTGGCAAGACGCATCTTCTTTTCGCCATAATGAACGAGGTGAAAAAGAGAAAGCCCGAGGCGCTGGTGGTTTACGTCAAGGGCGAGCAGTTCACCAATGAGCTTATCGCCGCCATCCGAAGCCAGACCACCCCGGAGTTCAGGGAGAAATACCGCAAGGCGGACTACCTCCTGGTGGACGACATTCAGTTCATAGCCGGCAGGGATTCCACCCAGGAGGAGTTTTTCCACACCTTCAACACCCTCTATGAATCCGGCAAGCAGATAGTGCTCACCAGCGACCGGCCGCCGAAGGAGATAAAGACACTGGAGGACAGGCTGCGCACCAGGTTTGAAATGGGCCTCATGGCGGATATTCAGCCCGCGGATTTTGAAACGAGGATTGCCATTATCCAGCGCAAGGCGGAGCTTCTCCATATGGATATGCCCAACGACGTAGCTGAGTACATAGCGAATAACCTCAAAAGCAACATAAGGCAGCTGGAGGGAGCTGTCAAGAACATAAAGGCCAATTCCCTCATCTATGAGAACAAGCCCATAACCATTATGATGGCCCAGAGCGCCATAAGGGACATTCTCAACGACAGCCAGCCCGTGCCCGTCACCATTAGCAAAATCATCGGCGAAGTGGGCCGCACCTTCAACGTGTCCGAGCAGGACATAAAGAGCAACAAGCGCGCCGCCAACATCAGCCGCGCAAGGCAGGTCGCCATGTACGTCATAAAGGATATAACCCAGATGAGCATGGCCGCCATAGGGGACGAATTCGGCGGCAGGGACCACTCCACCGTGGTCTACGCCATAAGCCAGATTGAAAAGTCCATGAAAACCGACTCCCACCTGCGGGAAATAGTGGAGGACATCACAAAAAACGTCCGGGACAGCTAAAGGCGTTTCCACTTTTCATCATGTTGAATCCTGTTGAAAGCCTGTTAGTTTAACAGAGTTTTCACAGTTTAGCTTTTTTTATTCCACAGTAAAAAACAGGAAAAGTTTCTTTTAACTTTTCAAAATTTTATCCACATGGATTTTTCTTAAAACTGCACCCATAAAAAGCCTGTCCGAAAAAGGCTTTTCCGACGTTTTTAACAAAATCCACACCCCCTACTGTTATTACTGAATATTTCTTATTCTTTCTTTTGTCTGGAGGAGATATTTTATGAAATTTTCTTGCAGCCGTTCCGAGCTCTCCGAGGCGCTCAACAACGTGACCCGGGCCGTGGCCTCGAAAACCACCCACCCGGCCATGGAGGGCGTGCTCATGGTGGCGGAGGAGGACACCCTCTCCCTTTGCTGCTACAATATGGAGCTGAGCATAAAGACCTATATGGACGCGAGGGTCCACGAGGAGGGCTCCATTGTCCTCAACGCCAAGCTCTTCTTCGACATTGTGCGCCGCCTTGCTTCCGACGTTATCGAGATTGACAGCGACGACAAATGCATCACAAAAATAAAGGGCGGCGCCGCCGAGTACAGTATCATAGGCATTGACGCGGAGGAGTTCCCGGAGATACCCACCGTCGACGAGAAAATAAACTTCACCATAAAGCAGGACGTGCTCAAGAGCATGATAGACCAGACCATATTCGCTGTGGCGGTCAACGATTTCAAGCCCGTGCACACCGGCTCCAAATTCATCATTGCCGACCACTTGCTCTCCGTAGTATCCGTGGACGGCTTCCGCCTCGCCATAAGGAATGAGCCCGTGGGCTATAACGACGAAATGGAGTTCATAGTTCCGGGAAAATCCCTCTCCGAGGTATCGAAGCTCCTTGACGGGGACGAGGAGATACTCGTGGCCCTGAGCCAGAAGCATATTATATTCAGAATAGGCAGATACGACGTGGTCTCCCGCCTGCTGGAGGGCGATTTTATTGACTTCCGCTCCTCCATTCCGAGCACCGAAAACACCGTCATTGAGGTCAAGGTGCGCGACCTGCTCAACTCCATTGAGAGGACCAGCCTGCTCATAAACGACAGGCTCAAGAGCCCCATCCGCCTGAGCATCGGAAACGGGGAGATAAAAATCTCCTGCTCCACCGCCCTCGGCAAAATCAACGACACCGTTGAGTGTGACATAACCGGCGATTCCGTGGATATGGGCTTCAATAACAGGTATCTCTCCGAGGCGCTCAGGGCAACGGAGTGCGACAAGGTAAAAATCGTAGTAAACAGCCCTCTGGCTCCTGTGAAGATCGTTCCCCTTGAGGGGGACAGCTTCCTCTTCCTCGTTCTTCCCGTAAGAATGAAGACCGACATATAAGAGGTGGCCCATGGCTAAAATAAAACTCAATCTTGTGAGGAGGCCCTCCGCCGCAACGGAGGAGGTTGCCATAAGGGACGAATTTATCAAGCTCGATTCCTTTCTCAAATTTTCCGGCGCCGTGCTCTCCGGAGGCGAAGCCAAGGAGCTGATACAGGCCGGGAAAGTCAAAGTCAACGGCGAAGTCTGCACCATGCGCGGCAAGAAGCTGCGCCCGGGGGACAGCGCCGAGCTGGACGGAAAAAAATATCTGGTGGCGGCGGAATGATATTCAGAAAACTGGAGCTCTCCAATTTCAGGAATATAGAGGCTCTTTCCATGTCGCCGGGCGAGAAGGTCAACATAGTCTGCGGCGAAAACGCCCAAGGAAAGACCAATCTTATGGAGGCTCTGTGGCTTTTTACCGGCGCAAAGAGCTTCCGCCAGACGAAGGATTCGGAATTTATCCGTTTCGGCGAGGAAAAGGCCCTTCTGAAAGCTGATTTTTTTGCGGAAAAGCGCGAGCAGAGCGCTGAAATATGCTTCTCCCCCGCAAGGTCGCTCAAAAAAAACGGCATAGATATAAGGTCCGCGGCGGAATACGCTGGCACCTGCGGCGGGGTGGTCTTTTCCCCGGGGCAGATGAACCTTTTCCGGGACGGGCCGAAGGAGAGGCGCCGCCTCGCGGATACCTCCCTCTGCCAGCTCTATCCAAAGTACCTCTCCGTTCTGGCGGATTACAAAAAGGTGCTTGAGCAGCGGAACACCGTGCTCAAGGACGCGAAGTTCCATTCCGGGCTCATTGACATGCTCGACGTCTATGACGAGCAGCTTGCAAGGCTCGGCGGCTTCATAATCCGCACCCGGGTAAATTACTGCGAAAGCCTCGGTCGCAGGGCCGAAGCCATATATGAGGGCATTTCCGCCGGGCGGGAAAAGTTCTTTTCCGAATATAAAACCACCCTGCTCCCCGAAAACGAGCACGCGGAAAGCTCTGTGAGCACGGCCCAGTGGGCCCAGAAATTCTATGATAAGCTGAGTGAGACGCGAAATTACGATTTTGAGCACGGCTCCACCTCCGTCGGCCCCCACAGGGACGACGTGGAGGTGACCCTCGACGGCATGCCCGTCCGCTCCTTCGGCTCCCAGGGGCAGCAGCGAAGCTGCATTCTCTCCCTGAAGCTCGGGGAGGCAAAGCTCCTCGGGGAGTCAATGGGCGAGCCGCCGCTGATTCTCCTTGACGACGTAATGAGCGAACTGGATTCTGTCCGGAGGGATTATATACTCAACAGCATAGGCGAGAGCCAGATTTTCCTCACCTGCTGCGACAGAGAGCTTTTTTCCGGCCTCTCCGAGGGCAGAGTCTTTACCATGGAAAAAGGAAAAATAACTGAAAGCTGAGGGGCGAAGCCCCGAAGCGCGGGCGGAAGCCCGCCCGCAAAAAAGGAATGATTCTATGTATCTCTTCCTCGGCGGCGACGTCTCCGTATGGGAAAACGACGTAATAGGCATTTTCGATATGGACAACACCACCGTAGCAAAATCAACAAGAGGTTTTCTCTCCCGGGCGCAGAGGGAAGGGGCGGTAATCAACGTCACCGCCGACCTTCCGAGGAGCTTCTGCGTCGCTTCGGAGGGCGGAAAGGAGAAGGTATATATCTCCCAGCTCTCCCCGGCGACGCTTAAAAAGCGCGGCGGCGGGATTTAAGAAAGGCGCGGCGGGCAAAAAAGCCACCGCCGCAGCCGATACATTTGAGCGCCCCTGGCGCTCCACAAAAAAGAAGTAAAAAATCCGTATCAACGGTTTATATCAGGAGGTAAGCTGTGGAAAAAACTCCGTTTGCCGTAGACCAGAATCAGCCGGCCTACGACGAAAACCAAATACAGGTCCTTGAAGGGCTTGAAGCAGTAAGAAAAAGGCCCGGTATGTATATCGGCTCCACCGGCCCCAAGGGGCTCCACCACCTCGTTTACGAGATAGTGGACAACGCCATAGATGAGGCGCTGGCGGGCTACTGCACAGACATTGAAGTGGATCTTCTCAAAGACAACGTAGTCCGCGTCTCGGATAACGGGCGCGGGATCCCGGTGGGCATCCACCACAAGCTCGGCATCCCTGCGGTGACCGTAGTATTCACGGTGCTCCATGCCGGAGGCAAATTCGGCGGCAGCGGCTACAAGGTCTCCGGCGGCCTTCATGGCGTCGGCGCCTCAGTCGTAAACGCCCTGTCAGAGTGGCTTGAGGTGGAGGTCAGAAACGGCGAGCATATCTACCGCCAGCGTTTCAAGCGCGGCGTGCCCGAGGGGGACCTCGAGCAGATAGGCGACACCACCGAAAAAGGTACCGTCGTCACCTTTAAAGCGGACGGCCAGATTTTCGAGACCCTCGACTATGAATATGACACCCTTCTCGTAAGGCTCAGGGAGCAGGCCTTCCTCAACGCCGGCGTGAGGATCATTTTCAGCGACAGGCGCGAGCTTGAGGGCGAGGAAGTAAAGACCGAGAGCCTCTGCTACGAGGGCGGCATACGCAGCTTTGTGGAGTATATCCACAAAAAGCGCGGCCTTGAGGTCATTCACCCGGAGGTGCTCCATTTCACCGCCAGAAGCGGCGACTCCACAGCGGAGGTCGCCATGCAGTACAACGACAGCTACAATGAGCTGGTGCTCAGCTTCGCGAACAATATCCACACCGTGGACGGCGGCACCCATGAGACGGGCTTCAAAAACGCTTTGACCAGAGCCTTCAACGATTACGGCCGTGAGCACAAGCTGCTCAGGGATACGGATAAAAACCTCTCCGGCGAGGACGTGCGCGAGGGCCTTACGGCGGTCATCTCCGTAAAGCTCACCAACGCGGAGTTTGAGGGACAGACAAAGACCAAGCTCGGCAACACGGAAATGCGCACCCTCGTGGACAATATGCTCTATGAGAAGCTCAAGACCTATTTTGAGGAAAATCCCGCCGTCGCAAAGGCGATTTTTGAAAAATCCCTCGGCGCAGCGAGAGCCAGAGAGGCTGCCCGCAGGGCAAGGGAAACCGCCCGCCGCAAATCCGTCCTCGAAAGCGCCTCCCTTCCCGGAAAGCTGGCCGACTGCTCCGACAGGGACAACGTAAACACCGAAATTTACATCGTAGAGGGCGACTCCGCAGGCGGTTCCGCAAAAATGGGCCGCGACCGCACCTTCCAGGCCATTCTCCCCCTCTGGGGCAAAATGCTCAACGTGGAAAAGGCCAGAATTGATAAGGTATATAACAACGATAAGCTCACCCCCGTCGTTACCGCTCTCGGCTGCGGCATAGGCGAGGAGCTTGACATCACGAAGCTCCGCTACGGCAAGGTCATTATCATGGCCGATGCCGATGTGGACGGCTCCCATATCAGGACGCTTCTTCTCACATTCTTCTTCAGATATATGCGCCCCCTCATCGAGCAGGGACATATATATATCGCCCAGCCGCCGCTCTATAAAATAAGCAAGGGCAAAAAGGTGCGCTACGCCTATTCCGACACGGAGCGCGACGAGCTTCTTGCCGAAATGTACCCGGAGGGCACCCAGAAAAGCGAGGTCCAGCGCTACAAAGGTCTCGGCGAAATGGACCCCGAACAGCTTTGGGAAACCACCATGGACCCGGAACGCAGGATAATGCTCCGGGTGGATATGGAGGACGCCGCCGCCGCGGACGAGGTCTTTACCATACTCATGGGCGACAAGGTGGAGCCCAGACGCGAATTTATTGAGACAAACGCAAAATACGTGCAGAATCTGGACGTATAACAGGAGGACACAGCTTATGAATATGATGAAAAATCTTCTCGGCATCAAGGACAAACCGAAACCCGAGATTCCGCGCATTGAAATTTCCGAGCACGGAGAGCCGAAGTACTGCTTCACCCATATTTTCACCCTTGACGAGTACCGGGAGTACAACGACACCGTTTCCGCCCCGGCAATAAAGAGGGACAAGCAGCTCAAAAAATGGTTTGCGGTCATAATGGGCATCATCGCCCTCGCTTTCCTCGCCATGGCCATTCCGCGCTTTGACCTCATGGAGTACCTTGATAAGGGCAGGACTTTCTGGGAGTGGATAAACTATACCGGATTTATGTTCTATTTTCTCGTGTTCCTCATGGCCGCCTATCTGACCTATCATCTGGGCACCTACTATAAGCATTTCCCGAAGCGCCTTGAAAAGGCCACCAGGGAGTATTACAACAGCAGCAAATATCTCACAAACGAGATAACCCTCGCGGTATATGAGGAGGGCGTCCTGGAGAAAGCCTCCGTCCGTGACGAATTTTTCACCTGGGATATGTTCAACCGCTGCTGGGAGTCCGAGAACGTTGTGTACCTCGAGTTCACCCTTGCAAACCAGCTCTTTGTGGCGAAGCACACCATTGCGGACGCGGGAGTTGACAAGGACGAGTTCATGGCCTTCTGCAACGAGCACATAGAGGAGGGCAAGCGCCTCGCGGCGGAGAGAGAAGCCGCCGAGGAGGCCGAGGAGGAAGCCGAGGAACAGGAGTACGAGGAAAACAAAAAGAAGATCGCCGAGCTTGAGGCGGAAAACGACAGCGAAGATTAAAACTCACGGCAGTTCCCTTTTAAAATAATGAACGGAGGAAACCGTTTTGGACGAAAAAGATGAAAAAATAACAACTGAGAACGAGGGCTTCGCTGAGCTGGACCTGACGGAGGATATGCCCCACTCCAAGCTCATTGACGTGGACATCGAGAAGGAGATGAAAAAATCCTTCCTGGATTACTCCATGTCGGTAATAGTCTCCCGTGCTCTGCCGGACGTGCGCGACGGCCTCAAGCCCGTGCACAGAAGGATACTCTATACAATGTATGAAAACGGGCTTGACCCGAACAAGCCCTACCGCAAGTGCGCAGACACCGTCGGCTCCGTGCTCGGTAAATACCACCCCCACGGCGACGCTTCCGTATATGACGCCATGGTGCGTCTCGCCCAGGACTTCTCCATGAGGGCTCCCCTGGTGGACGGACACGGAAACTTCGGCTCCGTGGACGGCGACCCGCCTGCAGCTTACCGTTATACCGAGAGCCGCATGAGCAAAATGGCCACCAGAATGCTCACGGACATTGACAAGGACACCGTCGATTTCATGCCCAACTATGACGACCGTCTCAAGGAGCCTGTGGTGCTCCCCTCCAGGTACCCCAACCTGCTGGTGAACGGCTGCGTCGGCATAGCCGTAGGCATGGCGACCAATATCCCGCCCCATAACCTCAAAGAGACCACCGACGCCGTCTGTTGCCTCATTGACAACCCGGACGCCAGCCTCGAGGAGCTCATGGAGCACATCAAGGGGCCGGACTTCCCCACCGGCGGCATCATCATGGGCCGTTCCGGCATACGCGCGGCCTACGCCACCGGCAGGGCGAAAATCACCCTCCGCTCCAGAACTGAGATACAGGAGTGGAAAAACGACCGGTACAGAATTATAATCACCGAAATTCCCTATATGGTCAACAAGGCAAGGCTCATTGAGAGCATTGCCGACCTTGTTAAGGAAAAGCGCGTCGAGGGCATCAGTGACCTTAGGGACGAGTCCGACCGCGAGGGCCTTCGCATAGTCGTGGAGCTCAAGCGCGAAGCCAATGCTCAGGTGGTGCTCAACCAGCTTTTCACCTATACCCAGCTTCAGGACACCGTGGGCGTCATCATGCTCGCCCTGGTGAACGGCCAGCCGAAGATACTCACCCTCAAAGAGATGCTCCAGAGCTACATTGACTTCCAGCGGGAAGTCATCACCCGCCGCACAAGGTTCGACCTTGGCAAGGCGAAGGAGCGTGAGCACATTCTCGAGGGCCTCAAGATCGCCCAGGACAACATTGACGAGGTCATCCGCATCATCAGGACCGGCCGGGACGACAACGAGAACAGGCCCCGCCTTATGGAGCGCTTCGGCCTCTCGGAGATCCAGGCCAACGCCATTCTCGCCATGCGTCTCGGACGGCTTTCCAGCCTCGACCGGGAGAAAATCGAGAACGAGCTGGCGGAGATTCTCAAGCGCGTCGCGGAGTATGAGGCCATACTTTCCGATATCCACCTTGTGGACAACATCATAAAGGACGAGCTTCGGGAGATAAGCGACAAGTTCGGCGACGAGCGCCGCACCGCCATCGAGACCATAGGCGGCGAAATGGACATCGAGGACCTCATCCCCGTGGAGGACAGGGTCATAACCCTCACCCGCTTCGGCTACATCAAGAGCCAGGCAGTGGATACCTATAAGGCCCAGAGGCGCGGCGGCCGCGGCATTTCCGGCATGACCCGCCGGGACGAGGACTTTGTTGAAAAGCTCTTTGTGGCCTCCACCCACGACTTTATCTATTTCTTCACCAGCAAGGGCCGTGTGTTCAAAATCAAGGGCTATGAGATCCCCGAAAGCCAGCGCGCCGCCAGGGGCGTAAATATCGTGAACCTCCTGCAGATCGAGCAGGACGAGAAGGTCACCGCCGTTATCAAAATCGGCGGCGTGCTGGACGAGGACGCCACCTACCTCACCATGGTCACAAGGGCTGGCGTCATCAAGAGGACCAGGCTCTCCGCCTACCGCAACGTCAGAAAGAGCGGCCTCAACGCCATCAGCCTCGACGAGGGCGACGAGCTCAAATGGGTCAAGCTCACCGGCGGCGAGGATGAGCTCATTGTGGCCACAAAACAGGGTATGGCCATCCGCTTCAAGGAGAGCGACGCCCGTGAGCTTGGCAGAACTGCCAGAGGCGTCAGAGCCATTGAGCTTCTCGAGGGCGACGAAGTCGTGGGCATGGAAGTGGTCACCGCGGGCAAAAACCTCCTCACTGTCAGCGAGAGCGGACAGGGCAGAAGGACTCCCTTTGAGGACTACCGCACCCAGAACCGCGGAGGCAAGGGCCTCCAGAACTACAAAAACGGTAACGTTGCCGGAATCAAGGCCGTGGAGGACGATGACGAGATCATTCTCATCAGCGACAGCGGCGTGATAATCCGCACCAGAGTTGACGAGATCAACGTGCAGTCCCGCTATGCGGGCGGCGTGCGCGTAATGCGCCTTGACGGCGACAGCCGTGTGGTGAACTTCACCGTCGCGCCGAAAAACGACAGCGCTCCCGGCGATGAAACTTTGGACGGCGCCGAAACCGCAGAGGTTTCAGACGAAGAATAATAAATGAAATGGCAGGGCCGCCGTAAAACAGCGGCCCTGCTTTTTTTATGCCTTTCCCCGGCGAAGAAGCGCCGCCCTGGCGCCTTCCCCTTTCCTTTTTCGGTGAAACCTGATATAATATAGCCGAGGTGGTACTATGATGTTTTCAATGTTTGACTTCATGTTCAATATTATTTTTATACTTTTCTTTGTGGTTTTCATAATAGTCGCCGTGACCATCGCCATAACCGCCCTCCGGGGCGTCAGGCATGCCCAGAGCGGGACGCCACAAAGCGCCGCTCCCGCGGAGCCCCGGCCCACCGAGCAGGAACAGAAAAGAGAGCTGCGCTGCCCCTACTGCGGCGCGCCCATACATAGGGACGACGAAAGATGCGCCTATTGCGACGCAAAACTTTAAAATAACAAAGTATTGATTAAAAAAAACGGCCGGACTGCAAAGCAGCGGCCGTTTTTCGTCAATATCGAACAGTTGGCGGGAAAAATGAATTTTGCATAAAACAAATCCTGCAAAACGTATATTTAAACAAACCAAGTGTGCGCTATATGCGCACACTTTTTTATAACAAAAAACCGGCCGAGAGGCCGGAATTTTGTCTTTTTGAGAGATGATTATTTCACAATAAAAGTAAGAATAGCAGTGATGATGTTTGCGACTTTGCTGCTTCTGTTCTCGGTGCAGAGAGCGGCAAAACCCTCGCAGTAAGCCATATTTTCGTCTTTTGCCCAGCGGGTGTACTCGTTTTCGGGCTGGCAGTTGTAAGCGTTAATAGATTCAAGATTGATCATGGTAATCTGTCCTTTCTCATTTGGGCGGCAGGCAGCTCAAACCTACTGCCAGCATTATTTTTTGTCAAGATGTCCTCTTGCGGGAAACATTATAACGCAGGATAACTTGCAAAATCAAGCCCCAATACTGGAGAAAACTGACGAAAATTGCACCTTAAAATTGTGCATACTGCACAAAAATGAAAATAAATTGAAATATCCGCCGGAAAATATACATTTATGTGCTGAATAATGAATAAATAACCAGAAAATGAATAAAATATTTTTCGCAAAAAGTGAGAAAAACCGCTTAAAAACGCGGTTTTTCGCTTTACTACGGAAAATTGTTTTTTGTATATATACATATGTAATTGCACACAAAACCAATGTGAAAAAAAAGGGCGGCCCAAGGGCCGCCCCAAAATCATTTATTCTCCGTCGTATCTCATGGCAAGGAGCACCTTTTTCATCAGCTCTATGGGGCGTTCCGCCGTTTTCAGCTCTATGGAAAGGTGGGGGCGCTTGCTCATAAGGTCCACGGTGAGCCTCCCCTGCATCTTCTGGGTCGCCATGCTGATGCGCTCCAGGTCCAGCTCCTTCGGGAAGAAAAGCAGGGCGGTGTCGTTCTGCTTTATCTCCGTGATGCCGAGGGCCGAGGCCATGTTGCGGAGGGTCGCCACCTCTATGAGCCCCATGACCGACACCGGCGGGTCACCAAAGCGGTCGATAAGCTCGTCTATGACGTCCGCCGCGTCCTCCTGGCTGCGGATGGCCGCAATGCGCTTATACATATCCACCCGCTGGTTGAGGCTGCGGATATAGTCCTCCGGAATGTGCGCGTCGAGGGCAATGTCCACGGCGCACTCCTCCGCCTCCGGCGGCGGGGCTTCGCCCTTCTCCTCGGCTATGGCCTCGGACAGGAGGCGCACGTACATCTCGTAGCCCACGGACTCCATGTGCCCGTGCTGGTTTGCGCCGAGAATGTTTCCGGCGCCCCTTATCTCAAGGTCCCGCATGGCTATTTTGAAGCCCGAGCCGAACTGGGTGAAATCCCTTATGGCGGAAAGGCGCTTCTGGGCGATATCCGAAATGGCCTTTCCCCGGGTGAAGGTGAAATAGGCAAAGGCCCTGCGGTTGGAGCGCCCGACCCTGCCCCGGAGCTGATAGAGCTGGGAAAGGCCCAGCCTGTCGGCGTTCTCAATTATGAGCGTGTTGCAGGAGGGCACGTCCACGCCGCTCTCTATGATAGTGGTGCAGACGAGAATATCCGTCTCCTGGTCAATGAGGGAGCGCCATATATCCGAAAGCTCCTCCTCGGACATTTTGCCGTGGGCGTAGGCGATCCTCGCATCGGGCAGGTCCTGCTGGAGCTTCGCGGCGCAGGTGGAAATGCTCTCTATGTCGTTGTGGAGGTAAAAAACCTGCCCGCCCCGGCGAAGCTCCTTCTTTATGGCCTCCAGCACCACTCCCCTGTCGTACTCCATGACGTAGGTCTGGACCGGGTGGCGGTCCTGGGGTGCCTCCTCAATGATGGACATATCCCGTATGCCGCTCATGGCCATGTTGAGGGTGCGCGGAATGGGCGTCGCCGAAAGGGTGAGCACGTCCACCGAGGCCTTGAGCTCCTTCATCTTCTCCTTGTGGGCGACGCCGAAGCGCTGCTCCTCGTCGATGATGCAGAGGCCCAGATCTTTGAAAATCACGTCCTTTTGCAGTATGCGGTGGGTGCCTATGATTATGTCCACCTCGCCGCTGCGCAGGCGTTTCAGAATGTTTTCCTGCTGCTTCGGGGTGCGGAAGCGGGAGAGCAGCTCCACCGTCACCGGGAAGCCGTCCATCCGCTGGAGGAAGGTCTGGTAGTGCTGCCAGGCGAGAATCGTCGTCGGAACGAGCACCGCCACCTGTTTTCCGTCCATGACGGCCTTGAAGGCGGCCCGGATGGCCACCTCCGTCTTGCCGAAGCCCACGTCGCCGCAGAGCAGCCTGTCCATGGGACGGGCCATCTCCATGTCGTGCTTTATCTCCTCTATGCAGCGGAGCTGGTCGTCCGTCTCCTCATAGGGGAAGCGCTCCTCAAAATCCCGCTGCCAGTCCGTATCCGGGCTGAAGGCGAAGCCCTCCGTGCGCATGCGTTTCGAGTAAAGGGCGATGAGCTCCTTGGCCATGTCCTTGACGGCGGATTTGACCCTGCTGCGGGTCTTTTGCCACTCGGTGGAATTGAGCTTGTTGAGCTTGACGCTCTTGTCGTCCCGGGGGCCCACGTATTTCGAGACGAGGTCAAGCTGGGTTACGGGAACGTAGAGCATATCCGTTCCGGCGTAGCGGATAGCGATGTAGTCCTTGACAACTCCGCGTATGTCCTGCTTGACTATGCCCTGGAAAATGCCTATGCCGTTGGTGACGTGGACCACGTAGTCCCCGGGGGAAATGTCCGAAAGGCTCTTTAACGGGTTTTCGGACTTCTTGAACTTTTTGCGCTTCTTGCTCTGGGCGCCCATGCGCCCCTGGCTGATGACGGCGAATTTCGCCTGGGGAAATTCGGAGCCGGAGGAGAGGCACCCGTCCAGGACAAAGACCGTTCCGGGTGAAATTTTGGCGTCCGAAGCGTAGGCAGCGTTTATATTGTTGTTTATAAGGTCAGTGGTCAGGGCGTGAGCACCGCGCTCCGTGCCCGCGAGCACCGCCACGGTGAACCCCCGGGCCATGTAGTCGCGCAAATCGTCCAGAAGGGACTCCAGATCGCCGCTCCATAGGGAGAGGGACATGGCGGCAAAGTCCGCCACGGTGCGGATATGCAGTTCGTTTGTGCTCCGCAGGAAGGAGTCCACGAGCACTGTGTTGCCCTCGTCCAGAACCGAGCAGTAATCGGTGAAATCCATGCTGAACTTTTCGCAGCCCGGGAAGAGTATACCCTCCTCAAAGAGCATGGAAATATCCTCATTCTGCTGGTTTGCGAGGCTTTTGAGCACCTCTTTCTGCTTGATATATTCGGAGACGACCAGAACCGCTTCCGGCAGGTAGTCAAAGAGGGTCGCCGGGAATTTATATACAAGGGGAAGGTACCTGTCCGGCGCGGAAACGGGAAGGCCGCCGTCAATGCGCTCGAGGTCCGCCTCTATATTTTTCTTCGCGGCGACGCCCTGCTTGCCCCGCAGGCGGCTGTGAGCATTTTTGAGCACGGCGATGAGCGCCTCTCTGGAATCCGGGAGCACCTCCCGGGCCGGTGCCACGGAGGCTTCGTCTATTTCCTTTGTGCGGCGCTGGCTTTCAAGGTCAAAACAGGCGACGGAATCTATTTCGTCGCCCCAAAATTCGATGCGGACAGGGCTCTGGGCCTGGGGGGAGAAAAAGTCGAGGATCCCGCCCCGGACGGAGAACTGGCAGGGGCCGTCCACCTGGCTTCGGCGCTCATAGCCCGCCCGGGCAAAGCGCTCAGCCAGCTCCTTTATGTCGGCGCTGTCGCCCCGGCGCAGCTTGATGGTGTTATATTTATACGTGCCCGGAGGGATAGTGTACTGTAAGGCCGCCTCCGCGGAGGCTACCACAATGCCGCAGCTCCCGTCGATTATGCGCCCGAGCACGGCAAGGCGCTGCTGCTCATATTCGGCGGAGGCGCCTTCGGTGCTCCTGAACTGGAAATCCTTTGCGGGGTAAAAGGACACGTTTTCCGCCCCGGCAAGCTGGGCAAGGTCCTCCGCCAGCTTTGTGGCGGAGGCTTCGTCCGGCGCTATGAGCACGGTCTGTCTTTCCGCCCGCTGCCAGAGGGCGTATGTGAGCATAGCCCGCTGGGCCCCGGTGAGGCCCGCGGCATAAATGGGCATGGAAAAACTCCGCCCAAGCGCTGAGAGCACCTGTCGGAACTGGGGGCAGCTGTCCATAAAGTTAAGTAGCATAGGACACCTCTGAATTAAAAATGATGTATGGTAACCGCCGGGGGGCGAAAACGCTCCCCGGGGCAGATATTATCCGGCCGCTGCTGCGGAGCGAAAGCCCCGCCGCAGACCCATATCCTGCTGACGGCGGAAAGGCTGTCCGAAGCTCAGTTGAACTTACCCATGGCCTCCTCGGCCTTTCCGTCCATAATGAGCTTCAGCGCCTCCACGGTATTGTCAAAAATGGGCGAGAGAGCCTTGAGGTCCTCGTCCGAATATCTCCCGAGCACCCAGTCCGCCAGGTCCCAGCCCTCGGGCCGCTGGCCGATGCCGATTTTCACCCTCGGGAACTCGTTGCTGCCGGAAAGATATATGATATTTTTGATGCCGTTATGCCCGCCGTCGCTGCCCTTACGGCGTATGCGCATTTTGCCGACGGGCAGGGTCGTATCGTCAAAAACCACTATGACGTTCTGTATCGGGATTTTGTAAAACTCCATGGCGGCGGTGACAGCCTCCCCCGAAAGGTTCATAAAGGTGCAGGGCTTCATGAGAAAGACCCTGTGCCCCCCGAGGGTGGCAAGGGCTGTATACGATTTGAACTTCAGCTTGTCGATTTTCGCGCCGCACTCCGCCGCCACCCGGTCCATGGCCATGAAGCCGGTGTTGTGGCGGGTGCGCTCATAGTCCTTGCCCGGGTTGCCGAGGCCCGCTATGATAAATTCCGGAGGGCCCCCGGCCTTTTCGCCGCTCTCTATTTTTTTGAAGAGTCCCCAGATGTCGTCCTTTAAATTCATAATTTCCTCCGAAACAGTTTTTATTTGAAAATGCGGGGCTTTAAGGGGCAGCCCCGGGGCGTGAGCACCGCGTGCTCAGTGCGCCTCGAGCCAGGTCTTCCCCCGGCCGACGTCCACTTCAAGGGGCACCGCAAGGTCCGCTGCGTGCTCCATTTCGTACTGGAGTATCTCGGCTGCCCTGTCGGCGCAGCTTTCGTTTGCCTCCACTATGAGTTCGTCGTGCACCTGAAGAATGAGCTTCGCATCCAGCCCCTCCGCCGCGAGCTTTTCCTCCACCCGCACCATGGCGAGCTTTATAATGTCGGCGGCGGTGCCCTGTATGGGCATGTTGCGGGCGACCCTCTCGCCGAAGGCCCGGGTGGCGTGGTTTCCGCTCAGGAGCTCCGGCAGGTAGCGCCGCCGGCCGTAGGCGGTGACGGCGTAGCCGTCCCGTTTAGCCTTTTCAATGGCGTCCTTCATATAGGCATCGACGCCGCTGTAATGGGCGAGGTAATTATTTATATATTCCTGCGCCTCCTTATAGGAGACGCCGATGTTCTCGCCGAGGCTGTAAGCTCCTATGCCGTAGACAATGCCGAAGTTGACCGCCTTGGCGCGGCTGCGCATCTGGCTTGTGACAAAATCCTCCGGCACGCCGAAAACCTGGGAGGCGGTCTGGGTGTGAATGTCCGTGCCCCCGGTGAAGGCGGCACACATGTTTTTGTCGCCGGAGAGGTGGGCCAGCACCCGCAGCTCAATCTGGGAGTAGTCCGCGTCTATGAGCACGTACCCCTCCTTTGCCACGAAAAAGCCCCGCATGCGGCTGCCGAGCTCGGTGCGTATGGGAATGTTCTGGAGGTTCGGCTCCAGGGAGCTTATGCGCCCGGTGCGGGTCTCCTTCTGGTTGAAGCGGGTGTGGACCCGCCCGTCCGGAGCAATTACGGCGAGAAGCCCCTCCACGTAGGTGGAGCGCAGCTTCGTGAGCTTCCGGTATTCCAGTATCTCATCAACCACCGGGTGATAGGTGCGCAGCTCCTCAAGGACGTCCGCGCTGGTAGAATAGCCGCTCTTGGTCTTCTTTTTGACCGGAAGGCCCAGCTTTTCAAACAGTATGACCCCAAGCTGCTTCGGGGAGAGAATGTTGAACTTTTCCCCCGCAAGCTCATAGATGAGGGCCTCTTTTTCGTCTATCTGCTCCGTGAGCTCCCTGCCGAAGGCTCTTATGCCGTCGGGGTCGATTTTAAAGCCCGCCAGCTCCATTTCGGAGAGCACCTTCGCCAGAGGAAGCTCTATGTCGTAAAGTATTCTGTTTTCGCCGTGCTTCTGGAGCTCCTCCTTGAGCACCGGGCAGAGGAACGGGAAAACGGAGGCCCGCTCAAGAAGCTCGCCGTGCTCATCTGCGCCGGAGAGCTCGAATTTTGCCGCCCGGTAGAGGGAGCCGAGGCGCAGTACGCTGTAATCGTCCCCGGTGACGTTGAGAATGTAGCCCGCAAGGCCCGAGTCGAAAACGCAGTTTTCCACCCTCGCGCCGTGGTTTTCCGCCCAGCGGCAGAGGAATTTAAGGTCCTCCGTGCGCTTTTCGCAGGGGGAGCACAGGAATTTTGAAAAGGCGGCGTCAAAGAAAAAGCCGTCGTTTTCAAAGACGTATATTTTGTCCTCCCGGACTATGGCGGCGGCGGTGAGGTCGTCCCCCTCCGCCTCAAAAAGAATATCCTTGAGCACGCCGTCGCAGAGGCCATCAAGCTCTGAGCACGGGGCGTAAATCACCTGGGCCTTCGGCTGCTCGGCGGGCTTTTCCTTCGGAAGCTCCGGGGCCTTTGAAGGGTCGAGCCCCAGCTTCGCGGTCATTTTGAACATTTCGAGTTTTGCCAGAAGCCCCGCCGCCGCGGCCTCGTCCACCGGGCCCCGCTGATAGTCGGAAAGGTTTGAGGAAATGGGCGCGAAGCGGTCGATTTTCCCGAGCCGGAGGCTCAGATAGGCGCTGTCCTTCCCCGCCTCGAGCTTTTTCCGCACCGCAGGCTTGAGCTCCAGCTCGTCAAAATGCTCATAGATGTAATCAACGCTCTTATAGCGCTGTATCAGGTCCAGGGCAGTCTTTTCGCCGATGCCCGGAACCCCCGGAATGTTGTCGCTGCTGTCCCCCATGAGGGCCTTCACCTGTATGAGCTCAACGGGCTCCACACCGTATTTGGCGAAAACCGCGTCCCTGTCCATCATCTCTGCGGAGGGGGCACCCATTTTCGTGGTGGCGAGGCGCACGGCAGTGTGCTCGCCCACCAGTTGGAGGCTGTCCCGGTCCCCGGTGGAGATGACGCACTCCGCCCCCTGCTCCTCACAGAGGCGGGACACGGTGCCGAGAATGTCGTCGGCCTCCCAGCCCTCAACTTCGAGCAC
The DNA here is from genome assembly GCA_051881855.1 of Oscillospiraceae bacterium. GTDB lineage: Bacteria > Bacillota > Clostridia > Oscillospirales > Ruminococcaceae > UMGS1668. Next base: position 21,744 of record JBJEQR010000002.1, read on the forward strand.
CGGATAGCCGAGGTAGCCGAGAAGCTCCTTGATTACCGGGAACTGGTCGATGAGCTCCTGGGGCGTCTGGTGACGCCCGGCCTTATATTCGTCGTACATCTTGTGGCGGAAGGTGGGGGCGTGAACGTCGAAGGCGAAAACCACTGCGTCGGGCTTCACCTCCGACACCGCCGAAAGCAGAATGGAGAGAAAACCGTATATGGCGTTTGTATAAAAGCCGTCCTTTGTGGTAAGAACCCTTATGCCGTAAAAAGCACGGTTCATAATGCTGTTGGAATCCACGGCGAGTATTTTCATCTTTTGTCCTCCGTGTTTTAATAATTAACAGAATAATTATAGCATAGAATTTATATCTATGCTATAATTATATAACAATAAAATGTGAGATAAACGCATTTTGCGGCCGGGGGCCGCGGCAGAGTAAAGAGAAACGGAGAAAACCTATGACCCAGCTTCGCAAAAAACTGATTTTTCTGGCGGCGGTGCTTGCCGCGGCGGCCCTTTCAGCCTGCGGGATAAACGAGACGGAGAACGTGCTGAATAACGATGCCCAGCTTTCCGTCCCCTCCTCTGAAAGCTCCTCTGTGGAGGAGTCCTCCGAGCCGGAGCCCGAACCGGAACCGGAGCCCGAGCCCGTGATTTATATTTCCACCACCGCCCCGGAGCAGGGCAGCTATATGATAATCAGGGCGGAGAATCTTGACGCCGAGGGCGTTACCTATACGGATTTCCTCGGCTATGAGCGCAGCTTCTTTTCCTATGACGGGGCCTATTACAGCATGATACCCGTCAAGACGGCGGCCCAGCCCGGGGAGTATACCCTCTCCTTCACCGCCGGGGATTACGAATACAGCGGGACCGTCACCGTGGTGGAGCGCCAGTTCGACCAGCAGTACCTGACCGTCTCCGAGTCCACATTGGAGGAGACCCTCGAGAGCGAAGCCGCCAACGCGGAGTTCTATCAAAAGACGAACGGCCTCAAATCGGTTTTCACCCCCACCCCCCTCTGGAACGGGGCTTTCCGGGAGCCCCTCGAGGCGGAATATAAAGTGACCACCTCCTTCGGCACCTTCCGCACCTTTTCAAACGGTTCCCAGGAGCGCCACAACGCCACGGATATGGCGACGAAGGGCGGCACCCCCATTTACGCCACCAACAGCGGCCAGGTGATTTTTGCGGAGTACCTCCAGCTGACGGGCAACACCGTGGTCATTGACCACGGCCTCGGGGTGCTGAGCTGGCACTACCACATGCGCAGCATGAATGTGGAGGCCGGGCAGTTTGTGGAAAAGGGCGACCTCATAGGCGAAGTGGGCACCACCGGCCTTTCCACCGGGAACCACCTCCACTTCGGCATAACCGTGGGCGGCATATTTACCGACCCCATGGCCCTCATGGGCACTGAGCCCCAGCTTGATTTTTGGAAGGTGGAGCAGGAATGAAAATAGGAAACATAGAGCTGCCCAGAACCGCCGCGCTGGCCCCTCTGGCCGGGGTGGCGGACAGGGCCATGCGTGAAATAAGCAGGGAGTTCGGCGCCTGCTGGACGGTGGGAGAGATGGCCTCCTCAAAGGGCCTCTCCTACGGGAGCAAAAAGTCCGCGGAGCTCCTTGAAATAAACGAAAAGGAGCGTCCCACGGCGGTTCAGCTTTTCGGCAGCGAGCCGGAGACCATGGCCGAGGCGGCGAAAATGGCGCTGGAATACCGCCCGGACGCCATCGACATAAATTTCGGCTGCCCGGTGCCGAAGGTGGCCGGAAACGGCGGCGGCTCCGCCCTGATGAAGGACCCGGAGCTGGCCGGGAGGATCGTCAAAGCGGTGACATCCGCCGTGGATATACCCGTGACGGTGAAATTCCGGGCCGGCTGGGACAGCGAGCATATAAACGCCGTGGAATTTGCGAAAATCTGCGAGGAGAACGGCGCCGCCGCCCTGACGGTGCACGGCCGCACCCGGATGCAGATGTTCGCGCCCCCGGTGGATCTTGAAATAATCCGCCTTGTAAAGGAGGCGGTGTCGATACCCGTCATAGGGAACGGCGACGTGGACTCCCCGGAGGCGGCCAGGAGAATGTATGACGAGACGGGCTGCGACCTTGTGATGGTGGGCCGGGGGGCCATGGGCAACCCCTGGATATTCCGGCGCATAGAGCACTACCTCAAAACCGGGGGGCTGCTGCCGGAGCCCACGCCGGAGGAGAGAATGTCCGTACTAAAAAAACATGTCCGCCTGCTCTGTGAATACAAAGGGGAATACGTGGGCATGAGAGAGGCGAGGAAACATTCCTCCTGGTATATCAAAGGCATGAGGGGCGCGGCGGAATTCCGCAGGGAGTGCGGGGAGCTCACCACACCGGAGGACTTGGAGAGGCTCATTGACCGGGTGCTCCTCTCCGCGGAAAATGAATGCTCAAATATCTGAGCCGTCACCCGGAAAACTGCCGCCCGTGAATAAAAACTGGCCCTATGCAGGTTTACCAGTTTGTTACAAATCCTTTAAAAAATATACTCAAAAGTATGAAGTTTAACTTTTCAACTTCAAAATTTTTTTACAATTCCTTTAATTAAGCCATTTGGTGGATTATTCGGTTGAAAATGTTGAAAACCCCGGATGAAAGCTCCCAAAAACGGTTAAAAACCGGGGTTTTCAACCGAAGGATTGTTGAAAGTGTTGAAAAGTGCTCGCGAAAATGGCTTTTTTAAGCCATTGAGCACTGGGGAAAACCTAAAAATGCCAGAAAATTCCTGTGGAAAATCAAAATTGAGCACCCGGAAAAACCAAAAACCGGGGCTTTCAGGGGGGAAATTTAAAAATGAATATTTTTCCCCCGGCGGGGCTCTATATACACGTGCCCTTCTGTATGAGCAAATGCAGGTACTGCGATTTTTATTCATTCCCTTCGGACGGGGGGCTCTTTGAGCCCTATACCGAGCGGGTCACGGACGCCCTGGAACACTACCGGAATCGGTATGCAAGGCGCTATAACTCTTTGTATTTTGGCGGGGGTACCCCCCTGCTTTTGGGTGAAAAACAGCTCATTAAAATTACGGAAAAGGCCCTGCCCCTCATGGAGGAGGATCCGGAAATAACGGCGGAGGGGAACCCCGCCGCCGGAGCCGTGGATTTTGCCGCTCTTCGGGCGGCGGGGATAAACCGCCTCTCCCTGGGGCTTCAAAGCTCGGACGAAAGGGAGCTTGCCGCCCTCGGGCGGCGCCACTCCCAGAAGGATGCGGCGGACACCGTGGCCGCCGCGCAAAGGGCCGGCTTTGACAACATTTCCCTTGACCTGATGCTTGGGGTGCCCTATCAGACGGAAAGGAGCCTTCTGGAAAGCATTGACTTTTGCGCCTCCCTCGGGGTGCAGCATATTTCCGCCTATATGCTGAAAATTGAGGAGGGCACGCCCCTGGCCTCCTCCGAGCTGCGCTTCCTCTGCGCCGACGAGGAAAAGAGCGCGGACCTCTACCTTCTGGCCTGCGGCGAGCTGGAGCGCCGGGGCTTCAGGCAGTATGAAATATCAAACTTTGCAAAACCCGGCTTTGAATCCCACCACAACCTGAAATACTGGCTGGACGGGGAATATCTCGGCATAGGGCCCTCGGCCCACTCCTTCATGGAGGGCCGGCGCTTCTACTTTGAGCGGGACATGGCCTCCTTTATGGAAAAGCCCTTTGAGGAGCTCGAGCGGGAGGAGGTCTCCGGCGGCGGCTGGGAGGAATACGCCATGCTACGCCTGCGCCTGCGGGAGGGGCTCGATACGGCGGAGCTTGCCCGGCTTTTCCCGGGCGCACCCGCAAAGGATATACTGGGGCGTGCCGCCCTCTATGCGGGGCACGGCCTTCTGGAAACCGACGGAAAAAAAATCAGCTTCACGCCCCGGGGCTTTCTGCTTTCAAACGCCCTGACGGCGGAGCTGCTCTACGAATAATTGCGGAGGATAACCTATGGCATCGAAAAACAGAATGAAAAAACTCGGCGTTGCCGCCGTCATTTTGATGGTAGTGGTCTGCGCTGTCGCCTTGGCAATTGCGCTGACGAGCTTTTTTAAGGGCGGGGACGGAAGCATAAACAGCCTGCTCGAAGGGGTCATCATCGAGAAGGAGAAGGACCCGAAGCTGTGCTGGCAGACGGAGGACACGGAGGAGGACGTCACCGTCACCCTCAAGACCTCCGCCGGGGACATAACCTTCAAGCTGGACGGCTCCGCCGCTTCGGAACGCTTCATTGAGAGCGCCGTAAATTTCGGCGGCGCGGAATTTGCCACCGCCGCGGAAAATCTGTTCATTCAGGTGCCGGCCCTCTCCGGGAACACGGCGCCCTATGAGGAAAGCGGCCTTGGCTGTTTCTACGGCGCCGTGGGCTTCGCAACCGAGAACGGAAAAGTGTACGATTCGCTTGTTATAATCGCCGCCAAGGAGCTTTCCGGCCTCTCCAGGGCCTATATTTCCGGGGAAAACTTCGACCCCGAGCGGGCGGAATTCTACGGCAGCTTCGGCGGAGTCCCGGAGTATGAGGGCAAGGTGGAGATTTTCGGGCAGGTCATTGAGGGCTTTGACGTCCTTGAAAAAATAGCCTCCGCCGAAACCTCCGGCTACACCGGAGGCTACGTTCCCGCGGAGCCCGTTTCCATAATTTCCGTCACCGTCAGCTACCCGAAGCCAAAGGGCCAGCTGGAATGAGGGCTGTCATTTGTTTACATTGAAAATTTTAACTTTATTCACGGCGGACAGATTGACTTTGAACCCTGTTTCATATAATATATTAGGTGGAAATAAAAATCCCATAAAAATATCACCCGTATTTTGAAAGGAACTGCTGATAATGAGCAAAGAAAAAGAGAACAATATGAACGAAGATTACGGCAACGATATTCTCACCCTCGTGGATGACGACGGCACCGAGCGCGAATTTGAGCTCATTGACCGCGTGGTGACTGAGGACAACGAGTATTTCGCCCTTATCCCCACCGAGACCCCGGACAATCTCTCCGAGGACGACGGACAGCTCGTCATTCTCAAGGTGGTGGAGGAGGACGGCGAAGAATTCCTCGAGCCCATTGAGGACGACGACGAATTCGACGAGATCTCCGAGGTATTTATGGACCGCCTCGAGGAGTACTACGACTTCGAGAGCGACGAGGAAGAATAAGCCGTGGCCGAGGAATTTGAAATAATGACCCTTACCGGCGAAAACGGCGAGGACGAGGACTTTGATCTCGTGGACGCCATTGAGCACGGCGGCAAAAAATACTGCATACTCTTCCCCACCGGCATGACCCGGCAGGAGCGGGATGAGGAGTACCCGCTGATCCTCGAGTACGTTATGGACGGAGACGAGGACTACCTTGAGGACCTGGCCGACGAGGATGAATATGATGAAATCTACGGCATATATCTTGACGGTTTAGAGTAAACAAAGTAAACTGAAAATATACGAAGGCACCCTGCCTTGTGCGAGAATCGTCCGTTTTTTTAATCCAACACTTTTTGAAACGGGAGCCCTTCTCCGGCCGTGTAATGTATGCCCTGCCCTGCAGGGGAACGTGAACCGGCCGGGGGGACGTTACCCACCTTGTCGTAAGACGGGTTTCAACTATGGACTGTTCGGCAAGGCGGGGGCTTTTGTGCTTTAAAAGGCCACGAAAAGCAGGGGATTGTTTATAAAGATTTTGGCGGCCACCGCCGCCAAAGGGAGGACGCGCAAATGATAAAACCGGGCCGTTACAGGCATTTTAAAGGCAGAGAGTACGAGGTCATCGGCGTTGCGAAGCACAGCGAGACCGAGGAGGAAATGGTCGTCTACCGCCAGCTCTACGGCGAGCACGGCCTCTGGGTGCGCCCCGCCTCCATGTGGGAGGAAAAGGTCGAGCGCGACGGCAAAACCTATACCCGCTTTACATATATCGGAGACGGAGAAGATAATAAAGAATGAATAAATAAAAGCGCCGCCCCAACGGGGCGGCGCTTCTGGCAGTTAAGGGAAGATAAATAGCGAGGGGGAACAGCTCTGTCGGCAAATTTTATAATATAAAGTATAGTATTTTAAAATATATAATGCTGATATTTTGTTGCTGTAACCATGCAAAAGGTAAAAATGCAGGCGGTGTCGCTCCCCGTGTGGGGAGCGACTCTCTCAATAACGTCCATCATTCAGCCTCCCCGAATTTCAATCCACGCTCCCCGTGTGGGGAGCGACGGGACAATTCACCGGGCTTTGCGATAAGAACGGCAAATTTCAATCCACGCTCCCCGTGTGGGGAGCGACCACCTGTTTTATTTACAAGCATAAAATATTTGTTTATTTCAATCCACGCTCCCCGTGTGGGGAGCGACAAACTATGAAAAGATAAAAGCTATGAGCATTGAGATTTCAATCCACGCTCCCCGTGTGGGGAGCGACAGATGCCCATTGGTTCTTCATCGGCGGTCAGGTCGATTTCAATCCACGCTCCCCGTGTGGGGAGCGACGCTTGCCGATCCTATTCCTGCGGCGGTCAATATGATTTCAATCCACGCTCCCCGTGTGGGGAGCGACCAAGTGGACCGGCATGAACGCGAGGATCCTCTGGATTTCAATCCACGCTCCCCGTGTGGGGAGCGACAAAATGAAAGAAAGACTCAGGCAGATTCTTGAAATTTCAATCCACGCTCCCCGTGTGGGGAGCGACAGCAAAAGTGCATAGATTAAACTATGCATTTTTGTAAAAAATGCGGCAAACAAGCAGCGCACAGTGCCGCAAAATTAAAAATTTTCAGGAAAAACAGGCTTCTATGTCCTAAATATTAGAAAAAAACGGGTGCGAAGGCAGCGGCAATTTCTGGGCGCTTGCCCTTCGCATTTATAGAATCAATGTGTCCTCCGGCATATATGTGTTTTTGCAGCCGAAATGCTCTATCTTATTTTCATAGCGGTTTCCGAGATAGTAAAAACGGAGGCTGTCCCGCTGCATGTCCATAATGGAACAGAGCTTTGCCTGAAGGCTGCGGCACTGGGCTGCATCAAGGAGACATTCAAATACCGAATTTTGAACACGCTGGCCGTAGTTGACACATTCTTTTGCAATCCTGCGCAGGCGCCTGCGGCCGGGCGCGTCCTCGGTGTTCACGTCGTAGGTTATAAGTACAAGCATTGTTTCACTTCCATAAAAACGGTGGGTAAGCGTCAAGGTCGCCCCGGAGGTAACGGGCCAGCAAAAGCGCCTGAACATAGGGCACAATTCCCCAGGAGAGTTTCTCGCCCAGATACGGGTGGGTCAGCGTTTCCCGCTTTTTTTCCTGCCAGGCTTTAAGAAAGGTGCGGCGGCCGTCGTCAGTCAGCAAGACTGCGCCGCTGTCCTGCAGCTGAAAATCCTCCGGTTTAATCATGCGGTTGTTGATAAGCGTCAGGACAAACCTGTCCGCCATGCAGGGGCGAAGCTCCTCCATGAGGTCCAGAGCCAGGGACGTGCGCCCCGGACGGTCCCGGTGAAGGAAACCGACATATGCGTCGAGGCCTGCGTTTTCCAAAGCGGAAGCGCAGTCGTGCCCCAGAAGGCTGTAAGCAAAGGACAGCATGGCGTTCACCCTGTCGAGCGGCGGACGGCGGCTCCGCTCACAAAAGAAAAAGTCCTCTTTTTTGTTCAATATCATCTCATCAAACACACCGAAATAGGCTGCCGCGCCAGCGCCCTCAAGCCCGCGCAGGGAGTCCGGATCGGAAACCTCCGCAACCGGGGCAAGAAGTCCCTGAAGCTCCCGGCTCGCAGAGGAGAGCACGTCTTTATCCACCCTCATTCCGTGGTCACGAATGGTTCGCTCGATGATCCAGCGGGAGTTGTGGAGCTTCCCGAAAATCATGTTCCGGGCAATAAAACAGCTTTTTTCTGCGTCGTCCGCCGCCCGGTATTGTTCCCGGCGGAGCAGGACGTTTCCGCTGCTTACACCGTTGACCCGGGCAAGGAATTTGCCCCGGGGAGTGCAGAAAGCAAGCCCTATGCCCCGCTCGGCGCAGGCGCCCATGAGCGCGGGCGAAGCGCCGGAGTATGAAAAGCTGATTATATTTTGAAGCGTGTGGAGCGGGTACCGGGCGAGCACCTGTTTTTCCCGGTTGGCAAGGACGTTTTCTCCGTCAAGGGAGAGATAAATGTCCTCAGATGTGACAAACAGAGTGTTCAAAAGCTGTTTCATGGCGTTTCCTCCATAGCTTCCCCGATATATGCGGAGACGGAGCGGCTTTTCATCAGTTTCGGAAGGCAAAGCTCCCTGAGCGAGCAGGCGCGGCAGGCTTTGGTCGTTTTGACCCTAGGCGTATGCCCGCGTCTGTATAAATCGTGCATCTGTCCGAGCATTTCCCGGACCTCGTTTTTCAGCTCAGGGGTAAATGACACCGCCACCCTGCGGCGTATTTCCCCATAATACAAAGCACCCTCCGGAATGTCGCAGCAGAGCATCTCCTCAAGGCACATAGCCTGACCGCAGAGCTGAAGGGTATCGCCCGTATCCTCTCTGGGGCTGCCCCGCTTATATTCCACCGGATATGGCTGCCACAGCCCTTCTTTTCCTTTGATTGGAATTCCGCTTTCCCCACGGTGATATTCGAGCACGTCACATTGGCCGGACACGCCGAGGGTGGAAGAAAATGCGCTGACGCCCCGGGTGATTATGAGGTCTCCCCGGCTCTCCCTGAAAGAGGTGTCGTGGGCGTTTTGATGCATTATCTCTCCGTCGGTGGTGCGGTAGTTTTCCGCCCACTGGTTTTCAATATGTATCAGAGCCCACTGGCGGCGGCAGAATTTGAAGTGCTGCAGGCCCGACAACAGGAGAAATTCCTCTTCCGGCCAGCTCATTTCATTCTGATGCAGGAAACACCGCCGGGAAGGTTGGCTTCGTCCACGGAAACGGAGTAATCAGAATATGCTCTCGGCGCGACTACGCCGTCCTTGCGCTGTGCTTTCACAAGGTCAAACAGTTTATACGCCGGGGCGCAGCCGAGCTCGGAATCATGTTTGAATATGATAAGCTCCCGCACGGCCATTTTGCCTCTGGCGGCGGAGTGGTCGAACTCGAACATATTGAGAATTGCCTGCCACAGAAGCTCCAGGTCCGCCTCGGAAAAGCCGGTGGTCTTTCTTGCGAGGTTTGCGGAAACGTATCCCTCCGCACGGTACAGGCCGTAAGGAACTATGTATTTGCGGCCCATTTCGGTGCCCTTATTCTCGGCGTCAGCCTCAGTGGTTATGGCTACGCGGGTGATGGTGACTTCCTGGGGCAGAATGGGGTCAACGCTGCGGGCAAAGCCCAGCTGTACCGGGCCGCGCACCTGGCCGCAGTTGAGGGCGCCCTTGACGAAGGTTGTCATCACTGCGCCGAAGGCGCGGATATCAAAAAAGTTGGAGCACATGAAATCCCGGAGCTTTTCGTCCAGCCTGTCATCCTTTTTCTTTTCTTCCTTCAGCTTGTCTGCCGCAACGCCCAGATAGGCGCAGGCTTCGGCGTCGCTGCGGTTCAGCGGCACGCCGTCCTTGACGTATATGCGGTAGCCGGGCTCGTTTTCCTTAACGGTTTCAACGTAGTTGCGTATTTTGCGCTTCAGGCAGACGTCTGTCACGAGGCCGTAGCCGGTTTCCGGGTCGATACGGGGCATGTTTCCCGCGTCCGGGTCGCCGTTGGGATTGCCGTTTTCCACGTCAAAGAGAATGACAAATTCGTATCTGTTTTTGATAGCTTCCATAATTACTGCTCCTCCTTTTTTGTATAACGGGATTGTTTCTGATGATAATAACCGAGGTCAAAAGAGCCCTGCTCAGGCAAAGTCAGCCGCAGGGGATAGCTTTCACCGAGGCGGTTTTTAAGGTCACTTATCTGTTTTTCCCAGAAAATGCGCTTGCCAGGCTCCAGTTTTTTGAGATGCTTTTCGCAAAGCAGATTTAAAATCGGGAAAATTGTGGCAGGGGTTGCTGCTGCGGAGTTCAAATACTTATCTTTTATTGTGGCGTTTATTCCGGGGTTGGCCCATTCCTGTACGGCTTCATAGACAGCAAACAGGCGTCCCAGAGTATAGGGTATATTGGTGCTGTTTTCATTGAGGCTCACGCTTATATCCTCCTTCAGGTTTTTTATAAAATAGGCTTTCAGAATAGCGGCCCTTCCGGGCGTTACGTTCCGCTCTGCCCGAATCCTCAGCATTGTGGCCGCAAGCATGGAGGTGGGATAGTCCGTGCCGGAAAAAATAGCTCTGGCGGCGGCCCCGGCCATGGCCGGGCTCGGGCTTTTGTTGCTGGCGTTTTTGTTGACCGTCTCCCTCAGCATTGCCCAGAGCGGGGTTATTTCAAAAGCACTGCCCGCTATCTCCATTCTGGAGTAATGCTCGTTTATGTTTTTCATCACATCTCCGAAGGTGCTGCGGTAGAAAAAGCGCACCGAAAGCCGGGCGGCGTTTGGCGCAAGGCCGAGGATATAAAATGGCCTGCCGGGATCCAGTTTGAGTTCCTCGCAGGGCAGGCCCTCAGCCAGACGCCTGACGGTGGAGCGGAGAAGGTCCGTTGTGATTTCCTTCGGCAGTTCGTCGCCAAAAATCGCCAGGGAGGAATATCTGCGGTAAACAGGTTCTGCTCCCTCTGCCCAGCAGACCACAGTGGTGTCCCCTATGCTGTGGACGTTTTCCCGGTCAGCCAGAAGGTAATTCAGGGCAGAGGTATAGGCGAAGGCAGCGTATTTTCCCACCGGCGCGTTGAGGCTCTGCTCTTTTCCATAGGAGCAGAAGGCCGGTGCGTTAAAAGAGACAATGGCGGCGCCGCTGGACTGGGCGCCGGATACGCCTTTAATGGTGGGGTGGACTGCCTCGGGAACGTCCAGCCTGCCGGTGACGAGGCACTGGGCTTTTTCACCGTCGCAGCGGGCATAATAGCTGTTCCAGGAAGTTTTGATAAGCGGGTCGTCCTTGGCAAATCTGCCGTCCGCCCGGAAAGTTATGTTGGCGCCCTTCATAAGGTCCTCCCAGCAATCCGAGAGAGCGGGGCAGCTCTGAGCCTTTTCGGGCTGCCATGAATCAAAAAAGGCGAGGATGGCTTTTGCGGCGGCGGAATCTATACCGTCGAGAAGCTGATGGTGGAGCTTTGCGCAGGCGGCAAAGCAGTCCAGGCTTCTTTTGGGTTTGCCTTTGCCGTCCACGCCGAAAATGTAGCTGGAGTTATCCCATAAAAAATTCGGAAGAACTCCGGAGGAGCGGGTGACCGCCGCAGGAAGCTCCATTTTCTTGGGACGGAGAATGGTTTTGTCCTTGACCTGTTCCTCGTCAAACTGGGGAATGAGCTGAATGACGGCGCCGCTTTCGTCAATGCACAGCGCGTAGCTGATTTTTGCGGGGCCCCAGCCGGGCCGGGAAATGTCGCCCCGGCTGACCAGATCCTCGTAAAGCTGTGTCAGGGCCTGAAGAATCATTGTGTCACCTCCAAAGCGTCAAAAGCCGGCACTTCGAGCACGCCGTCCCGCAGCACGGCCCGGAAAAACTTCGGAGTAATATTGCGGGGGTCGGAGTAATCGAGGTCCAGAAGCATCCACCCGAGGTCCTTTTCGCCTTTAAGCTCGCCGGGGCAGGGCGGTACCTCCCCGCAGGCTTTAAAATGAGCGGGAAATTCCCTCACTCCAAAACAGGGCTGGTGATAAAACTGCCCCTTTTCAAGGCGCCGCCTGATAATGTCCTGAAATTTGCCCGGGTTATCACCCGGCGCGGCGCGGCCGGTCATTTCAAAATGGGCTTCAATTATGTAATGCACGTCCCGAAGCACCATGGCGGCCCGCTGCTGAATGCTTTCCGGCGCAGCGAGATAAAGCTCTCCCCCGCCGCGCTCCATGACGGTTTTGACTTTCCTCGCGCTGACGGTGTCCTTGACTTCGTTTCGCCGGATATTAGTGAAGCGTATGGGAGAGCAGACGCGGATACGGTCAATGACCCATTTCATTCCCGGGTGCCAGTAAATGGCTTCAACCAATCCCCGGGCGGCGGAGGGTGTGATTATGTCGTAGCTGACCCGCTCCACCTTCATCTCCGGCCTCGAGAAGCAGGCATAGTCTCCCCAGACTTCAATGGCAACAGACATTGGTATCGCTCCTTTCTGTTTGTATAAATCTTGCAGTTTATTATGGCGTTTCCAAGCCGAAAGTGTCATAAGCAGTTCTCACCCCAAAATTTAGGGCGAAAACCGTACTTTTATTGATATAACAGAGTGCGGAAAACAATAAAGGACTGGAATATGCGGCATGAATGGACAGAAAGAAAACTCTGTCCCTCCTGCTTTTATTACATTTTTTCGGCAAAATCTGCACAAAATAAGTTTTTCAGATGAAATTTTCCCTTCCGCTGTCCGCCTCCAGCGAAAGGCCCATTTCACGGCTGTAAAGAGAGGAATTCGTGAGCACCGCACTTTCATCATCCAGAAGCTCCAGGTCCCCGGCGCTGAAAAGCGCCTGATAGTGCCCGTCAAAAATGTTGACGCAGTACTGTCCCGCTTTGCGGTACGTATCCCTTCCGGCGGTGCCGGAGAGCAGTTTTTCACAAAGCTCCTTGCCTCCTTCCAGCGGGATATATACGGATTTCGTTTGGTTATCAATAAAATGGAAATTGCCGGCCACGGTTTCAAAAGGAAGGCGGCAGCCGCTGATGCCGTTTTTCAGATGCTCAACAGTCATGGACTTGTCGGAGCTGCCCGCAAGCTCCCGGTAGCTTGCAAAATATGCGCTCATGGCCTCGGGGCTTCCGGGGTCTTTATACTTTCCAAGGGCCTCCTTCGCGGCCCCGATGCCGGGGCCGAAAAGTCTGGGCGGAGGCGCTTCACGCTCAAAGAAAGTGACAATGCTCTCCCCGGCGGAGCGCTTCCCCTCGCGGTTGCAGCGCCCGGCGGCCTGAAGAATTGAGTCGAGCCCGGCAAGCTCCCGGTAAACCGCGGGGAAATCCACGTCCACGCCGGCCTCAATCAGCGAAGTTGAGACAACCCGGCAGGCAAGCCCCTCGGAAAGCCGTTTCCGCACAGCTTTGAGCACCTCATGACGGTGAGCAGGGTACATCAGCGTGGAAAGGTGAAAACTGCCCTCCTTTGGGAGCAGGGAATAAATCTCGTGGGCAGCCTTGCGGGAGTTGACTATGCAGAGCACCTGATTTTGCTGCGCAAACTCCTCGGCCAGTTTTTCATTTGACATTTTGCCGCCGCTTCGGAACGTCACGCGGCGGAAATGCTCATAAAGCTCAGCGGTATTCGGACAGATCTCCTTTATATTTATGTCAGGGCAGAACGAATGTATAAGGCCGTCAAGCTCCGGCTGTGTAGCGGTGCATAAAACAGCAGTGGCGCCGAAATGAGCCGCGAGATTTGCAATAGCGCCGACGCAGGGCTTCAGGTGGGCGTGGGGCAGCATCTGCACTTCGTCAAAGATTATTACGCTGTTTGCAATGCTGTGGAGCTTGCGGCATTTGGACGGTTTGTTTGAATAGAGGGATTCAAAGAACTGCACCGCCGTTGTGACAATTACCGGGCAGTCCCAGTTTTCCGCCGCCAGCCGTTTGAGACTGCGGGGAGAATTTACCTCGTCCTCGGAATCGAAAACCACGCCGGAGTGGTGCTCAAGGACGTTCTCATCCCCGAGAATTTTGCGGAAAACCTCCGCGTTCTGCTCGATAATGGAGGTGTATGGCACCACATAAATCACCCGTCCCATGCCGTTTTCCACGGCATGGCGCAGCGCGAAGGCGAGGGAGGCCACGGTCTTGCCTCCGCCAGTCGGAACGGTGAGAGTATATATTCCCTTTGGTGCCGCCCCCGCTTCAAGGCAGTTATTGAGGATTTCGCATCTCCTGCGGTTCAGCTCGTTTTCAGGAGGGAACCACGGAGCGATATAACGCTCCAACTTTTCAAGAAGGACGGGCAGCGGATCATAGCTCCAGCGCCGGACGGAGGAGCCGGCCATAAATTCCTCGGTGTCCAGAAAGTCGGCGTCCACAAGGCAGGAATAGAGCATCCTTATCCAGAGGGACAGCGAGAACTCATCCTCAAATTCCGGAATACTGCCGGGTGCCGGGAGCGGGCTTTCCCATTTGTAGCCCGGGATACCGCCCTTGATCCCCTTTTTAAGCCTTCCCACAAACGTTCCGTCGTCTGGATAGCCGTTTTCGGGATTTCCAAAGTCTGAAAGCCCGCCGTGGTGCCCCGCCACGCAAAAAGCGGCAAGAAGCTCATCTATTTTTGCGCACTCAATGGCGCCGGCGGTGGCGTGGTCCACTTTGGGCCCTCCATGCAGCCTGCGCTGAAATTCGGCCGAGGACTTTCCTATGTCATGGGAGAATCCGACCAGCCTGCCATAGTCCCCTGCGCCGAAATCCGCGGCAAATTTTCCGCTCAGGCTGCCCGTTTGGTCAAGATGCTCTTTGAGCGTCTGTATGCGCCCGTCCTGTGCAATATGAGCTAAAAACTCCAAACCCATTACCTCCCCTTATTGCTATATTTTTACTTTATCACAGCTTACATATTATTGCAAATAAAAACTTTTTCTTACATTTTGAGCATGAAAAATGCAGCCGCTCCAAGGTCCCTGCTGATCAGGGAGCCTGTGAAACGGCTGCATATACTTTCAAAATTTGTCCGAATCAATAATCGTTCAAATCAATGCTGTTCACGAGGTCGATGAGCTCCTCTATGCCGCGACCCGTCAGGGCGCTGGTGATGACAATGCGGCGCGCGCCGGCGTTGCGCAGGAAAAGCTCCGCCTGCTCGGTGGGGGTGTCCTCCGTGTCCGCCTTCGTTACTATGCCGATGACCGGGCGCGCGAAGGACATGGAGAACATCTGGGGCAGGCGGCAGATGTCGTTCCCGCAGTCGTGGCAGAAGCAGACTATGTCCGCGTCATAGGCGGGGGTGATGGCCGCGCCGCGGCTGAAGAACGGCGTGTCGGTATATTCGCCGGGGGTGTCAATGGCGTCGGACCAGGCCTCAATGGACTGGGTCTTATGGTAGGTCATGTCGAGGTTATGTAAACGCCGGATAAGCGTGGTTTTTCCGCAGCGGGAGCGCCCCACGAGTATGATTTTCCGGGATTCGATCTTTTTGGTAAGCCCAAGGGGTTTATAGTATTCTTCCCTGTCCTCGGGATTGACAAGGGCAGCGTTTACAGAGTTTTCCACAAAACGCCCTCCTTAAACTGATTTATTACCTTATATTATACAATGCCTATGCAAGGCTTTGCAAGGTATTTTTGCACAAAAAGCCTTTACCGGAGGAGCTTTTTGTGCGATAATCCTTTTAGAAAAACTTTGAGGGGTGCTTTGATGAAAATTCTCTATGAAGACAAATTCCTTATGGTGGTGGAAAAGCCGGCGGACGTCCTGTCGGAGCCCTCGGAAAAGGGCGTGGACGTATTGACTCTCGCTTCCGGGCAAGCTGGAGCCCCGTGCTTCCTCGTCCACCGGCTGGACCGGAACACCGGCGGCGCCATGGTGCTGGCAAAGAGCGCCTCCACCGCGGGCAGGCTTTCGGAACAGATACAGAAACGGGAGTTTGTGAAGGAGTACCTCGCTGTGGTGAAGGGCGTTCCCGAGGCGCCGGAGGGAGTTTTCGAGGACCTGCTCTTTAAGGACTCCGCAAAAAACAAAACCTTTGTGGTGAAGCGGGAGCGCAAAGGGGTAAAAAAGGCTTCCCTCTCCTACCGCGTTTTGAGCACGGCGCAAAACGGTGAGCACGGAGAGGTTTCCCTCGTGCTCGTGCGCCTCAATACCGGGCGCACCCACCAGGTGCGGGTGCAGTTTGCCTCCAGGAAAATGCCCCTCCTGGGGGACGGGAAATACGGCAGCCGGGACAACCGCTGCGAGACGGCCCTCTGGAGCTTCCGCCTCGCCTTTGAACACCCCGCCACCCGGGAAAAAATCGACGTCTCCTGCCTCCCGCCGAAGGAGTATCCCTGGGATTTGTTCGACTTGCGGAAGCCTGTGAAAGGGTAAAAACAGCGGAGCGTCAAAAAAATAGAGCTCTTTTCCGTAGCAATGCAAACCGCTTTTGTGGTAATATAGGCTTAACTGATAAGCTCCCGGAGGTGAAAAAATGTACCGCTCGCTAAATGCCGAGCTTTTGGAGAAGTTCGGAACAAAAGTGTATAAGCTGGCGCTGGACGGGGGCTTCACCTGCCCCAACAGGGACGGCACCCTCGGCACCCGGGGCTGCATTTTCTGCCTCGGCGGGAGCGGGGATTTTGCCGAAAAGCCCCGGGAAAGCGTCACGGAGCAGATTGAGCGGGCGAAAGCCCGGGTGGAAAAGAAAAATCCCGGAGGGAAATATATCGCCTATTTCCAGAGCTACACCAACACCTACGGCCCTTTGGAAAAGCTGGAGCGCCTTTTTTCCGAAGCCATAGCCCACCCGGAGGTCGTCGCCCTCTCCGTCGGCACGAGGCCGGACTGCCTTCCCGATGAAACGGTGGCGCTCCTTGCCCGGCTGAATGAGATAAAGCCCGTTTGGGTGGAGCTTGGGCTCCAGACGGTGCATGAAAAAACGGCGGAATATATCCGCCGGGGGTACCCGCTTTCGGTCTATGACGAGGCTGTTTCCCGGCTCAAGGCCGCAGGACTCTGCGTCGTAGTACACATGATAATCGGCCTTCCCGGGGAGACGCCGGAGATGATTTATGAGACGGCTGAGCACATAGGCAGGAGCGGCGCCGACGGCATAAAGCTCCAGCTTCTTCATGTGCTCAAGGGCACGGACCTTGAGCACGACTGGCGGGCGGGGAAATTTGAGGTTTTGAGCATGGAAAAATATATTGAAATTCTCGAAGGGTGCGTCCGCCGCCTGCCGCCGGAAATGACCGTGCACCGCCTCACCGGAGACGGGGACAAGAGAAGCCTCCTCGCGCCCCTCTGGTCGGCGGACAAGAAACGGGTCCTGAACGAAATAAATGCGGCTTTCCGCCGGGATAACGTGATACAGGGGGAGCTTTATGAAGTATGAAAACATAATCCGCGGGAAATTTATTTCCCGCCCGAACAGGTTTATCGCCCATGTTGAGATTGAAGGGCGGGAGGAAATCTGCCACGTTATGAACACCGGGCGCATGCGGGAGCTCCTGCTCCCCGGGGCGGAGCTTTTCCTCTCCGGGAGCAAAAATCCCGCCCGAAAGACGAAGTATGACCTTGTGGCGGTGCGCCACGGGGACGGAATCGTCAACATCGACAGCCTCGCCCCAAACAAGGTGGCGGCGGAATATATCCCCACCCTTTTCCCGGGCTGCACCCTCGTCCGCCCGGAGACTTTTTACGGCAACAGCCGCTTTGATTTTTACATAGAGACTCCAAAGGAGAAAATTTTCCTCGAGGTCAAGGGAGTGACCCTTAACTGTGACGGGGAGGCGCGTTTCCCTGACGCTCCCACGGAGCGGGGCGCCAAGCACCTCCATGAGCTTATCGCGGCGAAAGCCGAGGGCTTTCGGGCGGCGGTGCTTTTCGTCATAGCCATGAAGGGTGTCACCTCATTTGCGGCGAACGCCGCCACGGACCCGCGCTTTGCCTCGGCCCTCGCGGAGGCGGACGCCGCCGGGGTGGAGGTCTATGCCATAGACTGCACGGTTTCACCGGACGAGATCCTGCCCGATAGACCGATCCCCGTCCGCCTCTGAGAAAGAAATTTCTTGCAATATTTAAATATTGGTGTATAATTATATAATAACGCCGGTGTGATGGAATTGGCAGACGTGACGGACTCAAAATCCGTTGGGCTAATCCCCCGTGTGGGTTCGAGTCCCACCACCGGCACCAGGTCGGAGCAGGCTTTTAAGAGCCTGCCCCGATTTTTTTATAAAATCGGGGCAAGCTCATGCCGCAGCCGCTCCCAGCAGAGGTCACAGGTAGGAAGGGTATAAATTTCGGAATTGAACGTTTTTCAACGGATTCTTCTGTAAATCCGAAAAAACGATTTTGCCGGAGCATAAAAACCTGTGGACTTCTGTCAGGAATGAGAAACCGGGTACCCGTCAGGACGGATACCCGGTTGTTTTATTTTAACTATTCGGATGAAGCGCTCTCCTTCAGCGCTTTATAGGCTTTTTCGGGAATGGCGAGGTTTTCGCCGCTTTCCGGGAAAGCGAGTTTCGCTCCGAGGGAGACGGGAGCGCCGGACTGCATTATTTTCATGCTGCCCCGGCAGGAGACAGAAGCACTCTTTATCGCGCCGTTCTCCACGAGCACGGTGATACTGCCGGAATCATAGGAAACGTCCATATTTTCCGCCGAAAGGGCAATGGAATGGGCCACTCTCTCCATTTCTTTCTCGTCAAGTTCGGCAGTATAGGATACGGCCCCGCCGCTTTCGGTACAGCTTATTTCGGAATTCATGCAGATTTCATAGATTATATCCGGAAGCCGCGCGGCGAGGGCGGAGTCCTCGTTTTCAAACTCGAGGAGATTTCCTTCTTTGTCACAGAGGGCGTCGCCGGTGAAATAGAGCGAAAAACCGTTTTTCTGCACACAGGAAATCTCAAGGCCGTCCTGCACCGTGCGATAGAGGCTGAGGCTGTCGCTGAGAACTATGGGCCCGCAGTCCGCGGCGACGGAAATTTCAGCGAAAAGAGGCTCCCGGTGTATGGTCTCCCACAAGGCGAAGGCCATGCTGTAAAGCTCCCTGCTCAGTTCGCCGGAAAGCTCGCCCCCGTCCTTTACTGCGTCGGTCACAGCCTCCGGAATGAGCACCTCTTCAGAAGGCTTTTTCCGAAGAATGAGAGAGGCGGAGACGGAAAAGACGGAATTTTGTGAATCTCTGAGTTCCCCTTCCGCAAGGAAAACGAGCTTTTTGGCCTCATTTCCGTCAGCGTACAGTGTGACGGAAACTGTCTGTGAGTTAGGGAGATATTCCTCAAGGTCTGGAGCCAGGATTGAGAGGAGCGCTTTCGCGTCCGAACTGTCCGCCGCCAGACAGAAAACGTTCATTCCGTCGAGGCTGTCCTCCGAAATTTCCGCAGAGCGGTAGAGCTCCACTGCCCGGGAGAGAAGCAGGGCATAGTTGGGGCAGGCTTCGGTTATCCTGTAGCCCTTGCCGTTTTCGAAATATACCGCTCCCTCTGCATAGTAAAGCGACATGCCGTCCCGGCTGATGCGGGTTATTTCCACGCCGTCCGCGGCCACGGTGTCTATTTCAGCATTGCCGGAAATTTCGCTTTCATCAAGCTCAATATCCAGGGAGAGTGACATGGAGCGGCTGTCTTTTTCGGCATATTTTCTGAGAATATTGTAGGCCTTTATGTCAGTCCGAAGGCCCGGGATTAACAGATAGGCACAGAGAGCGGCCGCTGCGAGCACAATGAGCACGGCAATGAGCACAATGGGCCAGCGCCTGCGGCGCTTATAGCGGAGGGCCGGAGCGCCGCTGCTCTCACCGCCGGCCGCAGGGAGGGCCGCCATGGCGGCGGATTTTTTCCTCCGGGCTGCGGTGAGCTTTATGAGCACGAACACGAGCGCAAAGAGCACCGCAAGAGCGAGCACGCCCGCGATAAGCCACACCCACCAGGTGCTCATGGTGGAGATAACGGCAATTTCAGCTTCCGTCCCCTCCACGGAGAAGCGCAGATAGCTGCCCACCGCCTCTGCGGAGACCTTTTTCCAGCCGTCGCCGGAATTTACATATATCCAAAGGTTGCCCGTGTCCCCGTCGGGGGAACGGTAGCGGATATAGTGGCGGCTGAGCCCGTCGTCGGAGAAGGAAAGATTCCACTGTTCAACTACGTCCTTGCCGACAGCGGTGCCGGTGAAGCATTTGGCCAGGGCGTCGCCGAAATTCTCCGGAAGCACGTCAAAGCTCTCCGGACTTTCTGCGGCGGCGGAGGCGGTGAAACCGGCGTCCTCACAGAAATTCCCCTCCACGAAGAAAACGGGCTGACCGCCGGAGCGGGAAGCTTCGCTGTAAAGCGCCGTTTCGTAGGGCAAGTATTCCACCGTGACCACAGTGTCAAAGCGGAGGTTTTCAAGGTCAGAGGTATCCCAGAAGGCGTAATAGCCCTCTTTTCCGGGAATTTCAGGGAAAATGCTTTCATCAAAGGAATCACCGTATGAGAAATTTACCTCTTTAAGCACCCTTCCGTCGGCCTCAAAGGAAAGTGTGAAGGATTTGAAGGCGTCCGGAACGGTATGCGCTGGTACTTCTTCCCCGTCCTCCGAGACGGAGACAGCGAAAAGTTCACGGTATTCTATGGGCTCCGCTCTGCCGGAGTAGCTGCGGTGGTTTATGCCCGCAAGCCCGTCTTCCACAAAGAAATTTTCCTCAAAGCTGCCGCGGTCCGCGCCGGAAACTGCTCCGGCGTACTGCTCACAGCGGGGGATGCGCACCATGGCATAGCACTGCGCCACCATGCTAGAGGACTTCTCCTCCTCTTCGCCGGAAGCGGTGCCGGAGCCCACTATTCCGCCGACGTATCTGCCGCCCTCAAGAGTGCATTTGACGCAGCTTCTGCGGATTGTGCTGGCGGTTATGCCGGCAATGCCGCCAACGTAATCCCCGGCTTCACTCCCGATTTTGCCGTAGTTTTCGCTGTCCGCTATGAGTCCAAGGTCCATTCTTCCGGCAATGCCTCCGACGCAGCTGCGCTTTGCGATTATCCCGCCCCGGTTCACACACCGGCTTACCACAGCCTTTATTTCATAGCTGCGGCGCTGGGTGCCGGAGATATTTGCGCTGACGTCGTCCTCCGGGTCAAGCTCATATTCTATGGCCATGGCGCCGGCAATGCCGCCCACGTTTATATCCCCATAAACGGTGCCGGAGTTTTCACAGGATATGGTCTTGCCGCGGAGAGTGCCGTCGTCCTCCGCGTCGGAGGTATCATCCATGAAATCCTCTTTGTCCTTTCCGAGCATTGCTTCAAATACGGTATTTGAAATTTCGTTGATTTTGTTGTTTATATTTTTAAGGTCCTTTGTCAGCGTGGAGGAAAGACCGGACATTTCGCCGTTGAGCAGGCGCATCTGACTGCTCATGCCGTTGATGGCGGCGCTGAGCCCGCCGAGGGAGGTGTTGAGCTGTATCTGGGTGGAAACGCTGAGGTTTCCGCTGACGGAACTCTGTCCGTAGCCTTCCGCGCCGCCGGGAGTAAGACCGGCGTGAATCTCGCCCTCGGTATAGCTCCCCTGTCCCCCAATGACGGAGGCGCTGCCGCCTATGCCGGAGTAATTTTCCCCGTCATCGGTGACATCGGAGGATCCGTCTCCGCTGTCGGGCGCAGTTTCGGGGGGATTTTCGCCGCCGGGGACGGCTTCGGTTTCGCCCAAAGCACTTTCTTCGGAAAAATCAGCTCCTGAGCCTTCGCCCGGAGCGTCGGGACCGTCGCTTATGTCCGGAAGACCCGAGCCGCCGGCGGAGACGTCAATGCCTATGCCGCCCGCCTGCCCGCCTTCGAGGCTGCCGCCGGCTTCCAGCTGCGGCGGAGTGACGGAGATGCCGCCGCTGGCGCTGCTCTCCCCGCTGCCGGAGACGGAGCTGATTATGGAGCCGCAGGTCCGTATATTGCTTGCGGCGTCAGCGGCGCTGTCCATGTAGTCGGCTATGGTGTTCAGCCTTGAGGTGACGGTTCCCGCCCCGTCATAGCCGTGGTTCAGCGCCCGGTTCACGAGAACGTTCAGCTCGTCAAGCTGTGTCTGGAGCTTTGTCAGGGTGTCCTCCGAAAGGTCAAGGGAAATATAGGGCTCTATCTGCCCGGCAATACCGCCGACGTCCTTCCTGCCATAAATGTCCGCGGCGTTCACGCAGCCGAAAATATATCCGCTGCTGCGCCCGGCAATGCCGCCCACGTTGTAGCCTATATGCTGGTAGCCGACGGTGCTGCGGTTGACGCAGTACTGAAGGATGCCGGTGGAATAACCGGCAATGCCCCCGGTATCGGAGGAGGCGGTACTGGTATCAACGCCGGACAGCTTGGAGGAATCCAGGAGAAGGTCAAGATTTATGTCGCTGAGATTTATGGAGGGATCGACGCTGGCAATGTTGACGTATGCCCAGTTGTCACAGGAAAAGACGGTGCCGAGGTTGTAACCCGCTATTCCGCCGGTCATTCTGTCGCCGAAAATGGCGCCGTTTGCCGAGCAGCCCTCTATAAGGCCGGAGGCGGAGTTGATGCCGGCGATGCCGCCGGTCTGCTTATTGCCCGAAACTGTTCCGGAGAAGGAGCAGTTTATAATGTTTCCGCAGTTTTCCCCGGCAATGCCGCCCACGGACTCGCCGTCTCCGGAGGGGGCCACCGTTCCGCTGACGCTGAGATTCTGTATCACCGCGCCTTCCTGTACCTGGCTGAAAAGCCCCGCCGGGCTCACACTGCCGTCTATATAAAGGCCGCTGATGATGTGCCCGCCTCCGTCAAAAATACCTCCGAAGGTGGAGATGGGCTCAAAGCTTCCTCCGCTGAGGAAAATATCCGCCTTCAGAATCACTTTTTTGTTCCGGGACCAGGTGTCGAGAGAGCATTTTTCGGCAAATTCAAGGAGGCCGGCTTCGTCCGTTATGATGATTTCCTCATATTCTTCCGGATTTTCCTCCGCGAGGGCCGTTTTGCCCGGTGAAAGGGCCGGAGAGGCCAGCAGTATCACCGCCAGAAACAGGGCAAAAATCTTTTTCAGCTTAGTTTTCATCATTTTCCTCTCCTTCCTTCGCGGCGGTGCCGGAAACGATGTTGAGATCCACGTCTCCGTCTATGAAGCCGTGAACGGTGCCGCTGATTCTGCCGTTTATTTCGCCCCGGACAATGCCGTCCACTCTTATGCGGCCGCTGGCAGTCTTTCTTTTGGCTGTGCCGGCGGGCATGGAGAAGGAAGTTTTATCCACTATCACCCCTCCGAGGAGCAATATCTGGGGAAGGACGAACATTACGAGTATAAGAGAAATAACTGTGCCGCGGCCGAGGCTGTCGCCTATGCCGACTATGGCCGCGTCGGAGGTCATTTTTCCGATGAGCGTTCCGGCGACAGCGAGAATCGTGCCCGAGGTTATGATAGTCGGGAACGCAAAATTCATGGTTTCAATAATTGCTTTTTTGTGGTCCATTTTCTCCTTGAGCTCGGTGTAGCGGCTGGCTATGACTATGGCGTAGTCGATGTTCGCGCCCATCTGAATGGAACTGACCACAAGGTAGCTCATAAAGAAAATGCTGCTGTTTGTAATGGCGGGAATGGAGAAGTTTAACCAGATGGCGCCCTGTATTACCAGTATCAGCAGCACTGGCATGCCCGCGGATTTGAAGGTGAACAGCAGCACCACCAGAACAATGAGTATGGATACGATGCTGACCACCGTGTTGTCCGTGGCAAAGGAGGTTTTGAAATCCTGCTCCACGGAGGAATCGCCCACCACGAAGATGTCGCCGGTTTTGTAATATTTGCGGGCGGTCTCCCTGATGGTGTCGAGGAACTCATAGGTTTCGTCGCCGCCCACTGGCAGATTCAGATATATGAGCACCCGGTTGAAATTCTCTCCCTGGAGCTGGTTTTTGGCGGTTTCCATGAGCGTTTTCGCTTCAGCAAGCATATCCTCCTGCTCATCGTCGAGGGTGATAATGCCCTCGTCTATCTGATCGCAGGAGAAAAGCAGTATGTCAATCAGAGGCACGCTGTAGGAGGAGAGGCTGCCAGCGAGCTTGCCGTACTCCCCCTCCTGGGCGGCATAGGCGGCATAGACCACCTGTGCAATCTCATAATCCATGCCCGCCAGCTCGGAGAACTGCCGCGGGGTGAGCTTGTCGGCCAGCATATAGCCGTCCATGGCCTCCACGTTTGAAAGACCCATGGTATAATCCACCTCGTCATAGCTTTCCAGCTCCTCAAGGAGCTCCCGTTCAGCGCCGTAGTCTCCGGTGGGAATCACGAGGGCCACGAAATTTGTGGCTCCGAAATTATCTGTAATCATATTTTCGGCCACCTGGGTGTCGTTGAGCTTCGGAGTTTCAAGCTCGCCGTACCCGTAGGCATAGGGGCAGCTGCCGGAGAGGTTGAAGGATATTACGAGAATCACGGCAAAAATCGGAGGAATGATGTAGCGGGTAGCATAGGCAAATTTGCCCACAAAGGGTATTTTGGGGATAAAGCTCCTGTGCTGGGTTTTTTCCATCAGCGGCCCGAACATCATCAGAAGTCCGGGCATGACTATGAAAACCGAAAGTATGGCGAAAAGTATCGCTTTGATAAGGCATATGGCCATGTCCTGGCCGATTTTGAACTGCATGAACACCATAGCGGCAAGGCCGCCGACGGTGGTGAGGCTGCTGGCGCTGATTTCCGGAATTGCCTTGCTCAGCGCGGTGATGACCGCCTCCCGCATGGGGAGGAACCTGCGCTCCTCCTTGAAGCGGTTGCAGAGTATGACCGCGTAGTCAAGGGAGAGAGCCAGCTGCAATATGCTCGTGACCGAGTTGGAAACGAAGGATATTTTCCCCAGCAGGAAATTTGTTCCGGTGTTGAGTATCATAGCCGTCAAAAAAGTGATGAGCAAAACCGGAACCTCCGCATAGGTCTGGGAGGTGAGCAGCAGCACCGCCACCACAATGACAGCGACGTAAACCATGATGACCTGGACTTCCGAATCAATGCTTTCCGCCACGGCGTTGCCAAGGTCGGTCTGTATGTATAAATCCCGCCCGTCCAGGAGGTTTTGCACATTCTCAAGGGCGTCCAGGCAGCGGTCGTCCGTCTCATCGTAGTCGAAGGTGACGGAATAGAGGGCGGAGACGTTGTTATAGTGGTCCGTGCTTTCGTCGAAAATGACGCTCTGTACGCCATCCAGCTCCGCAATGCTGTCCGAAAGCTCCCAGGCCTTTTCAAGGGAGACGTTCGCCACCATGACCTGGGCCGTGCCGTAGGTGGTGAACTGCTCCTCCATGATGTCAAGTCCCCGGCGGGACTCGGAGCTGTCCGGGAGGTATTCCGAAAGGACGTTTTCCACCTCCACCCAGCCGGAGGAGAAGAGAGAAAAAATCAGCCCGATTACGACTATCAGAAAGAACAGGTTTCGTTTATCCACAATGAAAGTGGCTAGTTTCAGCATGAAGCCGCCGCTTTCTTCGGAATTTTTGCTCATAAGGTTTTAATCCTCCTTGTATCGGGAATTGCCGGCCTGCCGACGGCCGGATAGGTTCCGTGTTCCGTGCGGAACACAAGGTCAAGCCCGGAGCTTGTGACCGTGCCCTCGGCAAGATAGGAAAAGGTGTCCATAAGGGTTTTCATATCTCCGGAAAAGCTGATGTGCCTGCCGGACAGAAGCCCTTTCGCTATGGGGGCGGTATTCGTAAACATGGTGAGAAAGCCGTTTACAAGCTCGTTTCGGACGACAATTTCAAGCAGTCCCTTTCTTTTTCCCAGCGGAGCCGTCATTTCGATGGCGTAGCTGTACGTCCCGTCCTTCACTTTTCAGGCACCTCCTTTTTGCTCTCCTTTGCGTCGCTTATTTTATGAAACAAAGGAAAGATAATTGACATTTGTGTTTTTAAATGATAAAATATTGCCGGGAAAATTGCAAGAGACAACTTTTTTCCAAATGCGAGATAACAGACAGATAACCGAAAAATGTTTCCGTACCCGGAGGAATTGACTTGAAAGAAAAGACAGATTTAAGAGTGGAAAAAACCTATATGTTTCTGCACAACGCCTTTACGGAGCTGCTCGAGGAAAAACGCTTTGAGGATTTCACCGTGAACGAGCTGTGCGAGCGGGCGATGATACGGCGCACCACCTTCTATAAGCATTTTGCGGACAAATACGAGTATTTCTCTTTTTATATAAAGGAAATAAGCTCCGGCTTTCACGACCAGCTTCCGCCGGACATTTTTGTGAGCGACCCGGAGACGTATCTCATCTGTATGTGCAGGGAGACTCTCCACTTCATCGAAGCTCACCGCAGGCTGGTGGCCAACGTTGAGAGGAGCAACATGTTCCCGGTGCTGCTGAACAGCCTTTCCGAATATATGCGCGGCGACATGCTCCAGGCGCTGAAGCAGATTGAAAGCACAAAGAACATGAGCCAGCACAAATTGGAGGGCATAGCGGCTTTCTATTCCGGCGGGCTTCTGAACGCCCTCTATCTCTATATAAAGAGCGGAAAAAAGCTCGATGAGGAGGAGCTGATTGACGTCGTCTCCTCCTTCAGCATCAGAATTTCATAAGCTTGAGCATGAGCACGGGCGGGAAGTCAAAAAAAATGGGGGCGGCAAAGCCGCCCCCACTTTCTTTTATAGGAATAGAAACAGTAAAGCATAAAAAAATAAGCCGCCTTTGCGGCGGCAAAAAAAGATACGGCAGCGTCCTGAGACGCTGCCGTATCTTGCCCCTAAGGGGCGGTAATTTGATTAAAGGTTTCTGTCGGGAGAAGCGTTATTTTGCCGCTGCGAGAGCGCCAATGGCAACGCCGACGAAAACGGGAGCACCGGTGTTGGGGTTCTCCTCTCCAGAAGAAGAGGAATTGCCTCCGCCGATTTCGATAACGGTGGTGTCCTTAACTTTTCTCCAAGTAGCGGTATAAGTGGCGTCACCGGTTACGGTTTTGGAAACAGTGGGAGTCCAGCCGACGAATACGTAACCCGGACGGGTGGGGATTCCGCCAACGAATGCGGGAGTAGTAGTGCCGGATTCTACCGTATGCACATCGTCTTTAAAGACTTTACCGCCAACGCCGTCTTTATAGGTTACGGTGTAGGTGGTAGCGGGAGTCTCGCACATGACGGTGAAGGTTACAAGACCTGTGATCGCGTCTTCAGAAAGAGCTACAACAGGGGCGTCAACAGTCCATTCTTTGTCAACATATTTCAAAGTGATGGGCGCGGAGACTTGAGTGTCAGGATCAAGTTTATGTGTGACACCAGTTTGCTCATCGTATGTGTCAACGTAAAGAGTGGGGTACACAGTGATTACGCAGGTATATACGCCGTCTTTTTCAGCAACAGTACCGATAGAGTAAGAGTCATTCTTATTCTCAGAGTTGGGGAGGAGACCGTAGGTTGCGTCGGCATGATCCACGTCACCGTTTTTGCACTGGATTGTTACTGCACCGTTAGCTAACAATTTTTTAACTTCATCATCGGTGGGCTTTTCGGGAATAGAAACTTTGACGGTAACATTAGCAGTAGCAGAGAAATTAGTATCTTTAACAGCTGCGGTGTTGGAGCATGTGTTATCGCCGGTTCTCAAGTCTGTAAAGGTCTTGGTGAAATACAGGACGGCTTCTCCGCCTTGGGGAATAGTTCCGCTTGCATTATTAGAGATGCAAGTTGCACCCTCATCAGTGACAGAATAGCTTGCGCCCACGTCGCCACGGACGGTGACTTTGTAAAGCAGAGTTACCGAAGTTGTGCCGTAGGGAACGGTAGCGATATTATCAGCATCAGGATACGTAATGCCAGTAGGAACATTTGTTAAGTCAGTAGGAGCACTGGTCATAACTTCCTTTGTGATGCCTTTAACGGCGGGAGCAGGCGTATTGCAGTCAACAGTGAAGGTTACAGGGGCGCTACCGGTCTTTACACCCCATGCATTATCTTTGTATTCCAAAGTAATGTTTTTAGATGCCGACTCACCATCAGCAAGGGAATGTGTTGTGCCAATGTCAGTATTGTACTGCTCAATATACTTAGCGCTATTTACAGTGACAGTGCAAGTATATCCATTGGTTGCGTCACCGCTGACTCCACTGACAGTGTAAGAACCAGCTATAAGGCCATAGGTTCTATCGTCATGACCCACAGCGTAGGTATTAGTGCAGTCAATTTTTACTGCGCCGTTAGCTAACAATTCTTTAACTTTATCATCGTTGGGCTTTTCGGGGATAGAAACTTTGACGGTAACATTAGCAGTAGCAGAGAAATTAGTATCTTTAACAGCTGCGGTGTTGGAGCATGTGTTATCGCCGGTTCTCAAGTCTGTAAAGGTCTTGGTGAAATACAGGACGGCTTCTCCGCCTTGGGGAATAGTTCCGCTTGCATTATTAGAGATGCAAGTTGCACCCTCATCAGTGACAGAATAGCTTGCGCCCACGTCGCCACGGACGGTGACTTTGTAAAGCAGAGTTACCGAAGTTGTGCCGTAGGGAACGGTAGCGATATTATCAGCATCAGGATACGTAATGCCAGTAGGAACATTTGTTAAGTCAGTAGGAGCACTGGTCATAACTGTCTTTGTGATACCGGTAACGGCGGGTTCGGGAGTGGGAGTACCATTACACACAACGTCGAATTCGATTTCAGGTATGTGATTTTTATTCTCGTCGTCCAATTTATCGTCAAGCTGCCATTTATGATCACGATTGTTATACTTCAAAGTGACGGTTTTGCTTATATCTTTATTTTTTTCGGGGCTATGGGGACCAAATTCTTTACCATTTTCTTGTATATTGCTATATGCCTGGATATATCTCTGACTATATACAGTTACAGTGTAAGTATGGTCGTTAACTTTAGTGACAGAAAAAGAGTCATTAGTACCTTCGGAATTGTCGAGAAGACCAATAATTCTTTCCGGATGTTTATCTTTATGGTTTTCTCCCTTTGTTTCGCAGTCGATTTCTACTTCTAACAGTGATTTAAGATCATTATATGTGGGTTCTGCTGGTTTCCAAGGATCTCCTGGTTGCGCCAGCGCGGTTACAGGGAACAGTGTGCATATCATTAAGACAACGATAAGCATACTTACCAATCGTTTGAACAAACTATTGGTTTTCATATTTTTTCCTCCTCTTAGTTTTTTCTTCCGGGCGGCTTTGAATTCAGCGCTCTCAGTAGAGACGGCTAAACAGGGAGAGTCAGAGCTTCCGCCGGAACAAAATGGTTTTTGTTTATTTTGACCGAAACTCTGTCCGGCCGGATGTTCAAGGCAACAACGGACGAAAACACTTCTTTAAGCAAATTCTCTTCTTCCAAAAATACTGTCCATTACATAAAATTATAGTTACCACCACCCAAAAAGTCAATAAATATATAAAGTTTAAAGGAATTATTTATTAAACAAACGCAGAAAAAGAATAAAAAACGCATGGGGCGGCTAAAAAGGCCTCTCACCCAAATTATGGGTGAGGGGCTTTTTTTAAAACTGCAGTATTATCCAGTAAATAACGCCGTAAATGACGCTGGCAGCGGTGCCGTAGACGATGACGGGACCCGCGATGGTGAACATTTTTACGCCGAGGCCCAAAATCCAGCCCTCGGTTTTAAACTCCATGGCCGGGGAGACCACCGCGTTGGCAAAACCGGTTATGGGCACCAGGGTGCCGCCCCCGCCGTATTTCGCGATGTCGTCGTAAACCCCGAGCCCGGTCAGCAGGGCGGAGAGAAAGACCAGAGTGACCGAGCACAGCGTGCTCGCCGCAGGAGTGGAAAGGCCGAGATATTTATAGAGATTTAAAAGCCCCTGCCCGACAGTGCAGATGATGCCGCCTATCAGGAACGCACCCAGAAGGTTACGGAGCTCTTTGGTCGGCGGCACAGCCGCGTCGCCGAGTTTTTTATATTCGTCAGGAGAAACGGACAATTTGAGCACCTCTTTTTTTGTTTCTGCGGTTATTGTTGCATTTTTCGGAGAAAATATGCGGGGAAAGAGTCTGAAAATCGAAAAGGGGCGTGCTCAAATTTGAAAAAATGGTGGAAAGCGGCGGCGACAGGCATAGCCGCGGGGATACTGAACGGGCTTTTCGGCTCCGGCGGCGGAATGGTCGCCGTGCCCATGTTCAAAAAAAGCGGCCTTTCCGTCAAGGAGGCCCACGCCACCTCCGTCCTGATGATGGCCGCCCTTTCGGCGGCAAGCGCCGGGCTGTACCTGTTCTCCGGGCGGCTGAAATTCGGCGACGCCGCGGGCTTTATTCCGGCGGGCATAGTCGGCGGAATTCTGGGGGCGCTCTTTTTCAAAAACATAAAGTCCCTCACTCTCCGGAGGATTTTCGGAGCATTCATAGTTTTTGCGGCGCTTAAAATACTCTGGGGGCAGGTGGCGGGATGAATTTCGTTGATATGCTCGTGGGCTTTCTTGCGGGCGCCTTCGGCGCAATGGGCGTCGGCGGCGGGGGGATACTGCTCCTCTACCTCACCGCCTTCGCCGGGACGGAGCAGCTCGCCGCCCAGGGAATAAACCTGATATTTTTCCTGCCCGCCGCCGCGGGCGCGATTTTCATTCATATCAAAAACGGCTATATCAAGTGGCGCAGCGCCCTTGTTTCCGTGCTTTTCGGAATACCGGGAGTATTTTTGGGCTCCTATATTGCGGGCAGTATTGACGAAAGCCTGCTTCGGACGGTTTTCGCCATGTTTCTGCTGGTCCTCGGCGGAAAGGAGCTTTTCGCCAAAGGCGAAAAAAGCGAAAACGCAGGGGACGGGTAAGCCGGAAAGCAATGACGGAAACCCCCGAGCCGCGCCGGCGGGGGCGTTTCCGTTTTTCCGGGTATTTTTATAAACAGCAAAAAAGCGCCGCCCACACGGGCGGCACTTTTGCAGTTATTTTTTCTTTTTTTTGTTGTACCTTCCGGAGCGCAGGCCGTTGGGCACGTGCTCCTTTTCTTCCTTGTTCCCGCTGAGGGCGGCGTTCACCTTTTCGGTGGTCTGGCGCTTGAGCTTTTCACGCTCCCGGCGCTGGCGGTTGGTCTCCTTCACGTCCTCCTCCGTGGGGTGCTTCTTTCTGCGGTGGGCCCGGAGGGCAAAAAAGGTGATGCTCGCAACGGCAATGGTAAGGGCAAAGGGTATGAGCGCCGCGAGGGCGTTGAAACCGCTCCCGGCGGTCAAAAGAATCGGTGCTGCCATAATGAAAAACTCCTTAAAATTAAGCTACGGCTATTATAGCGCTTTTTTCGCAAAATGTAAAGCGGGCGCGGTGCGAAAAGAAAAAAGCGGCCCCGAGGGGCCGCCCTTTTTAAGGAGAGAGATTCAGAATTTATAGTCAGCGGCGTTTATCATTTTGGTGTTGGCGAGGGCTTTGATGCCGCCGAAAATGCTGCCGAGGAGGCCGCCGCCCTCGCTCTCGTCATCGCCTTTTTCGTCGGTCAATATCTGACCGCACTCCTCGGCGACGAGGCAAACGGCGCTCTCCTGCTCGGGGGAGCATTTGACGCTTGCGCACTCTTTGACGGAGAGCCTTTCAATTATGAGGTCCGCGGGAACGTCCGGGGCGATTTTGAGCACGGCACATTCGGAAATGAGCACGCCGCCGGGGCAGCGCTCAAGGAGCGCCCTGTCAACCTTGAAGATGGGTTTCTCCTCGATGACCATGTCGTACTTTCTGACCGATTCCCTGTCGATGACCTTAACGTCATCGTAATCGGGTTTAACGGCGAAGAACTGCTCCGCAAATTCCTTGTAGATGGAAACGTCGCCGTTTACAAAGACGTATTCGAGCTTCGGAAGGGCTTTTTCCGCCCCGTCCTTTACCTCGAGGTCGCCGTTTATATAGAGCTTCGTGCCGCAGCGCATGATAAGGTTTTCGTCGAGCACGGCGTCGTCGTTTACGAAAGCGGTGCCGTCCGGGACGATTTTCACGTCGGCTTCTTCGGAAATGAGGTCGATGAGCTTTTCAACGAGGGATTCGGCGATAACGACCTTTTTGGCGTCGAAGCGGGCGCCTTTGGCGCGGAGGGCGTCGGCGGAGACGGCGGGGTCGAGGAAGAGAAGCCGGGGCGCCCAGTAGAGGGTGTCCTTTGCCCGAAGGGCAAAAACCCTATCAATGGCGGTGTTGTTTTTAAGAAGCACCGCCCCGTCGGGATAGAGCTCGGCGCTGCCGTTGACGGTGGCTCTGGAGAGGAAGCCGGAAAGGCTCTTCGGGCAAAGGACCCTGCCGTTGATAATGGCGGAGACGTAATTGTCAAGGACCGCCTGGTCGCAGGGCTTCACGGTGAGGGAGCCGTTGACGATGAGGAGGGTCTTTTCCGCCGGGGCGTTTTCGGGGCCGATTTCGCTGCTTCCGTTTACTATGGAAGCCTTGACGTCCTCCTCGGTGACATAGACGGAGGCGGCGTTCATATTAACGTTGCCGTAGCGCCCGATGAGCTCCTGGGCCTTCTGGCTGCTCAGAATGATGGCGGCGTTGATGCAGATGCTCTCGTAATTCTGGAGAGTTTCCTCGGTGATATTTCTGATGTCGCAGGTGGCGACGTTGACCATAAGTTTCTTCTTGTTTTCCATTGTTATTCCTCCAAAAGCTTAAATTTTAAAAGTTTTTTTGCGGCGGACAGCTTTGCCCGCACCGTTCCCGGCGGGAGATTGAAGATCTCGCCGAGCTCCGAGGAGTTGTACCCTTCGAGGTACCTCATTCGGAAAAGAAGCCTGACGTCCGGGGGCAGGAGCAGAAGTATCTGCTCCGTCTCCACTTCGTCAAAGGCGTTTTCATCGAGTTCCTCCGTCTGGAAAAAGCTCAGCTTCTGCCTCTCTGAGGAGGCGCGGCGCACCTTGTCAAAAAATATGTTCCGGGCGGTTTTGTAAAGCCAGGCCCTGCGCTGTTCGTCGGTCAGCCTTTCGAGCACCTCGAGATTTCCGAGGGCCCGGAGAAAGGTCTCCTGCATCAGGTCTCCGGCAAGCTCCGGGTCGCCGCCGTCAAGGGTGCAGCAGTAACCAAGGAGTTCTTTTCCGAGCTTTTCGTACAGCTCTTCTATCAAAAGCAGCGCCCCCTTTTGTCTTTTCGTTGAGCTTTCTGTTGAGCTCCGCTATTTCAAGGAGTTTATCCTCTATATATGCATCGACATATTGAATCATTTTTTCTGCCCCTTTCAAGGTGTTTTCATCTATAAGACGAATAAGAGGAGCAAAGTGTTGTAAAAATATTTGATTTTTTCAGAAAAAATTTTCGGAGAGGTATTTTTAAGCCCGCTTCTGCAAAAAGCGCCCCTGCGGGATTTTTCGTTCAGCTCTGCGTTAAGTCCGGTTATCTCCATGACCTTTCTTTCCATATATCCGTTCATGCTTACTGCCCCTTTCAAACGGTGTTTTCACCAATATAACGAATGAAAGGCGCAAAGTGTTGTGAAAATTTTTTCCCGCCGCTATTTTATCATTTATTCATGGGGATTACAAACCCCCGGGGAGCGGGATCCCGCTTGACAGTTTATAAAAATGCGGCTATAATTATCCTCTTAAAAAATATTATAATTACCATTTATAAGAGGTGGATTTATGAGCGATATGATAAAGGCCGCTTTGGGCGTATTTCTGCCCTTCCTTGGGACCACCCTCGGAGCGGCGACGGTGTTTTTCTTAAAAAAGGACATGGGTCCGAGGCTCCAGAAGGCACTTCTGGGCTTCGCCTCCGGCGTGATGATAGCGGCCTCCGTCTGGTCCCTGCTCATTCCCGCCATAAATATGACGGAGGAGAGCGGCTCCAAAGCGCCGTGGCTCCCGGCGGTGATAGGCTTTCTCCTCGGCATGGGCTTTCTGCTCTTCCTTGACAGCGTCATACCCCACCTGCACCTCAACTCCGACGAGCCGGAGGGTGCTCACAGCAGCCTCAGCAAATCCTTCATGCTCATCTTTGCGGTGACTCTCCACAATCTCCCGGAGGGCATGGCTGTGGGCGTGGTGCTCGCGGGCATGCTCAGCGGCAGCGACGTCATCTCCGCCGCCGGGGCTCTTGCCCTTGCCATAGGCATAGCCATACAGAACTTCCCGGAGGGAGCGATCATCTCCACTCCCCTGCTCCAGAGCGGCCTTTCCAAAGGGAAAGCCTTCCTCTATGGCTTCCTTTCCGGCACGGTGGAGCCCATCGGGGCGATACTGACCATACTGCTTGTCTCCTCCGTGACGCCCATTCTGCCCTATATACTGGCCTTTGCCGCCGGCGCAATGATTTACGTCGTGGTGGAGGAGCTCATTCCCGAGGCGCAGACCGGAGAGCACAGCAACATCGGAACCGTGGGCACCGCCCTGGGCTTCGCCCTGATGATGTTCCTGGACGTTGCGCTGGGCTGAGACGCTTTCGGAAAGCTTTTATTCACAAAAAAACGCCGCGCAAATTATTGCGCGGCGTTTTTTCATATATACTTTTCGCTGGGAGCCGTTCATTCCTCCGCAGCGGGGTCCATGGCCGGGTCTCCTGCAATTTCATTATAAAATACGTCCAGAATGCCGGTGTAGTTTTCGTTCCAGGGTTTGTTCTTCCCGCAGTAGTGGATTATGACGCCATTTTTCCGGATCCAGTCAAGATCTATGGATTCATTCTGCGGCAGGGCGTTATAGAGATTTAATATTCTGTCGCTCAGGTTGTAACGCATGGGGTCGGTGAGCTTTATGTGCTCACCGTGCATTATGGTCAGAAGGTCCTGGTCGGGCAGCATGAAAGAGCGCATTTTTTTCTTTGCCGTATCCTTTATCTGTTCAATGCTCAGATTGGAGCGCAGCAGCGGAAGGTTCATGAGCATAACGCCGGTGTTGATATAAGGAACGTCCTCCTCAACTCCGAGACGCACCTGGTTGAATTTTGTGAGAAATTCCCGGACATGGCTGCAGGCTATATAATAATTTCCCTCAAAATCCGTATTATAGAGCTCGGAAAGGGAGTTTATGACTATCAGATCCACGTCGAGATAAAGTATCCTGTCCAGCTCCTTGGGAAGAAACAGAGGCGAAGCCAGGCGGTAATATATCTGTCTGGGATAGCGGGGGGATTCTGGAAAGCCATCAAAAATGCTTTCGTCTATCTTTACGAAATGGAGCTCAATGGGGCCAAAGGCTTCGAGCCGGAGCCTTTCCTGTTCGTCCGAATCAAGGTCGGAGTGGAGAACATAGGCGTCATAGTGTTCAGCGCCTCCGTTTTTAACGATGGAGCGCATGCAGCAAAGCAAGAGGTCTGTAAATTTCCTGTTTATTGCAAACAGCAGGTTCATTTTTCCGTGTTCCTTTCTTTTAAGCAGGGGGCAAAGACATTATGGTTTCTCAGATTAAGTTTCCCCAGCTTTGACAGGCTATAAAATATATGAGCTCGCTCACTTCCTTCGGAGTTTTGGGAATGTCGTCAACGAGCCACTGCCTTATCATCTGATAGGATCCGTTGTTCAGAAAGGTGCATATGAGCTTTCGGTCATTTTCATCGTCCAGATGGGGAAACACCCTTTCAAAAATCGAGTGAACGTGAGCGGCATTGAACAGAAGCCGGGCAAAAGCGGAGTTGGTATCGCTGTCACGGAACAGAGGCTTCACCCATTTTTTGTTTTCATATAAATAATTGCACAGCAATTCCACGCGTTTGTTGATAGGAAAATCTTTGCCGCTGCTGTTTTTGTTCCATATTTCCTCAAGGTCGGATATTACCCCGTTTTCTATATCCTTCAGAACGTCCTCCGGGGAGCAGTAATGGTTATAAAAGGTGGAACGGTTGATCTCCGCGGCGCTGCACAGCTCGCTGACGGTTATGTTCTGTATCTTCTTCTCCGACATAAGCCGGAGAAGCTGCTCTTTCAAAAGGCGCTTGGTCAGCGCCACTCTCTGATTCTCTTTGTTTTTCATAATGTCACCCGTACCTGAAAAAATTTTTTTGAAAACTGCACAGACGATTCCAAGCTGTCGGTTTTACGGCGAAACGAAATCATCTGTTTGTTGTAAAATAGACACATGTTTATTATAATATAAACGAAATCCGCTGTCAATATGGGCGCCGGGTTTTACAAAATGGAAAATACAGGAGGAAAATATGAAGTTATTATCAAAAATAAGCAGTATTGTTTTATCTTTATGTGAAGCTGTCATCGGCATACTTCTGCTTGTAAATCCGGTGGGCTTCACCTCGGGAATAATTGTATTTCTGGGAATAGTGCTCATAATTCTCGGCGCTGCCGGAATAGTGCAGTATTTCAGGGCGGAGCCGACTGTGGCTGCGCTGACTCAGGGACTCACCCGGGGCTGTGTTGAAGTGCTGGCGGGACTTTTTTGCGTGATTAAA
This sequence comes from Oscillospiraceae bacterium, assembly GCA_051881855.1. Lineage (GTDB taxonomy): Bacteria > Bacillota > Clostridia > Oscillospirales > Ruminococcaceae > UMGS1668. Next base: position 57,607 of record JBJEQR010000002.1, read on the forward strand.
ACCGACTGGTTCATAGCTGCTTTCCCGCTGCTTACGGTACTTTATGGTGTGGGGCTCTTTCTCGTTGGACTGGCCAAGATACAATGGATGGTTGACGGAATCCGCCTCAAGAAGGGAAAATGGTATCTGGCGGCAATAAGCGCAGTGCTGACTATTGTGTGCGCTGTGATTATCCTGTGCAATCCTTTCAGCAGCACCACGGTGCTCTGGACGTTCACTGCCGTAATGCTCATTGTTGAAGCGGTGGTTGACATTATCGCCGCGATTTTTGCAAGGGAAAAGAAGAAAAGCTGACTTTCAGCAAAGCGTTAAAACGAAAATCCATAGCCGGAAGTGAATTTTATGGCGAAAATGACAGTGCTGCTTTTGCTGGCGGTGACAGCATTCATAATAAGTGCCCGTTCGTTTAAGGAGAAAGGTTTCCTGTTTAATAAGGCCTATCTTTTTGCCTCAAAGCAGGAGAGAAAGTCCATGGACAAAAAACGGCGCTACAGGCAGGCCGCGGTAATATTCTGTCTGCTGGGTGTATTTTTTTTCGGTCAATGCCGCAGAGGCGGCGTTGCAGACAAACTGGCTGCCCTGGATTTCCATGGTTTTAATAACCGCCGCAATCGTTTATGTCATGGTTTCGTCAATAACTGGCGAAACGGGAGAATAACAGCGTCTGGATAAAAAAATGCCTCCGGTTTCAAGCATCCATGCGGAAACCGGAGGTTATTTTATGTCAAAAGCTTCGGGAGGAAATGGACTTTCCCGTGAAGGGCGGATACGGAAGCTTTCTTTATTTTTCTGAATGGTATTTATTCGGACTTGCGCACAGCAGAAGCGATATAGAGCTTTCCGTTTTCGCCGGTTTTAACTTCGACGGAGTATTTCGGGAGGCGGTTTTCGATAAGGTCAGCTATCTCCGGGTAGTCGTAGGGATTGAGGGAGGGAACTCCGTCCTCCCCGGCGACGGAGACAGAGTCTCCGTTTTCGTCGTAATATAAGCCGAAGCCCGCCAAATCCCCATCAAAGTAGGAGACAGTGACAGCGTAGCCGCCGCCCGTTTCCTCCACCGAGGAGATATATGGAAGAAGATAGGGGCCCAAGGGTCCGGTGGTTTCAAGGGCGTAAAGCCCGGCGCGCTCATAGTATTCCCACGCTTTTTCCTCGGAAGAATGAACAACAGAAACATCCTCGCCGAAAAGGTTTTTTGCCGCCGTTTCGACCCATTCCTTCGGAACGACCAGAGAGCTTATGGAGATTGTATCCTCGAACTCGCGGTAAACTTCCTGTTTGTTTGCGGCATAGGCAAGGAGATTGAGGCAGGCATTTATGATTTCCTGATTTTTGGGCCATGGGTATTCAAAATCCGAAAGGCATCCCGCGTAATAAATCAGCCGGTCGAGCCCCTCCGGGCGAAGGGTAACGCCGTCGGCGTAAATTTTCGGGAGCGCTTCGCTGTAATTCACTTCCGGCAGCCAGTCATAGGGGTACTCGAAGCCGAGCCTTGCGGCTTCGAGCTCCTCAGTTGTTTTTCCCAGCGGCTCAAAGCTTTTGAAGCGGAGGTATTCGCCCTTTTCCCCCTCCATTACGGAGAAAACCATGCGGTACATACCGATGCAGTTCCAGCCCGGCTCCCACTGGTAGGCAAGGCTGTCCGTAAGGAGGAAATCTACCGCTATCTCGTCGTCGGAGATGCGCTTTGCTATGGGCTGGTGTCCCCAGCAGGAAAAGACGCTTTCAAGCCCGAACTCAAGGGCGGAAAGGTATTCGCCTTTTTCGCCGTCAAAAATGAAATTGTCATCCTGGGCGAAGGCAAAATCCCCGTTTCCGAAAAGCTCAGAGGCGACCCGGGAAATCTCTTCTTCCGGGAAATGCACCCACCCGTCGGGACCAACGGGGAAGCTCTTAAAGTAGGGGCTCGCTTCGTTCATGAATACGCCCGCCGGGGAATACATATACGTCCGAAGAATAAAGCAGAGCTGCTGATTTTCGTCAAGGCTCATAGTGCCATCAAGGTCCTTTCCGGAAAGCACGCCGACGAGCTGCTCCGCAAGGGCTTCCGCCCGCCGCTCAAGGCTGAATTCCCGCCCGCTGCCGAGAAATTCATTTGAGACAAGGCGAAGGAAGGTTTCTTCCCCGTCCTTCATGGCTTCAAAGGACATTTTCGTTTGGCACTCCGTTTTGTCAGGGAGCACAATTTTAAGGGTATAGGTGATGAGGTTCCCGCTTACGGAAATTTTATTTACGGAGACGAGCTCCCACCTTTTCAGGCTGGGGTCGTTAAATATCTCCATTTTTTCTTCGCCGGGATCATAGCTTTCGGAAAGACAGCCCTCTCCGAATCGGCGCTCCAAAAGTTCAAGAAACTTTTGGGGCGCTATTTTACAGGAGGTTTCAAAGTCGCCCGAAGCGCCGATTTCAGAAAGCTCGGAATAAACCGCCTGATTCAATAGAATCGGGCTTTCAAGCCCATCGATTTCGGAAAAATCGTATCCGCCGAGGACGCTCACCGTTTCCTCAAGAAAGGTGCGGTCCCCGCCCGCGGAGTAAAAGGCTTTCGTCTCCTCCTCGGTACAGGGAACGACTCCCGTGCTCAAATCTTCCGATTCCTCGGCATCGGTGCTCGAATCCTCCGGCTCATTCATCTCAACACTCCAGTTTGAGCACGCCGCGAGCGAAAGCCCAAGGGCGAGCGAGAGCAAGGCGCAAATGATTTTTTTCATTTCAAAAGGCCCCCCGCAGTTTATATTATTATTACCGTGCCGTCATCCGAAACGAAAACGCCGCTCACCATATAAAGTTCCGGGTATTCGGCAAGCTCCGTCAGCAAAACGGTCTCTCCGGTTTCAAGGGATACCCCGAAAGCCCCGGCTTCGGTCACGCAAATAAGGTCGTAAAAGCTGTTGCCGCCGAAAATCATCTGGGTACCTTCCGGAAGGGCTATCCGTACGTCAGAGGGAGCAAGGGAATCCGTATCGAAAAGGGAAACGCTCTCCCCGTCAATACAGACTAATTTGCCGCTCGGGGTGCGCATCAGCCCGCCGACTTTTTTGTCCTCTTCCCGGCGAATTTCATTGAAATCGGAATCCAGCACCAAAACCCGGACGGCGTTTTCGCCGCTCATTGTGACGTACCAGTTTCCGTCGTCACCGTTTGCTACGGAGTCAACAAAGGTATAGCTGTTTGCCCAGGAGTTTGTGACGCTGTCAAAAATTTTACCATCAATGTCCTTTGCAGAAACTATGGTTTTTGCTTCGCTTTCTCCGACCTTTGTGATTGTGTATTCGGGAGCTCCGTTGTCCTCGCCGGCGCGGAGGTTTATATTGTTCTCAATGATAAACGCTTCGCCGTTTAGGTCAAAGACGACCGAATATCTATTTGTGCCGGCGCTTTTCGTTATATACGGTCCGGAAAGCTCCGCCCCGTCATAATTTATGGAGAAAAGCATTTCTATATAGTCCTTGTAAATATGGTGTCCGCTGTCCTTCGGGTACCCGCCCGCGACGAAATATATTGTTTCTCCGTTTGTTTCAGCCAGAATAATGCTTTCCAAATCAAAACCGTATTTCTCCAAAAAGGCTTCACCGAGAAAATCCTTTGCCATAATTACCTCTTTAATTTCAAACGGCGCAGTATTTTCGCGTTCCTCAGAAGAAGAGCTTTCGTCCTCCTCCGCAGAGCCCGTGCTCAAATCCTCCGGCTCTTTTATCTCGACGCTCCAGCTTGAGCACGCCGCAAGCGAAAGCCCGAGGGCGAGCGGGAGCAAAGCGCAAATGAGTTTTTTCATATCCCAAAAGCCTCCCTTTAGCTGTCCTTTATATATAGAGTGGGAAAATTTTACCGTTTTGTTGCGTTAACCTACGGCGCGGCGGCCTAAATATTTTACATTTGTCGAATAGAAGCAAAAGATGCTCGCCAAAACGGAACAAACCGCTTTGCAAACGCAAAAAAGGCGCCGCAGAGCGGCGCCTTTTTACAATATTTATTACATTGATTCCGGAACGGTCACTTTGAGCATGGTGAGCACGTTTTTAATGGTGGTCTTTGCCGCGAGGCAGAGGGCGATCCTGGCGTACATCACGTCCTCCTCGACGCCGCGGCAGCGGCAGGCATTGTAGAACTGGTGGAACATGGTCGCGAGGTCCACGGCGTATTTGGTGATTCTCGCCGGGTTGTAGGATTTTACGGACTCCGCGATCTCCACCGGGAATTTCGCGATCTCGGAAACCAGGGCCAGCTCCTCCGGCTCGGTGTAGTTATAAAGGGAAATGTCCTCCCTGGGGGCTACGCCCTCCTCCGCAAGCGCCCGGAGAATGGAGCAGATCCTCGCGTGGGCGTACTGCACATAGTAGACCGGGTTTTGGTTGGACTGCTCAACGGCGAGGTCCAGGTCAAAAATGAGGTGGGTGTTGGGCTCACGCATGTTGAAAAGGAAACGTGCGGCGTCGATCGGCACCTCCTCCAGAAGGTCGGTGAGGGTGATGGCCTTGCCGGTACGCTTGCTCATTCTTTCGGGTTTGCCGTTTCTCATAAGCTCAACGAGCTGCATGAGCACCACGTCCAGCTTGTTTCCGTCGAGGCCCACGGCGTCCATGGCGCCCTGGAGCCTTGCGACGTGGCCGTGGTGGTCGGCGCCCCAGACGTTGATGACTCTGTCAAAGCCGCGCTCCGCAAATTTGTTGTAGTGATAGGCGATGTCCCCGGCAAAATAGGTGGGGTTGCCGTTGGCGCGGATAATTACGTCGTCCTTGAGCTCGAGAGCCTCAATCTGCTTGTCCGTTTTGCCCTCGGCTTTAAGGCGGGCAGTGAGCACCTCGGCGTTCTTGTACCAAAGGGCGCCGTCCTTTTCATAGGTAAGGCCCTTGTCGGTCAGTATCTTTACGATTTTGTCGATGCTGCCGTCTTTATAGAGACTGCTCTCCCGGAACCACACGTCGTAGTTTATGCGGTATTTTCCGAGATCCCGCTGAAGCCCCTCCACGTTTGCCGGGAGGGCGTAGTCGACCAGGGCCTTTCTTCTCTCGGCGGAGTCTGCCTCCACATATTTGTCGCCGTGCATGTCGGCAAATTCCTTGGCGCGGACCTTAATGTCCTCGCCGTGGTAGCCGTCCTCCGGGAATTCCACGGCGTCCTCGCCTTTATAGAGCTGGAGGTATCTCGCCTCGAGGGATTTTCCGAATTTTTCGATCTGGTTGCCGGCGTCGTTGATGTAAAATTCCCTTGTGACGTCGTAGCCGCACCAGGAAAGAGCCTCCGCCAGGCAGTCGCCTATGGCGCCGCCCCGGGCGTTGCCCATGTGCATGGGGCCGGTGGGGTTGGCGGAGACGAACTCCACCATGACCTTTTTGCCCTTGCCGAAATCGCTTTTGCCGTAGTCGTCCTTTTCGGTGAGCACTGCGGCGACGGTCTCCGCGTACCAGTGGGGAGCGAAGAAAACGTTCAGGAAGCCGGGTCCGGCCACCTCCGCCTTGGCAAAATAGCTGCCCTCCAGCTCAAGGTGGGCCGCAACGGCCTCGGCTATCTGTCTCGGAGCTTTTCGGAAAGCCTTTGCGGAGACCATGGCCACGTTGGAGGCAAGGTTTCCGTTTTTGGTGTCCGCCGGGATCTCGATTATAAATTCCGGGATCTCACCCTCCGGAAGCTCCCCGGCGGAGACGGCGGCTCTGACCGCCTTCTCAATCAGCTCTCTGTACTGCGCTTTAGCTTCGGCAACTAAATTACGCATTTTCTTCACACTCCTTGACTACAATATTTACTTCATGCTCGCTTGAGAGCATCGCGTTTATATCCATTGAATATTTGAAATTCAGTATTCCGCCGTTGTCCTCGAGGCCGTTTTCGATTTTGCTGCCCTGGATGCCCATGACCCAGTCGCAGTAGCCGTTGTCATAGAGGCACTGGTGGCGCTGGCCGTTCTCCACCACCAGCTGGCTGCGGCGCTTGCCGCTGCGGGTGATGGTGACCCTGTCGGTGCCCTCAATTTTCATAAGGGTCTTTATGGTGGGCTCCGTGTCGCCCTCCTCCAGCTCCTCATAGCTGAGATAGCGGGCGTTGTCCCGTTTGTAGTAGCGCCCCTTGGTGAGGAGCTCAACGGTATCGCTGTCGCCGTCAATGCTCTGGATACCCTTGATAAAAATCAAAACGTCTTTTCTCATCTTGTATATTCCTTATTTAAGTTTTTCTATGTCAAGCCTCGTGACGCTTTCCATTTCCTCCCCGAGGAACTCTTTCCCGAGGCGGGAGAAGCCCTCCACCTTGTCCGTGACGAAGAAGCAGACCCGGCCCTTCTCCCCGCTTTCGGAGAGCATATCCTTTTCCTCAAGGAAGCCCTTTGCCGCCATGGCGGCCTCCCTGCCTGCGTCTATGAGGTTGAGTTTATATTCCGTCAGCTTGTCGATAAGATTATAGAGCAGCGGGTAGTGCGTGCAGCCGAGGATCAGAGTATCTATGTCCTTTCCGTCGAAGGCGGAGAGATAGTCCTTCGCCACAAGCCTTGCCACTTCGTTATCCGCGGCGAAATAGCCGTTTTCCACAAGGGGCACAAAAAGCGGGCAGGCCCGGGCGGTAAATTCCGCATCTGGCAGAAGCTCCTTCGTCAGCCTTGCGTAGGAGCCGCTGGAGACGGTGGCGGCGGTGGCGATAAGGCCGATTTTTCCGTTTTTCGTGGCGGAGACCGCCGCTTTCACGGTGGGCTCAAGAACGCCCATGCAGGGAACGGAAAAACCCTCCCCAAGGGCGGGGCCGAAAACGGAGCTGACCGTACCGCAGGCCACTAGAATGAGCTTTACGCCCTGTTCCTCGAGGAAGCGCATGCACTGGGAGGCATATTCCCTTATGACCTCCGGGCTGCGGCTGCCGTAGGGGACCCGGCCAGTATCCCCGAAATAAACTATATTTTCTTCCGGAAGTATCCTGCGAAGCTCCCTCACCGCCGTGAGGCCGCCGAGGCCGGAATCGAAAACACCGATAGGTCTTTTATCCATTTTTCCTCCAAAATTCAAAACAGAGGGCGGCGGGGCCCGAAAAAGCCCCCCGCCGAGCACAGGAGCGGAATTATTCCGCAAGCTCCAGCAGCTTATCAATGATTCCGGCGTAGCTCATGCCGGAGGCCATGAGCAGCTTCGGATACATGGAAATATTGGTGAAGCCCGGCAGGGTGTTCGGCTCGTTGAGCACCACCTTGCCCGTCTTTCTCTCCACCAGGAAATCCACCCTGGTGAGCCCGCTGCAGCCGAGCACCTTATAGGCGCGCCTTGCGGTCTCGCGTATCTCCTCCGCCTTTGCCTCGTCGAGGCGGGCGGGGATATAGAGCTTGCTCTCAGCGTTAAAATATTTGGCGTCGTAGCTGTAAAATTCGTCCGCCGGGACGATTTCTCCCGGCCCGCCGACGAAGAGCTCGTCGTTTCCGAGCACGGCGCACTCCACCTCTATGGGGTCGATGACCGCCGCCTCGACTATCACCTTGCGATCGTGCTCAAAGGCAAGCTCCAGAGCCGCTTTTACTCCATCCTCAGACTTCACCTTGGTGATGCCCACGGAGGAGCCGGCGTTGGCCGGCTTTACGAATACCGGGTAGCCCAGCTTCTCGGTGATTTCCTTTGCGGCGCAGTTCGGGCAGCAACCCCGGAAGAAAGTGAGCCACTCCACCTGGGGGATTCCGGCGTTTTTGAGTATCGCGTGGCAGACCTCCTTATCCATGCAGACCGCTGAGGAGAGCACCTTGCAGCCGACGTAAGGGATGCCGGCTATCTCGAGGAGGCCCTGCATGGTGCCGTCCTCGCCGTTTTTGCCGTGGAGCACCGGGAAAACCGCGTCCACGCGCTTAGGGATCCATTTGCCATTTTCCTCGAGCATAATGCCGTGGACGGCCCTGTCCGGGCAGATATAGGCTTTTTTAAGATTTGCTTCGTCAAAAGCCCACCGGCAGCTTCTGACCTTTTCGATTTCGCCGTCATAAAGGCGCCATTCGCCGTTTTTAGTAATTCCTATCAGGAGCACTTCATATTTTTCCCTGTCGATATTCTCCCAGACGGAGGATACGGACATGCAGGAGACCTCGTGCTCGCTGGAAACTCCGCCGAAAAGCAGAGCCACGGTCTTTTTAGTCATATATAAAACCTCTTTTCGAGTCAAATGTCAAAGCTCGCCCGCCAGGGCTTCGAGCACCTTCATATAGGTGCCCGCAGGGTCGTTCAGAAAACGCTCCTTGACGGCGTAGGCCTGCTCCCGGGTGGGCATAAAGAGAGAAAGTTCCATGAGGTCGGTGCCTATGTCCGTGACGAGCATGTGAATTTTGTAGCCGTCCTCGGTTCTCGTTATTGAAACGAGGTTTTCCTTCTCAATGCGGCGGCGCTGGATTATGCTTTTCGCCGCCTCCAGGGATTTGTCCCTTACGGAGGGGGGCAGGCTGTTTTGGAGCGTCAGCGCCGCGGCTTTCCCCTTATCGGTGAGGATGTACTCGCTGATGCCGGCGTCGGTTTTAAAGGAGACGACGCACCCGGTTTCCTCCAGCTCGGCCAGGGCGTCCGCAAACTCGAAATAGTTGGCGCTGCCGTCCGCCAGGACAGCCTCCGTCATCTCGTCAAAGCTCATGGGCTCCTGCACGCCGGAAAGAATGTGGCAGACCAGTATTCTTATTTCCCGTCCTTCGGTGAGCCCGCCGGGCTCTATGCCGGCGGTAAAGGTCTCCTCCACTGTGCTCAGCTCCTTTTTACGCTGTTTTCGGTGCCTCCGCCCCGGGAAAAATGTCCCGAAGCGGCGGCAAAGCCCGCTTTCAAGGCTTCGGGGCGGCGCTTTTCTGCGCCGCGCGCCGCCAAAGCGGAATTACAAACGGACGGACTTTATGTCCGTCCGTTTTAACTATTCAAATCAGTCGGTTTTTATGCATTTGTGCGGGATCTCATGTTTCTGGAACACCTGTCCGCATCTGGTGCATTTCCAGGCCCAGGGGTGCTCGCCGGTGAACTCAAGGGGTCCCTTGCAGTCGATATACTCGGGTTCGGCGGCCTTTGCCTCCTCCACGTGTTTGGCTTCGCCCGCCGCCTCGGCGATTCGCTGCTTGCGCTCCTCGGCGCGTTTGCGGTAAAACTCCGGGTCATAGGAGGTCATACCCTCGCCGTCCATCTCCTGTTTCACCATGTTGTCGGGCTTGCGCTCCTTTTTCTCATGTACAGGGGGAACGTATTCGGTGAGGGTGTTTTCGTCCTCCTCTTCCTCGGCGGGCGCTTCTTCGGCGCTCTCCTCGGCGGGAGCCTCCTCAGCGGGGGCTTCCTCCTCAGCCTCGGGCTCGTTTACGGACTCCTCCACCATTTCCATGACTTCCTCAGCGGGCTCGGCTATGACCGGGGCGTCGCCGCCGACAGGAATTTCCTCGACTGCCGGAGCTTTCTCGGCTTCGGGCTCTTCAGCTACAACGGGAGCGGGCTCCTCCGCGGGCTTCGGACGCTTCGGAGCAAAGGGGTTTACCCATTCCTCGTCCGGCACGGATTTATAGGGGTTGGGAGCGGGAGCAGGCTCCGGCTCAGCCATAGGCTGGGGCTCGGGCCTTACGGGCTTATAGGGGTTGACGTAGGGCTGGGGCGCCGGCTGGGGCGCAGCCTGGTACGGATTGGGCTGATAGGGGTTCGGCGCAGGCTGCTGATAGGGCATCTGCTGGTATGGATTGGGTGCAGGCTGCTGGTAGGGCATCTGCTGATAGGGATTCATATAGGGGTTCATGTAGGGATTCATGGCGGGCATTGCGGCCATTCTCTGGTTTATCATGCCCTCCATTTCGGTGCGGAAGGCCGCCATTTCCCTGCTGATGCTCTCGGCGGTGTCGTCTGCGATCTCCGCCCGGAGGGTGTCGAGGTCCTCGCTCTCCTCCTTGGCGTCCTGCGCCTCGAGGGCGGCGAGAGCCACGGCGGTTTTCGCGGCGACCCTGGCGTTGTTATATACGAGCTCGATGTTGGCGTCGAGGCTCATGCCGCCGGTCATCTCTTTGACGAGGGTCAGCAGGAAGGGGGTCAGCTCCTTGCCTTTGATGCCGTTTTCCTCGGCCTTCTTTACAGCTATGTCGATAGCCCTGTCGGCCATGCCCTTGGACATGGCGTACTCCTTGGGAATGGGGTTTCCGACGAGCATACCGCCGTGGATTCCGAGGTCGAGCTTTGCCTTCATTGCGGCGGCAAGCTCCTCCGGGGTGTCGATTCGGTAATCGACGCCGAAGCCGCTCTCGCGGCAATAGAAAGCCGGAAGCTCGTCGGTGCCGTAGCCTATGACGGGCACGCCCTTGGTCTCGAGGTACTCAAGGGTGAGGCCGATGTCGAGAATGGACTTGGCTCCGGCGCAGACGACCATTACGTCCGTGCGGCCGAGCTCCTCGAGGTCGGCGGAAATATCCATGGTGGTGGTGGCGCCGCGGTGCACGCCGCCGATGCCGCCGGTGGCGAAAATTTTGACGCCGGCCATGGCGGCAATTATCATAGTGGAAGCAACGGTGGTGGCGCCGTCCATTTTCTTGGCGGCGAGAATGGGAAGGTCCCGGCGGGAGGCCTTGGTGACCTTCTGGCCCTGCTTGCCGAGATATTCAATCTCCTCCGGGGAAAGGCCCACCTTCATCTTGCCGCCGATGACGGCAATGGTGGCGGGAACTGCGCCCTCCGTGCGGATTATTTCTTCTACGTTTCTCGCGGTCTGCACGTTCTGGGGATAGGGCATACCGTGGCTGATGATGGTGGATTCCAAAGCGACCACGGGTCTCCCGTTTTCAAGGGCGCTTTTGACCTCCGGTGCAATTTCAAGATAGAGTTCTTTTTTCATAGTTTTAAGGTTTCCTCCAATCCATGAGCAAACTATTACTAATATAATATAATAGAAAACGGCGCGAATGTCAAATAGTAATTGCGAATAAGCAAAGGAAAGGTTATAATAATAAAAAACTTTGGCGCGGCGCCCGGAGAAAATCCGCGGCCGCCGCACCGGAAATCTTTTGTTTCAAGGAGAATTTTAAAATGGATATAGCAAAATCTTTTTCCGAGCTCATCGGCAAAACGCCGCTGCTCGAGCTTTGCCGCATTGAAGAGAGCGAAAACCTTACGGCAAAAATATTTGCCAAGATAGAATCCATGAATCCCGGCGGGAGCATCAAGGACCGGGCGGCGTGCTCAATGATAGACGAAGCGGAGAAAAACGGCATGCTCAAGCCAAATTCCCTTATAGTTGAACCCACCAGCGGAAACACCGGCATCGGCCTTGCGGCTATCGCCGCGGAGCGGGGCTACCGGTGCGTGATAGTCATGCCCGACACAATGAGCACCGAAAGAAGACTCGTGCTCAAAGCCCTCGGCGCGACGCTCGTACTCGTGCCCGGGGAGCTTGGCATGACGGGCTGCATCGCGAAAGCGAAGGAGATCATAGAAGAAAATCCCGGCAGCTTCATGCCCGCCCAGTTCAAAAATCCCGCAAATCCCCTTGCCCACTATAACACTACCGCTCCGGAAATTTTTGAGCAGACCGACGGAAGGGTGGATATCTTTGTTGCCGGAGCGGGCACCGGCGGCACGGTCAGCGGCTGCGGAAAATATCTCAAGGAAAAAATCCCGGGAGTAAAAATCTGTGCCATAGAGCCGGCGGCTTCGCCGCTTCTAAGCGGCAAAGGTCCCGCCGCGAAGCATAAAATACAGGGCATGGGACCGAACTATGTTCCGGACAACGTAGATTTCAGCGTCATTGACGAGGTGGTCAGCGTCACCGACGAGGACGCCTATAAATACGGGCGGCTCATAGCCGCAAAGGAGGGGCTCCTCGCGGGAATTTCCTCCGGCGCGGCCCTGGCCGCCGCCGTGGAGCTTGCCCGCAGGCCCGAAAACGCCGGGAAAAACATTGTGACCATTTTTCCGGACACCGGCGACCGCTACCTATCCTGCGGATACTACGAATAAAAAGGAGCGCCCCTTGGGGCGCTCCTTTACTTTACGGAATATTCCATATATTTTCCGCCGTCAAAGGTTTTCCAGAGGAAAAACCCGTCCTCGAAGGTCATATAGCCGTGGCCTGAGCCATCCTTCGGAATGGAGACGGAACCGGGGTTAAAATAGAGGAAGCCGTCCGTTTCAGCGCAGGCGGGCACGTGGGTGTGCCCGCAGAGGAGAACATCCCCTTTTTGCAGGGCGGGCGGGTTCCCCGGGCCGAAAACATGGCCGTGGGTGGCGAAAATCAGCCTCTCCCCGGCGGGAATGACCGTATAGTCTGCCATTATCGGGAAGTCCAGCACCATCTGGTCCACCTCCGCGTCGCAGTTGCCCCGGACGCAGGTTATTTTCTCCTTTATGCCGTTTAGCATGGGAATTACCTTTTTGGGGGCGTAGCCCTCCGGGAGGTCGTTTCGCGGACCGTGGTAGAGAACATCCCCGAGTAGAAGCAGGCGGTCAGCCTTTTCGTTTTCAAAAGCCTCCAGCAGTTTTTCACAGTAGGGGGCGGAGCCGTGTATATCAGAAGCTATGAGCCATTTCATAAATTTTACCTCCGGGCGGTGTTTCTATAATCCGTATTATATTTCAAAGCGGAAAAAATATCAACACCCACATATAAACCCAAAACCGCGGCAAAATATCCTTGAGGTGATAAAAATGGCAAAACAGGGAATGAAACGCCCGGAAATAACCGGAGGAGAGGCAAAAAACGCCGTTCCGCCCGTGCCGGAAATCCACGGCAAAGCGAGAAGCGGAAAAGCTAAGGCAAGGCCAATAATCGCCGGGACGGAGTCCCCGGCGCAGAAGGTTTACCACACCCGGCCCTTTTCCAGGGAAAAAACCATATCCCCGGTCTATCCCGTCATTGATACGGACCTTGGGCGGGACAACGTCGAAAACGATATAACCGCCGCGGATTTACAGGATTTATAATGAGCGAAGCGGAAATGGAATCAATCTGGCACGCGGAAACCGAGCTGCCCCGGTTCCCGAAGCTGAAAAAGGATACGGAGACGGACGTGCTCATAATAGGCGGGGGCCTTGCCGGAATTTTGACGGCGCACTTCCTCGAGCAAAAAAGGGTGAACTGCGTACTCGTTGAAAAGGGCAGAATTTTCGGCGGCACCAGCGGGAACACCACCGCGAAAATAACCTTTCAGCACGGGCTCATCTACCATAAGCTGCTCAAAAGCCGGGGCCCGGAGGGCGCAAAGCTCTACCTTGACGCCCAGAGGGCGGCCTTCAACGGGTACGCCGAGCTTTGCGAAAATATCGACTGCGACTATGAGGTAAAAGACAATTTCGTCTATTCCCGGAACCGGAAAAAGCTCGAAAAGGAGATGGACGCCCTCCGAAGGCTCGGTTACGAGGCGGAGTTTCACGAAAAAATACCGCTCCTGGTGGAGTGCGCCGGGGCGGTGATGTTCCCGGGTCAGGCCCAATTTGACCCGCTGAAATTCATTTCGGAAATCGTGAAAGATTTAAAAATTTACGAAAACACCTTCGTACGGGAGATGATTGGCACCACCGCCGTCACGGACGAAGCGAAAATACGCGCCAAAAAGGTCATAGTTGCCACCCACTTTCCTTTCATCAACAAGCACGGCAGCTATTTTCTGAAGCTATATCAGCACCGCTCCTATGTCATCGCCCTGGAAAACGGGCCGAAGGTGGACGGAATGTACGTTGACGACGACAAAAAGGGGATGTCCTTTAGAAACTATGGCGATTTTCTCCTCCTCGGCGGCGGGGGCGGGCGCACCGGGAAGAAATGCGGTGGCTGGAGTGAAGTCCGCGCCTTTGCCAAGGAGCATTTCCCCGCCGCAAAGGAGAAATTTTTCTGGGCGGCCCAGGACTGTATGAGCCTTGACGGCGTGCCCTATATCGGGCAATACTCAAAGCGCACCCCGGACCTTTACGTCGCAAGCGGATTCAACAAATGGGGCGTCACCGGGTCAATGCTCGCCGCCATGATTTTAAGTGACCTTGTGACCGGGCGGAAAAATGAATTTGCCGGGGCTTTCAGCCCCTCCCGAAGCATTCTGAAGCCCCAGCTTTTTGTCAACGGCTTCGAGGCGGTGACGAACCTCCTCAGCTTTTCAAAGAAGCGCTGCCCCCATCTGGGCTGCGCCCTCAAATGGAACGGCGCCGAGCACAGCTGGGACTGCCCCTGCCACGGATCCCGCTTCTCCGAAAGCGGGAAACTCCTGGACGGCCCCGCAAACGGGGATTTGGAATAATAAAAAAAGTCCCGCGGATTAGCGGGGTGTTCGTAAGACAGTAAAATAGGCAAAAGGCGTGGCTTTCTTGGTCACGCCTTTTGCCTTAAGAGGATAGCCGCAAAGCGGCGCAAGGAGTGTAGCCCTTTGTTTGGAATGCAGTGACGCAAAACTCCCCGGACATTCAGGTGTTGCGGAGCGCACATATGGGGATTACTCCATATAGAAGTGCGCCTTTGTATCTGTTCGATAAACTGGAATTTGTTAATTGAATTGTTTCTTCATTAGGAGATACAATATCCGTCTATCTTCATCAAATAATAATTCTTCTTTTTTCAGTGCATAGTGATGAGCAAATTCTGCATCTTCGTATGTGTGTTTGTTAATAACAATAGGGTTTTTATATCTTGGTCTCACATGTATGTGTAAATGAGGGTTGGGTATCTTTTCTTTATAAAAGTTATTCAACAAACAGCTCCAATTACTTAGTTCAGCACCTAATACTTCTTTATAGACGCATTCTAATCTATCTATAATTGTTTTCAGTTCAATCCATTCGGAAATATCCAGCTCTGAAAGACTTCCACAATGTCTATTCAATACCAAAATACATCTACCCACATAATCTTGTACATCTGCTAAATAAACAGACCAATGTAAGGATTTATGCAGTAGCCATTCATTTTCTTTATAATCACACCATTTACACTTACTCATCATTCACACCTACAAATTCAAGTTTATCGGTCTGTTTAATCATATCATACTGCTTCAATATATGCAAGAACAGTCCCGGCAGACATTATTGCCGCCGGGACTGAAACTGTTTTATGAACGCTCCCGATTCCCACGGGACCTTTTTATTTCAATAGCTTGAAAATAAGAAAAGTCGGCGTTTCGATATAGCTGTCGTACCTTCCGAAAGCGGAAACCTCCCAGACTTTGGGCGGCAAAGGCTCCCGTATCTCTTCTATTTTGAGTCCAGATTTAAGAATGGCGTTTACGTAGTCGCCAAAGGTGTAGTGGTAGCTTCGGCTGAGCCGGTTTTCAAAATTGTCGTTATACTCTATCCAGGGCTGAATGTAAGCGCGCCTGCTTTTATCAAGGTAGCGTACCGTCCACTCGTCGTCGTCGGGAAAACGGTCGCCGTGCTCAATGGGATATTGGGCGGAATAAACCGGATGTATAACCGAGATGACAGCGGTTCCGCCATCCTTGAGCACGAGGCTCACGTTTTTGAAAAGCCCCTCCAGATCGCTTAGAAAATGGGTCGTTGTGGAGGAAAAGACCAAATCGAAGGTTTCGTCAAAATAGTTTGCGAGCTTTTGAGCATCGCCGAGTATAAACTGCGCGTGGGATTTTTTTTCTTTCGCCTTTGAAACGGCGATTTTGAGCATCTCCTCCGAAAGGTCGATGCCGACAATTTTCGACGGATAATATTTTTCGAGCAGGAACGTGAAAATTCCGGTTCCGCAGCCGAAGTCGAGAACGGATTTCCCACCGAGCTCCGGCAAAAGCTCCTGAATACAGGGCCATTCTATGGTGTAGCTGTATGAGTCCGGGGAATTGTTAAAAAGCTCATAGGCGGCGGCTGCGCTGTTCCACTCCTCTTTCACGGTGCTCAGATTTATGCCGTCCTTATATTCGAGTATTTCGTCCGTGCTCACCCCGAGGGCTATGGCAAGGGGAACCACCATGGAGAGGTCGGGGCAGCCCGCGCCGGTTTCCCATTTTGAGATCGCCTGCGAAGAAACGCCGATTAATTCCGCGAGCTGGCTTTGCGTAAGGCCGCTCTTTTTTCTGTAAAATCTGATTTTGTCGCCGATTGCCATAGACCGCACCTCCCGACTGCTTTGCTGATATTGTACCGCTTATTTACCGGCTTGTAAATAATCATATCGGAAAGGAAGGACAACGGAGCGTTGTTTTTTAAGCGCTGCGGCATTAAAAACCCCGCTGAAAAGAAACTTCTTTTCAGCGGGGTTTTTCACTCTGTAATTATTTCCAAGTAACTTACGATTCTGTCCTCGTTTGAAACTTCTGCACCGTAATATTTTCCGTCAAACCATAATTTGAATCCGCCGTCAATATATGCGATGCAGCATTTCGGCAAAACGTATTCTTTGTCCTTCGGGTGCACTGTTTTTTCGCCGTAGGCTATTCCGTAATAGTCCAGCGCTTCCAGTATTTTTGACCATGACCCCGGGGCTTTTCCCATTACGGAGATAACTTCCGGAAGCGTAACTCCGGCGAGCATGGAGACGCAGCAATGACCGCAGAACCCGGGCTCTATGCTGATTTCTTCGATAGAATCAATTTTTCTTATCGGGTTCTCTCTTGAATATGGACTGTCGTGATTGATTCGGGAGAGGGACTCAATGGGCTCAACAAAAACGTCCGCCTCGCCCTTTATTTCCGACGCAAAGGATTTGGGTACCGCAATCCAATACTGCCCTTTGCCTTTCGGCAGCAGTTTACATTCAAACTCGGCGCCGTCAATTCCAATCCTTGCGGGAATATTGCCTTTTAATCCCGTTTCGTCCCAGACGTTGAACGGAATTTCTATGTAGTTTTTGCCGCCTTCTGTTCTGACTGTGCCTTTGAAAAAATATCTCATTGTTTTCTTTCTCCCGCCTGCGCCGGAAATTATTCCACGTAAGAGTCATAGACCGCCTTGAGCCTGTGGGGATAGTCGGTCATTATCCCGTCCGCACCGATTTCGATGAGGTGGCGCATCTCGTCCTCGTCGTTTATGGTCCAGTAGTGGACGGCAAGGTTATGACGGTGGGCGGCGTTCACAAAGCTCCTTGTGGCAAGGTCGAAGCCCTTCTCCTCCAGAGGGAGCTGGAAAACGCACATGCCGTCGTCAAAGAAAAGGTCCAGCTTCAGAAGCTGAAGCACGAAAAAATTCGTTGCGGCGTCGTTGGCCGGGGAGTACATAAATTCCTCCGGCACCTCCCCCGCCTTTTTCATGCGCTCATATTCGTCGTAAATCTCCTCATGGAAGCTGGCCAGCACCACCCGGTCAAAGGCGTCGTATTTTTCAAGTAGGCGCAGGGCCTCCGCAAGGGCCTTGAAGCCCAGCTCCCCGGACTGCTTTATCTCCACGTTTATGCGGTTTTCCGGGAAGGACACGAGAAGCTCCTCAAGTGTCGTCGCAAGGAAAACCTTTTCATCCCGGGGCCCCACGCCCTCCGGGTAGGAGACGTCGGTGGGGTACTTCTCCACGCCGTTTTCGTCCTTAAAGTGTTCCCTTTCTCCGCTCAGCGCGCCGTTTTCCGTTGGGTTGGTGTAGCCGAAATCCACCTTTTGCGCTATGAGGTCGCTGTAATTCCAGTCGGAAATATTTCCGGTGACGTTTGTCTTGCGGTCAAGGGTGGTATCGTGGGAGAGAATGAGCACGCCGTCCTTTGTGATGCTCACGTCCGTTTCCATTATGACGTGCTCATCGACGCTGTATGCGTTATAGAACGCCTCGAGGGTGTTGTCCGGGAACTCCTTGTTGCCCCCGCCGTGGGCTATGAGAATGGGAAGCTCGCCCTGGGAACGCATGGGGTTTTCCAAAGTGAAATTCTTTCCCCGGGGAAACAGGGCTATGACGCCATAGACGAGAATGACGCACGCCAGAGCGAGGCCGGTTATTTTAAGTGCTTTTCTGGTTTTCGTTTTCATTTGAAGGCTCCTTATATGAACAAAAGGTCTCGGGGCCCTTGGGGGCCCCTCGGATAATATTTTACCAAAACGGCTCTGGGTTTGCAACAGGAGCTTATACATAACAAAACTTAACAAATAAAAAAGCCGCGACATATTATGGTTTTAAGATAACATAAGGGGGAATCTTTTTTGGAGGACAGGGAGAATTTTGTAATTTCATCTTTGGAGCTCAATCTGTTTTTTGCGCGCATTATGAAGGAGCACGCGCTGTTTTTAAAGGCCGGCTTTACGCCGGTGGATTCGGAATTTGCCGGGAAAGCCGAATTTTATAAACAGCAGTTTGAGAGGATACTCCGCAGGGCCATAGAGCTTGGAAACGGCATAATCGGCAGGGACGTGCTGAATTCCGGCGAGCTCGTGACGGAGTTTACGGACAGGGCAGAAAAGCAGACCCAGTGCTTCACCGGGATAGCCATAGACAGGGAAATTACCAGAATGGAGCAGCAGCTGCGCTGCGGAAGGCCCTTCCGGGCGGAGCGGGAGCTCTGCCGCAGGGTGGAGGAGCTGAACCGGGACGCCCTGCGCCTTGTGAACGGCCTTATAGAACTGAAGGAGCTGAGCCTCAGACGCGTGCTCAGCTGCCGTATGTTCACCATGAACTACCCGCTTCTGCTTGAGCACATAATCCGGGAGGCAAAGCTCTACCGCACCTTCCTCTGCAGCGTAGAGCAGGGCGGCCTTGATACGCAGACCATGAGAGAGACGGAGGCCTTCTGGAACAGGATAATGATGGAGCATGCCCTCTTTATCCGCGGCCTTCTGGATCCCACGGAGGAGGAGCTCATAAAGACCTCCGACGGCTTTGCGAAGGATTTTGAAGCCCTGCTCGACCGCTCCCGGGAGAGAAACGACGCCGCCATCCGGGAGGATTCCCTTGCAGCGGCGAAAAAAATCCGCGACTTCAAGGCTGCGGGAGCCGAGGGCATAGAAAACTGCAAGATACGTTCCGTTATCCTGCCGCTTCTGGCCGACCACGTTTTGCGTGAAGCCAACCACTATATCAGACTGCTGGAGAAATAAAAAGGCCCCGGCGGGCGCCTAAGTGCCCGCCGGGGTTTTGTTTTTTTACTGGTACCGGGAGACGGCGGTGAGGCCGTCCCGGTCGAGCACCAAAATGCGCCCGCGGCTGCAGCTTATAAGGCCGCGGCTCTTGAAATCCGAGCATATTCGGGCTATCTGTACCCGGGAGGCATTGACAGCCGAGGCCAGATCCTCCTGCGTGAGGCGTATCTCGCCGTTTTCCTCGCTGTCGAGGTGTTCGGAGTAGAGGCAGAGGAAGGACGCAAGGCGGGAGGACGCGTCGTCAATGCTCTTTATTTCCGCGTCGAAGCACATGAGGCGGAGCACGGTGCCGTAGTAGCGCAGAAGGTCCTGGAGGAAAGCCGGCTCTTCCCGGCCCATCTCCGAAAGCTCGTTCCAGGTGACGGCCAGCACCCGGACGGCGGTGACGCTCTCGGTGGTGACAATGGCAGGCTCCTTTTCACAGATGCCGTCCATCACAAAGAGCGTATTGCGCTTGTGGTAGCCGAGGATCCTTATGTAGCCGTTGGGGTTGGTGGTATAGACCTTTGACATTCCCTCAAGGAGAAAATACATGCAGGGGCTCACATTTCCGCTGCGGCTGAGTACGGTGTCCCGGGGAAATTCGCAGATTTTCTTGCAGTGGCGGAGAAACAGCTCCCGGTAGGGCAAAAGATTGTCCTCAAGAATGTAGCTGATGGAAGAAGCTATGGCAGTGGGCATTGACAACACCTCTGTTCTTTCTTTAACAAACAAAAACGCGGTTATTTAGCCGAATTTTGTGTATCTTATGATACAAAAAAGTTTTGTATCGTAAGATACACAAAAAAACAGCGACTTTTTTTGCTTTTTTGTTTTAAATATATCATACGATACAATTTTTTTCAATACAAATTGATAAAATATTAACAGAAACGGGAGAAAAATTGCCGCTTCTCATGAAAAAAGCAAATTATGAACAACAGGAGGTCCATAAACCATGGAAAAAATGTTCCCTAATCTTTTTTCCCCGGCAAAAATCAATGGTCTTGAACTCAAAAACAGAATCTGCAAAGCACCCCAGTCTTCCGGTATGAACAACAAGGACGGTACGGTTTCCGAGCGTGCTATCCGCTACTACCGTGACCAAGCAGCAGGCGGCGCAGGCATGATCATTGTCGAGTATGCTTACGTCGATGACATTGCTTCCAAATCCGCACACTGCCACCTCGGCATTTCCAGCGACGAGCACATTCCCGGCCTTGCATGGCTCGCTGAAAACATCAGAGAGATGGGCTCCGTCCCCGCGATCCAGATCGAGCACTGCGGACGCCAGAAATTCCTCGGCACCCAGCCCATCAAAGCTCCTTCCGCCATTCCGTGGCCTACCCTTTATAAAAACCACGGCGACCAGGCAATTCCTCAGGAGCTGACCATTCCTGAAATCAAAGAGATCGTAAAATGCTTCGGCGACGCGGCTCTCCGCGCCAAGACCGCAGGCTTTGAGCTCGTAGAGATCCACGGAGCCCATGGCTACCTTCTCACCAACTTCTTCTCCCCCACCACCAACCACAGAACCGATATGTACGGCGGCAGCCTTGAAAACCGCGCCCGCATCTATTTCGAGATTCTCGAGGACATCCGCAAGAAAGTCGGCCCTGACTTCCCTGTGACCATCCGTCTCAGCGGCACTGACTATGAACCCGACGGCTTCCCCATCGAGGACACCATCTGGCTTGCAAAAGAGCTTGAGAAACGCGGCCTTGACGGCATCAACGTATCCGGCGGCGACCATCACACCATGATCCACCAGGTAAGCCCGATGTCCATCGATGTCTGCCACAACGTATGGGCTGCTGAAGCAATCAAGAAAGAGGTTTCCATCCCCGTTATGGCCTCCGGCTCCATCACTCTTCCTGAGTATGCTGAGGATATCATTGCCAGCGGCAAAGGCGACTTCGTAGTTCTCGGCCGTCCGCTCTGGGCTGACCCTGAATGGCCGAAGAAAGCCGAAGAGGGCCGTCCCGAGGACATCTGCCCCTGCATCCGCTGCAACGAGGGCTGCCTCCAGAGAACCTTCTTCCAGTACAAAGCAGTAACCTGCGCTGTCAACCCGCTTATCAGCCGTGAGGGCGAGCTTCGCATCACTCCCGCTGACGTGAAGAAGAAAGTCGCAGTTGTCGGCGGCGGCGCCGCAGGCATGGAGGCTGCAAGAGTTGCCAAACTCCGCGGCCATGACGTGACTATCTTTGAGGAACATAACAGAATGGGCGGCCTTCTCAACGAGGCTTCCGCTCCTGAGTTCAAAGCTGATATCCGTCCTTTCCAGAAATATCTTGAGACCCAGGTTGAAAAACTTGCTATCCCGGTAGTACATAAGAAAGCGGAGCCCGCAGACCTTGCTGAGTTTGACGCCGTTATCTGCGCCACCGGCAGCCTTCCTGTAAAACCCCGCGTACCCGGCACTGACAATGCAAACGCAATGAACGCCCTTGAAGCTATCAACAACATGGATAAAGTCGGCAAGAAAGTCGTCGTAGTCGGCGGCGGCCTTGTGGGCACCGAAACCGCTCTTGACCTTGCTGAGCAGGGCCACGACGTTACCGTAGTTGAGATGCTCCCGCAGATCATGAACGACGTTGCAGCAACCGACTTCATCTCCTACAGCGAGCGTATTGCTAAGATCGGCATGAAAGTTGTCACCGATACCCGCCTTGAGGAAGTTACCGACAAAGGCGTTGTCGTTGCCAACAAGAAAAAAGGCGAATACGAGATCGAAGCTGACACCGTTATCCTCGCTCTTGGCTTCAAGAGCCGCAACTGCCTCTACAACGCTCTCAAAGAGGAAGGCAAAGAAGTCTACCTCGTGGGCGACGCGGTACATCCCGGAAAGATCTTCGACGCTATTCACACCGGATACAGAGCAGGCCTTAAAGTTTGATTTGATACTCCCAACCTCTTTTCATACAAAACGGTCTGAACCGGCAGTCTGAAAAACAGACAGCAAAAAACCAAAGACAGCCCTCCGCTCCCCATAGGGAGCGGAGGGCTGTTCTTTTTCAGATTTTTCACTGAAAAAAAGGCGGCTTCAGAGCGGGAATTTGCGAAGAAAAAGGCCGCCTCCAAAAGGAGGCGGCCCGTTTTTTGTTTTTACATCAGTCCCTGAAGGGCTCTCTGCCCTCATAGGTGGTGTGGAGAAGCTCGTGAGCCTTGTGGGAATTGGGCTCGCCGAGGAACTCCTTATAAAGCTGCTGTATCTGGGTGTTTTTGTGGGACTGGCGGAGGGTGTTGCGCTGGTCCTCGGAATAGAGGGCGGAGGCGCGTTTCTGCATATAGGTGTCGAGAATGTTGTGCTCCTCATTGGGCAGGAACACGGGGCGGACGTAGGGCTGGCCGCCGCCGTTGATGCAGCCGCCGGGGCAGCCCATGATCTCGATGAACTGGTATTTGCTGGTGCCTGCTCTGACCTCGTCCATGAGCACCCGGGCATTTTTCATGCCGTGGGCCACGGCAACGTGAATGATTTTGCCGCCTATCTCAATGGAGGACTCCTTGATGCCGTCGAAGCCGCGGACGGAGGTGAAGGCTATGGCGCCGTGTTCCTTACCGGTGAGAAGGTAGTAGACGGTGCGGAGAGCGGCCTCCATAACGCCGCCGGTGACGCCGAAGATGACGCCTGCGCCGGAGGCTTCGCCCATGATATCCTGGTCAAAGTCCTCGTCCGGGAGCTTGTTGAAAACGATACCGGAGCGCTTTATCATGTCGCCGAGCTCGCGGGTGGTGAGAACGGCGTCCACGTCCTTGAGGCCGTCCTTGTTTACGAGCTGAGGACGCTCCTTTTCAAATTTCTTCGCGGTGCAGGGCATGATGGAAACGACGAAAATGTCCTTGGGGTCAAGGCCGTGCTTTTCGGCGTAGTAGGATTTGAGGATGGCTCCCTGCATCTGGTGGGGAGATTTGCAGGAGGAGAGGTGGTCAAGCTGGTCGGCGTAGTAGGTCTCGCAGAAATTGATCCAGCCGGGGGAGCAGGAGGTGATCATCGGCAGCACGCCGCCGTTTTTCATTCTGTTCAGGAGCTCGGTGCCCTCCTCCATAATGGTGAGGTCCGCGCCGAAGTCGGTGTCGTAGACCTTCTCGAAGCCGAGGCGGCGGAGAGCCGCGACCATTTTTCCGGTGACGGGGGTGCCGATCTTCATTCCGAATTCCTCGCCCAGGGCGGCACGGACAGCGGGAGCGGTCTGCACGATTACGTGGCGGCCCAGGGCCATGGCCTCGTCCACCTTGTCAATTTCGGATTTGAGCATCAGTGCGCCGGTGGGGCAGACGCTGACGCACTGTCCGCAGAGTATGCAGGGGGATTTGCTCAGGGGCCTGTTTCCGGCAGGGCCCACAACGGCGTTGAAGCCGCGGTTTTCAAAACCGAGCACGCCGAGGCCGTGGGCGTTCTGGCATCTGGCTACGCAGCGTCCGCAGAGTATGCATTTGCTGGTGTCGCGGATAATGGACGGGTTCAGCTCGTCGACGGTGACGGGAGTCTTTTCGCCCTTGAACATTCCGGGCCTTGCGCCGGTGAGCTTTGCCACGTGGAGCAGCTCGCAGCGGCCGTTTTTGTCGCACTGCTGGCAGTCGACGGAGTGGTTTGAGAGCAAAAGCTCCACGGAGGTGCGGCGGGCGGCCGCGGCTTTAGGGGAGGAGATGCTTATTTCCATGCCGTCGGAAACCGGGTGCACACAGGAAGCCACAAGGCTTCTCATTCCCTTGACCTCAACAAGGCACACACGGCAGGAGCCGCGGTTGCATTCGCCGTGGTTGAAATCACAGAGAGAAGGTATTTCATAGCCGCAGCTTCTTGCGGCGTCGATAATGGTAAGCCCTTCCTCGACCTGATAGGGTTTGCCCTCAATTTTAATATTGATCATGCTCATTATTGTGACCTCCCTATCATTCTTTCTCTACTGCACCGAATTTGCAGGACGCTAAGCACATTCCGCATTTGATGCATTTGCTCTGGTCGATGACGAAAGCGGTTTTGCCCACCTCGCCGGAGATGGCCCCGACGGGGCATTTCTTGGAGCAGAGGCTGCATTTTTTGCATTTGTCGGGGTTGATTTTGTACTGCATGAGGTTTTTGCAGACCTTTGCAGGGCATTTTTTGTCCTGAATATGGGCGAGGTACTCGTCATAGAAGTTCGCGATGGTGGAAATGACCGGGTTTGCGGCAGTCTGTCCGAGGGAGCAGAGGGAGTTGGTCTGGCAGGCGTTGCCTATGGTCTCAAGCTCCTCGAAATCCTTCATGGTGGCTTTGCCCTCGGTTATTTTGGTGAGTATTTCAAGCATGCGCTTGGTGCCTATGCGGCAGGGGGTGCATTTTCCGCAGGATTCGTCGCGGATAAAGCCCATATAGAACTTCGCAACGTCCACCATGCAGTTGTCCTCGTCCATGACGATAGCGCCGCCGGAGCCCATCATGGAGCCGAGGGATACGAGGTTGTCAAAGTCGATCTTGACATCCAGCTCCGCCTCGGTGAGACAGCCGCCGGAGGGGCCGCCGGTCTGAATGGCTTTGAATTTTTTGCCGTGGGGGATGCCGCCGCCTATGTCATAGACGAGCTCCCTCATGGTGGTGCCCATGGGTATCTCCACAAGGCCTACGTTGTTGACCTTGCCGCCGAGGGCAAATACTTTGGTGCCCTTGGAGCCGGCGGTGCCGTATTTGGTAAATTCGGCTACGCCCTCGCGCATTATGTAAGGAACGGTGGCGAGAGTTTCGACGTTGTTGACTATGCTGGGTTTGTCCCAAAGGCCCTTCACAGCCGGGAACGGAGGACGGGGCCTCGGCATGCCGCGCATGCCCTGAATGGAGTGGATGAGGGCGGTCTCCTCGCCGCAGACGAAAGCGCCTGCGCCGAGACGGACGCTTGCTCTGAAGGAGAAGCCGCTGCCGAGAATGTTGTCGCCAAGGAGTCCTTCCTCCTCAGCCATTCTTATGGCGTTGCGGAGGCGTTTGACGGCGGTGGGGTACTCGGCGCGGACGTAGAAGTAGCCCTCGGAAGCGCCGATGGCGTAGCCCGCAATGGTCATGCCCTCGATTACGGAGAGGGGGTTGTCCTCAAGGACGGAACGGTCCATGAATGCGCCGGGGTCGCCCTCGTCGCCGTTGCAGATGACGTACTTCTCGTCACTGTCCTGATTATACGCGAACTGCCATTTGCGGCCGGTGGGGAAACCGCCGCCGCCGCGTCCGCGAAGGCCGGAGGCAAGTATGTCGTTTATGACCTCCTGGCGGTCCTTTGCGAGGGCGTTTGCAAGGCCCTGGTAAGCGCCGCAGCCGAGAGCCTCGTCAAAGCTCTCGGGATTGATGACGCCGCAGCCGTGGAGAGCTATTCTCTTCTGTTTTTTATAGAAAGGAATTTCTTCCTGCTTCGCGATTTTTTTGCCCGTGGCCGGATCAACGTAGAGAAGCCTCTCGACGATCTCGCCGCCGAGGACGTCCTTTTCAATGATCTCCTCAATATCCTCGGGCTTTACAAGGCGGTAGAGCACGTCCTCGGGATATATGCGGATGAAGGGTCCCTGGGAGCAGAGGCCGAAGCAGCCGACCTTGCGCACGGCAACCTTGTCGCCGATATTCTTGTCGGCAATTATGCGGTTGCACTCCTCCTCGAGCTTCATTGCGCCGGAGGCGACACAGCCGCCGCCGCCGCAGATCATGAGGTAGGTTTTTCCGTCGGAGCCGTTAAATTTGGAATCAAGGACCTCTTTACAGACGGCGGCCCTTGCTTTGAGCTCTTCAACTGTTCTTATCATGCTTCAGCACCTCCGAGAGCTTTATATTCCGCAACGATCTTCGGCACGTCGCTGACTGCGACATGGGGGTACACTTTTCCGTTGATGGTAACGGCGGGAGCAATGGCACAGGCGCCTATGCAGCGGAGCGCATCAATGGTGAAAAGGCCGTCGTCGGTGGTCTCGCCGGGCTTGATGCCGAGGATCTCGGAGAATTTGTCCACTACCTGCTGAGCGCCCTTGACGTAGCAGGCGGTGCCGAGGCAGCAGCCGATGACGTATTTTCCGTTGGGTTTGAGGGAGAAGAAGGAGTAGAAAGTGACGACGCCGTAAATTTCCGCGACGGAAATGCCGGTCCTCTGGGAAACTATCTCCTGTACTTCGAGCGGTATGTAACCGTACTCTTTCTGAATGTCGCTGAGAATCATTATCAGCGGGGTCTTTTCGGAAACATACCTGTCGCAGATCTCATTTATTTTTGCGACGGCTGCTTCGCTTAAATGTGCCATTATTGCGCCCTCCTAAAAAGTATTTACTGCAGAATCAAAAGGATTTAAACCGATTTTCGGCCGGAATCGGATTTTCCCGCCATAGGGTAAATTATAGACTTAAAAGGAACAAAAGTAAATAGGTTTTCACAAATTTTGTTAAATAAATAACTATATTTTAAAAATATTATAGGGGTAAAACCCGAAAGAATTTGGAGCATAAAAGCGATTTTTCGGGATTTTTTGTCCGTACAACAAAAAATTGCTCCCTTGCCGGGAGCAATCGGGTTAATGTTTTAACGAAATTCGGGCTGCCGGAAATCATTCCCCTTTGAGCAGCTTTTCCACCAGCCTTTTGTTTGTGCCGACGGTTTTTCTGATTCTGAACCAGTACCCCCTGTCCTCCGGGAAGGTGTCGCCGTTCCAGTCGGCGCCGCAGATGAATTTCTCCGCGGAGCCATCATAGACGGTGTATTTCTCGAGGTTTGCGGCGAGGCTCTTTATGGAGCAGAACCTGTTTTTCTCAAGGAAGGGCAGAAACACAAATTTCCTGATGAAATGAACGGCAAATTCCACGCAGGTGAAGGAGTTCTTGATTTTAACCTCCTTCTTAAAAGGGAAGAGCATGGCGGAAAACATGTTGTAAACCAGGTCCTCGGAGTTCTGCTCAAGGTAATTCATATATATTTTTGCTTTGTTGTAGCGCTTTTCCGTCACGGGCAGGGCGCAGACCTTTATGAGCGCGGTGCGGCCGTCATTTTCATAGCGCAGGATGGATTCCCGCACGAATCCTCCGTAAAAGGGGGCGTTTTTATAGTGGCGGGAATAGGAAAAGAGCGTCTTTATCTCCGGGTCAAGGGAGATGGAGACGTGGTTATAGGGGTAGCGGGTCACAGCCCTTATGAAAGTGCCGGTTTTATACGGCGTAGAAGTGAACACAACGTAGATGTATCTTTTGGGCATAGCTGCCTCCGTTTCTGTCAGTACCTGTTGGGGTTTGCCTCCACAAATTCTCTGAATTTGGATTCTATCCACTTTTTGGACTCTTCAAACCCCTCCTCCGTGAGCGGGAAATCCATGCTCACAACGTCGTCGGCGCACTCGAAGCATTTTGTAGTATAGACGGAGGCTGTGAGGGTCCCCTCATCGACGTTTGGGCAGTGCCTCCAGCGGAAATCCTTCCGGCTGTTGGTATAAATATTGTTGAATCTTATCATATCCCAGGTGGGGCGGTCGAATTCCAGGGGCCGCTGCCACTGCCGCATAACTGCCATTTTGCTTCCTCCGAAAAAGTTACTTATTAAGAGTATATCATAAATAAAGTTTTTAGCAAATAAAAAATAATGGGTTTACTGTAAAAATGATATATGATAGAATAAAACGCAATGAAAGGGGGCTTTGCCTTGTCTGAATTTTGGTATACCGATACCACCATGAACGCTCTGGACCCCAACTACCGCTCTTTTATACATTTCAGCCCGCTGCATCTGTTTCTTATAGCTGTTGCGGCGGCGATATGCGCCGCCGCGGCGCTGTTTTATAAAAGGTCGGACGCCGTGCTCAGGAGGAAAATGCTGACCGTGCTCGCGGTGCTCATGGTCGTGATGGAGATTTCGAAGGACCTTGTGGCGCTGCTCACGGGCCAGTGGGAATGGGCCTATCTGCCCTTCCACCTCTGCGGAATAAATATTTTCGTCTGCCTTCTCTATGCGCTGAAGCCCAGCGACTTTGTGGCGGAGTTTCTCTATGCCGCGTGCCTTCCCGGAGCTTCCATGGCGCTGCTCGTCTCCACCTGGAACGACCTGCCCTTCTGGAACTACATGCACCTCCACTCCGCAAGCATACATATAATGCTTCTGACCTTCCCGGTGCTCCTGCTCTGCGGCGGCTTTGTGCCGGATTTCCGCCGTCTGCCGAAGGTGCTCGGGATCCTCGCCTGCCTCTGCGTACCGATTTATTTTATAAACCCGGTGCTGGGCAGCAACTTTTTCTTCCTCAACGGCACGGAAAATAACCCCCTTCTGGAGGCCCTCGCGGGGCTTCTTGGGGACAAGCTCTATTTTCTGGGCTTCCCGGTGCTGCTCATAGCGGTGTGGGTGCTGCTCTATCTCCCGTGGGAGATTTACAGAAAACGCAATAAAATAAAAGCAAAGTAATTTCAAAAAAAGCGCCCCGGCGGGGCGCTTTTTTTATCAGTTTATGAACCTTGCGAGGAATTCCTTCGTTTCGTCCTTTTTGGGGCTTACGAAAATGTCCTCCGGCGTTCCCTCTTCGCAGATGACGCCGTCCTTCATAAAGACAACGTGGCTGGAAACGTCCCTCGCGAAAGCCATTTCGTGAGTCACCACTATCATGGTGAGGCCCTCGTTTGCCAGCTGGCGCATGACGGCGAGCACCTCGCCCACCATCTGGGGATCGAGGGCGGAGGTGGGCTCGTCAAAGAGGAGCACCTCCGGCTCCATGGCCAGGGCTCTCGCAATGGCGACGCGCTGTTTCTGGCCGCCGGAGAGCTGTTTGGGCTTTGCGTTTATGTAGGGGAGCATGCCCACCTTTTCAAGGTAGAACTTTGCGGTCTCCTCAGCTTCGGCCTTGCTCTTTTTGAGCACCTTGACCTGGCCCACCATGCAGTTTTTGAGCACGGTCATGTTGGAGAAAAGGTTGAAGCTCTGGAAGACCATGCCCACCTTTGCCCGGTAGGCCGGAACGGAAAAGCCGCTTCCGGAAATATCGTCTCCGTGGAAAAGGATATTGCCGCATGAGGGGGTCTCGAGCAGGTTTATGCAGCGCAGAAGGGTGGATTTTCCGCTTCCGGAGGAGCCGATAATGGTGGTCACGTCCCCGCTTTTCACGGAAAAGTCAATGTCCGAAAGGACCTCGTGATTTCCGAAGCTCTTGCCGAGGTGGCAGACGTCAATGATATTTTCGCTCATTTCATTTACCTCCTCCGACTGTCAGTTTGTTGCGTTCTTCCTTGGGGCGATAGCTCAGAAGCCCGCTGGTATATGCAAGGGTGTCGGTGGTGGCGAGGTCGTAGCTGTCGTCGCCGTCCAGCTTGTTCTCAAGCAGGCGCAGCAGCAGGGACGCCGCAACGGTCATTGTGAGATATACCGCCATGACTATGCAGGCTGAGGGGAAATAGAGGTAAAGGGCGCCGACGACGCTCTTGTGGGTAAAGAAAAGGTCCGCGAAGCTGATGACGGAGAGGACGGAGGTGTCCTTGATGTTGATAATGAAGTTGTTTCCTATCTGAGGGATTATGTTGCGGAACGCCTGGGGAAGAATGACGCTCATCATGGTCTGGAAATGGGTCATGCCTATGGCCTTTGCGCCCTCGGTCTGGCCCGGGTCAATGGAGAGGATTCCTCCGCGGACGGTCTCCGCCATATAAGCGCCGGTGTTTATGGAAACAATGAAAAGCGCCGCAAACCAGATGTTCATCTGGATGTCAAAGACCATTTTCGCGCCGTAGTAGATAAATACGGACTGGACTATCATCGGGGTGCCGCGGAAAACCTCTACGTAAACCTTGAGAATGAGGTTTGCGACGAAAAGCACCGCCCTTTTAATGAAGGGGTCATTTTTGCTTTTCGGTATGGTCTGGACAATGCCGACGCCAAATCCGATTATGCAGCCCACGACGGTGCCGATAAACGAAACTATAAGGGTGTTGCGCGCGCCCACGAGATAGGACATCCCGTAGCCGTTCCAGCATTTCACAATGCCGTTAATAAGTTCAGACATTTAATGCTCCTTTAATAAAAACCGTAAATTATTCGCTGAGAGGCTGTACGGAAATGGCCTCCTGCATCATTCTTTCATAATCGTCAGTGGTGAGGGTGGCGAGCACGGCGTTTACTGCGTCGAGAAGCTCGGTGTTGCCCTTCTGTACGGAAATGCCGAGGTTTATCTCCTCGTCGGATACCTCAAATTCGCCGGAAGTGCCGGAGAAGTCGAGAATTACAAAGTCGTCGTAAACGGCCACAGCAGCAAGAGCGGTGGGCATATCGGTGACAACGAGGTCAACGGTGCCTGCCTCAAGGGCTACGAGCATTGCGGGAGCGGTCTCCTGAGCGGTGAGAATGTTGGCATTGGGAATCTGGGGGAGGCAGACGTCATACCAGATAGTGCCGAGCTGGGAGGTGCAGGTGGCGCCTGCAAGGTCAGTAACGGAGGCGGCGGAGGCATAGGGGCTGTCAGTCTTTACGAGGGTGACTATGGAAGCGTAATAGTAGGGGTCGGAGAAGTCCACTACTTCAAGGCGCTCGGCGGTGATGGACTGGCCGGCGATGACCATGTCGACGGTGCCTGCCTCAACAGCGGGAACAAGGGAATCCCAGTCGAGCTTTACGATTTCAAGCTCTTTGCCCATGCTCTCGGCGACGAGCTTTGCCATCATGACGTCGTAGCCGTAGGCATAGTCGTTGGAGTCGGCAATTTTTACGGCGCCGTTGGACGCGTCGGACTGGGTCCAGTTGTAGGGGGCGTAGGCACATTCCATGGCCACGCGGAGGGTGTTGCTGTCGTTTCCGCTGCTGCAGGCGGTGAAGCCGAGGCACATTACGAGTGCGAGTACGAGTGCGATGATTTTTCTTGTCATTGTTTGGTTCCTTCTTTCCAAAAAATTCATGATTTGTTTCGGTTTCCGCCGCCCGTTTTCGGGCAACAAAAAAACCATGAATACTTTCGGAGAAGACTCATGGTAACATTCTTTGATAAAATGTTTTTCGGCGCGGCACAGCCGCGCTTTTAAACCAATGATAGCTCTCCACCGAAGTGACAGTCTGCAAGATATTCTCCTGCAGCCCAGCAGCCGGAAAACTTAGGCTTTTTCCGACGCTTCGGCGAAAGTTCCTTTCCCACAGAACGGGGAGCCTGCCCCAAAAGCCCTGCGGTACTGATAGCTTTCGCGCCTCTACCATTGTTTATGGCAAAGCCAAAAACAATTTTAAGTATTCTTTTGTCGCATAGCCCTTTCGGACTATGGAAGCTATTATAGCAACTGAAATCGGGATTGTCAACAGTTTTCGGCAATATTTTTTGGGCAAAACAGCAAAAAAATATGGGCAAAAGTATGCAAAATAAATTGAAAAAAACTGTTGAAATATTCATACGGAAGATATATATTTATTTTTTGTGCGAAAAAATATATGAATATGGAGTAAATTTTATGAAAGAACTGTTTTCTGTCGCCGTCGCGATAATCGCGGGCCTCATGATGACGAGGCTTATAAAGCCCCTCCATCTCCCGGACGTGACGGCCTATCTTGTGACCGGCGTGCTCGTCGGCCCCTATCTGCTGGGCGCTCTGGGCGTGCCCGGCCTCGGCTTCAACTCCGCCGCCGATGTTTCTGCGCTGGAGCCCGTATCAAATATGGCCCTCGGTTTCATCGCATTTGCCATCGGCAACGAATTCCGCCTCGGGGACCTCAAAAAGACCGGAAAAGCCGCCACGGTGGTGGGTATTCTGCAGGCCCTCGCCGCGGCTCTGGTGACGGACATTGCCCTGATCTTTGTGCATTTTGCCATGCCGGATAAGCTCTCCGTACCGGCGGCCATAACCCTCGGCGCCATAGCCACCGCAACGGCTCCCGCCGCCACCCTCATGGTCGTCCGCCAGTATAAAGCCAAGGGCGAGCTTACCGACCTGCTTCTTCCGATCGTCGCTCTGGACGACGCGGTGGGCCTTGTGGTCTTTGCGGTCAGCTTCGGCGTAGCCAAAGCCCTCCACAGCGGCACGGTGGATATGATATCCGTGCTCGTGGACCCACTTCTCGAAATCGTGCTCTCGCTGGTGCTCGGCGCAGTGCTCGGCGCGGTGCTCACCTTCCTCGAGAAGCAGTTCCTCTCCAACTCGAACCGTCTCTCCCTGACCATAGGCTTCGTGCTCCTGACCGTCGCTCTCTCCTCCCTTGAATTTAAAGTGGGCCCCGTGACCTGCTCCTTCAGCTCCCTTCTCGTCTGCATGATGCTCGGAACGGTGTTCTGCAATCTCTGCCCCCTGTCCTTTGACCTTATGGAGCGTGCCGACCGCTGGACGGCGCCCCTTTTCGTGTTTTTCTTCGTCATAAGCGGCGCGGGGCTGGAGCTTTCCGTGTTCGGCGACATTGCGGTGGTGGCGGTCGGCGTTGTGTACGTCGTGATCCGCGCCGCCGGCAAATATTTTGGCGCCTACGGCGGCTGCCGCATTATGAAGCTGGATGAAAAGGTCACCAAAAACCTCGGCGTGGCTCTTTTCCCCCAGGCGGGCGTGGCCCTCGGCATGTGCGTCACCGCTTCCACCCTTGGGGGAGGCGACGGCGAGATAGTGCGCAACATTGTGCTCTTTGCCATTCTCATCTATGAGCTCGTGGGACCGATGCTCACGAAGCGCGCCCTTATCCGCGCCGGCGACATCGAGGCAAAATCCGAAGCGGTCAAAAACCGCCGCAAGAACATGCTCTCCGGCGACAGCAAGACCTGGACCGCCAACGGCTGACAAAAAAAGCACCCTTGCGGGTGCTTTTTATTTCGTCCGTATATACGTTATATGTAAATTCGTGTCCGCCGCTTTTGAGCACGAGCAGCCCTTCGCCTATGAAAAACGCCCTCTCTACCGGGAGGGCGTTTTTTGCGCCCGCCGCCGGTGAATTGAATTCCCGCACGAGGCTTCCGTCCCGAAGAAAGAGGCAGCAGCCCGAGAGGGAAAGTCCTCTTTCTCCGACGGAGACGGCAGCGCCCTCGCCGGGAAGAAAGATGAACTTGTTTGAAAAACTGCATTTGCCGGCCTTTCCCACAGTTTCGGAGCGGAGGAATACGTCCCTCGCTTTTTCATCGCCGTCAAAAAAGCGGAGGAAAAAGCCGTTTTGTATCACTAGTGTACGCCCGCCGTCGAGGCGGGCAAAGCTGCCCTCCACAGGCAAAATCAGCGGAAAGGGCTCGGGCGGCCTTGACGGAGCCACACAGAAAAGAACCGCTGCCACAGTGAGAATTATACCGACGATTTTCTTCATAATGCGCCTCCTGAGATATGTTATACATGTATTATAGTACAAATGTGTACTAAATGCAAGAGTAAATATATTTACTATGATATAATGCGAAAAAATCAGATGAGGGAATGGGCGTACAGCTATGGAAATGAAATATCTGAAACGCATGCGGGATCTGAGGGAGGACCGGGACCTCCTCCAGCGGGAGGTGGCGGAAATTCTGGGTACCTCCCAGACAATGTACGCAAGGTACGAGAGGGGCGCAAACGAGCTGCCGGTGCATCACCTCATAACCCTGTGCAGGTTTTACGGCGTTTCCGCGGACTATTTTCTCGGCCTGAGCGATGAAAAATGACCGTTTTCCACTGAAAAAGGCTTTTTGGAGGGAGCAACAATGCAGAGCGTAAGAATAATCGAAATTCCAAAAATAAAGGCGGTATATTCCGGCCCCCTTACGGACGGAGAGAAATTTGAAAAATTCAACAGCTGGTTCAGCGAGTACCACGCTTCTCTCTCCTGCGAGCTGTATCCCCGGGACTTCATGTGGTACAACGAGAGAATCGGGGCGCAGGAGTGGTTTTACGCCCTTCCGGAGGGGGCGGACACAGCGGAGATAAAGGAGTTCGGGATAACCGACCTTCCCTGGGGGCTTTTCGCCGTGGCTTCGTGTCTCGACGCGGATATGGACGAGGCCGCGGACTGGCTCAGGACCCGGGAGGAACTTATGGAGTGGGTTAAAGGCAGCGGCTTTCGCCTGTATGAAAACGGGGAGGGAAAACGCGAGCGCTACCCTATGTTCCACATAGTGTCGCCCGGAAGGCTTATACCCAAAGGAATCTCCATCGAGGACCTTTATATGCCCATTGAGGAGGCAGATGACTGATAACGGAATCCCCAGGAGGGATAGATTTCAGGAGGGAGCGGAGCAGCGTTAGCTGCTCCGCTTCTCTTTTTTAATTTTAATCTCCCGCATTTGTAAAAGCAGGCGTGCGTTTTAATGATGAAAATGAGAAACGGCACCCGAACTCAGAAAGCTCGGGTGCCATTTTGTCTGGCAACACTTGATAATTGTGATACGGTTTCAAATAGTTTCATTTGGTTTCAATCGGATTTGAAACCATAGATGCGTTTTGCTATATAATGAACCCCATTATACTTTGAGATCATAGGATTTCGTAAGTGTTGATAAAACAAAGAAGCCACCTAACACGGTGACTTCTTTGATACAGGGTTCGTTGCCGATGGTACTTTTCTCTGTACTAAGCTTTTGGCTTTACCAATGATTATCTGTTACGCAAGCACAACAATATCTGTCAAGCAAGCGCAACAACGTAATTGGCATCTCCCAATCCCTGTACATATTATAATATGCAAATACCCCGCTGTCAATACATAGATAAAATCAGGGCATATATTTTACGCCAAATCTATCTGGAAGACTTTGCCCTCCATCATATCGAAGATATTTAAAAGTCCGAAATATGTTATGCTTTGGCTGTGGAATTCCTAAACAATCTCTCGCAAAACCATTTGGGACAAAATCTGCTATTTGTAAGCCCGGGTTGTTATCGTTTTTATTAGCAAAATCCAAACCAAGAAGACACCTTGTAGCTGTTTTCTGAGGCATATACATAGATCCCATTAATTTCATGTGATAATACTTGTCCCTGAGGGATTCGTTGGTTATTACATCGAGAGACTCATACAGAATACGCCCTTTTGCATTCCGTGAGCACAGGAAATGACAATAGTTTTCAAGTATTAATTGCATTGCTATTAAATACTGATCCTGTTTATTCTTTCCGGATATACCATAGTAATTTCGCATATTGTCTTCAGAAATGCAACTGCCCACAATAGTCATAGGATTTTGGACAAACACTTTTTGCAATTCTTGGTAGAACGCTTTGACATTAGCGTTCGATGAAAACCGTGTGTATTCGGGATATTTTGTTGAATCAAGGCGTCCTTTTTGTGCATTGTTAATAAGCATTTGATGAAGAACTACGGAGTGTGGGTCAGTAAGATCCGACCAAATTGTACTTTTTAAAGAATTGATACTCTGCTCAACCGCTGCAATGGTGTTGTCTGCGATAATTACACCCGCCATACAAAAATGTGGTGCTTCATTTTTCGAAGTAGCCTTATTAAAACGGTGAGTTTCGCTCTCATCTAAATATAAAGTATAATAGTCCATATCTACACCCCGCGAAATCTTTGTAAAATTATATCACATATATGAAACTATTTCTACTCCTCAAAATCCAAGGAAATAATTATTTCTAAATGTAAATGGATGCATCGTTGCTGCTAACAAAATAGTCGAGGCTTATTCAGCCACAACCTTAATTTCCGTGCCATCCTTGAACCGGAAGGTTATCCTGTTGTCTGCGTGTACCGTTGCCGATTCCAATAGCGAAATCCACAGCCTTTCGTCCCAGGTTTCCAGGACGAGGGGCTGTTTTTCTATGGAACCAATTAAAATACGGAGTTCACGGTCACGCTGCATCCGGCTTTCACGCTCGGCGGTAGCTTTGTTCAGCCGATCCACCGCTTTTTCATACCGCTTGACCAGACGGTTGTATTTTTTGTTGTATTCCTCCTGGGGCTGCTGCGTGGTGGCATTCTCCTTGATGCACTGGCTGACCAGTTCAGCAACAACCGCGATTTCCTCGTTCAGAGCATCGATTTCAGTATCCAGTTGAGTGCAGTCCGACACCATCGACCGCATAACCTCGCAGGCTTGGATGATTTGCTCGCGGGAACCCATC
Source organism: Oscillospiraceae bacterium (assembly GCA_051881855.1). GTDB lineage: Bacteria > Bacillota > Clostridia > Oscillospirales > Ruminococcaceae > UMGS1668. The sequence continues at coordinate 93,491 of JBJEQR010000002.1, forward strand.
AGCTGATTGTATGCCCGGAGGAACATCTGCTGAATGGTCTCCGTATCCAATGCCGGTGTCTCGCATTTGGATTCTCCCTTAAACTTGCTATTGCAGCGCCAAATTTCACGGCGATAGGCATCCGTGGAGTGCCACACTTTTTTCCATAAAAGCCACCGCAGTCGCCGCAGATAAGTTTGCTGGCAAAGATGCTGGAACCGCTGTAAGAGCGGCCCAGGGCCTGGCGGCGAGCAATTTCTGCCTGCACCATATCAAAATCCATGGCGCTAATGATTGCCGGATGGCTGCCTTCCACATAATACTGCGGAACCTCTCCTTCGTTGACCTTTTGCTTTTTGGTGAGGAAATCCACTGTGAACTTCTTCTGCAGCAAGGCATCACCTTTGTATTTTTCGTTCTGCAGGATGCTCATTACCGTGGACTGGCTCCATTTAGTCTTTCCGGCGGGAGTGGGTATGCCTTGTTCCATGAGGTGTTTACAGATGCCCGCAGCTGTTTTTCCCTGAAGGAACAGCCTGTAAATCATCCGAACAACCTCGGCTTCCTTTTCATTGATGACTGGAACACCGCCTTCGCCACGGTCATAGCCCAGAAAATGCTTGAAGGGTATCGTGACTTTACCGTCAGCAAAACGCTTCCGCTGCCCCCATGTGACATTCTCAGAGATGCTGCGACTTTCCTCCTGGGCAAGGCTGGACATGATGGTAATCAGCAGCTCGCCCTTGCTGTCAAAGGTGTAAATGTTCTCCTTTTCAAAGAAAACTTCCACATGATGCTCCTTCAGCTTACGGACGGTGACCAAGCTGTCGACCGTATTTCGGGCAAATCGGCTGACCGACTTGGTGACGATGAGGTCCATCTTAACGTCGTCTATGATACAAAATGAAAAAGCCGCCT
>JBJEQR010000003.1:0-94047 GCA_051881855.1 Oscillospiraceae bacterium
CAGAACGTCGTGAGACAGTTCGGTCCCTATCTGTCGTGGGCGTTGGATATTTGAGGGAAGCTGTCCTTAGTACGAGAGGACCGGGATGGACGCACCTCTGGTGCACCAGTTGTTCTGCCAAGGGCACAGCTGGGCAGCTATGTGCGGATCGGATAAACGCTGAAGGCATCTAAGCGTGAAGCCGTTCCCAAGATAAGATATCCCATTGCTTTAAGCAAGTAAGACCCCTTGTAGACTACAAGGTTGATAGGCTCAATGTGTAAGCACGGTGACGTGTTTAGCTTGCGAGTACTAATTGGTCGAGGACTTGACCTTTTGCCTTCCTTCCTTTTTCTTCAGAATCATTCTTTCACGCGTCTTCTTCAGTTTTGAGGGTTTTCCTCATTACGTACCATTAAATTCGCACCATTAGCTCAGTTGGTAGAGCAGCTGACTCTTAATCAGCGGGCCCTGGGTTCGAGTCCCTGATGGTGCACCATATGGCCCGATGGTCAAGTGGCCTAAGACTTCGGCCTCTCACGCCGACAACGGGGGTTCGAATCCCCCTCGGGTCACCATATGCGGTGTTGATTACGACGAGGATCCACCTGTTCCCATTCCGAACACAGTAGTTAAGCTCGTTCGTGCCGAAAATACTTGGAGGGCAGCCTCCCGGGAAAATAGGTCGGTGCCGCAACAGTGAACAAAAAAGGACTAAGGAAGCTTAGTCCTTTTTTGTTGTGTTTACATATGCCATAATGTATAATGTGTATATAATTTAAAAGGGGAGGACAAAAATGGAAGGCGGACTCCGCAACATGACCTCAATTTATATCAGCAATAAAGGGAAGATGCTTCTCCTTTACCGCGTAGGCTCCCGGGTGGTGGCGTCTTCCTGGTGCGGCGTCGGCGGACATTTTGAAAAGGATGAGCTCAACGACGCTAAGGCCGCAGTGCTCAGGGAGATGAACGAGGAAATCGGGCTTTTTGAGCAGGATATTGAAAATTTAAGGCTCCGGTACGTGACTTTGCGGTATAAAAATGGCGAAATCCGTCAAAACTATTATTTTTTTGCCGATTTGAAAGAGGGCGCAAGGATAGCGGACTCCTGCGATGAGGGAAAGCTCGAATGGGTGGACGAGGACAAAATCCTTGAAAGGGACATGCCATTTACAGCTAAAGCCATGCTTGAACACTATATGAGCACCGGAAAATTTAATGACGTGCTCTACGGCGGAGTTACCACAGAAAATGGCGCTGTTTTTACTGAAATGGAGGAATTCTGATGCTTAAAAAAGAGGAATATCTTAAATCACAGTGCTCGGCTTCGTCTCTGCCCTTCTGGAAAGCAAGAAATTTGTCCGTCACGGACAATATGCTTATTCTTCATGATTCGGAGTTTTCCGAGGAATACCTTGATAATTATACTGACGAGAGGTATTTCCGCCTTTTAAACGATATGAAAAATCTCTCAAGAAACCCTGTTCCGGGCTTTTCTGCGGCGACCGCCGCCGAAAAGCGACTTCGGAATAATTGAGTATATCATAAACCGCTCCTATGACGATATTGAAATTACGCCGGAGCGCCTTTTTGAACTTACAAAAACACAGGTATATGCTCAAAATCTTTGGGTGCTTATAAAAGATATCGAGTACGGCAAGACCGCCGCCTGCGGCATTGCGGATTTTGACAGGGAGATAGGAGAACTGGTACTCGAATGGATACAGGTGCTCCCGGAGTACCGTAGAAGAGGGCTCGGTAAAATGCTCGTAAATGAGCTGCTCTGCCGCATGGGCAACAGAGCAAAATTTGCTACCGTTTCAGGTAGGGCGGACAGCCCTTCGAATCCGGAAGCACTTTATAGAAAATGTGGCTTCGCGGGGAACGACGTCTGGCATGTGCTGCACAGGAAATGAGGCAATAATATGGATATTAAACTGAAAAAAGAGATAACCGGAACAATACTTGACGTGGGCGGCGGAGGCGAAGCCGTCATCGGCCGAATTTATAAAGAGCAGGTCACAGCCATAGATAATGAACAGCAGGAGCTGGACGAGGCGCCGGATTGCTGCCGCAAGGTGATGATGGACGCCAGAAGCCTTGAGTTCCAAAACGAATCTTTTGAAAACGCCACGGCTTTTTATTCCTTTATGTATATGAGCACCGAAACCAAAGAAAAGGCGGTGGCTGAAATCAGCCGCGTGCTCAAGCCCGGCGGAAGGCTCTATATCTGGGACGCGGAGGTTGCCTCCGCCGAAAAGGAGCCCTTCCTCGCCGACCTTGATATCGATGCCGCCGGGGAAAAGATAGAAACTACATACGGAATAATGGGCGATAACATAACCCAAAATGCGGAATATTTCATAAGGCTGTGCTCGGAAAAGGGATTATCCCTTTTGGAAAAATCCGAGCTCGGAGGACATTTTCATCTAGTCTTTGAAAAAACACCCGGAGATTTATAAAAGCGAAGCTGACATTGCTTCTCTGATTTGTGAAGATTTTGAAGCTGAATCCGTTAAAGAGTATTTGAGCACCGGCATACAGTGAAAAAGAGCACTGATAAAACGGTGCTCTTTTTCACTGTATGCCGCCGACCGGTAAACTCTCAGGAATTTTTTAAAAGATGTTGCGAAAATGCTTTTTTTCCGTTTTATAAAATAGGGAAACCAAAACGAAAACGGGGGACGGAAGCATGATTTTGACAAAAAAATTCCGATAAAGAATAAAACAATCGAATAAAAAATGTTGCGAAAGTTTTTTTGAACGGCTATCATATAATTACAACAATAAATTTAAAATTTATTCATAGAATATTCTTTTTTAGTTTCCCTAAAAAAATTGCAATAGATTTATAATTTAATTACACTAATATAATGATAGCCATGATTGGTGGTGTGGTTATGAAAGTTGATATTGATTTGGTCGCAAAAGCGTCGGCCGGAGACAAAGACGCTTTTTCCGATTTGTATTATTCCTGCTATCAGGATTTATATAAGTTTGCTCTTTATACACTTGGTAATTCAGACGATGCCGCGGACGTTGTTTCTGACGTCTTTGTGGAGATCTGGAAAAGCCTGCCAAAGCTCAGGGAACCCGGGGCTTTCGGTTCATGGGCTTTCCGGATACTGAGCCTGCGCTGCAAGCATGAGATAGGCAGCCTTGTGAAAAAGCGCAGCACTTATAATATTGATGATTTGATAGAGACCCCATCCGAGGAGTCCGTCAACATCGTAGAGGATGTTGCGGAATCCGCCTCGCTTGCGAGCGCCCTGTCTAAAATCGACCCTGAGGACAGGATGATTATCATTCTCTCTGTTTTGCATGGATATACGAACAAGGAAATAGCTGAGCTTATCGGAAGGCCCCAGGGCACCATAAGCTCAAAGCTGCATCGTACATATGCAAAACTCAGGGAACTGTTGGGAGGTGAGGACAATGGCAGAAAAAGATGATTCTTTTTGTGAGCACGATATAGAGGAGCGATTGAGAAGGCTCGATGCTCAAATCAAAATACCGGAAATACCTGATGCTCAAAGCATTTTTGACAGAGCCGAGACAGAAAAGACTCACCTGAGGGGCTTTCGCAACGCCCGCTATATCGCTACTGCTGCCGCCGTTGTTCTTATTTGTATGAGTATCCCGCTGGTAACAGCCGCGGCAAAAAGGGGTTTTGACGTGGGCAGCGACGGCATGTCTGTTGCATATTATGATGCGAACTTTGAACCCCAGTCACCTGAGAGCGAAAAAAGCACGGCTGCGGAAGATGACCTGAGCGAAACAAACGGCGGATACAGCGGTACAGTAGCAGGGGAGCGGTCCGAAAGCTCAGAAGAGGAGAATTGTGAAGCGACGGAGAGTCAGGCTGCCCAAATTGAAGCGGTCCTCGAGGAATATTTTTCCGGAGCCAGCATAAACGATACTGCGTCCCGGGAGGAACAGAAGGCGACGGATTCCTTTACGGACAGCCTGAGCAAAAAGCGCAGCATAGATATAGAGATTTCGGACGATTCTGTTTCGATAATGGTCTATGACACTTCCGGCACTTCGGAAATCCTTTCCGCTTTCTGGGTGGAGGGAGTTTTCCAAAGCTCCGGCTCCGAAGGGGACTACTACGTAGTCAGCGTTTCAAAGCAGATAACTCAGAATGAGTTTGAGGGCGGGGACTATATGCCCTATATCGGCGATGCTCAAAAAGGCATTTACACTCTTTCCGCTGAAAATGTATATGTGAGCGAAAAGCTGACAAAGGCAGTGCTTAATATGTCCATTGAAATAAATATCGAGGACGGTTCCTATAAAATTTACGCCGCCCTTGAGTAAACAAAGGATAAAATGCCGCTGTACGAAAATACAGCGGCATTTTTGCGAAATTTCTCCGGGGCGGAGCGGAAACTCCCCGCCGCTCATTTTTTATAAATCTTTTACAAATATATGGAATATATTTCCCGTATGTGCTATAATACTTCCGGCGACAGCGCCGCCCCATTAAAATCTATTTCCCAAGCTCGGGCGAGCTTAAAATATAAAAATATATTTAAAGGGGAAAAAGAAATGAAGAAAATTTTAGCACTCCTCCTTGCGCTCATGCTTGTGCTTGCGGGCTGCGCCCCGGCTGAAACCGGCGACAATAGCTCCGAGAGTGAGCAGAGCCAGCAGGAGGAACAGAACAGCGAGACTGTCGAAAACGAAGAGACCGAAGAACCCGTCGAGCCCAAAGGCGTCGTAGTTCTCTACGCTAACGACGTTCACTGCGGCGTTGACGATAAAATCGGCTACGCAGGCGTCGCGGCTTACAAGAAAGCCTATGAAAAAGCCGGCTATGAAGTTCTCCTTGTTGACTGCGGTGACGCAGTACAGGGCGCAACCATCGGCACTCTTTCCCAGGGAGGCTACATCGTAGAGATTATGAACGAGCTCGGCTACGTCGCATCCGCTGTCGGCAACCACGAGTTCGACTACGGTATGGACCGCTTCTTCGAGCTCAACGACCTTGCAGATTACGATTACGTATCCGCCAACTTCATTGACAAAGACGGCAACCGCGTCCTTGACGCATATACCGTTGTTGAAGCCGCGGGTCACAAAATCGCTTTTGTCGGTGTTTCCACACCCGAAACCTTCACCAGCTCCTCTCCCGCATATTTCCAGGACGAAAACGGAAACTTCATCTACGGTTTCTGTGAGGGAAATGACGGCGCTGACTTCTACGCAGCAGTCCAGACCGCCGTTGATGACGCAAGAAACGACGGCGCTGACCTTGTTGTTGTTCTTTCCCACCTTGGCACCAACGCCGAGAGCGCTCCCTATACTTCCTCTGACCTTATAGTGAATACCAACGGTATCGACGTTGTCCTTGACGGCCACTCCCACAGCGTTTGGGAAGGCGAGCACGTCAAGAACAAGGACGGCGAGGAAGTTATCCTCTCCTCCACCGGCACCAAGCTTGCAAACCTCGGCTCCCTCACCATTGTTGACGGCGAGGAAGGCGTAGAGCTCGAAACCAAGCTCCACGACGAAGCCCTTTTCCAGGACGAAGAGATGGAAGCTTTCGTTGCGGGCATTAAAGCACAGTACGCCGAGCTTGCCCAGACCGTAGTTGCAAGATCCGACGTTGACCTCACCATCGTTGACCCCACCGCCACCGATGCCGACGGTAAACCTATCCGTATTATCCGCAGCCAGGAGACCAACCTCGGCGACCTTTGCGCCGACGCTTACCGCGCAATGAGCGGAGCGGATATCGCTTTTGTAAACGGCGGCGGTATCCGTACCTCCATCCCCGCAGGCGCCATCACCTACGAGCAGATCATCAGCGTACATCCCTTCGGCAACGCCCTCTGCGTTGTTGAAGCCACCGGTCAGGAGATCCTCGACGCTCTCGAAATGGGCGTAAGAAACCTTCCGTCCGAAAACGGCGGTTTCCTCCAGGTTTCCGGTATCAGCTTTGAAATTGATATGTCCGTTGAATCCACCGTTGAGACCAACGACAAAGGACTCTTTGTGAAGGTTTCCGGCGCAAGAAGAGTTAAAAACGTAATGGTCGGCGACGCTCCCATCGACCCCGCCGCAACCTATACGCTTGCTTCCCATAACTATATGCTCAAAGAGAGCGGCGACGGCATCAATATGTTCGCCGATAACGTCCTTCTTCAGGACAGCGTGCTCATCGACAACCAGGTGCTCATCAAATACATTACCGAGCATCTTAACGGCGTAGTCGGCGAGGAGTACAGCGAGCCCTACGGTCAGGGACGCATCACCATCGTCAACGGCTGATATTCTTAAAACGCTGAAAAGGCGCCCTTCTGGGCGCCTTTTTTCTTGCGGATAATTTTGGGCGGCGGGCGGACCGCCGCAAAGACTCTTCTTTTTATATTTATATAACAAGTAATTGAAAAACGCCGGGAATTGTTATATAATATAACTTGGAATTTTATTAACCGGAGGAAAAAATGGCTAAGAAACGTGAAGAGTACGGCAACGAAAGCATACAGTCGCTGAAAGGCGCGGACAGGGTCCGCAAACGCCCGGCGGTCATATTCGGCTCCGACGGAATAGAGGGCTGTGAGCACGCTGTTTTTGAGATAATCTCCAACGCCATAGACGAGGCAAGAGCGGGCTACGGCGATAAAATCGTTGTAACGCGCTATAATGACGGCTCAATCGAGGTGGAGGACTTCGGCCGCGGATGCCCGGTGGACTGGAACAACAACGAACAGCGTTACAACTGGGAACTCCTTTTCTGTGAGCTCTACGCCGGCGGCAAATATGACGCCGGAAGCGACTATGAATTTTCCCTCGGCCTGAACGGCCTCGGCCTCTGCTCCACTCAGTATTCCTCCGAGTGGATGGACGTTGAAATCTGCCGGGACGGATACCTCTATAACCTTCATTTTGAGCACGGAGAGAACGTCGGCGGCCTCAAAAAGGAACCCACCAACCGCCGCAAGACCGGGTCTAAAATCCGCTGGAGACCGGATAATCAGGTTTTCACCGATATTGCTGTGCCTCTCGAGTGGTTCCAGGAGGTCATCAAGCGCCAGGCTGTGGTCAACGCAGGGCTTCTCTTTAACCTTCGGGACCAGAAACCCACCGGCGGCTTTGAAACCTACGACTACGTTTACGAAAACGGCATCAGCGATTACGTCAAGGAGATCGCCGGGGACGAGGCACTGCTCACAGGTGTGCAGTATTGGCAGGGTGAGCGCACGGGCCGGGACCGCGAGGACAAGCCGGAATATAAGGTTAAAATGCAGATAGCCTGCTGCTTCTCAAACCGCGTCAAGCTCATTGAGTATTACCACAACTCCAGCCACCTTGAGCACGGCGGCTCCCCGGAGAAAGCTGTAAAATCCGCTTTTGTAAGCCAGATCGACGCCTATCTCAAGCAGAACAACAAGTATCTCAAAAACGAGAGCAAAATAAACTTCCAGGACGTGGAGGACTGCCTTGTGCTCGTATCCTCCTCCTTCTCCAGCCAGACCTCATACGAAAACCAGACCAAAAAGGCCATTACTAATAAATTTGTGGCGGAGGCCATGACCGATTTCCTCAAGCACCAGATAGAGGTTTTCTTCATTGAAAACCCGGACGACGCCGTGAGAGTGGCCGAGCAGGTGCTCATAAATAAGCGCAGCCGTGAGAACGCGGAAAAGACCCGTCTCAATCTCAAAAAGAAGCTCACCGCCACCATGGATATGACTAACCGGGTGCAGAAATTTGTCGACTGCCGCACTAAAGATATAAGCCGCCGGGAAATCTATATAGTGGAGGGCGATTCTGCCCTCGGCGCCTGCAAACAGGGGCGCGACTCCGAGTTTCAGGCCATAATGCCTGTCCGCGGCAAGATTCTCAACTGCCTCAAAGCGGACTATGACAAGATTTTCAAGAGCGACATCATCACCGACCTTCTGAAGGTACTCGGCTGCGGCGTGGAGGTCAAGAGCAAGGCGAACAAGGAGCTCTCCTCCTTTGACCTTGAAAACCTCCGCTGGAACAAGGTGGTCATCTGCACCGATGCCGACGTGGACGGCTACCAGATACGCACGCTTATACTCACCATGCTCTATCGCCTGACCCCGACCCTCATTGAAAAGGGTTACGTTTTCATTGCGGAATCCCCACTTTATGAGATAACCTGTAAGGACGACACCTATTTTGCATATACTGAGGACGAAAAAACACGGATAGTGGAAAAACTGGGCAAAGCGAAATATACCGTCCAGCGCTCCAAAGGTCTCGGCGAGAACGAGCCGGACATGATGTGGCTCACCACCATGAACCCACAGACCCGGCGTCTCATAAAGGTGACCCCCAGCGAAGCCGCCGCCACCGCAGAGAAATTTGACCTGCTCCTCGGTGACAACCTGCAGGGGAGAAAGGACTATATAGCCACCAACGGCTACCTCTATCTCGACGACATGGATTTGTCCTGATTTTGCGGGGCCTTTTGGCGAAAATACGCCCGGAACCTGCTGAAATGTATAACACAAAAATGAAAGGGGCCTTATCTTTGATAGCAAAAATCGCAGTGGACAAGGCCGCCTTTGGCTTTGACAAGCTATTTGACTACGCCGTGCCTGAAAGCCTTGTGGAAAAGGCAAAGCCCGGCTGTAGGGTGCTTGTGTCCTTCGGTTCCGGAACGCAGAAGCGCCAGGGCATGATTTTCGCCCTTGCGGAAAGCCCGGAGGACACGGACGTAAAAATAAAAAATATTTCCGCCGTGCTCGACGGCGAGCCGGTGCTCACGCCGGAGCTTATGGACCTTGCAAGGCACCTTGCGAAGCGCACCTTCTGTCCGTTTTTTGAGGCCGCGAAGGCCATGCTGCCCCCGGGGCTCAACTATAAACCCACCTACCGCTATTTTGCGGCGGTTAAAGAGGGCGCCTCGGACGAGGAGCAGAGGGTCATAAACTGGCTTTTGAAAAAACGCACCGGGGCGGAGGCGCCCGCCGTCCGCAAGGCCTTTGGCCTTTCTGACAACCGACTGCTGGACTCCATGACACAGCGGGGCCTCCTTCGCAAAGAGGAGGCCGCACGCCGGAAAACCGGCGATGAAACGACAAAAATGGCGCGCCTGACCGAGAAACAGGCGGAGCTTATGGAGCAGGGGAGCTCGGTGCTCAAAAAGCCCACGGAAAAGCAAAGCGCCGTGCTCGAATTTCTCCGGGACGCGGGCGCCGCCTGCATAAAGGAGGTAACCTATTTCACTGCCGCCGGCAAAGCCGTGGCGGACGGGCTTGAAAAAAAGGGAGCCATAGAGTATTTCGAGCAGGAGGCTTTCCGCACCCCGTATAAAGACAACGTCCGCCGTATATCCCCGTCGGAAATAGTTCTCTCCGATGAGCAACAGGCCGCCTTTGACGGCATTGCAAAGCTCTGTGACAGCGGAAAGGCGAACGCCGCCCTGCTTTTCGGAGTCACCGGCAGCGGCAAGACGCAGGTCTTTATTAAGCTCATAGAGCGGGAAATTTCAAAGGGCCGCCAGGTGATTTTAATGGTGCCGGAAATTTCCCTGACTCCACAGATGATAAATAAATTTATCGCATATTTCGGCGGCGACGTCGCCGTGATGCACAGCGCCCTCTCCGCAGGGGAGCGCATAGACGAGTGGAAGCGCGTCGCCTCCGGCAGGGCGAAAATAATTGTCGGGACCCGTTCCGCGGTTTTCGCCCCGGCGAAAAACCTCGGACTGATAATTATGGACGAGGAGCAGGAGCAAAGCTATAAATCAGATCGCTCCCCGCGCTTTCACGCCCGGGATGCCGCCATGTACCGGTGCTCAAAGCTTGGTATAACGTTGCTCCTTGCCTCCGCTACCCCCTCGATAGAGACATTTTACCGGGCAAAAACAGGGAAAATTGAGCTTTTTGAAATGCGGGAGCGCTACGGGAACGCTAAACTGCCGGACTCCGTCATAGTGGATATGAAGGAGGAGGCTATGTCCGGAAGGACGGGCGTCCTGAGCGAAGCCCTCGCCGAGGAACTGCAATATAACCTTGATAACGGCCAGCAGTCCATATTGCTGATGAACCGCCGGGGCTACAACACCGTGGCCCGCTGCGCCAAATGCGGCACGGTGAAGGAGTGCCCCCGCTGCAATATCCCACTTATCTATCACAAAGCGAACGGCAGGCTCATGTGCCACTACTGCGGGCACTCCGAGCCCGCGACAATAAACTGCGAAGCCTGCGGCAGCGAGTACGTCATGTATTCCGGCTGCGGCACCCAAAAGGTGGAGGACGAGCTTGCCTCCCTTTTCCCGGAGGCGAGGATCCTTCGCATGGACCTTGACACCACCATGGCAAAGTTCAGCCACGACCGCAACTTTGCCGACTTTGCGGACGGAAAGTACGATATAATGGTCGGGACCCAGATGGTAGCAAAGGGTCTTGATTTCCCGAACGTGACCCTGGTGGGCGTTCTGGCGGCGGATATGTCCTTATATGGAGGAGATTACCGAAGCTATGAGCGTACCTTCAGCCTGCTGACCCAGGTCATAGGCCGCTGCGGGCGGGCCGGGCTTCCGGGGCGGGCATATATCCAGACCTATTCTCCCGAGCACAGCGTCATCGAGCGCGCCTGCGCCCAGGACTACCGCATGTTTTACGGGGATGAGATAATCAACCGCAGGGTGATGCTCTATCCGCCCTTTTGCTCCATGGGCTCCGTCCTGTTTTCCGGGACGAGCGAGCGCCGGACGAGGGACGCTGCGGAGGCTTTTTCAAAGCTCCTTGAGGAAAAAATAGCCGGAACGGGGATACCGATACGGATTCTCGGACCGACGCCGTCCCATGTTGCGAAAATCGCGGACAAATGGCGCTGGAAGCTCATAGTAAAATACCGCCCGGACGGCGCGTTTTTTGACACTATGGGCGCCGCCCTTAAAGAATTCGCAAAAAATAAAGAATTTGTTAAAATTGAGGTCATGGCTGACCCTTATGATATAAACTGATAAGAAAGGTGAAAAAATAATGGCACTGAGAAATATAGTTAAAGACGGGGACCCGATTCTCCGCAAAGTCTGCAGACCCATTGAAAAATTTGACGAGCGACTCTGGGCACTCCTTGACGATATGGCCGAAACTATGCACGCCGCCGACGGCGTCGGAATAGCTGGCCCGCAGGTGGGAATAATGAGAAGGCTCTGCGTCGTGGACTGCTACGACGAGGAGGGCCTTGTGGAGCTTGTGAATCCCGAAATCGTCGCCTCCTCCGGCGAGCAGACCGGCAGCGAGGGCTGCCTCTCTTTCCCGGGAAAATGGGGCACCGTCACAAGGCCCATGAACGTCACCGTCAGGGCACAAAACAGAAACGGCGAGTGGTTTGAAGTCTCCGGCGAGGGCCTTAAAGCGAGAGCTTTCTGCCACGAGATTGACCACCTGAACGGCGTATGCTTTGTGGATATAGCAAAGCAGATAGTGGACGAGGATCAAGAGGAGACTGAATGATGAAGGATATGAGAATAGTCTTTATGGGGACGCCGGATTTTGCCGCCGCCATTCTCCAAAGGCTTGTGGATACGGGCAGGAACGTCGTGGGGGTTTTCTCCCAGCCTGATAAGCCCGTGGGAAGAAAACAGATAGTCATGCCCACGGCGACGAAAGTCGTCGCCGAAAAATACGGTATTCCCGTTTTCCAGCCCGCAAAGCTCCGGGACGGGACCGCGCTCGAAATAATGAAGGAGCTTGCTCCCGACCTTACGGTGGTCGCCGCCTATGGCAAGATACTGCCGAAGGAGCTGCTTGACGTGCCGCCCCTCGGAAACGTCAACGTCCACGGAAGCCTTCTCCCGAAATACCGGGGAGCAGCGCCAATCCAGTGGTCCGTCATAAATGGGGATAAAACCACCGGCGTCACCACAATGTATATGGCGGAGGGAATGGACACCGGCGATATGATTTTAAAGCTCGAAACGCCGATAGGTGAGGACGAGACCGCAGGGGAGCTCTTTGAGCGCCTCGCAAGGCTCGGCGCGGATTCCATTGAAAGGACCCTTGAGCTTTTTGACAAAGGAGAGGTCCCCAGGGAAGCCCAGGACGAAAGCGGGGCCACCTATGCGCCCATGCTCAAAAAGGAAATGGGCGAAATCGACTTCGCAAAACCGGTGGAGGAGATACGCAATCTCGTCCGGGGGATGAGCCCCTGGCCCACAGCATATACCTTCCTTGAGGGGAAAAACATAAAAATCCATAAAGCCGCCGCCGTTTCCGGTTTTTCCGGAAAGCCCGGCGAGCTCCTCGACGAAAAGCGCTTTATTGTTGCCTGCGGCGACGGCGCAGTCGAATTTCTGTCCGTCCAGCCGGAGGGGAAAAACCAGATGTCCGGCACGGATTTCATAAGGGGCAGGCGTACTCAAAAGGGCACGCTTTTCGGAAGGAATTGAGGTGATAGAATGCCCTGGTTTTATATTGATTACTACTATATAATTCTTATTGTCCCGGCGCTGCTTTTCGGCCTTTGGGCCCAGTCCCGGGTCAATTCCGCCTATTCAAAATATAGCCGTGTCGGCAACATGCGGGGCTATACCGGCGCCGACGCTGCGAGGATGGTACTTGAGCAGAACGGAATCTACGACGTAACTATCCGCCGCACCTCCGGCAAGCTGACGGACCACTACGACCCGAGAAATAAGACCATAAACCTCTCTGACGGCGTTTACGACACTGCGTCAGTCGCAGCAGTGGGCATTGCCGCACACGAAGCGGGCCATGCCGTCCAGCATGCGGTGGGCTATTTTCCCATAAAGGTGAGGGAGGCCGTCATTCCCATAACCCAGATAGGCTCCTACCTCTATTTCCCGATAATCATTCTCGGGATCATATTTTCCTATCAGCCCCTGGTCAACGCCGGAATCATACTTTTTTCCTTCCTTGCGATATTCCAGCTTGTGACCCTTCCCGTTGAGTTCAACGCCTCCAACCGGGCCATAGCCACCATTGAAGGGAACGACATTCTCTACGGCGAGGAGCTTCGGGGAGCAAAATCGGTGCTCAAAGCCGCCGCGCTCACTTATGTGGCGGCCCTCGTTTCCTCTCTGGCCCAGCTTCTGAGGCTTGTGCTCATCTTCGGCGGAAGGAACAGACGCGACTGATTTTTGACCTGTAAGGAGGAGACTTCATGGCGGACAATGCAAGGACCCTTGCGGTAAAGGCCCTTATGAGGGTCTCTTCCGGAGGATTCTCAAATATCGTGCTCGACTCCATGCTCACCGATTCAGGGCTTGAGCACCGGGACCGGGCTTTCGCTTCGGCCCTTTTCTACGGTGTGCTCGAGCGGAGGATTACACTTGATTATCATATAAAGAGATATTCATCTAAACCCCTTGATAAGCTCTCGCCGGAGGTGCTCGAAGCCCTCCGCCTCGGCTTTTACCAGCTTCTTTATATGAACTCCGTTCCGGACAACGCCGCTGTGAGCGAGACCGTGGAAACGGTCAAACGCCTCGGCTCAGGGAAAGCCTCCGGCTTTGTGAACGGTATTCTCCGCTCCTTTATCCGGGACGGAAAAACGGCGGATTTCAGCCGCATGGGAGGGGCGGAGCGTCTTTCGGCGCAGTATTCCGCGCCCCTCTGGCTCTGCAAAAAATGGTCGGACGAGTTCGGCCCGGAACGCACGGAAAAGGCTCTCGCTGCATCTCTCGGCGCGCCTCCTATCTATCTCAGGGTGAATACAACCAAAATCACTGCCGGGGAGCTTGCCGGCGCTCTCGAGGAGGAGGGCGTTTCCGCTGTTTCCTGCGGGGAGCTTACCACGGCTCTTGCGATAAATTCCGCCGCTCCCCAGAATACTAAAGCATATAAAAACGGGATGTTCCATGTCCAGGATATTTCCAGCCAGCTTTGCGCCCTTGCTGTGGGAGCAGAAAGGGGAGAGCGCGTGCTCGACGTCTGCGCCGCCCCGGGCGGAAAAACCTTTACTGTCGCTGAGATAATGGAGGGCCAGGGGGAGATAGTCTCCTGCGACCTCCACCCGAAACGCGCAGGGCTTGTAAAAAACGGCGCGGAGCGTCTCGGGCTCAAAAACGTCTGCGCAATGGCGAACGACGCCACCGTTTTTAACGAAAGCCTCGGAAGGTTTGACCGGGTGCTCTGCGACGTGCCCTGTTCCGGACTCGGCGTAATCCGCCGCAAGCCGGAGATACGCTACAAAAAACCGGACGAGATTGCAAAGCTCCCGCAGATTCAGTTCAAAATCGCCTCCACCTCCGCCGGATACCTTAAGGAAGGCGGGACCCTTATATATTCCACCTGCACTCTCTCAAAAGAGGAAAACGAAAACGTTGTGAAACGCCTTATGAGCGAGTGCGGCCTCCAGGCGGAAAGGCTTCCGAAGAAGCTTCAGAAATATTCGGAGGACGGATTTTCCGTGACCCTCCTGCCGGGTGAAATAAATTCCGACGGCTTCTACTTTGCAAAACTCAGAAAAGGGGACAAGCTATGACCGACCTTCGCTCTTTGACCTATGACCGGCTTTATGAGGAGATCGCCTCCCTCGGCCAGCCTGCATTCCGCGCGAAACAGATCTACTCATGGCTCCACGAAAAGCGCGTGCGGGACTACTCCGAAATGACCAATCTTCCCGCATCACTGCGGGAGACCCTGGCGGAAAAATATCCCCTTGCAAAGGTGCGCATTGAACGCAAGCTCGTCTCAAAAATTGACGGCACAGTGAAATACCTATTTGAACTTGAGGACGGCGAGCACGTGGAGGGCGTCCGCATGGCGTACAAGCGCGGCGGGAGCCTTTGCATATCCACCCAGTGCGGCTGCCGCATGGGTTGCACCTTCTGTGCGTCGACCCTGACGGGTCTTTGCCGCAACCTTACGCCGTCGGAGATGCTCAGCGAGGTATACCTCGCCGCCTCGGACGCGGAGAAAAACGGCGAAAAAATAGCCTCCCTTGTGCTCATGGGCATCGGGGAGCCCCTTGATAATTTCGACAACGTCATGGATTTTCTGACGATACTGACCTCGGAGCAGGGCTTCAACCTCGGGATGAGGCATATTTCCCTCTCCACCTGCGGCCTTGTGGATAAGATATATGAGCTTGCGAAACGCAAGCTCCAGCTGACCCTCTCCGTCTCCCTCCATGCGCCGAATGATGAGATCCGCCGCCGCACCATGCCAATAGCCCGCCGCTACCCGATAGATGAGCTTATAAAAGCCTGCAAGGACTATTTTGAGACCACCGGGCGGCGCATCTCCTTTGAATATGCCCTCATCGACGGGGTCAACGACCAGCCGGAGCACGCCATGGAGCTCATTAAGCTCCTGAAAGGCATGGGCGCCCACGTCAACCTCATACCCGTCAACCGGGTGAATGAAACTGGCTATAAGCGGGGCAAGAGGGAGTCCGTGGAGGCTTTTGCTAAGCTCCTCAACGACCACGGCCAGAATGCCACCATCAGAAGGGAGCTTGGCAGCGACATAAACGCCGCCTGCGGCCAGCTTCGCCGCTCCACTATCAACAAGGAAAAGGGCGGAACTCTTTAAGATTCAATAAAAGAAATTGACATAAAGCTCAATAAGATATAAAATTAGTCTATATAAATATGAAGCGGAGGTGTTTTCGTTGTACCATACCATTGATTATATGCTGACCACCGGGCGGATAACGAAGGAAAAGCACCCCTCTCCGCCTCCGAAAAACGAAGTTGCCCGCCTTATGGTAAAGGCTTTTGACAACTGGCATATTGGCAGGGCGTGGACTTCCTATTTTCACAACCGCTATGAGCGCATGGCATCAGGAAAAAATTAAGAGTTAAAACCTTGAGTTTCGACCGATTTGACAAGAGGTGAATGATATGTTGAAAGCAACAGGCAGAACGGATATAGGAAACGTCCGGGAGACTAATCAGGACGATTTCAACTGCGGAGTCCTTGGGGACAACGCGGTTTTCGCTGTGGTCTGTGACGGAATGGGCGGAGAAAAGGGCGGCCATATAGCAAGCCGCACCGCTTCGGACATAGTCACGGACAGCGTGACCGCGGCCTACGGAAGCGGCTTTGGGGACAACTCCATAAGAAGCATACTCCAGACCGCGGTGACGGCGGCGAACGTCTCTGTTTTCGACCGCTCTCAGCGGGACCCGGACCTTCGGGGCATGGGCACCACCATTGTCGCAGCCATAGTCTGCGACGGCATGGCCCACGTGGTCCACGCGGGGGACAGCCGTGCATACCATGTCAAAAAGGACGAAATCGAGCAGGTGACCAAGGACCATTCCGTGGTCCAGCTTCTGGTGGACCGGGGCGAGATAACCCAGGACGAGGCCCGGTTTCACCCGAAAAAGCATTTCATAACGAGGGCCCTCGGCGTCATGTCGACCATTGAGCTGGACTACTGCGAGTTTCCTCTTGAGGAGGGCGAGGCCATTGTTATCTGCACCGACGGTCTTTCAAACTATTTCTCCAACGACGAGATTTACGATATGATAAAATCCGTCGGCTACGCCAAATGTGTCGATAAGCTCGTGAACGCTGCCAAAAAGGCCGGCGGAGCGGATAACGTGACCGTAGTCTGCATTTCAAGATAATTTCAAACGATAATCCTAGCCGGAGGTTCTTAATGGACAGATATATAGGTAAAAAACTTGATGGGCGCTATGAGATAAAAGAGATCATCGGCGTGGGCGGAATGGCCAACGTCTATAAAGCCTATGACAGCATTGACGACCGCGTAGTGGCGGTGAAAATCCTTCGGGACGAGCATATGCAGAACGACGAGCTTCTCCGCCGTTTCAGAAATGAATCCAAGGCCATAGCTGTTCTTTCCCACCCGAATATCGTAAAGGTCTATGACGTCAGCTTCAATGAGGATATACAGTATATCGTCATGGAGTACATCGACGGCATAACCCTCAAGGAGTACATCGAGCAGCAGCACGTCCTCCGCTGGAAAGAGGCCGTGCACTTCACAGTCCAGATACTGCGAGCACTTCAGCACGCCCATGACAAGGGCATAGTCCACCGCGACATAAAGCCCCAGAACATAATGCTCCTTGCGGACGGCACCATAAAGGTTGCAGATTTCGGCATCGCCCGGTTTGCAAGGTCCACACAGCACACCGTCACCGATAAGGCCATTGGTTCCGTCCATTATATCAGCCCGGAGCAGGCGAAGGGCGACGTCACCGACGAAAAGAGCGACATCTATTCCGTCGGCGTGATGCTCTATGAGATGACCACGGGCCAGCTCCCTTTTGACGCGGACAGCCCCGTTTCCGTCGCCATAAAGCAGATAAACAGCAAGGCAAAGCGCCCGCGGGAGGTAAACCCGGACGTGCCCGAGGGCCTCGAGGACATTATAATCCGCGCCATGCAGAAGGACCCGGCAAGGCGCTACCAGTCCGCCGCGGAAATGCTGCGGGATATAGATGAGTTCAAGCGCGACCCCACGGTAATTTTTGAGTACAGATACACGGAGCCTGAGGAGCAGAGCATCAGCGAGAGCTTCACCAAAACGGCCAGGAAAACTAAAAAAATAAAGGACGAGCAGGTGAGAAACGCCCCGGTGGTTCCCGTTCTGACCGGTATCACCATTGCTTTCATCGTCGTTGCGATAATTTTTGTGATTGGAATTATGGCGATGGTCCGCCCTTTTGAGGAAGTCCCGGATACTACTGCGCCGAATCTCGTGGGCATGAATCTTGATGAGGCGCAGAAAAAATATCCCAACTTTGAAATCGTCGTGGAATCCTCCGCTTTCCATGAGTATTACGATAAGGATACCATCTACGACCAGTCCGTAAACCCTGGAATGACCGTCAAGGAGGGCAGCCGCATAAAGGTCAAGATATCCAGCGGCGTCCAGTCGTTTATTCTTTCAAATTATGAGAATTTTGAGGAAAACCAGGTCTATGCCATACTGACGGACAATGAGATAGAGTTTACCACCATAACCGAGTATAACGACAGCATCCCGGAGGGATACGTGATCCGCACCGAACCGGGCCCTGACACCGAGGTGGACAGCGGCACCGTGGTCATAATTTACGTCAGCATGGGCGCAAAGACCACCTACTGCACCGTTCCCAACGTCCTCGGCTATAAGCTCAGCGACGCGAAGCTCCTGCTCAACGCCGCGGGAATAAAGATAGGCAGCGTCACAAGGGTCGACAGCAACCAGGCCAGCACCGTTGTCCTCAGCCAGAGCCTTGCGGCTGGCTCCTCCGTTCCCAGCGGAAGCACCATTGACCTTGTGATAGTCATGGATAAGGAAACCGAGGACAACACTGTGGAGCTGATGATCCCGCTCCCAGATGACAACAGGAACGTCACCCTTTCCGTCTCCCTCAACGGCACCACTGTGGCGGAGGAGACTCTGAATCCCTACATCACCTCCTACTGGAAGGTCTCTCTGACCGGGGAGGGAATACAGACCGCCAGCATCTATTATGACGGCAGCCTCTATAAAGCCTATTCCGTGGACTTTTCCGAGGGCAGCTCGATGCTGATAACGGATAACTCTTCGAGCTTCAACCAGTGAGCAGGAGGCTAATATAATTTGTCAGCAAAAAAGAATTCCGGTTTTGAAAATAACGAAGAAAGAGACCTTCCCGAAGCGGAAGGTCTTATTATAAAAGCCACCGGCGGATTTTACTATGTGAAATCCGGCGAAACGGTATATGAGTGCCGAGCAAGGGGGATTTTCAGGAAGGAAGAGACTTCACCCCTTGTGGGCGACAGGGTCACTGTCGCGGTGCTTCCGGACGAAAAGGGATATATAAATTCCATACACGAGAGGAAAAACTCCCTCGTGCGTCCGCCCCTTGCAAACCTTGACCAGCTTGTAATGGTCATTTCCGTTGCCGAGCCGGCCCCGAACCTCCTCGTTATGGATAAGCTCATAGCCGTTGCCGAGTGGCAGGAGGTGGAGCCCGTCATTGTCTTTACAAAGACGGACCTTGCAAACCCGTCCCCATATTCTGAAATTTACCGCAAAGCGGGCTTTCGGGTCTATGAGGTCTGCGCTCCTGAGCACGAGGGCACCGAGGCGGTGCTCAAAATGCTCAGCGGCAAAATCAGCGCCTTCTGCGGAAACTCCGGAGCGGGAAAATCAAGCCTTCTCAACGATATTTTTCCGGGCCTCGGCCTTTCCACTGCGGAAATAAGCAAAAAGCTGGGCCGCGGCCGCCACACCACCCGTCATACAGAGCTGTTTGAACTGCCCAGGGGCGGCTTCGTCGCTGATACTCCCGGATTTTCCGCCATAGAAATGGAGCGGGTGGGCGTGATACGCAAGGATTCGCTCCAGTACTGCTTCCGGGAGTTTGAACCCTATCTGCTCGAATGCAAGTTTACCGGCTGCAGCCACGTCTCCGAAAAGGGCTGTGCCGTGCTCGAAGCGGTGAAGGAGGGCATGATTCCTGAAAGCCGCCACAGAAATTACTGCGCCATGTATGAGGAAGCAAAACAGCTTAAAGAATGGGAACTGGACAAAGAGTGATGACGGACAGACAGGAAGAAAAATTTCATCGTATGACCGAAGCGCCCATAGGAGGTCTCATCTGCAGCCTCGGCGCTCCCTGCATTGTGAGCATGCTGGTGACCTCTTTTTACAATATGGCGGACACCTTTTTCGTGGGGATGCTCAAAAGCAACTCCGCCACCGGAGCCGTGGGAGTCGTCTTTTCGATGATGGCCATTATTCAGGCCGTGGGCTTTTTCTTCGGCCACGGCAGCGGCAACTATATTTCACGGGAGCTTGGCAGGAAAAATTACGACGGCGCTGAAAAAATGGCCGCTACGGGCCTTTTTTCCGCCGCCGCCGCGGGAGCCGTGATTTTCATTTTCGGCGAGCTGTTCCTGAAGGAGCTGGCATACGCCCTCGGCTCCACGGATACCATTCTGCCCTACGCCACGGCTTACCTCGGCGCGATACTTATAGGCGCCCCGTGGATGACTGCTTCGCTGGTGCTCAACAATCTCCTGCGTTTTCAGGGAAGCGCTTTTTACGCAATGGTTGGTATAATCAGCGGAGCCGTGCTCAATATCGCTCTGGACCCGGTTTTGATTTTCGCCTTTGACCTGGGCGTCGCCGGAGCGGGCTACGCCACGATAATCAGCCAGCTGGTGAGCTTCTGCGTGCTGCTTATAGGATATGTCAAAAGCGGCAGCGTTCCCCTGCGCTTTCGCAATATCCGCTTCAAATGGTTTTATTATTCAATGATAATAAAGGGCGGCCTGCCGTCCCTTGCGCGTCAGGGGCTCGCTTCCCTTGCGACCATTTCCATAAACCACGCCGCAGGCCCCTTCGGGGACGCTGCCATTGCCGCCATGGGCGTGGTGCAGAGGATCACCATGTTCGGCTCCTCCGCTATGATAGGCTTCGGCCAGGGCTTTCAGCCCTTCTGCGGCTTTAACTACGGCGCGGGGCTTTATAAGCGGGTCAAGGAGGGCTTCTGGTTCTGCGTAAAGACCTCCTTCGTGTTCCTCGTGGCGGTGAGCGCTCTGGGCTTTGTGTTTGCGCCCCAGCTTATTGCCGTTTTCAGGGACGACCCGGAGGTAATTGAAATCGGCGGCAGGGCTCTGCGCCTTCAGTGCCTTACCTTTTTCACCAACAGCTGGGTGGTCATGAGCAATATGATGGAGCAGGTCATGGGCAAAACTTTGCCTGCAACCTTCCTCGCCTCGGCCCGGCAGGGGATATTCTTTATCCCGCTGGTGTTTGCGCTTTCCGCAGCTTTCGGCATTATAGGCGTGCAGATGGCTCAGCCGGTTTCCGACCTTCTGACCCTCGCCTGCGCGGTGCCGATTCAGCTTATAGTAATGAAAAACATGAAAAATACAAACAGTATAATTAAACAGGAGGACAACCAATGAACATCTGGCATGAGCTTTCCCCCAAAAGAGTAAAACCTGAGGACTTTGTGGCGCTCATAGAGATCCCCAAAGGGAGCAAGAACAAATATGAGCTTGACAAGGAGACCGGCCTTCTGAAGCTTGACCGCGTGCTCTACACCTCCACCCACTATCCCGCCAACTATGGCTTCATTCCGCGCACCTATGCGGATGACCTCGACCCGCTGGACGTGCTTGTCCTCTGCTCGGAGGAGATCTACCCCATGACCCTCGTGCGCTGCAAGCCTGTGGGTGTGATTAAAATGACCGATAACGGCATGGCGGACGAAAAGATAATCGCCGTCCCCTATGACGACCCGACCTATAACGGCTATAACGATATTTCCGAGATACCCCGGCACATTTACAGCGAAATGATGCACTTCTTTGAGGTCTATAAAGCCCTTGAAAACAAGCAGACCGTCGTGGATGACGTCTGCGGCGTCGACGAAGCAAAGCGCATCATCGACTACGCAATAAATAACTATGTGGATAAGTTCTGCAAATAAAGGAAAGCCGCCCGAAAGGGCGGCTTTTTTAATCGTTGTCGTTTATTTTAAATATCATTTTAAGTATCGGGGCGAGAAACTTCGGGCTTTTGACTACGACTATTTTCATAAAAAAACACCTCCATCAGCGATCTTTCATACAGCGGCAGAAAACGATGAGCAGCAGCGCGAGCATTATGAGCACGGGGCTCAGGGGAAACAGCAGCCCGATGAACAGCCCTGTGCTGAAAAACAGAAGAGGCCGCAGCGCACAGCGCCAGTTGCATTTTTTCATTTTGCTCACACCTTTGAGTATTCTGTATCATATCCTATGTCAAAAATCCTTTTTCGGTTACTTTAAGGGGTTATTTTTTAAGCTCCCGCCGCATAGCGTTAATATAAAAGAGAGGTGTAAAAAATGAAAAAAATTTTATCTGCGCTTCTTGCGGCGCTTTTGATTTGCGTTTCCGGCACAAGCGCCCTGGCGGAGTACCTCGCCACGGAGGAGGAGATTGCCGCGGTGGAAAAGACTGCCGATGTGGACCCCGCCCTGACGATAGTGGCAAAATCCGCAGTTTTGATGGAACGCTCCACAGGAACGATACTTTTTGAGTACGATGCGGACGTACAGATGCCTCCGGCCTCCATAACCAAAATAATGACCCTGCTTCTGGTGTTCGAGGCTATAGAGAGCGGTAAGCTCACCTATGAGACGGAAGTCGCTGCCAGCGAGCACGCCTGTTCCATGGGCGGCAGCCAGATTTGGCTGGAGCCCGGGGAGGTATTTACCGTCCATGAGCTTCTGAAAGCAGCCGCCATAAGCTCTGCAAACGACGCCTGCGTAGCCCTTGCGGAGGCCGTCTCCGGCACG
This sequence comes from Oscillospiraceae bacterium, assembly GCA_051881855.1. Lineage (GTDB taxonomy): Bacteria > Bacillota > Clostridia > Oscillospirales > Ruminococcaceae > UMGS1668. The sequence goes on from JBJEQR010000003.1 coordinate 22,182, forward strand.
GAGGAGACCTTTGTGGAGCTTATGAACAGCCGCGCCGCGGAGCTTGGCATGGTGAACACCGTTTTTAAGAACTGCACCGGCCTCGACGCCGAGGGCCACCTCTCCACAGCCCGGGATATAGCCATAATGTCCGCCGAGCTTCTGAGCCACCCGGACATAAAGAACTACTCCACTGTCTGGATGGATAGCCTTCGCAACGGCGAGACAGAGCTCACAAATACCAACCGCCTCGTGAGGTTTTACAAGGGCTGCACCGGGCTCAAAACCGGCTCCACCGACGAAGCTGGCTGCTGCCTCTCCGCGTCGGCGGAAAGGGACGGCATGGAGCTTATTTCCGTCACCCTCGGCTCGCCCAATACCGACGAGCGCTTCGCCGCCGCAAGGAAGCTCCTTGACTACGGCTTCGCCAACTATTCCGTGGTGCAGGTGGAGACTCCTGCCGAGGCTCTTGCCGACGTGACAGTGGTCCACGGAACCGCCGACTCTGTAAAACCTGTTTTCGACGTGCCCAGGAGCTTTCTTCTGAAAAAAGGCCAGGAGCAGCAGATAGAGCAGGAGGTGGAGCTGCCGGAGAGCATTGAGGCTCCCGTGGAGGAGGGCCAGGTCATCGGCAAAGTCAGGGTCTATCTGAGCGGGGGCGAAATAGGGGAATACAATATCGTCGCCGGGGAGGCGGTGGAGCGCATGAATTTCTTCACGGCTCTCAAAAAAATCCTGTTTGAAATGATAAAAACCGCCTGAAACGAAAGAAAAAATTTGATTAAAGCCATATTTCGCATAATCTTCACTTGCCAAAGCGAAGATTTTCGGTTATTATATAGATAGGAAAATGTTAAGTTGTAAGGAGCGTACCATGCCGGAACTTGACCTTCGCCATCTGAGAAATTTCATAACGGAAGAGGAGCTTTCCGCAGCGGTTCCCCGGGCGGAAGAGGCCTCGGCCACGCTTTTTTCAAAAAGCGGCCCCGGCTCGGAGTTTACTGGTTTTCTGTCCCTTCCCGAGGATTATGACAAGGCTGAGTTTGCGAGGATAAAGGCCGCGGCTGAAAAGATACGTTCCCAAAGCGAAGTCCTTATAGTTATAGGCATCGGCGGTTCCTACCTCGGCGCAAGGGCGGTCATTGAGCTTTTGACCTCGCCTCTCCGCAACAGGATAAAGTCCGACGGGCCGGAGATCTATTTCGCCGGCTGTAACCTGAGCCCGGACTACATGTATGAGCTGAGCGAAATCTGTAAGGACAGGGATTTTTCCGTAAACGTAATCTCAAAATCCGGCACCACTACGGAGCCGGCCCTTGCGTTCCGCTTTTTCCGTAAACTCCTTGTCGAAAAATACGGCCCTGAGGGCGCACGGGAGAGGATTTTCTGCACCACCGACAGGGCGAAAGGTACCCTTAAAGCCCTGGCGGACAGCGAAGGCTGGGAAACCTTTGTCGTCCCGGACGACATAGGCGGGAGATTTTCAGTTCTGACCCCGGTGGGCCTTCTGCCCATAGCCGCCGCCGGAATTGATATAGACGCCCTTATGGCGGGCGCCGCCGCCGGGAAGGAGGAGTATTCCTCCGAAGATTTTGAGAAAAACCCCGCCATAAGGTATGCTGCCGCGAGGAACATACTTTTGGAAAAGGGCAAGGCTCTGGAGCTTCTCGTCAGCTATGAGCCCGCCTTTGCCCAGATGGCGGAGTGGTGGAAACAGCTCTTCGGCGAAAGCGAGGGCAAGGACGGCAAGGGGCTTTTCCCGTGCTCGGCGATTTTTTCCACCGACCTTCATTCCCTCGGCCAGTTCGTGCAGGAGGGGAAAAGGTGCCTTTTTGAGACGGTGGTGCGCTTTGAAAAGGCAAAACACAGCTTTCCGGTGGAGCGGGATGAGGAAAACCTCGACGGGCTCGACTTTCTCGCCGGTATGGACCTTTGCGAGATAAATGAAAAAGCCCGGCTCGGAACCCTCGCGGCACACACCGAGGGCGGCGTTCCCAATATCGTAATAACGGTTCCGGAGCGAAGCCCCTTTGAGGTCGGAAAACTCATATATTTCTTTGAAATTGCGGTTTCCGTCTCCGGCTATATGCTCGGAGTAAATCCCTTCAACCAGCCCGGCGTGGAGAGCTATAAAAAGAATATGTTCGCGCTTCTCGGGAAACCCGGCTACGAGGACATGAGAGCGGCTATTGAAGCCAAACTTGACTGACGGTCAAACTGCGTTCGCGCAATGATAATACAAAGAACAGAGGGAGACATTAAAAATGATCAAACTTATAATCGGCCTTAAAGGCTCCGGCAAAACCAAATTCCTTATGGACAGCATTCAGGAAGCAGTAAAAAACAGTAGCGGCTGCGTTGTCGCCATTGAAAGAGGACAGAACCTCCGCTTTGACGTTGACCACAGCGTCCGTCTCGTCGACATTGATGAGTACGACATCTCTGATTTCAACGCATTCTATGGCTTCCTTTCCGGTCTTGTCGCAGGGAACTACGACATCAGCGATATTTTTGTAGACGCCACCTTCAAAATCGGCGGCCGCGATTACGACGCCTTTGCGAAAATGACCGACAAGCTCAAGAGGCTCTGCGATGACTATAACATCTGCATGACTTTCACCGCCTCCTGCGAAAAAGAGGACCTTCCTGAGCGCGTTCACAAATACATCGTCGAAAGATAATAAAAATCGGATAAAAAAGCGCAGTCCAAAGCGGCGGACTGCGCTTTTTACTTTACCATCGAAATCAGATAGGAATTATTTGTCGAGTTTTTTCGTCGAAATAACCAATTTTATCGTACAAAATTTTCTGATATGCGGAATTGATTTGTTTTGTGTGCTGTGATATACTTTCCACAAATAAAATGCGCTGTGTGGGGCGCTCCACATTTTCTTTACATTGCGGTAAAGAAAATGTGCTCCTGCGCGCAAGAGGAGGAAATTATAATGAAAAAAATCGTAGCCCTCGTGCTCATGCTCGCAATGCTTCTCTGCTGCGGAGTGGAGGCGTTTGCATCTGAGGATTTTCCGAATACTTCTGCTTCTTCGTCCGCCCCCGCTTCTGAATCCGAACCTGCGCCCGTCCGTGACACCGTCACAATCGTTGTCGGCGCGGAACCTGAAGCAGAGGAAGACAACCCCAATACCGGCGCTCCCGTGTTCATCGGACTTATGGCCGCCTGCGCTGTCTGCGGCGCTTTCGTGCTCAAACGCAAAAACTGATGTAAATTTTAAAAATCCCCGCCAAGGCGGGGATTTTCTTTTGTCCGCCTTCATATCCTTAACGAATATGGAGGTGTTTTTTATGAAAAATATTGCGATAGCCGGCCTTGGGAATGTGGGTCTTGCCGCCGCGAGGGCTGTGGAAAGAGCTCCGGATATGCGCCTTTGCGGCTTTATCCGCAGGGCGGGGGAGCAGGTGGCTGAGTTTCCCGGCGTGCCTGCGGCAATTTCGACTTTTGGACTGCCAAAAAAGCCCGACGGCGTTATAATCTGCATTCCCTCCCGCCTTGTGGAGAGATTTGCTGTGCCCCTCCTTGAGCACGGCATTTTTACGGCGGACTGTTTTGATATACACGGCGAAATTTTTGAGTTTAAAAGGCGTCTCCAGGCCGCCGCGAAAGCGGGCGGCACGGCCGCCGCCGTCGGCGCCGGGTGGGACCCGGGGCTTGATTCCGCACTGCGCGCCCTGCTCCTTGCCGCCGCGCCGGAGGGAACCACCTATACGGATTTCGGCCCGGGCATGAGCATGGGCCATTCCGCGGCGGTGCGCGCTTTGCCTGGAGTTGCGGATGCCGTTTCCATGACCCTCCCTGCCGGTTTCGGCGAGCACCGGCGGGAAGTATATATCGTGCCTGAAAACGGAGCAGATAAGGAGGAGATTGAGCACGCGGTTTTGTCCGACCCGTATTTTGAGCACGACAAAACCGCTGTCTGTTTTGTGGATAAAACTGACAGCGTTTGGAATACCGGCCACGGCGTTTTGCTGAAACGGTACGGCGTTTCAGCCGGAGCCGGAAACCAGAATTTCAGTTTTGAGATGAGGATAGATAACCCGTCTCTTACGGGGCAGCTCCTTGCCGCCGCCATGCGGGCGGCTTTCAAAAAAGCGCCGGGAGCCTACCTTTTCCCGGAAATCGCACCGGCGGAGCTCCTGCCGGATTTTGACGGCACTTCAGGCATTGTCTGAGACCCGCAGAAAGCTGTCCACTGTCACCCCGAAAAAATCAGCCATCAGAACGACCATTTCAAGGTCGGGCTCGGATTCGCCCCTTTCGTATTTGCTGACGGAGGTTTGTGATATATGTAAAGCGTCGGCCAGCTCCCGCTGAGTCAGCCGCTTTTGTTTTCTCAGTGTTTTGAGCATTGTAAGCATTGGATCACCTCTTGGTAAATAGTATATACTAAAATAATAGTGTGAGAAAACCCTCATTTTGTGCCATAAATTTTGTCAATTTTTTTTGAATTTTTCAAAAATTCTGAATTATTCTATTTAATATTGATAACTTTTTTCCGAATTATATTGCAAAACCCTTCCGTATTCTGCTATAATAACGGCGTACGACACAATGTGAAAGGGGATTTAATACTTTGAAACAGTACACAGCAGACAATATCAGAAACATTGCCCTTGCGGGCCACGGCTCTGATGGTAAAACTTCATTGGCGGAGGCTATGCTTTACATAGCCGGAGCAACTGACCGTCTCGGCTCTGTTGCCGACGGAAACAGCGTGTGCGACTTTGACCCCGAGGAGGTCAAACGTCATATCTCCGTTTCTTCCGCAATGGCAAACTTTGAATATGACGGAGTAAAAGTCAACGTGCTCGACACTCCCGGACTTTTCGATTTCGCCGGCGGTCTTTACGAAGGCGTCCGTGCTGCTGATACGGTAGTTATCACTCTTTCCGCAAAATCCGGTGTCCTCGTCGGAACAGAAAAAGCATGGAAACTCGCAAAAACCTGCCACAAGACCCGCGCTTTCTTCGTAACCAAAATGGATCAGGAGAATGCCGACTTCTATAAAACCTTCGACCAGCTCAAGGAGAAATTCGGAACTTCCGTTTGCCCTGTGATTATCCCTGTGGGTGAAGTTTACGTCAACATGTTCACCAAAAAGGCATATAAGTTCGACGCAAAGGGCAAAGCTATCGAAACTGAGGTCCCGAATGACAGCAGAATAGAGGAGCTTGAGGACGCCCTTGCCGAGGCTATTGCCGAGACTGACGACGATCTCATGGAAAAATACTTCAACGGTGAGCCTTTCACCGAGGAAGAATGCATCAGAGGCCTTGAATATGGCCTTGAGAAGCACACCATCGCTCCCGTATACTGCGGCGACGCCCTCACTCTCAGAGGCGTATCCCTCTTTATGAGCTCCCTCAAAAAGGTGTTCCCCTCCGCCAAAGCCATAGCCGGCGAGCGCGTAGTCGATGCCGAGGGCAATGAAGTGAAAATCGAGTGCGATCCCGATGCACCTCTTGCGGCCTATGTTTTCAAAACCGTTGCCGACCCCTTTGTCGGCAAGCTCTCCTTCGTAAAAGTGGTTGCGGGCACCCTTGTTTCCGGCACCACCCCCGTTGTTCCGAGGACCGGTTCCCAGGAGCGTCTTGGCAAAATGGTCTTTCTCTGCGGCAAGCAGCAGGAGGCCGTTGATTCCATCGGCGCCGGCGACATCGGCGCTATCACCAAGCTCGCTGAAGCCGTCACCGGCGACAGCCTCTGTGACCCGAAACGCGTAGTTTCCTTCAGAAAAGCTGAGTTCCCGGCTCCCTGCCTCAGAATGGCTATGTTCCTCAAAGGCAAAGGCGACGACAGCAAGATAGCTTCCGCCATTGCGAAGCTCGTTGAGGAGGACGCCACCATCTCCTATGAGGTCAATGCTGAGACCAAGCAGCAGATCCTCTCCGGCCTCGGTGAGCAGCATCTTGACGTAGTTATCAGCAAACTCAAATCCAAATTTGGCATTGAGCTTGGCCTTGAGAAACCCCGCGTACCTTACCGCGAGACTATCCGCAAGAAAGTCAAGGTACAGGGTAAACATAAGAAACAGTCCGGCGGCCACGGCCAGTACGGAGACGTTTGGATTGAGTTCGAGCCCACTGACAGCGAGGAAATGGTATTTGAGGAGGCCGTGTTCGGCGGTTCTGTTCCGAGGAACTTCTTCCCGGCAGTTGAAAAGGGCCTGCGCGAAGCCTGCAAAACCGGCGTGCTTGCAGGTTACCCGATGGTCGGCGTCCTTGCGAGACTTGTTGACGGCTCCTACCACCCCGTTGACTCCAACGATATGTCCTTCCAGATGGCCGCGAGACTTGCGTTTAAAGCAGGTATCCCCCAGGCTGGCCCCGCAATTCTCGAGCCCATCGGCACCCTTAAGGTAGTTGTTCCCGAGGACGCCACCGGCGAGCTTTACGGCGACATCAACAAACGCCGCGGCCGTGTGCTCGGCATGAACCCTGTTGAGGGTGAGGACGGATACTCCGAAGTTGAGGCAGAAGTCCCCATGAGCGAAATGCATGATTTCACCACTTCTCTCCGCTCCATGACCCAGGGCAGAGGCTCCTTCAGCTTCGAGTTCAACCGTTACGAAGAGCTCCGCGACGAGGGCCTCAAAGCCGCGGTCATAGAGGAAGCAAAACAGTGGATGACCGAGGAAAAGGAATAATCCCCAGTAATAAAATAAAAAGCCCTGTCATACTTTTGACAGGGCTTTTATTTTTGCCCTGCGGGCGGGGCCGGACAGTTTTATATGGGGGATGATTTTTTTGATAACCGCTTCTGTAAAAACCACAAAAATGAAGGTAATGGGAGCTCTCTGCGTGATACTTGCGGTGATAATCGCGCTGATCCTTTTCTTTTTCGGCGGAAACGGTCCTGAGCCCTCCGAGGAGGCGGTTTCCCGCCACGTGACGGATAATTCCTCCAGAAGGGATTTTATCGCTTCCATGGGCTGGAAGACGGCTGAGGAGCCCTCCTCCGTAGTCGAGGTGCAGTTGCCTGCCGAGTTTGACGAGGTGCTGACAAAATATAATGAGCTTCAGCTTGCCTCGGGCATGGACCTGACGCCCTACCTCGGCAAAACTGTCACAAAATACAGCTATAAGGTAGAAAATTTTCCCGGCTCCGGCGAGGTTTACGCAACGCTCTATGTTTATGACGGAACGGTGATTGCCGCGGACATCGCCTCCCATACGGATTCGTGGCAGAGGTCTATTGACGGAAAATAAAATATGGGATATGATTATGTTATCAAAAAAATGAGCGGAGAATTATATGGATTACAGAGAAATAGTCCCGGCGGACTGCGCCGAGCTTGCGAAAATGTACGCCGACGCTTTTAACGCCGAGCCGTGGTTTGAGAAATGGAGCGCCAAAACAGCGGAAAAACGCCTTTCTGTGATGATTGGAAACGGCGGATTTTTCGGCCTTGCCGCCGTCATTGACGGCGAAATTGCCGGCATGATAATGGGAGATGAAAAGCAGTATTATGACGGAGCGGTTTTTACGGTAAATGAGTTCTGTGTAAAAAACGAGCTGAGGGGAAAGGGCATAGGAACTGCGCTTTTTAAGGAGTTTGAAAAGCGCCTGAAAGGGAAAGGCATCCGCGCCCTGGAGCTCTGCACCATTCCCGAGGACGAGGCTTTTTATAAAAAGCTAGGCTTCAGGCCCGGCGGCACCGTAATGATGGGAAAAGAGCTCTGACGACAGTTATAGCTAAAAAACGCGTCTTTGCCAAAAGACGCGTTTTTTTAAAATAATATTTTTTTGATTGAAATAAGGTAGACAAAAAAACTCAGATTTGGTAGTATTGAAACATAGGCTGTCGCTTTTTTGCGGCGTGCGTTAAAGAAATGTTCAAATAATGAACTTTTTTGAAAGGAAGGATATTAAAATGGCCTTTTGCACTAACTGCGGAATGAAGCTCGAGGACGGCGCAAAATTCTGCACCAACTGCGGAGCTAAAGTGGAGGAGCAAAGCGCTCCCGCTGAACGCGTCAGCGAGCCGGTCCAGGACGCTTATCAGCCCGGAGAAACACCGGTTTACGGCTCATATTCCGCTCCGGAGGAGCCTATAAGCGGGGAATATGTTCCTCCGTCCCAGAGTACATACTGCCAATACGGTCAGGGCGTTGATTGCGCTGAGGACAAGGATGCCGCGCGGAAGAAAAAGAACAGAACCATAATTATAGCTATATGCGCCGTGGCCGCTGTCGCCCTTATTCTGATTATAGGAATTGTGTGCCTCATCGTCAGTGTCAGCAGGCAGATAATAGCTGAAAACAATATTGGAGAGACCTATGAGAGCGAAGCGCCCGACGACGATAATTCCTTCGTGTCCTCCACCACCGAACTCAAAGAGAACACCTTCTGGTACGGCTTTGCTGAAATCTCCAACCACTTAGGAGAAGAGAATTACAGCGAAGGGATATATGAGGTGTGGGGCATAATTGCTGCGGACGACAGCGGCAGGGCCTTCTTTGAGCTCTATGACAACTACGACCTTGAGGGCGGCCCCCTCCTTTCCTACTGGATAGAGCTTTACCCGGAATATGCTGAGGCGGACATAGGTGATGAGGACGCCTGGCTGCTGAATATATATCTTGTTGAGGACGACGAGCCGTATTTCTCCTTCTGGCTTGACAACGGCGCCATTGAGGTCTGGTTCCCCTATGAATTTGAGGGTGAGAGCTTTGACTTTTCCTTCTTCCTCCGGGAAGAGGGAGCAGAGTGGGACGAGGAGAACGACCCCTATCTCCCGTAAAAATACGGCAAAGACGTAAGCAAGGAGGAAAAATCATGCATTATTCCATCGAGGGCGGCAACCTTCCGGCCCTGATAATCAAACTTTCGCCCGGAGAAATGCTCATCAGCGAAGCCGGAGCGAGAACCTGGTCCAAAGGGCCGGTAAAAACTGAAACGAAAGCACAGGGCGGCCTCGGAAAATCCATCGGCCGAATGTTCACCGGCGAAAGTCTTTTCATGTCCAACTATATCGCCCAGGGCGACTGCGAAATAGCATTCACTTCGTCCTTCCCGGGAAGAATAGTCGCGAAAATGCTCCAGCCTGGCGAGAGCATAATCTGCCAGAAAACCTGTTTTCTCTGCGCCACAGCAGGGGTGGACCTTTCGATATATTTCCAAAGGAAGCTCGGAGCGGGACTCGTGGGCGGCGAGGGCTTCATCATGCAGAAAATAACCGGCCCCGGAATGGTGTTCCTCGAAGTGGACGGCTACTGCCCCGAGTATGACCTCGCGCCCGGGGAGCAGATCGTCTGCGACACCGGCGTCCTCGCTATAATGGACTCCACCTGCACAATGGACGTTCAGACTGTGAGCAGCGTCAAAAACGCAATTTTCGGCGGCGAGGGCCTTTTTGATACGGTCATAACCGGCCCCGGCAGGGTATGGCTCCAGACCATGACCGCTCCGAAAATCGCGAAATATCTCTCTCCATTCATGCCCGGAAAATAAGCTGATTAAAAAAATGTCCCGTGCTCATTTGAGCACGGGACATTTTTTATATTCCGGAATATAGAATCCGCATTTTGTTTTCTGCCGGCGCAGCACAAAAATGGTATTGCACTCAGATGCCGGAATTATTTATTTTCATCGTTTTTTCTGCTCCTCCGGAGCCTTGGGTGCTTCTTCAGGCGCGGGTGCCGTGCCGTTTTTCTTTGCGAGCTTTTCAGCTTTTCTGCGCTCTTTTTCGGCTTTCTTATAGGCTTTTTTTGCTCTGTAACGAGGGCTGGTCCTCAGGCAGAGCTTAACTATGACCACTATTATTACAATTATTACAGCCCAGATTATGAAGTATGGTATATTGCCCACAAACCAGACAAAGAAATCCTGAAGCCCTATCCAGATGTCATAGACGTTATCGCTGAAATCGTTCGCAATTCTGTCCCAGACGCTCTCGGGCTCCGCCTCGGTAATGCGCTTCACTTCCGTTACCGTTAGGTTCACGGTGCTGTAATCTATGAGATTGTCATAGGTGCGAAGCTGGCTCTTGTAGCTTTCAAGCTGGTAGCGCACCTCGGAGAGCCTCTCCTCGAGGACGATAATGCTGTCTATGTTCTCCGCCTCCGCCAGAAGTTCGAGCAGGCGGTCATATTCAGTCTGGAGGGAAGCGACCCTCGCTTCAACGTCCACATAGTTGAGAGTAACGTCGTCGCTGTCCTCATAGCAGTAGGTGACGTTGCCAAGGCCGCCGACAGTGTTCACAAATTCATCGAGCCTGTCGGAGGGCACCCGGCAGACGAAGCTCGCGTCCCTTCTTCCGGAAGAATAGCTGTAGGAGTTGCCGCTGATACTGGAGCTCTCAATATATCCGCCGTATTCGGCGACCTTTTGTTTGACGGAGGAAACAAAAGCGTCGAATTCGAGGGTCTCGACGTCAAGCTCGAATCTGCGTATGAGCTTCCGGCCGCTGGGGGACGGACTTTCGGTAATGCTTTCACCGCTGGTACCTGCGGCGGAATCGAAAGCCTCTTCGCTGTAACTGTAAGATGACTCAGGCTCTGCCGAAGCGTAGTCATAATAATAGTCATATCCGTCGTCAAACTTTGACGACGCGCCGCAGGCGCTGAAAGAGAAAATCAGGGCAAGTGCCAGGAGCAAAGTGAGTAATTTTTTCATTTTTATTCCTCCTTTTCGTAAATATAGTGTCGGTTTTGGGAGAAAATGTTGCAAAAATATTCAAAGTTCAGGATAAATTTTTTCCTCCGGCCCGGTATATTCCTCATAGGGCGGGGTGTCCTCCGGCCTGCGGACGACGGTCATATCCTCCTCCGGTGGGAGCTCGGGCTCGTCGCTTTCAGCCGCGGCGGCCTGATTCTTGTAATACTCATCTATGAGCAGGTTTTCCCTGCGGCGCCTGTCTTTTATGATAAAGTAGACGATATATGCCACAATAATGACAAGTGCTCCGGCGCTGATGACCGCTCCGGCCTTGAGCCCGGGAGTTTCATAGACGAATACTACCTCGTTTACGCCCTTGTCAGCGTAAACGGCCATAAATCCGGTGTCCACACGCTCAATGGCAGTCTCGACGCCGTTGACGTAAGCTGTCCACCCCTCGTCATAGGGCACGGAGAAGAAAACGAGGTTTTTGTGGCTAAGGAAGATGCTGGAGGTAAAGCCGCTGCTGGTGACCTTGAAGGAGAGGGAGGAGTTGTTTGCCCTGTCCTCAGCATGGCGCGTGAACACGTCATAGCTCATATACATATCCGGGCCGCCGTCCAGGTGCTTGAGGCTCGAGCTGTACCGGAGTATCTGGCTGTTGTTGAGGACGATTGCGGAGACGAGCACCTTGTCACGCTGTCCCTCCGGCACGGCGTAATACTCCTCCTCGGTGATATAGTACTCATAGGTGAAGCCCATGGGAATGTAGTTCTCGTTTTCATAAATGTTGTAGCCGTTGACGGTGCTGTGGTATTTGAAGCCCTCGCAGATAACTGTATCGGGAGTGGTTTCGTCAGCGTCCGCATAGAGGTATTTTACGGAGAGCAGAGCCCGAAGCCCATAGAAGCTGTATTCCGGTTTGCTTGAAACGTCGCGCTTTACTCCTACCTCCGGGTAAAACTCCATAATGGAGGAGGGAACTATGCTGTGGAAGCAGCGTATGGAGGGAATGTTCCAGTAAAGCCCCATGTTTTCAAAACATTCATAGAAATCCGCCCGGACAAAATCGCCATTCTGCTCGTCGGGCAGGGACATTTCCCCGTAAAGCCCCACAGCGTCGTCGATTATCTCCTGGTGGTCCCCGGCAAAGCTGTAGCCGAGCTGAATGTACGCAAAGCCGTAGGCGGCGCAGACGACGGCAGTCATAATGACCGCAAGATTTTTGAAATATTTTTTTCTGTTCAGGTACCAGAGCGCCGCCGTGATGCAAAGGCTGATCACGGCGAAGGAGGCGCTCAAAAGGAACCACATGTTGTTGTAAAGCAGCCCGAAGCTCCAGCCGTCCTCGCCGTTATAGACGGGCGTGAGCACCAGTATCGCAATGAGCCCTATGGTGACGGCAAAGGCGGGGATGAGGCCTTTTTTGTAGTTTACTTCCTCTTCTCCGTCGCTTCCGCCGCAGGAGGATTCCAGCGCCTTGACCGTCGCGAGCACCAGCATCAGCTCGAACATATAGAACCAGCGGTCATAGTAGGAATTGTTGAAAAGGATAAATACTGAGTTGAGCACCGGCACGAGGGCGCAGACGGTGCAGGCGGCAATCATCTTGGTGAGCCAGCTCTTTTTCCGCGAGCGGACGAAAGCAATGGCGCCGGTCATTCCGAAAAGCGGCAGCCAGCCCGCCATGGAGGCCCACTGGGCTCCCTGCCCGGTGAACATGTTCTGTTTGGAGGGCATATCCGGCGGGAAGAAAAAGCTCGCAATGATTGCGGGTATCCGCTGCTCACTGTAATAGAGCCAGAGCGACCAGCCGTTTATGAGGTCGTCCGCACCCGTCCTCGGGTTGCCGACAATGGCGAGCACCGAGGGCAGCACCGCCACCGCTGAGAGGCAAAGACCGAGCACGGATTCCAGCGCCACATAGAGGAAGCAGCGGAATTTGGAGCTGATGTTCTTATCGGTTATACGGATGAAGAAATAGAGGATGACGAAGAAAACCTCTCCGATGAAAAACCAGTAGTTGACTACGGCGTTGAGAGCCACCGCCAGAGCAAAGGGCCCGTGCTTATCCTCTGTGATGAGCATTTCAAGGCCGATAAGCATCAGCGGGAAAAACGCCACGACGTCGAGGAAATGGTTGAAAAAAAGATTATATATGCAGTATCCGCTGAAAGCATAGAGCAGCCCGCCGATGACGGCAAAGCGTTTGTCCCTGACAAAGCGCACCACATAAAAATATGCGGTAAACGCGGCGGTGCAGAACTTGAGCACGAAGAGCGGAGCCATGAGATACGGCACCACAGCCGTGTCGAAGGGCAGGGTCAGCCAGAAAAACGGGCTGAAAAGCAGGTAGAAGGAATAGGAACCGATGAAGTTTGCGCCGAGGTCCGTGACCCAGTCCCAGCCTATCTGTCCGGATTTCACAAGTTCATGGGCGTGCATATAAAAGCAGATCTGCTGGCAGTTATAGTCGCCGTAATATGTAAAAATTCCGCCGTTGCGGTAGACTACGAGCCCCACGGTGATGATGGCACAGACCGCCGCGAGAAAAAGCGCCGCCCAGTGCATGTTTTTGTTCATAAATTTGCGGATACCTGTCATTTGAATGTCCTCTGAAACAAATTTATTGTCTGCCTCCGAAAAATGAAGGAGTTTTTTATAGTATAACCCCTTTTATTCTATTTTTAAAGAGGCAACTTAAAAAATTGGCCCGCGGCAGCACGGAGTTTACGCAAAAAAGCTCTGTTCATTTGATGAAAAAAGCTGTATAATAGTTTTGCGCAAGGACCGTTTGGTGGACGCCGCCGCGGGCTTTTAAGTTTTGGAAACGCGCGTTCCATTCATTAAGTGCAATAAATCTGCTGATCTGTTGCAGTTCGGAGGAGAAAAAATGCAGGAAAGCCGCTTTTATGCCTATCTTTCAAGAATGAAACATATTTTCCGCTGGTCGCTGATGAAAAACAGCCAGCAGGAATCCCTTTCGGTGCATACCCTTGACACCGCCGTTATCGCCCATGCCCTGGGTCTTTTGAGAAACCGCCGCTTCGGCGGAAACTGCGACGTGGAAAGGCTCGTGCTTTTAGCGATCTATCACGACTGCAGCGAGATACTCACCGGCGATATGCCCACCCCGATAAAGTATTACAACCCGGAAATCAAGGAGGCATATAAGAAGGTGGAAAGGGTCGCCAATAAGAAGCTGGTCGAAATGCTCCCGGAGGACCTCCAGGCGGACTATGCTCCGCTCCTTGAGCACAGCGGCGAGGACCCTGAGCTTCTGAAGCTCCTTAAGGCGGCCGATAAAATTTCCGCACTGATAAAGTGCGTAGAGGAGGAAAACTCCGGCAATAAGGAATTTTCAAAGGCAAAGCTGAGCATAATGAAAGCCATAGAGGATATGCGCCTGCCGGAAGCGGATACCTTCATTGAGGAATTTCTGCCGAGCTATGGCCTGACCATTGACGAGCTCAATTAACGCAGCATTTCTGAAACTCCGCTGACAATGCTCCCCATGGCGTGTACGGTTTTAGCGGCATTCCGCTTGATTTTGTGGACGCTTCTGCTTTTGCCGTTCATCATATAAACAGCTGTGCCGACTACTGCTGCGGCTGCGGCGCCGGAAAGGGCCGCTGTGGTGACGTTTTTATTTGTGCTTGTCATAAAAATACCTCCATTTCTCTTTTATTGTTATTATTTTTTCACGCAATATTTTTGCGATACGCTGAAATTTTTGCCGGATTTTGTGTAAAAAATTAAAACGGCTGAAAATCACTCCATTTTGAAAGAAGGCATAAGTCCTATGGAAAAACGCCCGGCGCGCGTCGCCGCAATACATGACCTCTCCGGCTTCGGGAGGTGCTCCATATCCGTAATTCTGCCGGTCCTGTCGGCTATGGGCGTACAGGTATGCCCGGTGCCCACTGCCGTTCTCTCCACTCATACCGGAGGGCTTGGGGATGTGGTTTTCAGGGACCTGACGGACTACATACACCCGGCTCTCGAGCACTATAAAAAGCTCGGAATAGACTTTGAAGCGGTGTATTCCGGCTTCCTCGGCAGCGAGGAGCAGGTGGGAAGCTGCCTTGAGTTTTTCAGGTCCTACCCCGGAGCGCTGAAGGTGGTGGATCCCGTCATGGGCGACAACGGAAAGGCCTATAAAACCTGCGGCGAAAGCCTTCAGAAGGGCATGAAGGAGCTTGTAGCCGTGGCGGACCTCATCACGCCGAACATGACCGAGGCCGCCATGTTGCTTGGCGAAAGCTATAGCACCTCTCCGCTGAACCGCTCGGATGCAAGGAGCATGCTTCTCCGTCTGAGCCGTCTGGGGCCGAAATGCGTCGTGGTGACAGGGGCCGAGCTCACCTCCGGCGAGCTTGCCAACATCGGCTACGACGGGGAGAACGGATCTTTCTGGTATGTGCCCTGCGAATACGTGCCCGTAAATTATCCCGGCTGCGGCGACATATATGCCTCCGTGCTCACCGGAGCCATGCTCAGCGGGGCGAGCCTTCCGATAGCCATGGGCAGGGCCACTGCCTTTGCCGAGCTCTGCGTAAAGACCACCTTCAGCTACGGTTCCGATCCGCGCTACGGCGTCATGCTCGAAAGCGTCCTCGGGAGCCTGCTTAAAAATGAGGTCTCCGGAAAATTCAAAACCCTGTGAGCGGGAAGGCCGCCTTTCCCGTATAATTTCCCGCAAATGTATAATCTGCCGCCTTTTCTGGAAAAATATCCGGGAAAGGCGGCGTTTATTTTATGAATATAAGTACGGATATTGAGGAAAACAGGCTTTATTTTGACGGCGTTTTCTGCAAGGACCGGAATTTTGATATTCTCAAAAGGGAGATCACCTTCGGCGGGAAAAGCGCCCTGCTCTATATGATAGACGGATTTGTGAAGGAGGACCTCCTCGAAAAAATTCTCGAGTCCTTCGAGGGACTTGACCCTGCTGACGTTCGCAGCGAGGAGATTTTTAAGCAGGGCCACATACCTTACAGCAGCTTGAGCACCGAGACGGAGTGCAATAAAATCGTCACAGCCGTGCTCAGCGGAAAAACGGCGCTCATGGTGGAGGGCTTCTCCGAAGCATTCATCATGGAGCTTCGTGCCTACCCCCAGCGCGAAAACGGCGAGCCGGACCGCGACAAGGTAATGCGCGGCTCCCGGGACGGCTTTACTGAGACCCTCACGAAGAATACGGCCCTTATCCGCCGCAGGATACGGGACCGGAACCTCAGCATTGAGTACCAGTCCATCGGAAAAGTCTCCAAAACAGATGTTGCCCTCTGCTATCTTAACGACCGGGTGGACAGGAAAATGCTGGATGCTGTCCGAAGCAAAATCCAGAACTCACAGATAGATGCCATGTCCATGAGCCAGGAGGACATGGCAAACGTCATAAACGGGAAAATGCGCTGGAATCCTTTCCCGAAATATAAATTCACTGAAAGGCCGGACGTTGCCGCAGCCCAGATCCTAGAGGGGGACCTCATAATCCTCATTGACAACACCCCCACTGCCATGATAACTCCGGCCACGGTTTTCGACATTGCAGAGGACGCCAACGACTACTATTTTCCGCCATTGACCGGGGCGTACCTTCGCATAACAAGGCTGCTCACAATGGTGGTAACGCTGTTCGTAACTCCGGTGTGGCTGTTGGCCCTGCGCTATCCGGATTATGTGCCCCAGTGCCTAAAATTCGTGCTCATAACGGAGGAGCCGAACGTCCCGATAGTGCTCCAGCTTCTGCTGCTCGAATTTGTCATAGACGGGCTGAAGCTCTCCTCCCTCAACACCCCGGGCATGCTATCCTCAACTTTTTCGATAATTGCAGGCATAATTGTCAGCGACTTCGCCGTGCAGTCCGGCTGGTTCTGCGCTGAGACCATGCTCTATATGGCCTTCGTTGCCATGGCAAATTACAGCCAGCCCGGCTACGAGCTTGGCTATGCCATAAAGTTTATGCGCATGCTGATGCTCGTTTTGACGGCGCTTTTCGGAATATGGGGCTTCGCCGCGGGTCTTGCCTTTACTGTATATCTCATACTTTCCACAAAAATTGAGGGCAAAAAAAGCTATTTCTGGCCCCTTATCCCGTTTTCCTTCAAAGGCATGGGCAGGCTCCTTTTCCGCCTGAAATAAAAATGGCGCTGTCCACTTTTTTATTTTATATTGAAATGAACGGTAAAATAAGTTATTATATTTTTGCAGAGGATGCAGTAAAATGAAAAAAATTTAACACTATATTTAAGACCAAATTAAAACAATAGGACGGAAAACGACAAATGGTATTTTCAAATCTCTTTTTTCTCTACCTGTTCCTGCCCCTTAACATAATTTTTTATTTCATAACGAAAAACAGGGGCTTTAGGAACGCAGTACTGATACTTTTTTCTCTCGTATTTTATGCCTGGGGCGAGCCGGTTTGGGTGACGCTGCTCATTTTCAGCGCCACAATCGACTATTTCCACGGTCTCATAATCGAAAGAAACCGCGGAAAAATCGGCGCGAAGCTGGCGCTCATTTCATCACTGGTCCTGAACCTCGGGCTTCTCGGTATTTTTAAATACAGCGGCTTTTTTGTTGAAAATATAAATTTTATAACGGGGCTAAATTTCCCCGTTCCGTCCTTTGCCCTGCCGATAGGCATCAGTTTTTATACCTTCCAGACCCTCAGCTACACCATTGACTGCTACCGGGGAAACGTTGAGCCCCAGCACAACTACATGAAATTTCTCATGTACGTCTCCCTCTATACTCAGCTTGTGGCCGGCCCTATCGTGAGATACGCGGACGTAGCCGCAGAGGTCAACAGCAGGCAGGAGACGCTCAGCGACATCTACTCCGGCACCGCACGCTTCCTCGTGGGCCTCACCAAAAAGGTGTTCATTGCAAACGTCGCCGGCAAATTTGCGGAGGATTACCTCTCCGGAGACCTTACGAAAAGCGCCACCGCTGTGGTCTGGTTCGGAATTATAATGTATTCAATACAGATTTACTATGATTTCTCCGGTTATTCGGATATGGCGATAGGTCTTGGACGGATTTTCGGTTTCCACTTCCTCGAAAACTTCAACTACCCCTATATTTCCCGTTCCGCCACGGAATTTTGGCGCCGCTGGCATATGTCCCTCGGACAGTTTTTCCGGGACTACGTGTATATTCCCCTTGGTGGCAACCGCCGTCACCAGTACCTCAACCTCTTTATCGTTTGGTTCCTCACCGGCTTTTGGCATGGCGCGAGTTGGAACTTCATTTTCTGGGGTCTTTGGTTCGGCGTGCTCATTATTATTGAGAAGCTCTTCCTTCTCAAGGTGCTCAAAAAAGTGCCCGTGCTCTCTAATATCTATCTCCTCTTTGCGGTGCTCATCGGCTGGGTAATGTTCTATTTCGACGACCTCGGCGCGATGTGGGACTGCTTCAGGGTGATGTTCGGCGCGGCGGGAACCGGTTTTTGGGATATCTCCCTCGAGCTCGTTCTCGAAAATAACGTCTTTTGGATTATCGCGGCGGTGGCTTTCTGCATGCCGATCGTCCCGACGGTCAAAAAATTCATTGAGGAACACCCGAAGCTCCAAAAGCCGATGCAGCTTGTTCAGATACCCGCGAACGCGGCTATGCTCCTTGTGAACACCGCCCTGCTCGTAGGTTCGAGCTACAACCCGTTCCTGTACTATAAATTCTAAGGGGGTGCGGAATATATGAATATTGACAAAAGAGTTTACGGCGAAAACGCCGACAACAATAAAAACGAGCTTTTGATGATAATCGGCGTCGCCGTTTGCGCCGTCATAATTTTAGTGCTCGGCGTGCTTTGCTGGGCGCTTCCGCAGCCCACCTATTCCGAATACGAGCGCCGGGACCTTGTCCAAATGCCGGAATTTAGCTTCGAAAGCCTTTTCGCGGGGGAATATACCGCGCAGGTGGAACTTTCCTTTGCCGACACCTTTGCTTTCCGGGACGGCTTTGTCCGCCTTAAAGGTATGGTCGAGGAGGGAAGGGGACTTCATATAAGCGGCGCCCTTTACGGTCCCGCTCCGGTATTTCCCGATGAGGAGGACGAGCCTTCGGTTCCGAGCGAAGAAACTTCCTCCGTAACGGAGAGCTCCGACGTTTCAAACGAGAGCCAAAGCGAAGCAATCGGGGAGAGCGAAAGCTCTGCCCCCGAAAGCAGTGAGACCGACTGGGCCGATGCTGAGGACAACGGCGAAAACGGCGAGACCGTGGCCGGAATATATATCTATAAAAATATGGGCTTTGAGCTTTTCGGCGGAAGCACAAAAATGGCTGAGTATTATTCCTCCGTCATCAACAAATACCGCGCTGCTCTGCCCGAAAACGTGAATATTTACAATATGGTGGTGCCGAAGCACGCGGAATTTGCCCTGCCGTCGAGATTTTCTAGCCTTTCCAAATCCCAGAAGGACAGCATTGACAAGATTTATTCCGGCCTTGACAGCGGTATTACCGCAGTCGATGCTTACAGTATTCTGAAAGAACACTCCAAGGAATATATCTATTTCAACACCGACCACCACTGGACGGGCCTCGGCGCGTATTACGCATATACTGTATTTATGGAATCCGCAGGTCTGCCTTACTATGATTATTCTGACTATACCAAGCATATAATTGAGGACTTCCGCGGCACGCTCTATTCCGGCACTCAGTCCGAGGACCTCTACAATAACCCGGACTATGTGGAGTGGTGCGAATTCCCGGTGAGCTATACCGCATACCAGTACAAGAAGGGCGACCTTGCCAACTACTATGAGACCACCGTCATGGCCTCCTATGCAAAGGGCGTAAACGCCTACGGCGTCTACCTCGGAGGAGACTTCCCGCTGACAATAGTTAAAACAAACGTCGGAAACGGAAGAAAATGCCTCATTATAAAGGAATCCTACGGCAATGCCCCCTCCACATATATTGCCTCCGGATTCGACGAGACCTATATCGTCGATGAAAGATACTATGAGGGCAATATTGTGGACCTTGTGAAGGAGCGCGGCATAACCGACGTGCTCATCATAAACAATGTTTCCGCCGCGAATACGGAATTCCACATTGCCAATATTGAGAGCCTCCTCACCCAGACCTATTCCGGCAGCATTGCCTACCCGGAGGACTGATCCGATGAATAAGGACATTATAAAAGAAAATTCCATAGTTGAAACCGAAATAACCGCTGTCACAAATGAGGGCAGCGGTGTTTCGCGTTATAAAGGGATGGTCATGTTCACCCCTTTTACGGCCCCGGGAGATAAAGCGCTGGTTAAAATCGCGAAGGCGGGCAAAACCTGCCTCTACGGCGAGCTTGAAAAAGTGGTAAAGCCTGCAGAAATGCGCATAGCCCCGGACTGCCCGGTTTTCGGAGAGTGCGGCGGGTGCGCCCTTCGCCATATTGACTATGCCGCCGAGACGGAGATAAAAACCGGCTGGGTGAAGGACCACATAAGCCGCATCGGCGGCTTCTCCCTCGACCCGCTTCCAACAAAACCGTCCCCAAACTGTGAAAGATACCGCAACAAGGCCATTTATCAGGCGGGGAAGAACGATCGGGGAGAGGTCGTTTTCGGCTTTTACCGCCGAAAAAGCCACGACGTCATAAACTGCGAATCCTGCCTTCTGCAGCCGGAGGAATTTTCTGAAATTCTCCGGGCGGTGAAGTTTTTTGTAAATGAAAAGAAAATCTCTGTCTATGATGAAAAGAGCCACAGCGGGCTTTTGAGGGCGGTATATATCCGAAAGGGCGAAGTGACAGGCGAGACCGGGGTCTGCATCGTAATAAACGGCGACCGTTTGCCGTCGGAGGAGCTGCTTGCCTCCATTTTGAGCACGCAGTTCAAGGATATAGTGAGCATTGTGCTCAACGTGAACAAGGAGCGCACCAATGTGGTGCTCGGAAAAAAATTTGTGACCCTTTTCGGCAAAGACGGCATAACTGATGTGCTCTGCGGAGTAAAAATTGACGTGTCTCCGGCGGCGTTTTATCAGGTAAACCACGCCGCCGCGGAGCTTCTCTATTCCGAAGCCGCCCGCCTTGCAAACCTCAAAGGAGATGAGACGCTCCTCGACCTCTACTGCGGAGCGGGTACCATCGGACTTTCTATGGCGGGCAGGGTGAAACGCCTCATTGGAGTGGAAATTGTACCGGAGGCAGTTGAAAATGCAAAGAAAAACGCCGAACGAAGCGGCGTAAAAAACATCGAATTTATCTGCGGCGACGCCGCAAAGGCCGCGGAGACCCTCCAAAAACGCGGTCTTCGCCCGGACGTCGTAATTCTCGACCCGCCGCGCAAGGGCTGCTCCGAGGAGACCCTTGCCGCAGTTGCGGCCATGTCGCCGGAAAAAATCGTCATGGTCTCCTGCAACACCGCCACCATGGCCCGGGATTTCAAGGTGCTTTCCTCCCACGGCTATACTCCCACCGCCGCCCAGCCGGTGGACATGTTCCCCCGCACAGCCAATATTGAGTGCGCGGCGTTGCTGACGAGGAAAGAAAAATAAGGCTGAAAACGGCGCTATTTAAACAAAGTTTTTATAAGTTTTAAGGGGGTGAAAAAATGACCGTTCTTTTGACCGGCGGTGCCGGATATATCGGTTCACACACCGCGGCGGAGCTTCTCGCCGCCAGGAACGACGTAATAATTGCCGACAATTTTTCAAACAGCAGTCCGGTTGTGCTCGACAGGCTCGAGCAGATAACCGGAAAACGCCCGAAGCTCTACAATGTGGATGTTTCGGATAAATCCGCCTTTGAGCGGGTTTTCGCTGAAAACAAAATCGACTCAGTGATACATTTCGCAGGCTATAAATCCGTGGGCGAATCCGTAAGCGTGCCCCTTAATTATTACCGCAATAATATCGACTGTGCTCTGACCACATTGGAGCTCATGGACAAATATTCTGTAAACAGTCTCATTTTCAGCTCCTCCGCTACGGTTTACGGCCCGAAAAATGCCGTTCCTTACCGCGAGGATATGGAGACGGGTCCCTGTTCAAATCCTTATGGCTGGACAAAGCTGTTTATTGAACAGATAATAAGAGATTTTGCTGCATCAAAACCGGGATTTTCCGCTGTTTTGCTCCGCTATTTTAATCCGGTAGGCGCACATCACAGCGGGCTTATCGGTGAGGACCCCAGGGGTATCCCGAATAATTTAATGCCATATATTTCAAAGGTCGCGGTGGGTGCATTGCCGGTGCTCAAAATTTTTGGAAACGACTACCCGACAGAGGATGGCACCGGTGTGCGGGACTATATTCATGTAACGGACCTTGCAAAAGGGCATATCGCCGCAATGAAATTTGCTGAGGGCCGCACCGGAACGGTAATTTTTAATCTCGGTACAGGAAAAGGAGAGAGCGTCCTTGAAATGGTGGACGCGTTCAGCGCCGCATGCGGACACCTTGTGCCTTACGAATTTGCGCCGAAGCGGGCCGGTGATCTTCCCGAATACTACGCTGACGTAAAAAAAGCAAACGAAGTCCTCTGCTGGAAAGCGGAGCTTTCCGTTGTCGACATGTGCCGCGACGCCTGGAACTGGCAGAGCCGCAACCCAAACGGATATGAAGAATAAAAAGCTGCTCATAATCGCTATAGCGGCGGTGCTCGTCTTTATCTGGGGAAACTCCCTCCTTTCGCGGGAGGCTTCGCAGCTACTCAGCGACAGCGTCCAAAGCGGGCTTATACAAATTTCAGGCGGCGATACCTCCGGCGGAGTGAACTCCGCCGTCCTTCGGAAAGTCGCCCATTTCTGCGAGTTCGCCGCCCTCGGCGGCCTCACAGCACTGCTTTTGCGGGGAAGAAAAAAAGGCTGTCTTAAGGCTTTCGCCTTTTCTGCCGCCTGCGCCGCCATTGATGAGACTATACAGATTTTTTCAAACCGCGGCAGCAGCGTTGCCGACGTTATTCTGGATTGCTTCGGCGCGGGCTTCGGGGTGCTTGTAATATTTCTATTTCTAACGAGAAAGGATAAATAAAGAAGAGCCGCCCTAAGAGCATGAGTATTTGTAAGACAATCTTACATCACCAAGTGCCTAAACAGAAACTGTTTGCGCGCTTCTGCTGGACTGTTGTTGGTTTGAAATTCTCGGACGACGCTTTATATATTAAAGTAAATATGTTTGAGGATAAGGAGTACCAGACGTTCGCAAAATTCGCTTCGGACATTCAGAGCGAAGTGAACGAAGTTTCCCCGGTCAAAAAGACGATAATTGACGCCCGTGACAACATGGGCGGAAGAACTCAAAGCTATGACAGATTTATCGAAATGCTAAGCGGCGATGAATTCGGAAAGGTATATGTTCTCATAAACGACGGAAGCATTTCCCGGGCGGTGGTAATACCTGCGCTCATCAAACAGAACGTGGAAGGAGCCGTTATAGTCGACGGACCTTCTTCCGAGCCGCCGAACGGAGTAGGGTATATGCTCGACGGAATGTACCGGACTCCGAATAACAAACTCGTGTTTGCATTCGGTTCGTACTATATAAATTTCTGGCCCGGGTACGAATACGATGCCCTCATGCCGGATATTGAAATATATCAGACCATTGAGGACTACGCAAACGGCGTTGACACCGTGCTCGAAGCGGTGCTCGCCATGCATAGCGCTTCAGAATAAAAAAATCCCTCCGTTAAACGGAGGGATTTTTTTGGGAGTATCAATCAAAGTCAATAACAACTTTAAGAGATCTGGAAGAGTCTGCTGCAACAGCGAAAGCCTCTTTTGCATCATCAAGTTTAAAGTGGTCGGTGATAATTTCCGTTATTTTGGTACGTTTGCTTCCAAGGT
This sequence comes from Oscillospiraceae bacterium, assembly GCA_051881855.1. Lineage (GTDB taxonomy): Bacteria > Bacillota > Clostridia > Oscillospirales > Ruminococcaceae > UMGS1668. The sequence continues at coordinate 45,582 of JBJEQR010000003.1, forward strand.
TGTCAAGGACTTCATGTATGTCTTTGTTGTTGTAAGCACAGGAACCGAGTATTTCACACTCAGAGAGAAGAATGTTTGTGGGCTGTATCTGAACCATATTGTGATACATGGCAACTACGGCCATTCTTGAACCGGTGTTTGCAATATTGAGAAAGTCTTGAAGGACGGAGGGAGCGCCGGCAGCATCGATATAAGCGTCAACTTTTGCGGCCTTGGTGCCAAAACCGATGAGGTCATAGCCGTATTTGTCCATAAGAAACTCGCCGAGGTCGCCTTTTGCGGAGTTGAAAGGAATGGCACCGATAGCTTTGGCTTTATCAAGGCGCCAATCAACAACGTCGGAAACGACTACGTCCTTGATGCCCTTTGCAAGAAGACATGCTGCAGCGCAAAGGCCGATGGTTCCGGCACCGAATACTACGACTTTTTCACCTATTTTCGCCCTGGAAGTGTTTGCACCATGAGTGCCTACGCTGAAGGGCTCTGTAACGACAGCCTCATCATAAGAAGCGGATTCAGGAAGTTCAAAAAGGTTGTATTCAAGTTTTGCGTTCTCGACGAGGACATATTCGGAGAAGGCTCCAGCCATGCAGGAATGTGCCGCACCGAGATGGCTGCAGAACTGAGGATGCACGAATACTCTCATTCCTTCTTTAAGCTCAGGGTCAGCTTTGCTGCCGAGCTCACAGATATATCCAACCATTTCATGTCCGAATTCGCTTCCGTCGTCAATGCCGGATACGGCGCCTCCGAATTTATATGCGTTTACGTCTGTTCCGCAGATACCGGCTCTTACAACTTTAACGAGAACATCGTTTTCTTTTACTGTGGGTTTTTCAATTTCTCTGACTTCAACGTCACCTATGCCGTTATAAATTACGGCTTTCATTTTTTCCATTTGTATACCTCCTTCATGCGCTTTAATCGCATTACAACTAAAGTATAAATGAGGTAAGGATAAAAAAGAATAGGCATAGAAACGATTATGAGTCAGCTTCGATGTGCATTATGCATATCGGTTAAACAAATAACGCTTGCGGCGAGGGCAAAGAAATCATTGAACGATTTTAAATCAATGTTGTACCCCATTTTATGTTCAATAAAATCTATTCTTGCAGGAAGGGTGTTGCGGTGAATATTCAGGTCGGAAATAATTTTCTGTGTGCAACCGAGATTTTTTATATAGGAAACAAGAGTTGAAAAATATTCAGTATTATGTATACTGTCGTATTTTTTAAGGTCATCAAAAATGGGGTGGATCCATTGTTTGATTTTTTCGCTGTTTTTCAGCTCTTTTATAAGTTCTCCTGGGACACAGTCGTCAAAAAAACTGATTTTTTCTTTTGCGGAATATGAGGAAACAAGCCGCGCTTGCTGTTTATAATAGCCGGATAAAAACAGGTCATCAAAAATATTGCTGACTCCGATTTTTATGTTGAATTCAAAAAATTCAGAAAAGCGTTTTTTTACATATTTATAAAATCCATCTTTGTCCTGTATGCCGTTGACAAAAAAATAGAGACAGTCTTCTTCAATCACCGAATTATGAAGAATATCTGTTCCGCCTGTCTGTTCTGCTATATATTGCAGGATAGAACGGTCTTTATGTCTCGGAACAGTGACGCAGATGAAACAATGTTTCCGGCGAAGATCCATGTTTATGACAGTTTTCCACATATCAAGCTCACGTTCATTGTTTATGTTATTGGAGGTGAGATACGATATGAAAACTGAGTTGATATTGCTGAGATTCTGTTTTTCTGTTCCGTTGTTTTTGAGGATGAGTGCGGTTATTTTTGAAAGCTGAATAAGAATATTTCTGTAATAATCGAGGTCGTGTTCGAGGCTTTCCTTCACAATGTAGATTGTGACATAACCTAGCACTTCGTTGCCTTGCTGTACCGTCATGAGCATGCGTTTCGGTCCGTTTACAAGCTCTTCGTTCAGCAAAACCGGTCTTTTTGCCTCATAGCAGGTGTTGATAAGATCTTTCTGATTAAGCGCTGAAAGTACGTCCACTGGGATCAGTTTTGATTTCAGTATTTCATCCCAAACATAATCACCTATACGTTCCTTGGGAGCAAAAGCAAGCGGATGCAAAAGCACGTCAACGTAATTTACGGGGCAGCCTGTTTCCTGATAAAAAATGTCCATCACACCCTGAATATCATCATTCATTACATAATCAAAAACTTTTGAAAGCAGATCTGCTGCCATAGTCTCACCTCTGTTTTAAATCTGTTAAATAATTATATACTATGTAGAAAAACTCTTGCAATATATTTTTGCAGTTTTCAATTTTTTAATCTGAATTGGGCATTTTTCACATCTGATTTTTTGAGGAAAATAAAAGCGGGCAGCCTTAAAAGGCTGCCCGCTTAACTGTATCAAAATTATTTGCAAACCTTGTTGTCAACCTCAACATGGAGCTTCGCGATGAACTCGTCAAGAGAGATTGCACCGAGGTCGCCGTCTTTTCTGGAGCGGACGGCAACTTTGCCTTCCTCCATCTCTTTGGCGCCGACAACGAGCATATAGGGAACCTTTTCAAGCTGGGCTTCGCGAATCTTAAAGCCGATTTTCTCGTAGCGGCTGTCACAGGTGGGGCGGAAGCCTGCACGGAGAAGCTTTTTCTTGATTTCCTCGGCGTACTCGTTCTGGTCCTCAGTGATAGGCATTACGCGGACCTGCTCAGGGGAGAGCCATGCGGGGAGTGCGCCTGCGTATTTCTCAATGAGCAGAGCTATGGTGCGCTCATAGCAGCCGAGGCTGGTTCTGTGAATGATATAAGGATATACCTGCTGGTTGTTCTGGTCGGTATAGGTCATTCCGAAACGCTGGGCAAGCATCATGTCTATCTGAATGGTTACGAGAGTGTCCTCTTTTCCGAAGACGTTCTTGCCCTGTACGTCGAGCTTCGGACCGTAGAAAGCGGCTTCGCCTTTTTCCTCGGTGTATTCAAGCCCGATGTCGTCGAGAATCTTTCTCATGGCGCTTTCTGCTTCCTCCCACATTTCAGGAGTGCCCTCATATTTGTCCTTGTTGTCCGGGTCCCATTTGGAGAAGCGGAAGGTGAGGTCCTCGTAAAGACCAACGTCGGTCATAACCTCTTTCATCAGCTTCACGCAGTTTTTGAACTCCTCCTCGAGCTGGTCAGGACGGAGAATGAGGTGACCCTCGGTGATGGTGAACTGGCGGAGACGGATAAGTCCGTGCATCTCGCCGGAGGCTTCGTTGCGGAAAAGAGTGGAGGTCTCGCCGTAGCGGATAGGAAGGTCACGGTAGGAGTGCTTTTCGCTGAGATATACCTGGTACTGGAAGGGGCAGGTCATCGGGCGGAGCGCAAAGACCTCTTTGTCCTTCTCCTCGTCACCGAGGACGAACATATTCTCTTTATAGTGGTCCCAGTGTCCGGAAACCTTGTAAAGGTCGGACTTCGCCATAAGGGGAGTTTTGGTCATCACGTAGCCGTACTCGTACTCCTCCTTGTCCTGAATGTAGCGGTTGAGAATCTGGAAGAGCTTGGTTCCCTTCGGCATAAGGCAGGGAAGTCCCTGGCCGATAAGGTCGCTGTTACAGAAATATTTGAGCTGGCGTCCGAGGACGTTGTGGTCCCGGCGCTTCGCGTCTTCAACGGCTTCAAGATACGCCTCAAGCTCTGCTTTCTTCGGGAAGGATATGCCATAGATACGGGAGAGCATTTTGTTTTTCTCGCTGCCCCGCCAGTAAGCGCCGGTGGTGGAGGTGAGCTTAAATGCCTTGATAGGAGAAATGTTCATGAGGTGGGGGCCGGCGCAGAGCTCGGTGAAATCGCCCTGTTTGTAGAAGCTGAGGGCTTCGCCTTTTCCGGCGTGTTCCTCAATAAGCTCGAGTTTGTAGGGCTGATCTTTCATAAGCTCCCTTGCTTCCTCGGGGGACATGCTGAATTTCTGAAGCTCAAGGCCGGTTTTAATGATTTTTGCCATTTCATCTTCGATTTTACGAAGGTCGTCAGAGGTGAAGGGTTGATCCACGTCAAAATCATAGTAGAAACCGTTGTCAATAGCCGGGCCGATGGAGAATTTGGCGCCGGGGAAGAGGTGGAGCACAGCCTGTGCCATGACATGGCTTGTGGTGTGCCAGAAGGCCTTTTTGCCGTAGGGGTCGTCAAAAGTCAGAATTTCGACTTCGCAGTCCTTTTCAATAGGGGTGCGAAGGTCGCAGCCCTCGCCGTCGATTTTTGCAGCGCAGGCAACTCTTGCAAGTCCGGAGCTGATGCTCTGGGCAATTTCATAGGGGGTGACGCCGCTTTCAAATTCATGGACGTCGCCGCGAAGTGATACTTTAACCATTGTTTTACCTCCATATATAATCAATTGTTTTGCTGTATTTTATCGCGGGAGAAATACCCGCCGTAAAAACTAAATCTTTTCAAGGGCTTTTTCTCGGTCCTTTTCCAGAAGGGGACGCATGCTATCTTTATATCCGGAAAAATCCGCGCTGCGGAGCCTTTGGGCGATTTCGTCCCGAAGCCCGGGCTTTTGCGCCGCAAGATCCGGAAGATTCTGAATGAACTGCCTTGCGGTGATGGGCTTTCCGTCGGTCATGTGCGAAAGCAGCTTTTCCCGGGAAGCGTCGATAAGCTCCTGCTTGTCCCACTTTGCGTTGGCGATTATCAGAAGCAGCGCCCTCGTGCGGACAAAGGAGTTTTTGTCCTCCGTAAGGGAAAGAAGATGCTCCATATATTCGTAAACCTCGGGACCGCTCCCGCTTTCCGTAAGGAGCCTGTTAAATGCCGCGCAGCCCTCGCTTGCGTTCTTTGAAGTCAGGAGAGATATATTATCAGAAATCTCCATTTCAAACCTCCGATAAAACAAAAGGAGCTTCGCCCCAAATAAGGGGCGAAGCTCCATAAGCTCCACGGTTCCACCCTTGTTCGCGGGGTAAACCCCGCACTCAAAGTTTGCCTTTAACGCGGCAACGCGGCCTGTTCGCTAAAACTTGCAGGCTCTCCGGGGCCGGTCCTTTGCGGCTTTGACAAATGCCTTTCAGAATAACGGCATTCTCTCTGGGACAAAATTCCGCATCAGTTTCCCCATCAGCGATTTCTCTGATATGGACTTCATATTAGCACTAAGACTTGATTTTGTCAACCGGATTTTTCAAAATAATAAAGTAAAATATTTAAAAGTATTATAATTTAAAATATAAAATACTCCCTAAAATTGCAATTTTTGACCCTGTTTATTGTCCTTTTGATATTAATTATTCATTTATTATCTGAAATTCCTTGACATAATGCCCAAATATATATTATTATAAGATTAATATGTGAAAGTCTGCGACTTAAGGCTTTGACATTTAATATATAGAAAGGAATATCTATTCACCAATGGAATTTTTGACCTTCATTAAAGGCCTGAGTATCTTCTCCGATTTGACATCGAGCGATATTCTCGTCTGCGTGATCACTGGCATCATCGCTTTGGTCGTTGGTTTGATAATCGCTTTCCCCGTGGGTGTTGCATATAGACGCAGAGTGGCTGAAGCCGAACTCGGCTCCGCCGAAGAAGAAGCAAGACGCATTGTAAACGAATCAATCAAAACAGCTGAAAGCAGAAAAAAAGAAGCTCTCGTCGAAGCGAAAGACGAGATACACCGTCTCCGTTCCGAAGCGGATAAGGAGATAAAGGACCGCCGCTCCGAGGTACAGAGGCAGGAGCACCGCAACCAGCAAAAAGAAGAGTCCCTTGACAAAAAAGCCGACAGCCTTGACAAAAAGGAAGAGGCTATACAGGAAAAAATGCAGGCCGCTGAGGAGCGCCTTGCAGAAGCCGAGCAGATTAAGAAGAGCCAGTTTGAAATGCTCGAAAGGATCTCCGGCTACAGCGAGGAGCAGGCAAAGGCTCAGCTTTTGACTGAAGTTGAAGCCAAACTCTCCCACGACAAGGCGCTGCGCATAATGCAGTTTGAGCAGCAGCTCAAGGACGAGGCGGAGGAAAAGGCAAGAGAAATTCTCGGAACTGCCGTTTCCCGCTGCGCGCCGGACTATGTCGCGGAGGCGACGGTCTCCGTCGTTCCGCTTCCGAACGATGAGATGAAGGGCCGCATCATCGGCCGCGAGGGCAGAAACATCCGCGCCCTTGAGACCCTTACCGGCGTCGACCTTATAATCGACGACACTCCGGAGGCAATTACCCTTTCCAGCTTTGACCCAGTGAGACGCGAGATAGCGCGCCTCAGCCTTGAAAAGCTTATTCAGGACGGACGTATCCACCCAGCGAGAATTGAGGAGACTGTGGAGAAAGCCCGCAAGGAGGTAGACGCCAAAATCAAGCAGGACGGCGAAAGAGCCGTGCTCGAGTGCGGCATCCACGGTATGGCTCCCGAGCTTGTGAGGCTCCTTGGCCGCATGAGATACCGCACCAGCTACGGTCAGAACGTGCTCCAGCACTCCATAGAGGTCTCCCAGATAGCCGGAATGCTCGCCAGCGAAATGGGCGGAGTCGACGTAAATCTTGCCCGCAGGGCGGGCCTTCTCCACGATATAGGCAAGGCCCTCACCCATGAAATCGAAGGCAGTCACGTCAATATCGGCGTGGACGTAGCAAGAAAGTATAAGGAGTCCGAGGCTGTTATCCACGCCATCGAGGCCCATCATAACGACGTGGAGCCGAGAACCACTGTCGCATGGCTTGTGCAGGCGGCTGACGCCATTTCCGCTGCAAGGCCCGGCGCAAGGAGAGAGAATCTCGAGAACTATATCAAACGTCTTGAGAAGCTCGAGGAGATCGCCAATTCCTTTGAAGGCGTTGACAACTGCTTTGCTATCCAGGCCGGACGCGAAGTGCGCATTGTTGTCAAGCCCGAGCTCATCGACGATGACCAGATGGTGCTCCTTGCCCACAATATTGCCGAAAAAATCGAGTCTGAGCTCGATTATCCCGGCCAGATCAAGGTCCACCTCGTGCGCGAGAGCCGCGCGGTCGACTACGCGAAATGATTATCTGAAACTGAAAAAGCCCGAGGAATTTCCCCCGGGCTTTTTGCTGCGCAAATTGCGGCTGCGCCGCAGTTTTATTTTTTCAGGCGTATGAGAATATCCGCCGCTTCAGTAAATCCTTTTCCGCCCTCGCCGGAGGTGACGTATTTGGGCAAATGCTCCATATAGCCTGCGTATTTCGCAATATTCGCGACGCCGCAGCTCATGGGGAAGTGCGCAAACATATATTCGTCGTTGGCGGCGTCGCCAAAATAAATGGCACAGGAGGCAGGGTCGTCGATTCCCAGCTTCTCCTTGAAGTAGAGCAGCGTCATTGGCAGCTTATCGTAGTCCCCAAACCAGGTGTTGACATGTATGGAGCTGACGTTGCCGTAGGCGCCCACGCTTTCCGCGGTGGCGAGAATGTCCTTCGCCTCCTCAAAAGAAAGGGCGTCCTCCTTCTCCTCGGCGTAGTTGAACGCGAAGTCGTTGAAACGGCTGAACTGGTCCATGCTCACCTTGACGTCGGGATATTTTTCTCTCACCGCGTCGAGAATGATCCGGTGCGAAGCCTCCTTGTCCTTCGGAACGGAGGGGTGGACAAACGCATTCCGTGAGCCGTTTTCAAGGTAGTAGACAACGCTTCCGCTCTCGGCGATAATGGCGTCCACGGGCCAGTCGGTGATGTTAACTGCCGCCCAGCCGGCGGTTCTCCCGGTGACAGGAATAACCTTAAAACCGGCCTCTTTAAGCCTCCATATAGCGGCATAGGTCTCCGGCAGGATGGGCCAGCCGTTGGTCAGCGTGCCGTCAATATCCGTGAGCACGTATTCGATTTTTGAAACTTCTTCTTTCGTGATTTCATTTATGTTTTTCATAAAATAACTCCCGTCAGCTTTGCATATATTTATATTACGCTTATCTCAAAGCCCAGTCAATAGAAAAGATATATAAGTTAGTGGTGATTTTTTTGAGATTTTTGAAAAAAAGATTCAAAGTGATACGGCTCAATATTCTCATTTTTCCCGCTGTGCTCCTGATTTTGAGCACCGTGCTCATATCTCCGCTTATGAGCACCGGCACTGCTGATCCCTATCCGGAGCTATATGCCTCAAAGCCTGTTTCAAACGAGGAGAAAAGGGAGTCGGAAAAAGCGGTATATATCACTTTTGACGATGGCCCCTCGGCAGTTACGGAGGGCATACTTGAAATACTTGATGAGGAGGACGTAAAAGCCACCTTTTTTGTAATTGGCCCGGGCGGGGAGAATACGGACCGCCGTCTGTTGCAGATACATGAAGCGGGCCACGCCATAGGAATACACAGCTGGAGCCACGAATACAGCAAAATTTACAGCTCCGTGGATGCCTTCCTTGAGGATTTCAACGCGGACAGGGAGTGGGTCTATTCCGTCACAGGCGAGTACTGCGATATTTTCCGCTTTCCAGGAGGAAGCGCCAACTCGCTGGCCGACAGGGACATAATTAACGCCATAGCCGAGGAAATGGACCGCCGGGGCTTTGTGTGGTACGACTGGAACGCCGACGGCGAGGACAGTATACATCAGTATATCTCCGCATGGGAGATTGCCCAGAATGTGTTTAAAACCTCCGAGGGCAAGGATAAGGTTGTGGTGCTCCTCCACGACAGCAGCGACAGAAAGACCACTCCGGAGGCTCTGCGCCTCATTATCCAGAAATTCAAGGAACTGGGGTACGAGTTCGGCGTGCTGCCGGATATGAAGGAGCCTGTCCAACAAAACAGAAAATAGCCTGTTGACAAGAAAGCGCAAATCTGATATGATAACATCAGTTATATAACTGATGTTATTTTTTAGGAGGAAACCATGCCGCCGAAAGTGAAGATCACGAAGGAAAATATAATCTCCACCGCGGTGGAGATAGTGCGGGAAAGCGGGGCGGAGGCCCTCAACGCGAGGGCCCTCGCTGCAAAGCTCGGCTGTTCCACTCAGCCGATTTTCTCAAATTTTTCATCAATGGAGGAAATCCGCGGGGAGGTTATACGTTCCGCCGACGAAATTTATCAGAGCTGCATAAGGAACGAGGTGGAGCAGGGCGACTTTCCGCCCTATAAAGCCAGCGGAATGGCCTATATCCGCTTTGCGGAGGATGAAAAGGAGCTTTTCAAACTCCTTTTCATGCGCGACCGCACCGGTGAGGAAACAGGAAACGGCGGCGAAGCAATGGAAAATGCAGTAGCCGCCATAATGAAAAATACCGGCCTTGACTACGAAAGAGCCTATATGTTCCACATTGAAATGTGGGTTTACGTCCATGGCATAGCCACCATGCTCGCTACGGGCTATCTGAACTGGGATTGGGAGCTTATCAGCAAAATGCTGACTGATGCCTACGAGGGTATGAAAAAACGCTATATGGACGGAAAGGAGCAGAAATGAACGCGGTAGAAACCATAGGGCTTACAAAGAAATATAAAGACCTGACCGCCGTGGACGGCCTTGACATTGAAATCAGAAAAGGGGAGCTTTTCGCCCTGCTCGGGGTAAACGGCGCGGGGAAAACCACTACCATAAAAATGCTCTCCTGCATAGCGAAACCCACCTCCGGCGATGCCTTGCTGAACGGGAAAAGCATAGTAACCCAAAAATCCGAGGTAAAATCCATAATTGCGGTTTCCCCACAGGAAACCGCCGTTGCGCCGAAGCTGACCGTTGCTGAAAACCTCAGCCTTATGGCCGGAGTGCACGGTTTTTCAAAGGAAAAGACTGCCTCCAAGGTGGCCGAGCTTTCCTCCGCCTTCAGCCTTTCGGAAATTATGAAAAAGCCAGCAGGCAAGCTCTCAGGCGGTTGGCAGAGGAAACTCAGCATCGCCATGGCCCTCGTCTGCGAGCCGGAGATACTGTTTCTGGACGAGCCCACCCTGGGCCTCGACGTCCTCGCCCGCAGCGACCTTTGGGAGCTGATACGCTCCCTCAAGGGGAAAACGACAGTAATTCTCACAACCCACTATATGGAGGAGGCGGAGGCCCTTTCGGACCGCATAGGCATTATGAAAAACGGCAGCCTGCTCTTTACCGGCACGGCGGAGGAGATAAAGGTAAAGGCCGGAACAGACAGCTTTGAGGAAGCCTTTGTGCGCCTTGTAAAGGAGGAAAAATGAAATGAAAATGCTGACCTTTTCTTCCCGTGTGGCGAAGGAGATACTGCGGGACCCTCTTAACCTTGCTTTCGGCCTCGGCTTTCCGATAGTTCTGCTCCTTTTGATGACAGCAATACAGGCCAATATACCTGTGGAGATTTTTGCTTTGGAGAGTCTGACCCCGGGAATTGCCGTTTTCGGCCTTTCGTTTATGACGCTCTTTTCCGCTACGATAGTGGCAAAGGACAGAAGCGGCTCCCTCCTCCTGCGGCTTTATACGACGCCCCTCTCTGCGGCGGATTTCATTGCGGGCTATACCATACCGCTTCTGCCCATAGCTGTTTTGCAGTGCGCCGTCTGCTATCTTGTGGCCGTGCTGCTGGGCCTTGACTTTACTGCAAATATCATCTGGGCCGTTCTGCTGATAATACCTGCGGCGGTTTTCTTTATTGCTCTGGGGCTTCTCTGCGGCAGCGTCCTTACGGATAAACAGGTGGGAGGCATCTGCGGCGCTCTGGTGACCAATCTTTCCGCATGGCTCTCCGGCGCCTGGTTTGACCTGGACCTTGTGGGAGGCGTTTTCAAAAAAATCGCCTATGCGCTGCCATTTGTAAGGGCCAATGAGATAGGAAAAGCGGCCCTTTCCGGGAATTTCGGAGATATTTTCCCGAATATGTTCTGGGTGCTGGGCTACGCTGCCGTGACCGCTGTTCTGGCGGTCCTCCTGTTTCTGCGGCAAATGGATAGACAGTAAAAATAAAGAAAGCGGACGCCAAAGCGTCCGCTTTTTTATGTATTTATTTCTTTTCTTCCATGGAGCGGTATGCTCTTTCAATGACGTCCACAACGCCGTCAATTCCGAGGGTGCCGCTGTCCAGGAGGAGGTGGTAGCTCTCTTTCATGCCCCATTTTTTCTTGGAACAGTTCATGTTGTAATAGGAGGCACGGCATTTGTCCGTCTGGTTAATGGACTTCATGGCCTCCTTTTCGGAGATGTGGTATCTCTCCATGGCGCGCTCCACACGTTTTTCCATGCTCGCATAAATAAATACGTTAAGCACGTCATTTCTGTTTTTAAGCACGTCGTCCGCGCATCTTCCGATGAAGATGCAGGGCCCTTCCTTCGCTTTTTCAAGGATGTAATTGCTCTGATCGGCGGTGATGACGACCCCGTTCGGTATCATGCCCTCTGCGCCGAAATCTGTGTAAGGGTACATTGCCATTGAGTAGAGAAAGCTGCTTGTGGGAGTTTCCTCAACATTGCGGACGTAGTTTTCACTGAGCCCGCTGCTCTTTGCCGCGTATTCATAAAGGTTTTTGTCGTAATAGGGGATTCCGAGCCTTTCGGAAAGCTTGCGCCCTATTTCGCTTCCACCGCTGCAAAACTGCCTTCCTATTGTAATAATCATTTCTGCATCTCCTTTCACAGTTATGCACAGGAAAACAGCCGCGAGCCGTTTTCCTGTATAAATTATAGCGCAAAAACAGAGGAAAGTAAAGAATTTTCCTCCCGTTTTCACCAGGTTCAGGGGCAAAAGCGCCTCTTTTAATACCGTTTGTGTCCAAAAAACGACCGTTTGCCGCAAAACGCTGGAAAGCATATTTCGTTTTTGATATACTTGAACCGCAATGAGGAGGCGGAAAAATGCAGATAGAAATTAAAATTGATCCTTCCTGCCGGGAGCCGAAAATCATCGTCCTGACGGATAAAATGACCGACGAAGTGAACGCCGCTCTGAAAAGGCTTTCGGAAGCCCCGCAGATGCTTTCAGGATTTAAGGACGGAATTTTGGAAGTCCTTGAGCAGCAGGATATTTTCAGGATATACGCTTCTGCGGGAAAGGTGATGGCCGAGACAGCCCGGGGAGAATATCAGCTCCGTCAGCGGCTCTATGAGCTGGAGGAGCGCCTTGACAGGAGCTCTTTTGTGCGCATTTCAAATTCGGAGATAATCAACCTTAAAAAGGTGCGTGGATTCGACCTTCGGTTCACCGGGACCATTTGCGTTTCTCTTACAAACGGCGCCGTGACCTACGTCTCCCGGCGGTATATTACAAAAATAAAACAAGTGCTTGGAATATGAGGTGGTAAATATGAAAAAGAAAGTTTTGACCCGCTGCCTTCTCGGCGCTCCGCAGGGCGTAGCAATATGCATGATGATAACTATAATAATTTCACTTGTCATAGGGGACGGAAACTATTACGCCGTGGTGCCGCAGCTTGCCGGCGATTGCGGAAGCGAGATCAACGCCGTGCTGCTCCAGACTGTTTTCTCACTGATTTATGGCGCCGCCTGGGGCGGAGCATCCGCAATATGGGAAAATGAAAACTGGAGCCTTCTCCGCCAAACAGCGACCCACCTTGCCGTTTGCTCTGTCGCGTCACTTCCGATAGCGTATTTTCTGCGCTGGATGGAGCACTCGGTTTCGGGAATAATCGCATATTTCGGTATTTTTCTCGGAATATATCTGGTCATTTGGCTTGTTTTGTATTTCTCGATCAGAAAGCGTGTTGAACAGCTCAACAAAAAGGTGAAGGAAAACACCGATAAGGAAAAACAATAGACAAAAAAACGCCCTGCGAAACCGCAGGGCGTAATTTTTTGTTCCTTATTCTCCGAATCAGTCGGAAACGTAGGGAAGGAATGCGAGATGACGTGCGCGTTTGATAGCGGTAGTCAGCTGGCGCTGATGGCGTGCGCAGGTGCCGGTAACTCTTCTGGGAATGATTTTGCCTCTCTCGGAGAGGAATCTTCTCAGACGGGGAACATCTTTATAATCGATGTCGGTAATTTTATCAACGCAGAACGCGCAGACTCTTTTTCTGCTGCGGCGGTTGCGGTTTACGGGTCTTTCCGGACGTTCAGATCTTTCCACGATAAATCCTCCTTATAGATTTTCAGTTAATTTTAAAGCTCGGGATTTCTCAGAAAGGGAGATCCTCGTCGTCGACAACGGTAAAATCCTCAGCCTCTCCGGCGGAGAATACCAAAGGAGCCGGGTCGGCAATGGGCGGAGCAAACTCGTTTCTCTCCGTATTATGGAAGGAAGGAGAAGCCGCGCCTGCGTCGGAGTCCTTGGTGCGGGGAACAAATTCAATGTTCTCTGCCTGAACTTCGACGGATTTGCGTTTTTGACCGGTTTTGTCCTCCCAGACTCTTGTCTGGATGGAGCCCTCGACTATGATAGGGGAACCCTTCTGGAAATATTTGCAGACGAACTCGGCGGTGTTCCTCCATGCGACGATATCAATCCAGTCGGTCTGGCGGTCCGCGCCTTTAGAATACTGGCGGTCAACAGCGATAGTGAAGCTTGTCACAGAAATTCCGTTGCCGGTCTGGCGAAGCTCGGGGTCTGCAGCCAGCCTACCAAGAAGTACCACTTTGTTCATAGGATTTCCTCCTTATTCTGCTTTTGCAACGATCAGAGAACGGATAACGCCGTCAGTGATGTTGTAGATACGGTCGAGCTCTGCCGGGAAGGAAGGAGCGCTGGTGAAGTTTACCAGTACGTAATAACCTTCGGTCTCGTAGTTAATGGGATAAGCGAGTCTGCGTTTGCCCCATTCCTCAACGCTGTCGACAGTGCCGTTATCAGCGATAAGGGTTTTGAACTTTTCAACGAGAGCAGGGATCGCTTCCTCATTTTTGCAGCTGAAAACCATAACGGTTTCGTAGCTCTGAGAGATCTTTGCCATCTTTGATACACCTCCTTTTGGACTTTGGCCCCGCTTTGCGGAGCAAGGATGGTCGCTTATAGTTAGTCATAAAGCAACATTGTTAATTATAACAATATAGTAAAGGCTTGTCAAGAAGCAAAATACCGGATTTTCTCAAGTTTTTTGCGAGTTTGCGTACAAAAGCCGTGCGGGATTTTCCGTTTCAGAATTCCTAAAAAGGCGGCCCTCCGGCCGCCTTTTTTGCAGTTACGGTAAAAGTGTAAAATAGGGTGAAGTCATGATCCACGCCACTATGCCGAAGCTAGCGAGCATGAGCGCCGCGAAAATAATTATCGGTATGACCATGCTGGTGCCGCCCTTTTTACGGAGAATTGCGCCGTATTCGTTTTCGTCAATGGCTCTGCCGTCCGCTTCGAGGCTCGCCCTCGTGCTCTTTACGAGGCCGGTGATTTTGGAATAATAGAGCCTGTTGAAAAACAGCATCAGCAAAAGGCGAATTACCCATGTGAGCATGCTGGCGATGAAAGCATAGAGCGTCAGCTCCTCCTGATGGGGCACGTTCCATATGATTTGGGAGAGGATCCCCTGCTCAACGTATGTCTCCTGTATCGTCATAAGGTCAAGGAGCATGGCGGGCATGCTAAGGATGGTGTTTGCAATGAAAACCAGGGCTCCGAGGCCGTACATTTTGCGGTAGAACAGATAAAAATATGAAAACAGGAACGCGGAGAAGTTGGTATCCACCTTGCGTCCGGCGGCAAACGCCCTGAAGCGCAGGAGGAAATATTCAATGTTGGTGCGGATGGCGAGGGCCGCTTCCTTGGGGGATATGCCGTCAAAATTTGTTCCCTCAAACATCTGCGTAAATGTGCGCTCGCGCTCTTGGCGGAACGCCTCCTCCGGAGTGGGGCCTCCGGCGTTCGCGTACTGCCGGCCTCCGAGCGGAGCTCCGCAGCCGACGCAGTAATGCGCTCCCTCAGGGTTCATGGTGCCGCAGTTGGGGCAGGCGGATTCCCGAGAGGCTCCGCCGGAATTTTGAACAGGCATGGACTCCGTTTTTTTCGGGGCGTTGTGCCCCCATTCAAAGCTGCCGTGGCGCTCCTCGTTGGCGCATTTTCCGTGCTCTTTATAACATTCCCTATGGTGGGGCGTGCCGCATTCGGGGCAGACAACTATATCGTCGCCCTCGGCGAACTTCCTGCCGCAGTAAGGGCATTCAGTATTCAAAAAACTCTGCATAACGTATCCTTTCAGCACAAAAGCATATTTTTCCACAGCCTATTATAGTTTTTTCCCGTGGCAAAAGCAAATATTTTTTTAAAAGTTAATAATATCTTTGCCCTTTCTTCACAAAATAAAGGATTTTCATCAAAAAAAGCGGTTCCCGGAGGGAGCCGCTTTTGTCATCTGTATCAGTCAAAATCCGGCACGTGGAAGGGGAGGGAAGCGGGAAGAATTTTTATGTCTATGCTCCTGCTTACGAAAATTTCCCCGTCGACGCTGACAGTAAGGTCCACCGGGCTTTCAATATGCGCTTCTGTGCATTTGTTCATGATGAGAATATCGCTGAATTCCGGATTTCCGACGTGCTTTCCGGCTTTGTATATGCCGATGACCTTTGCAAGCCGTACGATTCCCACCTCTCTTACAGCGCAGAAATCGAGGAACCCGTCGTCAAGCTGCGCGTCGGGCACCGGGTGGTAGCCGCCGCCGTAAACTCCGCCGTTGCCGAAAACCAGAAGCATGAATCTGCCGTCGACTTTTTCCTCACCGTCGATGGTGACGCTCATGGGGAACCCGCCCTTTTTGAAGGCAAGTGATGATACGGTGACCGCGGTGGAGATATTGTATGCCATAGGCCCTGAAACGCCGGGCAGGTTTTTGTAGCGGTTTATTCTGTCGCAGATAATGGAGTCTATTCCTATGTCGCAGAGGTTTGAGCAGATCCTCCCGTTGCATTCCATGGCGTCAAAGATCTTTACCTTGCTGTTCACCAGCTTTTCAAGGCTGAGATAATCCTCCTTTTTCCCGCCGACGGTCTTGATGAAATCGTTGCCGCTGCCGCAGGGGTAAACAGCGAAGCTCGCACCCGGACGTCCGAAAGCGCCGTTCACCACTTCATAAAATGTTCCGTCTCCGCCGCAGGCCACAAAACAGACCTCCTCACCCTCGGGAATGGGGTATTCCTTGCCGAAGCGGATAGCGTCCCCGGGGCATTTTGAGAGATATATATGTACTTTTTCTTCACGGTTTGCGAAAAATTCGCGTATTTCGTGGGCGATATTGTCCGCCTGCCCGCCCTTTCCGGCTACGGGGTTTATAATAAAAACGTAATTCATCTGAATGGGCTCCTTCTTAAAAGACACATAATATAGTCATTATAGCATAAAAGAAGATATTATCAAAGGAAATAAAAGAAAAAATATAAATTTTTCTGTCGTTCTTTGCCGGCAAATGCCTTGCTATTTTACCTCTGTTATCTTATAATTTATGAGGACTATATTGTATAGGAGAGATATGGCCAATGTACAGTGATATTCCCGATTCTATCGGTTTCTTGAAGGAAATGGACCCTGAGCTTGGCGCATCAATGGAGAGGGAGCTTTTCCGCCAGCGCGGAAATATTGAGCTCATAGCTTCGGAAAACGTCGTTTCTCCGGCGGTGCTCGCGGCTATGGGCTCGGTGCTCACCAATAAATATGCCGAGGGCTACCCGGCCCACAGGTACTATGGCGGTTGCAAATTTATTGACGAGGTAGAAAACCTCGCCAGGGATCGGGCCTGCAGGCTTTTCGGCGCTGAGCACGCCAACGTGCAGCCCCATTCCGGTGCTCAGGCAAATCTTGCGGCATATTTCGCTTTCGCGGAATACGGCGACACGATTATGGGCATGGACCTTTCCCAAGGAGGGCACCTTACCCACGGAAGCCCGGTGAACTATTCCGGAAAGACCTATAAATTTGTTCCCTACGGCGTAGACGAGGAGACGGGACGCATTGATTATGAAAAAGTGAGGGATATTGCCCTCGAATGTCACCCTAAAATAATAGTGGCCGGAGCCTCCGCCTATTCCCGGGCGATAGATTTTTCAAAATTCCGTGAAATTGCCGATGAAGCGGGAGCATATCTCATGGTCGACATGGCCCATATAGCGGGCCTTGTGGCCGCCGGGGAACACATGTCCCCTGTGCCCTACGCCGACGTAGTTACTACCACCACTCATAAGACCCTCCGAGGCCCCAGGGGAGGGCTTATCCTCTGCAAGGAAAAGTACGCAAAACAGGTGGACAAGGCCGTTTTTCCCGGGACTCAGGGCGGTCCGCTTGAGCACATAATCGCCGCCAAGGCCGTTTGCTTCGGCGAAGCGCTGAAGCCTGAATTTAAAGAATACCAGCATAAAATTGTGGAAAATGCCGCCGCTTTGGCGGATGCCCTCAAGGCTCGCGGCCTTAAGCTCGTCTCAGGCGGAACGGACAACCACCTGATGATGCTCGACCTTCGCGGGACGGAAGTCACCGGAAGGGAGCTTGAGCACCGTCTGGACGAAGTCAATATCACGGCGAACAAGAACATGATCCCCGGGGACCCGCAGTCGCCGTTCGTGACGAGCGGAGTGCGCCTCGGAACTCCTGCGGTCACCACCCGCGGCTTCGGAAGGCCCGAAATGGAGACCATAGCGGAGTTCATTGCCAAAGTCACCTTTGACTATGAAAACAGCGAGGAAAGCGTAAGAGCTGCCGTAAAGGAGCTCTGCGCGCGTTTCCCGCTTTACGAATAAACAGACAGAAAAGAGATGAGCGCTTTGTCCGCACCGCTTGCAGACAGGCTTCGCCCCACAGAGCTTTCGGAGGTATGCGGGCAGAAGCATATCCTCGGAGAGGGAAAGCTCCTTAGAAAAATCGCGGAATCCGGAGTGATACCGAACCTGATTTTCTTCGGCCCCTCCGGCACCGGAAAAACCACCGTCGCGAGGATACTCGCCAAAAAGGCAGGAAAGAAGCTCTGCCACCTCAACGGCACCTCCTGCTCCACCGCAGATATAAAGGACGTTATTTCCGAGACCACCGGAATCGACGGCGCAAACGGGGTTTTGCTCTATCTCGACGAGATACAGTACCTCAATAAAAAACAGCAGCAGACATTGCTCGAGTTTATCGAGGACGGCAGAGTGACCCTCATAGCCTCCACCACCGAAAACCCGTATTTTTACGTATATAACGCCATTCTGAGCCGCAGCACCGTCTTTGAGTTCAAACCCATCGAGCCCGAGGACATTGAAACCGCCCTTGAGCACGCAGTTGAGAAAATTGAGCACGAAGACGGAACGCCCGTGCTCGTCGAGGACGGCGTCATAAGCCACATAGCACGCAACTGCTCCGGCGACGCGAGGAAAGCCATAAACGCCCTCGAGGTGTGCTGGCTTGCTTCGCGCTTGGACGAAAACGGAAACCGGGTCATTTCCTTTGAGGACGCCCTCACGGCTGCCCAGCGGAGCTCAAACCGCTATGACAGGGACGGCGACGACCACTATGAAATTCTCTCCGCTTTTCATAAATCCGTCCGGGGCTCCGATGAGAACGCGGCCCTTCATTACCTCGCCCGTTTCATTGATGCCGGGGACATAATCTCCCCCTGTCGCAGGCTTTTGGCCATAGCCTGCGAGGATATAGGCCTTGCCTACCCCCAGGCGATACCGATAGTAAAGGCCTGCGTGGACACGGCTCTCCAGCTCGGCCTGCCGGAGGCAAAGCTGCCCCTGGCTGACGCCGTCATTTTCCTTTGCACCGCCCCGAAGTCAAACAGCGGCGTGCTCGCCATTTCGGCGGCTCTCGAGGACGTGCAGAACGGCCTCTCCGGCAGCGTGCCGGAAAATCTTATCAACCTCCACACCAAAACTGCCGACGGCCACAAGCCGCCGAAGTACAAGTACGCCCACAACTACCGCAACCACTACGTAAAGCAGCAGTACCTGCCGGACACATTGCAGGGCAGGGTGTATTACCATTTCGGCGACAACAAGACCGAGCAGGCGGCTAAGGCCTATCGCGAAAAGCTCATTGCCGAAGCGGAGGAATAAAAAGCAGGACTTCCGCAGCAGCCGTTTCCAAAAACAGGGGGTCCGCTGCGGCTTTTTAAAAGATTCTAAAGATTAGAGGAAATGCAATGTCAGAGGTATTGAAGCTCAAAAAATCAAACTGCAAAAACTGCTACCGCTGCATCCGCCACTGCCCGGTGAAGTCCATTCGTTTTTCCGGGGACCAGGCGCATATAATCAGCGACAAATGCATACTCTGCGGCCAGTGCTTCGTGGAGTGCCCCCAGAACGCGAAGCAGATAGTAGACGGCACCGAAAAGGTGAAAATGCTCCTTATGAACGGTGGAACGGTGGTCGCCAGCGTAGCCCCTTCTTTCGCAGCATATTTTGAAGGTGTGGGCTTTTCGGCTTTGGAGGAGGCTCTCCGCTGCCTCGGCTTTTCCTTTGCGGAGGAGACCGCCGTCGGCGCCACAATAGTCAAAAGGGAATATGAACGCCAGATTGCGGAGCATTCGGGCGACGTCATAATCACCTCGTGCTGCCATTCCGTCAATCTTCTTATAAGAAAATACTATCCGGAGCTGATTCCATGTCTCTCCCCGGTGGTTTCGCCCATGATAGCCCACAGCATGGATATAAAGCGCCGTTTCCCGGAGGCTAAGACCGTCTTTATCGGCCCCTGTGTGTCCAAAAAGGACGAGGCGGAAAACAGCCCCGTGGACGCTGTGCTGACCTTTGACGAGCTTTCGAGAATGTTCCTTGAAAGAGGGATTTCGCCTGTCCGGGAGATGGACGAAAACGAAAAGAGCCGCGCTCGCCTTTTCCCGACAGTCGGAGGAATCCTTAAAACTATGGATATTCCCGAAGATTCCGGATATACCTACATAACTGTGGACGGAACGGAAAACTGCCGCGAGGCTCTCGACGACATAGCCGCGGGCAACATTAAAAACTGCTTCATAGAAATGTCCGCCTGCAGCGGAAGCTGCATCGGCGGACCCATAATGGAAAAATATAAAAATGCCCCGATCCGCCACTATCAGGCTGTGACCACCTACGCCGGGAAAGAGGATTTTGACGTGGAGGAGCAGAAACGGGGCGCTTTCGCAAGGGTGCATACTCCTCTTGAGACCTCAGATAAAATGCCAACTGAGGAGGAAATAGAGGAGATTCTTCATAAGCTCGGAAAAACGAAGCCCGAGGACGAGCTCAACTGCGGCACCTGCGGCTACAATACCTGCCGGGAAAAGGCCATAGCGGTCTATCAGGGTAAGGCCAGCCTCAGCATGTGCCTGCCCTACCTCATGGAAAAGACCAGGAGCTTTTCAGACAATATCCTCAACAATTCCCCCAACGGAATTGTGGCCGTGAACGAGAATTACGAGGTGCAGGAGATAAACAAGGCGGCCATGCAGATGCTCAGAGTGCCCAGCCGTCAGGACGTGCTCGGCGAGCAGGTGGTGAGGATACTCAATCCCTGGCCATTCATGGACGTGCTCATGAACGACAAGGTCATAAAGGACCAGCGGGACTACTATGCGGAGTTCGATAAATACCTTGAGCTGAGCATTGTGCACGACAAAACCTCCCATTTGCTCATTGCCATAATCCACGACGTCACTCAAGAGGAACAGCAGAGGAGAAAGAAGGAAGAAATCGGCCATAAAACGGTGGAAATCGCCGACGTTGTAGTCGAAAAACAGATGCGTATAGTTCAGGAAATCGCGTCCCTCCTCGGCGAGACCACCGCAGAAACCAAAATCGCTTTGACAAAGCTGAAGGAGTCGATTGAAAATGAGGACGAGCACTAACGACCTTTTTGCCGACATCGGCTATATGAGCATCAACCACGACGGCGAGCAGCTTTGCGGCGACCATGTGGAAATGGTGCATCAGGAGGACGGAAATACCAACGTAATTGTCCTGGCGGACGGCCTCGGCAGCGGGGTGAAGGCCAGCATACTTTCGACCCTGACCTCAAAGATAATTTCCACCATGCTTGCCTCCGGCCTGCCCATAGAGGACTGCGTTGAGACCATAGCGGCAACGCTCCCGGTCTGTGCCGAAAGGCACGTGGCCTACTCAACCTTCACTATAATCCGTATTCAGAACAACGAAAAGGCTGAAATAATCCAGTACGACAACCCAAAAACCATACTTATCCGTGACGGAAAAAACTGTGAGCTGCCGGTTACGATAAAAGAGATAGGCGGCAAGCAGATTTCCTTTGCCGAAACCATGCTCCGGAAGGACGACGTTTTTATTGCCATGAGCGACGGCGTTGAGCACGCCGGCGCTGGAGGGCATTACAATTTCAACTGGAAACGTGAAAACATCATAGAATATATGGAAAACTTCATGCACGTCGGCTTCACCGCAAAGACGCTCTCCACCATACTGGTAAACGAAGTGGAGAGCCTCTATGAGGGCCACCCGGAGGACGACGCCACGGCCTGCGTGGTGCATATCCGCCAGCGTGTTCCGGTGAACCTGCTTTTCGGCCCGCCGAAAAATTCCGATGACTGCAAGGAAATGATGGACCTTTTCTTCTCAAAGGCGGGCAAGCATATCGTCTCCGGCGGCACCACCGCAAAAATTGCCGCGGATTACCTTGGTAAAACGGTGTGCCCCTGCAATATGAATGCCGACCCCACCATTCCGCCAATGTCCGAGATTGATGGAGTGGACCTCGTGACCGAGGGTGTCATCACCATGGACCGTGTGCTGAAATATGCCAAGGACTACATAGCTGACAACCGCACCTATGACCAGTGGAGCAATAAGCGGGATGGGGCCTCCGCAATTTCCCGCGCAATTTTTGAGGAAGGAACGGATATAAATTTCTTTGTGGGCTGCGCCATAAATCCCGCCCACCAAAACCCAAACCTGCCCATAAATTTCAACATAAAAAAGAGCATTGTCGAACAGCTTTCGGACTGCCTCCAGCAGATGGGCAAGAGGGTAAAGGTAAGCTATTTCTAAAAAAAGAGGGACGGCTTGAGCCGTCCCTCTTTTACGTTTTCAAAATCAAAGGCTGTTTGCGGTTTCGAGCAGTTTTTCCTTGCTCTGTACTCCCACGAGGCGGGTGACCTCCTTGCCGTCTTTAAAGAAAATAACGGTGGGAATGGACATCACGCCGAAATCCCCGGCGAGGTCGCGGTTTTCGTCCACGTCGACTTTGCCGACAACGACTTTTCCCTCAAGCTCGTCAGCGAGCTCCTCAATGGTCGGGCCGAGCATTTTGCATGGGCCGCACCAGGTTGCCCAGAAGTCGACCACAGCGCCGCCCTTGCCTTCGGCAACTATTCTTTTGAAATCCTCTGTGCTCATGTGTAAAGCAGACATTATATAAAAACCTCCGTTCTTTTTTATTTTTACCTTTTAGGTTATTATAATTCATTTTAACTGCTTTGTCGAGGTATATGTGCAAAAATTAAAAAAAATAACATTCTGCTCTTGACAAATTGTTCCGGGTCTACTATAATAATAAAGCACGTTAAATCTTGCCCCATTGTGTAACGGTAGCACGGCAGACTCTGACTCTGTTTGTCGGGGTTCGAATCCTCGTGGGGCAACCACTGAAAACCGCAAGATTAAGCGAAAGTTTAATCTTGCGGTTTTTATTTAGTACCCATTTTGAAACATAAAATCCTGCCGTGCCGCGGCAGGATTTTTTACTGTCAGTTTTGAATTTCCACGGATTTTACGGAGAGTAAATCGGCCGGAGAAATGCAAAATCCAATATTTTGTGTTAATCAAATTTCGGAGGGTGCACGTCATTCCCGGCGAAGGCGTTTGTGCCGGGATTTGAGAGGGAGAAGTACATTTTAGCGGCCTTTGTGGTGCCGAAATCCCGGTTGGAGCCCGTGTCCTGCACCGAATTGAAAGCGTCCCGGAACATCTGGTTGTGGGCCTCCTCGCGGTTCAGGAGGAAATCAATGGTGTCCCTGACGCCCTTGTCATCTATCTGCCGGTATAGGTACTCGTAGGTGACTTTTGCCCTCTGTTCGGAGGCGATATTGCTCAGAAGGTCCGCGCAAAGGTCCCCGGTGACGGTGACGTAGTCCGCGCTCCAGGAATAGCCGGAGGCGTTGATAAGCCCGGGATTCAGCCCCAGAAGCACGTGGCTCTGGATTTCACCGGAGGCCACTTTCTCCGCGTCCAGATCCTCTCCATTGAGAAGATAAATGGTCTGCGCTATCATCTCCATGTGCCCGAGCTCCTCCGCGGCAATATCAAGGAAGAGGTCCTTTATTTTTGTGTCCTTAATGCGGAAGCTCTGGGAGATGTACTGCATAGCCGCCTTGAGCTCGCCGTTTGCCCCGCCGAGCTGCTCCTGAAGCAGTGCGGCGTACTGCGGGTTTGCCTTTTCGATTTTGACCGGGCGGAACAGCTTTTTATCGTGTATAAACAAAAAATCAGCCCCTTTTCGTATTTGTTTCTATTATGCCCGGTTTGAGCAAGGAACATCAAATTTTATAAATTTTTAAAATTTAATATTTGAAATTGCCGCTCATTAAGCTATAATAGAATTATAGGGGGGATGCTCCGGTGAAAATAGTTAATTTCGGCTCGCTGAATATAGATTATGTTTACACGGTGGAGCATGTTGTGCGGCCGGAGGAGACCGTGCGTGCGGAAAAATCGAGCTTTTTCCCCGGGGGGAAGGGCCTCAACCAGTCCATAGCCATTGCCCGTTCCGGCGCAAACGTATATCACGCCGGCTGCGTGGGAATGGACGACGGCGGCTACCTTTTGGAGATACTGGATAAAAACGGGGTAAATACTTCTCTTATCCGCAAAAAGGAGGAGTCCACCGGAAAGGCTTTTATTCAGGTGACCCCCGAAGGTACGAAAAGCATAATCGTCTGCGGCGGTGCCAATCTCACAGTGACGGAAGATCATATCGACTTCACTGTTGCCCAGCTTCGCAGGGGGGACATTCTCCTGCTCCAGAATGAAATAAACGCCGTGGACATAATAGTGAAAAAGGCTCTCGCGGCGGGCGCAAAGGTGGCCCTTAACCCTTCGCCCTTCACAAAGGACCTGAAACGGCTGCCCCTCGATAGACTCTCCTACGTTTTTCTGAACCGTTTTGAGGCTTCGGAATTTACCGGGGAAAACCCCATGGACGTGGAGGCACTTATCCCGGGGCTGAGGCGCGTTTTTCCCAGCGCCGAAGTGGTCATGACAATGGGGACCAAAGGTTCGATTCTCATCACAAAAAAGGATTCTATCTACCAGAGCATATATGAGACTCCGGTGCGCGACAAAACCGCCGCCAACGACGCCTTTATAGGCTTCTACCTCGGGACGGCACTGGGCGGCGCATCTCCGAAGGACGCACTTATGATGGCGTCAAAATCCGCCTCCATCTGTGTTTCAAGGGACGGCGCCGCAAGTTCCATACCCATGGTGGAGGAGTGCTACGAGCTTTAAAATAATGACAGAGAACGGCTTTAGAGCAGTGCCTGTAATGCGCTTTTCGGGAATGAGCCGCTGCAGAATTTAATTCTGCAGCGGCTTTTTCGTTCCGGTGCATGGGAAGTGCGTTTGCGAACACACAGATCGGCTTTATAATCAGGTTATCAAGCTGTCTGCGTATTATCGGCAGGACAAGCGCAGCTGTCAAAAACATAGCCGATTTAAAATTATTTTCAGGCTTTGGATGTCGTTTTTTTTGAATTCTATTGCCCGTTCCATATAGCAGCGCCCTCAGCATGCCGAATGATTGGCTGCTGAGGGCGCTTATGATTTTTAACTAATAAAGCTGCAAACATCAGGCAATACGAGACCTGTGAAAGCATACTTTTACAGCCCCATTAGGAACTGACAATAGGTCAACGTATCAGATTCATGAATTTCTCGGTAAACAGATCGTTATCTACGGAAGTGATGACGTCGGCATTTATCTCTTTTGCTTCCGGCATGGACTCATAGGTCTTGCCCTCCTGGAAGAAGATAACCTGGCCGTATACTTCGCTGTTTTCCGTGCAGCAATGGCAGTGGCAGCGGACGCTCTGCTTAACGAAGTCGGGCCACAGTGCAGCAGCCATGGCTACTGCATCGGGCAAATCCACCATATGTACCCCACGGGTGTCTATATTGAACTGCAGGATCACGCTGGTTGCCTGGGTCAGGAATTTTGCTACCGGGCTGCCGGACTCAAGATAGGATAATTCATATCTGTCAAGCCCTATATTACCCATACAGAGATCAAAGCCCGCAATGGTGATAGGGGAACCACAATCAAGCATCAACGCATAGGCTTCAGCGTCAATAAAAACGTTGAATTCAGAAACCGGAGTGGCATTTCCGGGCCCGAAACCCGGTGTGCCCATTGACCATATACGTTTCACGTTTTTCATTGCGTCACGGTCAGTAAGCACAGCCAGCGCAATATTGGTAGCAGGGCCAAGAACAGCTATTTCCACTTCACCGGGATATTTTTTTACCGTGTCAAGAATAAAATCCACCGCGCGCATATCCTGAAAGCTTCCGTACGGGTGGATGATGCCTTTATCGCCCATACCGTCTTTTCCATGGACGCTGATGGTCGCCTTGCGTTCATGGAAAAGCGGACGCTTTGCGCCAAGATATACCGGCACTTCACCTCTGCCACAGACCTCCAGTGTCTGAAGTGCGTTTAATCCCGCCTGTCTGACATCCACGTTTCCGCTGACGGCCGTAACCCCAAGAAGTTCAATGTCATCCGACAGCGCCGCCATCATAATAGCCGCCGCATCGTCGGAAGCGGTATCAGTGTCAATGATAAATTTTCTTCTTTCTGACAGATTTTTCATACAGTGCCTCCTTGCATTCTTTCTTTTCGGTATCTGATTTAACAGGCTGTAATGCGCTGTTATTCACATATCATGCTTTCCTTAACGGAAACAAATACATAAGGGACGGCAAAAGGAGCTGTTGCCCTATGGACACCTGCCGTTTGCCGTCCCTTTCAAATTTCAGGAATTATTCAGCGCTGATGATGTAATAATAAACAGGCTGGCCGCCGTAAATAGTGGTTACCTCAATGCTGGAGGGGAGTTTCGCTTCAATAATGGAGCGTATATCCTCAGCCTGCGCCTCGGTGACGTCCTCTCCGTAATAAATGGTCACCATGGAGGTATCCTTTGAAATGAGAGCTTTGGTGAGCCTTGCGCAGATGGTGTTCATATCCCTGCCGGTATAGACCATTTTGCCCTCTTTCATGGCAAGAAGTTCGCCCGCCTTAATCTTGTAGCCGTCAAAATCGGAATCCCTCGCGGCAAAAGTCACCTGACCGGTGGCTACGGAGGAGAGAGCGGCGTTCATGGCGTCGGAGTTGTCCATGACGGAGGCGTCAGGATCATATGCGAGCATTGCAGAAACGCCCTGAGGAACAGTCTTGCTGGGGATCACCACAACGTTCCTGTCGGCGATTTCGGCCGCCTGGTTTGCAGCCATGATGATATTTTTGTTGTTCGGGAGAACAAATACGTTCTTTGCCGGGGTGGCCTGAATGGCGGCGAGAATGTCCTCGGTGGAGGGGTTCATGGTCTGTCCGCCGGAAACAATGTTGTCACAGCCAAGGTCGGAAAATACAGCCGTGAGGCCGCTGCCTGCGCAGACAGAAACGAAACCGAATTCAACGGAAGGGTCTACTGCTGCGTAGGGAAATCGGGGCCCCTCTTCCTTCTGGACGGCGCTTTCGCCCTCTCCGGAAATGGAGCTGTGCTGAATTTTCATGTTCTCGATTTTGACCGTGGAAAGGGAGCCGTAAGAGAGAGCCTCCGTCAGCACCTTGCCCGGGTCGTTGGTATGGACATGGATTTTGATAATGCTGCTGTCCTCAACAAATACGAGGCTGTCGCCTATGGAGCCGAGAAATTTGCGGAATATCTCAGGATCCTTTGCGACGGGCGCTCTGTCGATAATGGCTTCAGTGCAGTAGGTGAAGCGGATTTCCTGGTCGGAAGCGCCAGCGGCGGAAACCTCCGCCTTCTCAGAGGAGCCCTCCTCCTTGAGAGGAATTATAACCCCGTCGGAAATTACGCTCCACATGCCCTCCATAATGTAGACAAGTCCCTGGCCGCCGGCGTCAACGACGCCGCTCTTTTTGAGGATGGGGAGCATCTCGGGGGTCTGTTCAAGGGTCTTGCGGCTCTGGATATACATGCCGTAAAAAACGGCGACTATGGAATCGTCATATTTGACAATTTCCATCGCTTTTTCTGCGGCACAGCGGGAAACGGTGAGAATGGTACCCTCTGTGGGCTTCATGACCGCTTTGTACGCCGCTTCAACGCCGAGAGATATGGCGTTTGCCACGTCGGTGCCGGTGGCAGTGGTTTTTCCGCGGAGGCCCTGGGCAAAGCCGCGGAAAAGAAGGGAAAGAATTACGCCGGAGTTTCCTCTCGCTCCGCGGAGGAAACCGGAGGCCGCAGCTTTGCTTACTTCTTCAACAGTGGCGTTGTCGTCGAGCTTCAAAAGCTCCTTGGCTCCGTTGCCGATGGTCATGGACATATTTGTGCCGGTGTCTCCGTCCGGGACAGGGAATACGTTAAGAGCGTCTACCTCGATCCTTTTGTTGCTCAGATTGTTAGCACCGGAAATGAACGCATCGCGAAGCTGTTTTCCGTTTATCAAAAATCTCAACTCCTTAATCAGTCCTGCTTATATGACAAATAATTAACTTGTGTAAATATGCATTTTATATTATAGCATAAATATATCACGATATAAAAGAGAAAAAAGAAAAAAATTACACGAATTTAGAAATTTTATTGCTTTTTCCACTCCGAAATGTTATAAAACATGTCAAAATCGGTTCCTCCGAAGGAAAAAGGAAGGTCCCGGGAGAAGATAACGCAGCCCTTTGTGTAGCAGAGCGGGACGTACGGCGTGACGCTTTCAAACTCCTTGCTGAACTCTGTGGCCGAAACGGCGCCCTGCATAAAACCGAGCCAGCTCAGGTAGAGATTTTCGCTCGGGGCCATGCCGTAATTGAGGTATTCAATGCCCTCAAGCTGGTACTGATAGGGCGTTATAAGCTTTGAAATATCCATGTCGCCGCCGATTTTCACTTCGGCGATGTACATATCGTAGTCGTAGTTTTCCAGCGCCAGCATAAATGAAGAATAGGGAACTGCGTTTACGTTTACTTCAATGCCTGTTTCATAGAGCATATCCGCAACGGCGTATGCAACGCTCACCTTTGTGCTGTTTTCATTGCATACCACAAGGTCGAGGGAAATTCTCTTTCCCTTGCTGTTTGTGCGGTAGCCCTCGCTGTCCCTGCCCGTAAGGCCCATGTCGTCCAGAAGGAGGTTTGCGGACATGAGGTCGAGGCTCCGCTTTGAAACGTACTGCATTTCGTAAAAATCGGGATTAAAAATGCTTCTCGGAGCACAGGCAAAGTTGTTGTAAATATAATTTGAAATGTAGTCGTAATCTATCGCCGCGGAAATGGCCTTTCTGAAATCCGCATAATATGTAAAGGGCGCACTGCTGTTGAGGCCGAGATAGACCATTCTGTTGGACTGCAGCCCCGCAAGGCCCCCTACCGAAGATGTGCCGAGGCTGAGCGGGTCCTGCCAGTATACGCAGTCATAGGTTCCCATTCTCATCTCATAGGAGAGAAGGTCCATGTCCTCCGCAGAAACAAGCTCGATTTTTTCCACGAGGAAACTGCCGTTTGCGGTGAGGGCTGTGCCGCTCTCATCAAAGGAATAGCGCCCGGGAAAATAGAGGGGCCGGCTTTCCGTTTCATAGGAGATCACAGGAAAGGTGAGCAGATTGGGAAAATACCTGCTGGCATATTTGAGGGTCACTTTACAGCAGGAGGCGTTTACCACCGAGACGGCACTCACGATTTCCAGAGAGGAGGCATAGTAGCTGCCCTCTGCCATGGCCCTCTGGAGAGAATATTTGAGGTCATAGGCGGTGAATTCCGTGTCGTCAGGGAAGGTGGAGCCCTCCTCGATGTATAGGTACCAGACGGTGTTGTCCTCGGTATATATTTCCGAAAGCAGGTCCAACTCATAGCTGTAATCGGACTTCAAAACCACCATGGAGCGGTAAATAAGCCCGCATACGTATCTGTTTGCCCTGCTTTTGGCGGTATAGGGTGATGCGCCTTCGTCGTAATCGTATGGTATCCGCAGAGTGAAACTGCCCTTTTGCTCGTTTGGGTTGTGCCCGTCAGTAAAGGGAAGTAAAACGGTCTCACTCTGGGGCTCGTCCCCTTCGCTGACACAGCCGCAGAGAAGCAGCAGCGCCAGCAGTACGGCGATAGCTTTGAAAAACTTCATGTATTTGCTCCGTTGTCACTTATCTAAGGTCAAAACGCTCAATGGAAACGGCCCTGCCGGTGGAGTTCTCCGTTTCAACAAAAATCCCCTGCACCTTGCAGGGTCCGCCTGCAATTTGCATCCCGGTGCGAAGGTGAGTTATCATAAAATTTGTGGAGACCTCCGTCTTAACGCCGAGCACTGAGTCAATGGGCCCGCACATGCCGGCATCAGTAATAAAAGCGGTGCCCTCCGGCAGTATGCACTCGTCCGCAGTGGGGACGTGGGTGTGCGTTCCGAAAACCGCGGAAACCTTCCCGTCAGCGTACCTCCCGAGGGCGATTTTTTCGCTGGTGGCTTCGCCGTGAATATCAACCACAATATTTTTGCAGTCAATGTCCTTGAGCAGTCTGTCAAGGCAGAGGAAAGGGCTTTCAAAAGCAAGATCAAGGAAAACATTGCCTATGAGGTTTATGACGGCGCAGCGGTTTTTGCCGCGCTCATAAACGTAAACTCCGCTGCCCGGGGCGTTAGGGTGGAGGTTTGCGGGGCGGATGACCCCGCACTCCCTCTCATAAAGGTCGGTCATATCCCTGTTCTGCAGGGAATGGTTGCCGCCTGTGATAACGTCCGCGCCGAGGGCAAAAAGCGCGTTGGCGTTCTTTTCGCATATTCCGCTGTTTTCTCCGGCGTTTTCGCCGTTCACAATTATCATATCCGGGGAATATCTGCTTCGGATTTCCGGCATTTTTTTGGCAAGCGCCTCAACGCCGATGCCTCCCACAACGTCCCCGATGCACAAAATTCGCATTATACCACCGTTTTCGAAAGTGGCTTATTTCGCCACAAAGCCGATTTTCTTATACATTTTGGCGAGGGTGCGTTCCGCAATGCGCTCGGCCTGCTCCGCGCCCTTTTTGTAGCACTCTTCGAGGTAGCCCTTGTCCGCGATGTAGCGGGCGTAGTTTTCCCTGACGGGAGCAAGGTGCTCCGCCACCGCTTCGCCCACGGCAAGCTTGAAGTCGCCGTAGCCCTTGCCCGCGAAATCGCGCTCAATGGATTCAAAGCTGAAGCCTGTGACCGCGGAATAGATAGTCATGAGGTTGTTTATGCCGTCCTTGCCTTCCCGGTAGCAGACCTCCATGTCGGAGTCCGTAACTGCGGATTTGAACTTTTTGATTATTACGTTGGGCTCGTCGAGAATGAGCACGCAGGAGCGGGGATTCTCGTCGGACTTGCTCATTTTCTTTGTCGGGTCGGTGAGGCTCATAATTTTTGCGCCGCCCGCTGCGGATGCAATATAGGGTTCAGGAATTGTGAAGGTGTTTCCGTAGACGGAGTTGAAGCGCATGGCAATGTCTCTGGCAAGCTCAAGGTGCTGCTTCTGGTCGATGCCCACGGGCACCACGTCCGCCTGATAGAGCAAAATGTCCGCAGCCATGAGCACGGGATAGGTGAAAAGTCCGGCGTTGATGTTGTCGGCGTGCTTTGCGGATTTGTCTTTGAACTGGGTCATTCTTGAAAGCTCACCGAACTGAGTGGAGCAGCCGAGCACCCAGTTTCCCTCCGCGTGGGCGGGAACGTGGCTCTGAATGAAAAGAATGCTCTTTTCCGGGTCAATGCCGCAGGCCATGGCGAGGGCATAGGACTCAAGGGTGCGGCGGCGAAGTTCAGCCGGGTCCTGGCGGACAGTGATGGCGTGCATGTTCACTATGGAATATATGCAGTCATATTCATCCTGGAGCTTGCTCCAGTTTTTGACCGCGCCGAGATAGTTGCCGAGTGTGAAAACGCCCGTGGGCTGGATTCCGCTGAAAATTCTTTTTTTGCGCTCGGGGGCGCTGTTTTCAATATTATTGTTTTCCATTATATAAAACCTCCGGTAAAATCAAAATAAGAGCAAAAAGGGCAGGGTTTCACCGCCGCCATCGCCGCGAAGCGGCTGTTTTACGGCAAATAAATTTTCCCATAAAATCACCCCTAAAAATGATAATACACATTTATATTAACATAACATCTTATATTTTACAAGAGTTGGTTTGAATTAAGATGAGGCAAGGTCAGCTCAGATGCACTTGAAATATTGAAATGGTTGTTGAGATATGATAACATTATATAAAATGTTCCGGCGGTATGGGAAGTGAACGCATGAAAATAGGAGTAATACAGGCTAGTTCGCAAATATCCAGGAATAAAGTCCTGTATGAGCTGACTAAAGAGACGGCAAGCCCCAATGAAGTCATTAACTTTGGATGCTTTGAAGACGAAAAAGAAATTTATTCGTATGTTGATATATCCGTACAAATAGGACTTTTATTGTCAAGCAAAGCAGTGGATTTTATTGTAACGGGCTGTTCATCAGGACAGGGGATGATGCTTGCCTGCAACAATATGCCTGGAGTGATTTGCGGATATGCTCCTGCGCCGCAGGATGCGTTCCTTTTCGGACGTATCAATGACGGAAATGCAATATCGCTTCCTTTGGGTTTAAATTATGGCTGGTCGGGAGAAGTTAATTTAAAATATACGTTAGCGGCTTTATTTGAAAAGCCCTTTGGGACGGGTTACCCTGTTGAAGATGCACAGAGAAAAAAAGAGGACACAGAATTGCTTAAATCAATCAAATCCTTATCGGAAGTGCGTATGGTAGATTTATTGAATAGATTTGATGAAAAGTTCTGCGGCAAAATTTTAAAAAGGCGGAATGTTGCTGATTATATTTTAAATTTCGGAAAAGAACAGGATATACTTGATTGGATAAAGAGTAAAATGTAAAAAACAGTTTTAAAAAACAGCGCTCCATTCGGGGGCGCTGTTTTTTTGCCCTTCTCTATATTTGACATAATTTTCCAACATATGGGTAATATACTTTAATAAAGGGGAAAATATCACCCAAAAGGAGTTTTTGAGAAAAATGACGGACGTAAAAATAAAATCAGCTTCGGCAAGGCTCCCCCAAAAAGTGAGGGAGGCCGCGCCCGATTTTTTGAGCATGGCACTTTGGTGTCTGCTTTCCTTTGCGGCGGCAAATGCCTCGCTTTTCGGGAGCCTTGCTCCATTTGGCCCTGCCGCAGTTGCCGCCTCGCGCCGGCGGGACGCGCTCCCGGCGGCTTTCGGCACCATAATGGGATACGTGTTCTCGAAAAGCCCGGAGAACAATATCAGATATATCGCCGCAGTGCTCGTGGTGTTTGGCGCGAAGCTCGTATTTGAGCGTTTTGCGACCGGAGACCTTGCCTCCGTGCTCATTTCCGCCGGAGGAATGGCCTTTGCCTCCTTCGGCTACGCCGCCGTGACTGTAATTTCCGGCTACGGCAGCGCCCTTGCTTTGGCGGAAACGGTGCTCGCCGCAGGTTCGGCCTATTTTTTTAAAAGGACGAGCACTGCTATTGAGCACGGCAGACCGGTAATGTCCCTTTCCGGCGGTGACCGGGCCTGCGTCCTGATGACCGCCGCCATCGCTTCAGCTTCGCTGACCTCCGTGACCTTCGGACGTCTGTCCTTGGGCGGGATCGTGGCCTGTACCGTCGTGCTTTTTGCGGCGCGCTATGGCAAGGAGAGCGGGGGAGCGGTGGCAGGCATAGCCACCGGCACAGCCATAGCCATAACCTCGTCCTCAACCATGGGGGAAGTGCTCTCCGGCTACGCTTTGGGTGGGCTGATATGCGGCATTTTTGCCCCTTTCGGCAAAATTGTCTGTGCTCTTGCCCTTGGTGCAATGAAGCTGATAATCTGCCTTGTGACAGCGACGGAATATCCGGATTTTGCGCAGTTTTATGAGGTAGTAATCGCTTCCACCATCTTTTTGCTCATGCCCGAAAAGGCCGGGAAGTTCATATCGAGCGTCGCCCTATGGGACGACAGTGCAGCGGATTCGGCCACCGTCCGGGACCTGGTGCTCTCAAAAATGGGACAGGCCGCCGCAGGCCTCACCGATATTGCCGCCGCCACGAGAAAGGTTTCCGAATCGGTTGAGAAGAACAGCTTTACGGATATGAATTCGGTGCTCAACTCTGTGGCGGACAGAAACTGCCGCCTGTGCTCAAAAAGCGCCTCCTGCTGGCAGAAATATTATTCGGAGACGGTAAACGCTTTTACGGAAATGGGCCTCGCGGCAAAAAAAGGCCGTGAGCCGGTGCTCGAAAAGGATTTTTCGGAAAGGTGCCGCCGAAGCGGCGAGCTTATCTCCGGCGTGAAACAGAAATATCAGGACGCCGCGAGAAAAAATTCCGAGGAGCGCAAGCTCAAAAACGTGCGTTCCGTGGTAACCGACCAGTTTGACGGAATGGCCATACTTCTGAAGGATATTGCGGCGGAGGCCGCATCAGTAAAAAATACTGACAAAAAACTTTCCATGGCGGTAAAAAATATTTTTGAAAGCCGCAATATCCCGCTTTTCGCTTCCACCTGCTACTATACCGCCAACGGCTGTGTAAACGTGGAGGTATCCGGCGCAAAGGAACGCCTTAAAAACGCCGATATCAAATCTATTACAGAGGAGCTCTCCGATGCCTGCGGCTGCGACCTCTCACTGCCCTGCAAGCGGGATACAGAAAATGCCAGAAGGCTCGTTTTCTGCGAAAAACCACTCATCGAGGCGGAGTTCGGCGAAGCCTCCATAAATGCCGGGGGTGAAAAGTTCTGCGGCGACAGCAGCGAGCATTTCATTGACCAGTACGCCTGCGCCCATATGATACTGAGCGATGGCATGGGAAGCGGCGACCACGCCGCCCTCGATTCCATGATGGCGGCGGGCCTCATCGCAAGAATGGTCAGGGCGGGCTTCCGCTTCGGCTCGGCCATAAAGCTCGTAAATTCCGCCCTTCTGCTCAAATCGGAGGACGAATCCCTGGCTACGGTAGACGCTCTTTCGGTAAATCTCTATACGGGCAGGGCGGATTTTTATAAAGCCGGAGCCGCGCCCTCCTACGTGCTCAAAAGGGGGCGCACGTCAAAGGTGGAGAGCATCTCGCTTCCCGCCGGGATCCTCGGCGGGGCGGAATATGAGCAGAACAGCATGACCCTCGGAGCGGGTGATATAGCCGTGCTCGTGACGGACGGGGTCACCGCCTCGGGCGAGGACTGGGTGCAGTCCGAACTGCGCTGTCTTGCTGAAAAATCAGCTGAGGAAATAGCCTCATCCCTTGCTGAAACGGCATTTAAACGCCGTACGGACGGCCACAGCGATGATATAACTGTAATGGTCATGAAGCTCTTCTCCTGCGAATAATTTATAAATTTTTTTTGAAAAAAGTGCTTGACATTTCTAAAAATCGGGTTTATAATGCATGCATCAACAGATTTGAAACATAATATTTCAAAAAAGACAATGAAGAGAAGAGTAGGCGCTGGATGCGGCCACAGAGATTTCCCGTTTGCTGAAAGGGAAACGAACTGAACGCGCTGAAGATGGCCTTGGAGTTGCGCACCGAACCGCTTGCGGTAAGGCTGCGACGGGACCGCCCGTTACAGCGGCAGGGTATGATGGTACCCGCCGAGGCTTCTGCGGCGACGCAGGGGTAAAAAAAGGTGGTAACACGTAAGCTTTATGCTTCCGTCCTTTTGTAAGGACGGAAGCTTTTTTTATATATTTTTCGCGAAAAATAAAGGAGAATGATTTAGTGATAAGGATTGAAAACCTTTCAAAGGTTTACAAAACGTCAAACGGCGAAGTCAACGCCCTGCGGGGCATCAACGCTCATGTGGAGGCAGGAGATATTTTCGGAGTCATCGGAATGTCCGGTGCAGGAAAATCCACGCTTCTCAGGTGCATAGCGCAGCTTGAGACCCCCACGGCAGGTTCAATTTACATAGAAGGCAACAATATAACAAAACTTTCCGGAAGCGAAAGAATCAAACTCCGCAAAAGGGTGGGCGTAATATTTCAGGGCTACCACCTCCTGATGCAGAGAACCGTCCGTGAGAACATAGCGTTCCCGCTTGAACTCGACGGCGCGAAAAAGAGTGAAATAAACGAAAGGGTCAACAAGCTCCTGGAGCTTGTGGGGCTGGAGGATAAGGCGAACGCCTATCCGAGCCAGCTTTCCGGAGGCCAGATGCAGAGAGTCGCCATAGCAAGAGCCCTTGCCAATAACCCGTCGATTCTTCTCTGCGATGAACCCACATCAGCCCTGGATTCCCTTACAACAAAGTCTATTCTTAAACTTCTTAAGGATATAAATGAAAAACTTGGCGTAACGGTGTTTATAATAACCCATGAAATCGGCGTTGTAAAATCCATTTGCCGTCACGTGGCAGTTATAAACGAGGGACAGCTTGTTGAGGGAGGAGAGACCGAAAAAGTCCTTTCCGACCCGAAGCACAACGCCACGAAGCTGCTTCTCGGTATCTCCAACGTCGCTGAAGGAGGTGATGCCCAATGATGGAATTCCTTGAAACTTATAAAGATATGCTTATCGAAGGAACGCTTGAAACTCTCTATATGACCTTTGCTTCAACGATAGCGGCATATCTTATCGGACTTCCGCTGGGCGTGATCATGGTCATCACCGACGAGAACGGAATTTGCCCGAAAAGGGGACTTAACTCCGTACTCGGAACGATAATCAATATCGGGCGCTCAATTCCTTTCATCATTCTTATGGTCGCGCTCATTCCGTTTACAAGACTTGTGGTCGGAAAGGCAATCGGTTCCACCGCAGCAATCGTTCCGCTTACAATAGCGGCGGCACCCTTCGTAGCAAGGGTCGTTGAATCCTCTTTGCAGGAGGTGGACCCCGGCGTCATAGAAGCGGCTAAGACGATGGGCGCCACAAACTGGCAGATAGCGCGAAAGGTGCTTCTTCCGGAATCCATTCCCTCTTTGATAAGAGGGTACTCACTCACAACGATAACCCTTATCGGTTATTCGGCAATGGCGGGAGCCTTCGGCTCCGGCGGTCTCGGCGATATTGCTATCCGTTACGGACATCACCGTTACCAGACCGACGTGATGTTGGTAACCGTCGTGCTGATAGTCGTAATAGTCCAGGTCATACAAATGGCTTTCAACTTTGCGGCTAAAAAAATTGATAAAAGAAATAGATAAAATAAAAAGGAGAAAAACAACAATGAAAAAGATTCTTGCTCTTGTACTTGCACTCGTTCTTGCGCTCAGCCTCGCAGCCTGTTCCAACAGCGTTTCCGACGACAAAACCATCACCGTAGGCGCTTCCCCCGCACCCCACGCCGAAATCCTCAAAGTAGCTAAAGACGTCCTCGCAAAAGAGGGTTACACCCTTGAAATCGTCGAGTTCACCGACTACGTTCTCCCGAACGAAGCTCTCACCTCCGGCGACATCGACGCCAACTACTTCCAGCATCAGCCCTACCTCGACAACTACAATGCAAACAACGGCACCGATATAGTTTCTGCCGGCGCTATCCACTATGAGCCCCTCGGCGTATATCCCGGCAGAACCGCTTCCATCGAAGAGCTTGCTGACGGCGCACAGATCGCAATCCCCAACGACGGTTCCAACGAAGCCCGTGCCCTTTATCTCCTCCAGGATCTTGGTCTTATCACTGTAGACGGCAGCAAGGGCTATGACATCACCATTATCGATGTTGTTGACAACCCCAAGAACCTTGAGATCATCGAGACTGCTGCTGAGCAGCTTCCCAACGTACTTCCCGACGTTGACCTCGCAGTCATCAACGGCAACTACGCCATCGGCGCAGGAATCGACGGTTCCGTGCTCACCACTGAGGACAAAGATTCTGCAGCAGCACAGACCTACGCAAACATCGTAGCTGTAAACGCCGGCCACGAAAATGACGAGAAGATCGTTGCCCTTGTCAACGCTCTCCAGTCCGAGGAAGTCCGTGCCTTCATCGAGGAGACCTACGGCGTATCCGTTGTTCCGATTTTCTGATTCTGAAAATACAAAGGAATATTCCCAAAAGAGCCGCTTGCATAAGCGGCTCTTTTGTTATATAATTACTTTTACGCTTTAAAAATCTGACGCAACAAAAAGACGGTGCAAAAGACATGAAGAAAAATGATTTTTTGAGAGGTATAACCGACGGCCTTCCCATTTGCTTCGGCTATATCTCAGTGGCCTTCGCCTTCGGAATATCCACAGTGAGCGCGGGGCTGAGCATAATCGAGGCGGTGCTCATTTCGATGACCAACGTGACCTCCGCGGGCCAGCTTGCGGCGGTGCCCATAATCGCTGCGGGCGGAACGCTCATAGAAATGGCTGCTTCACAGCTTGTTATAAATCTGCGCTATTCCCTGATGTCCGTATCCCTTTCGCAGAAGCTCGATAAAGGCGTGACGCTCCTCCACAGGGCGATAATCGCCTTTGTGAACACGGACGAGGTTTTTGCGGTGGCCTCCGCGCAAAAAGGCAGCCTGAGCAAATGCTATATGTACGGATTAATACTCACTCCGTATCTCGGCTGGAGCCTCGGTACGCTCCTCGGGGCAGTCGCAGGCGACGTCCTGCCGGGGATCATCACTTCATCCCTTGGTATAGCTATTTACGGCATGTTTGTGGCGGTGGTCGTGCCCGCCGCAAAACAGAGCAGGGCGACGGCACTCTGCGTAATCATGTCCATAGCTCTGAGCTGCGTTTTCCACTTTGCGCCCATGCTTTCCGGCGTGCCGGAGGGCTTCACAATAATTATCTGCGCCGCCCTTGCGAGCGCCGTTTTCGCGGTATTAAAGCCCGTGGACGTTTCTGAGACGGAGGTGCCCGCCAATGGATAATTACAGCTTTTTCACCTATCTTGCCGTCTGCGCCGGCGTGACCTACCTTGTGCGCATGCTGCCTCTGGTGCTCATAAAAAAGAAGATAACCAACCGCTTTCTGCTGTCTTTCCTGCACTATATCCCGTATGCCGTGCTCAGCGTGATGACCGTCCCGGCCTGTTTCTATGCCACGGGCAGCGTCATTTCCGCTGCCGTGGGCTTCGGCGCGGCGCTTTTCCTTGCCTTTAATGGTAAGGGGCTTCTCCCGGTGGCGGCGGGAGCCGCCGCGGCTGTTTTCGTGACGGAGCTTTTGACGGAATACGTTTTGCCGATGATATAAAAAGAGCCGGTCCGAAAGGACCGGCTTTTTTAAAATTATTTTACAGGTCTGTAAGTTGCGTAATAGGCGTGCTTTCCGGGGTGCTTTTCGCCGAGGTCGTTGAGATAGAAGCCGTACTTGGTGAAGAATCCGATGGAATCGTCAAGGGCTTCCGCGACGACGGCTTTGGGGTTCGTGTCCTCCAAAATGTAGTTGAGCATCGCCGTTGCGATGCCGCTTCCTCTGTGTTCCGGGGCTACGGAAAGGGCAAGAAGCGAAATAACGTCGGGGGTAGCGTGGTTCGCTACGGCGAAACCGCGAACTTCTCCGTCCTTTTCCGCAATGTAGAGCTGTATGTTGTCACCGCAGCAAATATTGTTAATCGCGGCGGAAAGTTCCGCGTCGTTAAAAAACTGTTTTGCTTTGATGTTTTCGTATTCGGGGCTGTCTGTGGAAATCTTTTTAATCTCAAGCATAATACTTACCGGCTTTCTTGCAAAAATACTATACTATAATACGACTTTTTTGAAAAAAATCAAGGTTTAAATTGCAAAAAATACCCCGGGAAACAAAAAATCTGCTTCCCGGGGCGTTTTTACTTTTTGTTTTTGCAGGACAGGCGTATTATTCCCTCTATTGCTCCGAAGAGAACCGCCGCCACCGGCCAGATTATCCAGCTTCTGTCCCACTGCATTGTGTAGAAGCTGTAAAAGAGGTAAAGCGCGGTGGTGACGCACCAATAAATTGCGCTGATGGGCTCGTCGAGCTTGTTGGCTTTCTTTTCAGCCCTGGAGTAATCCCCCTCCTGGAGGAGCTTTTCCGTGCTCGCCCAGATGATGCCGTTATTGACAAGGATATATACGCCGATTCCGACTATCGCAATGGTGGCGCAGAGGGAAATCAAGACGTAGGCTCCGTTTTCGGTGAGGAGCGCGGTGCAAAGAAGGGGAATAGCCGCGACGATGCAAAGGCAGATGCCGATGACGAAATCTCTCGTGTGTGCGTCACGAAGCTGGCTTTGGCGCTCCTTGACCATTCCGGAAACGCCGTACTCAAGCTCGATGAGTTCGCTGTCAAGATACTCGAAACGGTTCGTTTTCATTCCGCTGGAAACGAAAAGCGCCACCGCCGGAATGACCATAAGAAGGAGCACCATAAGTCCGATTCCGCCGGCGATGTTTTCGTTCATTCCGATAAATCCCTCGTCCGAAAGCCCGGTCAGAGAGAGAAGGCAGATAGGCGAAAGGATACAAAGAAGAACGCCGAGGGCGATTCGCGGGGCGGTCTCTTTTTTAACAGCAAGGAAAGCGGAAGCCTCCTCCATCGAGACCCGCCGGGCTCCGGCTTCGCTCTTTTCCTCGTGGTCCTCGGTGGGGAAATAATCGTTCTCCTCAATTTCATCTTTAAGGAGGTAGTCGGTGCTGACCCCGAAGATTTGAGCGAGAAGGAGTATTTTGTCAAGGTCGGGAACGGAAAGAGCCCCTTCCCATTTTGAAACGGACTGGCGCGAAACGCCCATTTTTTCGGCGAGTTCCTCCTGGGACCAGCCGCATTTTTTTCTAAGCTGTATAATTTTATCCGCAAGTATCATAAGTATTCTCCTTGTCTTTGTTGGTGATTTTGCGGGGCTGCGCGCCGCCCCGGTGATGATGAAAGAATACCATAAACCGGGGTTACGTTAAAGCAAACGGACTTTAAAATTTGTCAACCGGCGGTTGCGACGGCGGTTTTAGGGAACAAAAAAGCGGCGGGAGAGCCCGCCGCAGTTTTTTTGTTTTAGAATGCAAGTTTTTCGGAGAGATATTTCTCAAGCTCGTCGATGGGCATTCTTACCTGCTCCATAGTGTCGCGGTCGCGGACGGTTACGCAGCCGTCGGTCTCGGAGTCAAAGTCATAGGTGATGCAGTAAGGAGTACCGATTTCGTCCTCACGGCGATAGCGCTTGCCGATGGAGCCGGCTTCGTCGTAATCGACCATAAAGCTCTTGGCAAGGCGGTCGTGAACTTTAAGAGCGCCCTCGCTGAGTTTTTTGGAGAGAGGAAGAACGGCTGCCTTGAACGGAGCGAGAGCCGGGTGGAGATGAAGAACGGTTCTCGTGTCGTTTTCGCCGACGGCTTCCTCATCGTAAGCGTCGCAGAGGAAGGCAAGCACGACGCGGTCCGCACCGAGGGAGGGCTCGACAACGTAGGGGATATAGCGCTCGTTGGTGTCCGGGTCGAAATAGTCAAGGGTCTGACCGCTGAATTTGCTGTGCTGGGAAAGGTCATAGTCGGTTCTGTCCGCTACGCCCCAGAGCTCGCCCCAGCCGAAGGGGAAGAGGAACTCGAAGTCGGTGGTGCCGACGGAGTAGAAGCAAAGCTCCTCTTTGGAGTGGTCGCGGCGGCGGATATTTTCTTTCGTCATTCCGAGGCGGAGAAGCCAGTTCTCGCAGTAATCCTTCCAGTATTCAAACCACTGAAGGTCGGTGCCGGGTTTGCAGAAGAACTCAAGCTCCATCTGTTCGAACTCACGGGTACGGAAGGTGAAGTTGCCGGGGGTGATTTCGTTTCTGAAGGATTTACCGACCTGGGCGATACCGAAGGGGAGTTTCTTTCTCGTGGTGCGCTGGACGTTTTCAAAGTTTACGAAAATACCCTGGGCGGTTTCGGGACGGAGATAGATCTGGCTCTTTGCGTCCTCGGTAACGCCCTGGAAGGTTTTGAACATAAGGTTAAAGGAACGGATGTCGGTGAAATCGTGGGCTCCGCAGTTGGGGCAGACGATGTTTTTCTCGTCAACGAACTCGCGCATTCTTCCGAATTCCCAGCCCTCGGGGGAAATTCCGGTCTGGTCCTCAATGAGCTTGTCGGCTCTGTGACGAGTCTTGCAGGCTTTGCAGTCCATCAGCGGGTCGGAGAAGCCGCCAACGTGACCGGAGGCGACCCAAACCTGGGGGTTCATAAGAATTGCGGCGTCAAGACCGACGTTATAGGGGCTTTCCTGTACGAAAGCTTTCCACCAGGCGCGTTTTACGTTGTTTTTAAACTCTACGCCGAGAGGACCGTAGTCCCATGTATTGGAAAGACCGCCGTAGATTTCGGAACCGGCGTAAACGAAACCGCGGTTCTTACAAAGGGCGACGATTTTCTCCATAGTTTTTTCACTTGCTTGCATTTTAAAAACACTCCTTCACTTTAATTGTGAAACATACATATTAAATATATGCTTTTAATGGAAATAAGTCAAGGGAAAACCGCCTCTTTGGGGCGGCTTTTCCTAAAAAATAAATTTTAGTTCGGCTTCTTCCTTGACAAGCATTGATATTAAGTATAATATTATATGTTAGAAAAATATTTGCCCGAAAGGGGAATTTTGACAAAATGATAAGAAGTATGACCGGTTACGGCGCTGCGGAGGAGATCCTGAACGGAAGAAATATCCGCGTTGAAATAAAGTCCGTGAACCACCGCTATTTTGAGTTTTCGGCGAAAGTTCCGCGTTCCTTCGGCTTCCTTGAGGAGAGAATGAAGCGCCTTCTTTCCGACAATATAAGCCGTGGAAAAGTTGACGTGGGCGTTTTTATCCAGACCGTTGACGGAATTACCGAGGAAATAAGCATCAATAAGGAAGTAGTAAAAAGCTACGTCGAGGCTCTCCGCTCCGTAAAGGACGAGTTTGACCTCGCGGACGACCTCACTCTTTCCGCCGTCGCCAAATTCCCGGACGCGTTTACCGTCGTAAAAGCCGAGACCGACGAGGAGGAGCTCTGGTCGGACGTAAAAGCCGTTGCGGAAAAAGCCGTTGCCGCCTTTGTTGCAATGCGCGAAGCCGAGGGCGAAAAGATGAAAGCCGACGTCCTTGAAAAGGCGGCATTCATCGAGGAAAAGGTCGCCTTCGTCGAAAAGCGCAGCCCCGAAACCGTAAAGGAGTACCGGGAGCGGCTCTACGCAAAAATGCGCGAGGTGCTTGAAAACAGCCAGATTGACGACGCCCGAATCGTCCAGGAAGCGGCGATATATTCCGATAAAGTCGCGGTGGACGAGGAAACGGTCCGCCTTCGCAGCCACCTTTCCCAGCTTCGCAAAATCGTAGATATGAGCGAGCCCGTGGGAAGAAAGCTCGATTTCCTTATTCAGGAGGTCAACCGCGAGACCAACACCATCGGCAGCAAATGCTCCGACGTCGAAATTGCCCAGGTGGTCGTTGACATCAAATCCGAAATCGAAAAGATTCGGGAACAGATTCAGAATATTGAATAAAGATTTTTACCAATACTGATAAAGGAGCCGCTTGAGCACATGAAACTTGTAAACATTGGCTTTGGCAATCTTATCAATGCCCAGAGGGTAATAGCGATGGTAGCGCCGGATTCCGCCCCAATAAAGCGCATAATCCAGGAGGCAAAGGAAAAGGGCACTCTCATCGACGCGACCTTCGGGAGAAAAACAAAAACTGTCCTCGTAATGGACTCGGGCCATATAATCCTCTCGGGAATAGTTCCGGAGAGCGTTGGCGCGAGAATGACAGCGGAGGGTGAAGATGAGTAACAGAGGAATTTTGCTTGTGGTCTCAGGTCCTTCTGGAGTGGGAAAGGGCACCGTCATAAACAGGCTTTTTGACATTGACGATAATCTCTATTTTTCCGTTTCCGCCACCACCAGAAATCCCCGCCCGGGAGAGGTTAACGGAGTCCACTACAATTTCAAAACCCGTGAGGAATTTGAGCGCGACATTGAAAACGGGGAGATGCTTGAGTACGCCGAGTTCGGCGGAAATTACTACGGAACTCCGAAAAGCGCAGTGGAAAGAAAGCTGAGCCAGGGAAAGGACGTAGTGCTCGACATTGAGATACAGGGCGCGAGAAATGTCAAACGTCTCATGCCCGAAGCTGTGATGGTATACATCCTTCCGCCGGATATGACGGAACTCAAAAACCGCCTCGTGGGAAGAAAAACCGAGGACGAGAATTCGATAAAAGTGCGGCTCCAGACCGCCTATAAGGAGCTGAGGGAAGCTCCTGAGCTTTATGACTTTTTCGTAGTCAACGATATGGTGGATTCCGCGGCTGCAAAAATAGAAAATATACTTGAAGCCAAACGCTGCGGCAGGACCGCAATGGAAACGGCTCTTAAACAAATTTTAGAGGAGGTAAACAACCTTGCTTAACCCCAGAGATACTTATGAACTCAACCAGCTCAACAGCCCCTACGCCAACGTAGTGGCAATTTCAAAACGCGCCCGTGAAATCAGCAAAGAGGCAGAGGAAAATCATATAATCATGTCCGAAAAGCCCCTTAAAATCGCTATCGCCGAGTTTGTGGAGGGCAAATACGTGGTCGACAAGGTGGAGACGGAGGAAGAATAATATGTCCGAAAAGAAAAATCTTCTTATCGGAGTTACGGGCGGAATCGCGGCCTATAAGGTCTGCGAGGTCGCCTCATATTTTACCAAAAAAGGCGTAAACGTCAACGTTGTAATGACTGAGCACGGCGCCGAATTTGTTGCGCCGCTGACCTTTGAGGCGCTGACAAAAAATCCCTGCCTCACCTCGCTCTTTGACGGAAAAAGCAGTGATCCGGTTGCCCACGTGAACCTTGGGCGCACTGCGGACGTGGTGCTCATCGCACCCGCAACCGCAAACGTCATCGCTAAGCTCGCAAACGGCATAGCCGACGATATGCTCACCTCCACGGTTCTCGCAGCCTCCTGCAAAAAGCTCGTAGCTCCGGCAATGTTTACCGGCATGCTTGAAAATACAGCTACCCAGCGAAATATCGAACAGCTTCGCAGGGACGGATTTGAAATAATTGAAGCGGAAAGCGGCCGTCTCGCTTGCGGCGCCGTGGGCGCGGGGCGCCTTGCGGAGCCGGCAGAGCTCATTTCTGCTGTGGAGCAGGCGCTCGACGCCTGCGATACTCTCAAAGGGAAACGGGTCCTTGTGACCGCCGGCCCTACAATGGAGGCCATAGACCCTGTGCGCTACATTACCAACCGCTCCTCCGGGAAAATGGGCTACGCCATCGCAAAAGCGGCCCGGTCCATGGGCGCTGAGGTGGAGCTCGTCAGAGGAAGGACGGAGCTCTTGCCGCCCTACGGCGTGAGCACCGTTTTTACAGAGTCCGCAAAGGATATGTATGAAGCCGTAATGGAGCGTGCTCAAGAGTCCGACATAGTGGTAATGGCCGCCGCAGTGGCGGATTACACTCCCGCCGAAAGAGCCGAACAAAAGGTCAAAAAGACCGACGGAGAGCTTTCTCTGGCGCTCAGACGCACGGACGATATTCTCGCGGCACTCGGCAGAGAAAACAATGAGCACCGGGTGCTAGTGGGCTTTTCCATGGAGACTGAAAACCTCCTCGAAAACAGCCGCAAAAAGCTCTTTTCAAAGAACGCCGAC
Source organism: Oscillospiraceae bacterium (assembly GCA_051881855.1). Lineage (GTDB taxonomy): Bacteria > Bacillota > Clostridia > Oscillospirales > Ruminococcaceae > UMGS1668. The sequence goes on from JBJEQR010000003.1 coordinate 90,038, forward strand.
ATGATTGTGGCAAACTCTATAGCATCGGAAAACACGGGCTTCGGGGTCGATACCAACTCCGCCGTGCTCATAACCAAAGACGGCGAGACGGAGACCGGGCTCATGTCCAAAGATGAGCTTGCAAGGCTCGTGCTCGAAAAAGCGGCCCAAATAGTAAAATAAAACGCGGCGGGAGGAAAGCTCCCGCCGTATTTTTCTCAAAAATCCAAAATTTACAGAAATTTTAAAGAAACTTTGAATGAAAACAATATTTTAATAGTATTATTATATTCAGTGCAGTTACATTCATAGAAAGAAGGTGTAAAAATGATCACTTTTGAGGATATTAAAAACAATGAAGCAGTAAATACCTACATAAGAAAAGCCGACGCCACGCTTAAGGAGATCGGCTTTACCGAGCACAGCTTTGCTCACGTGGGCATAGTTGCGGAAAACGCCGGTTATATAATGGAAACCCTCGGCTATTCCGAGAGGGAGGTAGAGCTCACCAAAATCGCGGCCTACCTCCACGATATAGGAAATATAGTGAACCGCATTGACCACTCCCAAAGCGGCGCCGTTATGGCTTTCCGTATTCTTGACCGTCTCAATATGCCGCCGGAGGAAATCGCGGACATTGTCTCTGCCATAGGCAACCACGACGAGGGTACGGGAAAGCCCGTCAGCCCCATGGCCGCGGCTCTCATACTGGCGGATAAATCCGACGTAAGAAGAAGCCGTGTCCGTAACAACGACGCCGCGGCTTTCGATATCCATGACCGGGTGAACTACTCCGTAAAAAAAGCGGAACTGAAGATAAACGAAAACCACACGCTGATAAAGCTCAAACTCAGTGTAGATACCCGCTACGGCTCAGTTATGGACTATTTCGAGATTTTTATGAACCGAATGGTTCTCTGCCGCCAGGCAGCGGAGCGCCTCGGCCTCCAGTTCAAGCTGATGATAAACGAACAGCAGCTCGTGTAAAAAGAAAAGGCAGCCTCAGGGCTGCCTTTTCTTTTTACATATTCCAGATCCTCTCGCAGTATTCCTCCACAGTTCTGTCCACGAAAAATTCCGGCGCCGCCGCAACGTTCATAAGGCACATTCTGTTCCACCTGTCGTGGTCGAGATAGAGATTTTGAGCACGCTGCTGCGCCTCCATATAGCTGCGGAAATCCGCCGCCGCCATGTAGAAATCCTGATTCTCTATGAGGTCCGCAAGGTCGGAAAAATCCTCCCCGCCAATGCCTTTGCGAAGGCGCTCAATGACGGCTTTGAGCTCGGGGTCGCTGTCAATGAAATCCGACGGGCGGTAGCCGCTGCTGCGCAGCGCGTCCACCTCAGCGGAGCTCATTCCGAAGCGGATGAAGTTTTCCTCCCCGGCGGCCTCCATTATCTCAATGTTTGCGCCGTCGAGCGTGCCGAGGGTGACCGCGCCGCCCAGCATCAGCTTCATGTTGCCGGTGCCGGAGGCTTCCGTCCCGGCAAGTGAAATCTGCTCGGAAATGTCCGCCGCAGGCATCAGCATTTCGGAGGTGGTGACGCTGTAATTTTCAAGGAAACAGAGATGCAGAAGGTCCTTTGCGGCGCTCCTTGAAAGCTCCTGCCCGATGCACCAGATGAGCTTGATGATCCTCTTCGCAACGTAGTAACCGGGCGCGGCCTTCGCGCCGAAAATGAACGTCCGCGGGTAAATGTCCGCGTTGGGATTTGCCTCGATTTCATTGAGCAGCGCGATGATCCTTAGTGCGTTCAGGTGCTGGCGCTTATATTCATGAAGCCTCTTCGCCTGCACGTCGAAAATGGAAGCGGGATCGATGAAATGCCCGCAGACGTCGCAGTTTTCTGAAGTAAAAATTTCCTTTCTCCGGCGCTTGACTGCGTCAAATTCGCTGAGCATGCTTTTGTCATTGGCACAATTTTTGAGCATGCTCATTTTGCGAAAGTCGTATTCATAGTCCGCTCCCGCGTGCTTTTTGACGAAAGCCGAAAGCTCCGGGTTTGCGCAGCAGAGCCAGCGCCTTGCGGCGATTCCGTTGGTGACGCTTGTGAAGCGCTCCGGGAACGCCCGGTAAAGGTCGGCAAAGACACTGTTCTTCATCACTGTGAGGTGGTGGGCGGAAACGCCGTTCACGCTGTGGCAGCAGTAGACGCAGAGGTTTGCCATGCGTATCTCGCCGTTTTCCACAATGGCCATGCGGGGAATTTCACCAATGGAAAATCCCTTTTCACAGAGTTCAAGCCTGAGCCTGCGGTCAAATTCGTTGATAATGGTATATATGCGGGGCAGGAGAGAGCGGAACATTCCGATGTCCCAGCGCTCCAGCGCCTCCGGAAGGACAGTGTGGTTCGTGTAGCTGAAAAGCCGGAAGCAGATGTCCGCTGCCTTCTCCCAGGGGTAGCCGCACTCGTCCAGCAAAATCCGCATAAGCTCCGGTATAGCCATGGTGGGGTGCGTGTCGTTTATGTGTATAGCCGCCTTTTCAGGGAGATTCTCAAGTGTGCCGTAGGTGGCGAGGTGGCGGCTCACAATGTCGGAAACAGAGGCGCAGACCAGGAAATATTGCTGTTTTAGCCGCAGCAGCTTGCCCTCCCTGTGGCTGTCGTCCGGGTAAAGAATGGAGCTTATGGCCTTTGCCATGGCCACCTTTCGGAATGCGTCAGGGTAAAGCCCCTTGTTGAAAAGCTCCATATCTATGGCCGGGGCCTCCGCTTTCCAAAGCCGCAGGCGGGAGACGTCCGGGCTGTGATACCCGGGCACGAAAATGTCATAGGGGACCGCTTTGACGCTCTCATAGTTTTTGTGGATCACCCTGTGGTACCCGTCGCACCACTGCTCCTCGATTTCACCGCCAAAATTGACCTCGACGGCCTTTTCCGCCTGCTCCGTGAGCCAGACCTTGCCCCCGGGCAGCCATTCGTCGGGCTTTTCGCTCTGCCAGCCTTCCGTCAGCTTCTGGCGGAAAATGCCGTATTCATAGCAGATAGAATATCCCATAGCGGGCTTCTCGATGGTTGCGAGGCCGTCGAGAAAGCATGCCGCCAGCCTGCCGAGGCCGCCGTTTCCGAGGCCCGCGTCCGGCTCCTGGGCGTAAATATTTTCAGGCGAAACGCCGAACGAGGCGAGAGCCGCCTCAAACTCCTCATTTATACCGAGGTTATAAAGGTCGTTTTTGAGGGAACGCCCCATGAGGAACTCCATGGACATGTAATAGACCTGTTTGTCACCGCGGGAGGTGTGCCTCGCCGCGGCGGTGGAGGAACGCTCCGCCAAAAGGCGGCGCACCACCGCCGCCGAAGCATTGTAAATATGGGAATAGTTTGCGTTTTCGGGCAGTTCTCCGAAATTTTCCCTGAGGGCCTCGGCTATTTTGTTTCTCCAAAGCTCGGTACCATTCATAGCAGCCGCCTCCTTAAATGTATTATGAACAATAACAATTATATTATAAAATTTCCGGCAGGGCAACAGCCCCCAAAACCGCCGGAAAAAATAAAAAAGCCTTTCCCTTTCTTAAGAGAAAGACTTATGACAGCCCACCTTTTTAAGTATATCACTGCGCCCCGAAAAGGTCAATATGCCGTGGTGTTTTTTGTATATTAGCATAATACTAAGTTTACAGTTTCCGAAAACCTCTAAATAAGCTAAAAAAATGGCTTTATAAAGCAATTTTTTGAGCATTACAGTTTTTGACATTTGCGCGGAATTTCACGTAATTTAACGTATTTTCACGCATTTTTTGTTTCAATTGGTGTAAACTTTGAGAGGTGTTTGTCCAGTTCTGATGCGCCTTTTTGACGAAGTTCCAGGGAGATATCTGTGTATACATTCAGGGTTATATTGAGAGAAGAATGCCCGAGTATAGCCTGAGTCACTCGCGGATCCACGCCGCTTTCAAACATTCTCGTGGCAAACGTATGTCTGAACGTATGCACGGAAAAATGGGGGAGAAAAACTCCGCTCTCTTTTGCATCGGGACTTTCGTTATACTTGTTGATTATCCTTTTTAAGCTTCTATCTACTAAATCGA
>JBJEQR010000004.1:0-5329 GCA_051881855.1 Oscillospiraceae bacterium
GTCGACAGCTTTGTTATTATATCAAACCATTTACCGATTGTCAATACCTTTTTTCTAATTTTTTTCACAAATCTTTCAAAAAAGTTTTATCCTCCGAAAATGGTCGACTGCATAGCGTAAATTGCGTACATTGCAAGGAACGCCGCCACGAAAAGCAGAGCGATAAAATAGCCCTGGAGCTCCTCCTTGATATGTTTCCTCTTTGCCGCTTTTTCCTCCTCAGTGAGGACCTTTTTCTCCTTCGCCAAGGTTTTCGCCTCCCTATTTATAAATGTATTATAATATTACTATATTACACTGAAAAATGCAAATCATTTAACTGTTTTTTTAGCTGCGGTATTATTATAATACATTATTATATATCTTTTTCACCGGGCAGTCACTGTAAATTTAAAACTGATTAACATTTTGTCCGGTTTTTTCTGCTAAAATCGGGGTATAAAACATTTTGGAGGAACGCAGAATGATTGAGGTCAAAAGCCTTGTCAAACAGTACGGGAGCAAGCGCGCCGTGGACGGCATCAGCTTCACCGTAAACGACGGGGAGATACTCGGCTTCCTCGGGCCGAACGGCGCCGGGAAGTCCACCACCATGAACATGATAACCGGCTGCCTTTCGGCCACCTCCGGCAGCGTCAGCATCGACGGTGCGGATATTCTGGAGGAGCCCCTGAAAGCCAAGAAAAATATAGGCTACCTTCCGGAGGTGCCTCCGCTCTACCCGGACATGACCGTGGACGAATATCTGAGCTTTGTGTTTGACCTCAAAAAGGTCAGACTGCCCAAAAAACAGCATATCGCCGAGGTGTGCTCCCTCGTTGGCATAGAGGACGTCCGGGGCCGGGTCATAAAGCACCTGTCCAAGGGTTATAAGCAGAGGGTCGGCATGGCCGAAGCCCTGCTCGGCAACCCGGAGGTGCTCATCCTGGACGAGCCCACCGTGGGCCTCGACCCGAAGCAGATAACCGAGATACGCGCCCTCATAAAAGAGCTCGGCAAAGAGCGCACCGTCATTCTCTCGAGCCACATTCTTTCGGAGGTGCAGGCAGTCTGCGAGCGCGTCATTGTCATAAACAAAGGGCGGCTTGTAGCCGACGGCACCCCGGAGGAGCTCTCCCGCTCCCTCTCCGGCCAAAACAAGCTGACCCTCCGGGTGGAGGGCCCGGAGCAGGGGGTGCAGAGCGTCCTCTCCGCCCTGCCCGGCGTCGGAAAGGCCGTCTCCCTCGGTGTGAAGGAGCCGGGCTGCTTTGACTTTGAGGCGGAGGCGGAAAACGGCGCCGACCTCCGGCGCCCGGTCTGCCGGGCCATTTTTGAGCACGGCTGGCTGCTGCTCGGCATGAAGAGCAGCGAGCTCTCCCTGGAGGATATTTTCCTCCAGCTGACAAACGAGCAGGCCGAAGAGACGAAAGGAGATGAAAACGCATGACCGCCATTCTTCGCAGGGAGCTGAACTCCTATTTCGCGAGCCCCATTGCCTACGTCTATCTGGGGCTTTTCACCGCCTTTACAGGCATAATCTATTTCATCACGGTTTACAGCGGCCTCTCCTCCGCCACCTATATTTTCGCCTACTCCTTCTATTTCAGCATGTACCTCGTGCCGGTGCTCACCATGAGGCTGCTGACCGAGGAGCGGAAACAGCGCACCGACCAGCTTCTGCTGACCGCGCCCATACACCTTTTTGACATAGTGGCCGGCAAATTTCTGGCGGCCTTCGCCGTCTACTGCGCCGGCATGTGCTCAACCGTCCTCGAAGCATTCGTGCTCAGTTTCTTCTGCGATTTCAACTGGGCGGTTTTCTGGAGCAGCTTCATCGGCATAATCCTTCTGGGCGGCGCCAGCATAGCCATATGCATGTTCGTGTCCTCCATGACCGAAAACCAGATAATCGCCGCGGTGGTGGGCTTTGTGGTGATGCTCATTCTCTCCATGCTCGACGCCTTCTCCTCCCTTTTCTCAAGCTCCGTGCTTCAGGAGGTCATGCTCAAGCTGAGCTTCTACGTGCGGTATTTCGACCTCACCCTCGGGGTGCTCGATTTTTCGGATATTTTCTTCTTCCTCTCCGTCACCGGGGTGTTCCTTTTCCTGACCACCCGGGTCATTGACCGGAGAAGGTGGAGCTGACGGAAAGGGGTGCATAAAATGTCTGAGAAAAAGCAGAAAACCGAAATTTCCTCCGACAGCGCGGCAAAAAAACGCCGCAGGCGCTACGGCGCCGCGGCCACAGCCATAACCGTCATCGCTCTCGCCATAGTCGTCGTGCTCAACGTGCTCGTCACCCTGCTCACGGAGCGGTACCCGCTCACCCTTGACCTTACGGAAAACAGCATTTACGAGCTTTCCGAGGACACCATTGCCTACCTCGAGGGGGTGGACAAGGAGGTAAAGATCCATATCCTCGCCACCCAGCAGAGCCTTTCCTACTCCTACGACTACCTCGACCTCGTCCAGGCCGCAAAGACCATAGAGGCCTACGCCAAATACTCCAAAAATATCTCCGTGGACTACGTGGATCTGGCCTCGAATCCCGGCTTCATCAACGCCTACCCGGACAACGAGCTGGCGGCCTATGACGTCATAGTGGAGTCCGGCTCCATGGTGGTGGTCACAAGCCTCATGGATATGTTCGAGTACTCCTATCAGTACACTGCGGACTATACCGGCTACGATATTGTGAGCACCTCAAAGGTGGAGCAGGAGATCACAAACGCCGTCATGTACGCCGTCTCCGGAGTAAAGACCAAAATCGGATTTATCACCGGCTTCGGCGAAAGGGATTCCGCCGACCTTCAGTCCCTCCTGGAAAAAAACAACTACGAAGCCGTCTCCGTAAACCTCCTGACCGAGAATATTCCCGGGGATATTTCGGCCCTCGTCTGGTTCGGGCCGAACAGCGACCCCACGGAAGCCGCCCTCAAAAAGCTGGACGCCTACCTTGAAAGCGGCGGGAGCCTTCTCATGTTCACCGACCCCTTCATCGGCGACCAGCCCTCCCTCGACACCTTCCTCGCCGAGTGGGGCCTCTCCATTCCCGAGGGCTTCGCCTTTGAGACTGACTCCTCCCGCACTTTTAACAACTCTATGTATTATCCCCTGGTGGAATATACGGACAGTAACTGGTCCTCCGGACTGGAGGGCAAAAATGCCTATACCCTTTACTACGCCCCCCGCCCGGTGGAGACCCTTTTTGCCTCCGACGGCGACATAAGCACCTCCGTTCTCCTGTCCCTCTCCGAAAATTCCGGCTGGTACCCGGCGGACGTTTCGGAGGATTACCAGATCACCGACGCGGACATGGTGGGGAACGTCCCCGTCGCCGCCCTGTCCCAGAGTGCGGAGACCGGCGGAAAGCTCTTTGTTTTCGGCTCCACCTATTCCTTCCTTGGCGAATTTCTGACCACCTCCGCCGCCGCCAACGCGGAGTACATCACCGGCATTTTCAACACCCTCTGCCAGCGTGAAAATTCCGCCGTCATCGCCCCGAAGGACATCTCCACCCAGAGCAACACCATGACCACAAGCGACGTCATGGTGTCCTCCGTCGTTTTTGTGATTCTCATTCCTGTGCTCCTCATCGGAGCGGGCGTCGCCGTCTATGTGAAGCGCCGCCACAAATAAGGAGGACCCATGAATAAACAGGTCAAAATTCTCATCTCTCTGGCGGCGGTTTTCGTGCTGCTCTGCGGCGGCGTTGCCGCCCTCCTGCTGACGGACGTGCCGGAGGCCTCCGACGTGGAGACTTCCTCCGGGCCGGAGAGCGCCGCTCTCACCCTCCTGCAAAAGGAGGAGACGGAGCTTGTCAGCATCGAAAGCTCCACGGGTTTTTATGCGGAGTATGACGCCGAAAGCGGAAAAATCGTCATTCCCTCCCTCTCCGGCCTCCCCCTCGATGAGGACGTTCTCGGGTACCTTGCGCGCTTTTCGGTAAATATCACCGGCCAGCAGGAGATAAACGGCGGGGAGCTTTCCGACTACGGCATCACGGAAAACAGCCCCACCGTCACCATAACCTATTCCGACGGGAGCACCGCCGTGCTCAAAATCGGCTCGGGCGTTCCCGGCGCGAGCACGCCGGGCAGCTACGTGCTCTTTGAGGACAGGGTCTACGTCATGTACGACATGCATATCCATTATTTTGTTGCACAGCCCTCGGAATATATCTCCGCCCAAATCACCCCCGCAAACTACGACAGCGAATCCGGCGCCTATATCTATAAGGTAACAGGGCTTCAGTTCAGCGGCCCCGGCGGGGATTTTTCCATTGACGCCGAAAGCGGCGGCCTCCCCTCCGCCCAGTTTCACACCGGGTACTGCATCAGCCTGCCCGGGGGGAATCTTTGCCCCGCGGACGAAACCGTTTTCACCAACGCGGCCGAATCCCTGTTCGGCATGACCGGCGAGGTCGCCGCCTTCGCCCTTTCGGAGGAGGAGCTGGACCTTGCCTCCTTCGGCCTCGGGAGCGGCTCTTCCACCGCAGCGCTGGAGGCCGTCGGCTTTTCCGACGAAAGCCTTAGCCTTAGCTTCACCCTCCTTGCTTCAAACCCCACGGAGGGCAAAATCTATCTCCACGTCCTTGGCTCCAATGTGATTTACTCCGTTAGTGAGTCGGACGCTCCCCTTTGGTACGGCTGTGAGCTTTCCGATTTTTACGCGGCGGAAATTTTCGTTCCCTCCATCGAAAGCACAGCGAAAATCACCCTCGAAACGCCGGAATATACCGTCATTTTCAGTATAAACCGGGACGGCAGCGGGAATATTGAAAATGCAGACGTGCTCAAAACCGAAGGCGGCGAAAACGCCTCCGCCGTCATCACTTCCACTGATTTTTCCGCTTTCTTTAACGTGCTCACCAAAACGAAGCAGTACGGCGCCGCCCAAATCCCCGAAGGCGAAACCCCTGCCACGGTGCTCAAAATCACCGTGGAGTATTCGGACGGCACCGGCGAGACCCTTGAGCTTTATGAGGGCCCCGCCCTCCAGGTCTATGCCTCCGTAAACGGCTGCGCTCCCTGGCTTTTAAAGAGCGAATACGCCGAGGGGCTTCTCGAAGCGGCCCTTGGGTTTTTCGGCTGAAAAATTTCGAGGTATGGAGCGGCTTTTGTCAAAAAAATATATATTTATTTGCAAAATCCCCTTGACAAAAGCCGCTCCCGTATAATATAATAATTCGTGCCCTATGGTGGTAAATGGCGGCATAGCTCAGTTGGCTAGAGCATTCGGTTCATACCCGAAGTGTCACCGGTTCGAATCCAGTTGCCGCTACCAGCGGCCCGATGGTCAAGAGGTTAAGACACGGCCCTTTCACGGCTGTAACGCGAGTTCGATTCTC
>JBJEQR010000005.1:0-5319 GCA_051881855.1 Oscillospiraceae bacterium
GCGCAGCGCCTCTCCCTTAACGCCTGGAGAGAATACAAAGGAGGGGGCGGCGAGCACCCCTCCTTTAAGAAAATCCCTGCGGCCCCGGGGCCGCCATTATCAATATCAAATGGAACGCCGGGCGGGGCGTTCCCTGCGTTTTGCGCCAATGTGCCATGGCGCAAACATTTGCGGAACGCCGCAGAAGCCCTTTTCCTCTGCATTGCCCGCCTGCGGAAATTTCAGCATTTCATATAAAAAATTTTCTCAAAATTTGTGTAATAAGCGAGATTCGCATATTGACAAAAAACCGTAAAAATGTTATCATTTCAAGGTGGTAAGCCCAAAAATAGGGGATTACTATGCCCGGACGCCGAAAAAATGCTTTTTTCGGCCTGAAACCGGCGCAAAAACTGAAGAAAGGAGGAAACCCATGCCTACTTTTAACCAGCTCGTACACAACGGAAGAAAAGACCTTGAAGTTAAATCCACCGCTCCGGCACTTCTTAAAGGATGGAACTCCAAGAAAAAAGTTGCGATCGACCAGCACAGCCCGCAGAAACGCGGAGTCTGCACCGCTATCCGTACCGCAACCCCGAAGAAACCGAACTCTGCTCTTCGTAAAATCGCGAGGGTACGTCTCAGCAACGGAATGGAAGTCACTTCCTACATTCCCGGAATCGGTCATAACCTTCAGGAGCACAGCGTCGTTCTTATCAGAGGCGGCCGTGTAAAAGACCTTCCTGGTGTCCGTTACCACATCATCCGCGGAACCCTTGATGCACAGGGTGTCGCAAAGAGGATGCAGGCCCGTTCCAAATACGGTGCGAAACGTCCTAAAGCTGGTGCGAAGAAGTAAGAGCAATCTTCCGGTTTCCTGATTTTTTTAAAAAATTAGTGAATACTGCGCCTGAAAGGGTGCGATGATAAATATATCATCCTCTTTTTCGGGCACAAACGGGAGTTTGTCGCTTTCGAGTACCTATGAATTCATTATAATTTATGAAGGAGGGAAGAAAAGTGCCAAGAAGAGGAAAAGTTGCAAAACGTGACGTATTGCCGGATCCTATGTACAATTCCAAAATGGTAACCCGCCTTATCAACAACATCATGCTTGATGGTAAGAAAGGCGTTGCCCAGAAAATCGTTTACGGAGCTTTTGACATCGTAAGCGAGAAAACCGGCAAAAACGGTCTTGAGGCTTTCGAGGAAGCACTCGAAAACATCATGCCCGTTCTGGAATGCAAATCCCGCCGTATCGGCGGTGCGAACTATCAGGTACCGCTTGAGGTTCGCCCTGAGCGCCGTGAGACTCTCGGTCTCCGCTGGCTCACCACTTACGCCAGAGCCCGCAGCGAGCGCACCATGAAAGAACGCCTTGCAGGCGAAATCATGGACGCTATCAACAGCACCGGCGGTGCATTCAAGAAAAAGGAAGACGTCCACAAGATGGCAGAAGCCAACAAGGCTTTCGCACACTTCAGATGGTAATTCCAAACGGATTTTGTTATTCTATTATTTGAGGAGTTTTTATGTCAAGAGATGTTGCACTTGAGATGACCCGTAATATCGGAATCATGGCTCACATAGACGCGGGCAAAACCACGACTACTGAGCGTATCCTTTATTACACCGGTGTTAACTACAAAATAGGCGAGACCCATGACGGCAACGCCACCATGGACTGGATGGAGCAGGAGCAGGAGAGAGGTATCACCATCACCTCCGCCGCTACCACCGCTTACTGGAAAAATCACCGAATCAATATCATTGATACTCCCGGACACGTAGACTTTACCGTAGAGGTTGAAAGATCCCTTCGTGTACTTGACGGATCCGTTACCGTACTTTGTGCAAAGGGCGGCGTCGAGCCCCAGTCCGAGACTGTGTGGCGCCAGGCCAATAAGTACAACGTACCCCGCATGATCTACGTCAATAAGATGGACATCATGGGCGCGGATTTCTATCACGTTGTAGATATGATCAAGTCCAGACTTAAGAGCAATCCGATCGTGCTCCAGCTTCCTATCGGAGCCGAGGCTGACTTCGTCGGCCTCATCGATCTTCTTGAGATGAAGGCTTATTATTATCGCGACGATCTGGGTGTTGACATTGAGGTGACCGACGTTCCCGAAGATATGAGGGAAAAAGCCGAGCACTACCGCGAGATGCTTGTTGAGCAGGCTGCCGAAGTGGACGACGAGATGATGGAGAAATACCTCGAGGGCGAGGAGCTCAGCATTGAGGAGCTCAAAGCCGCCATCAGAAAAGGTACCATCGACAATACCTTCGTTCCCGTAGTCTGCGGCACTTCTTACCGTAACAAAGGCGTCCAGAAGCTCCTGGACGCAATCGTGGATTACATGCCCTCTCCTACGGATATTCCCCCTGTCAAGGGTGTCGATATCCATACCGGAGAAGAGACCGAGCGCATTGCCAGCGACGATGAGCCGCTTGCAGCCCTCGCTTTCAAAATCGCAGCCGATCCTTTCGTCGGAAAACTCTGCTTCTTCAGAGTGTACTCCGGCATAGTTGAGGCCGGTCAGACCGTCCTCAACGCCACCAAGGACAAGAGCGAGCGTATGGGCCGTATCCTCCAGATGCACGCAAACCATCGTAAAGACCTTGACGTCTGCTACTGCGGCGACATCGCCGCGGCTGTGGGCCTCAAGAACACCACCACCGGTGATACTCTTTGCGATCCCAAACACCCCATCGAGCTTGAGCAGATGGAGTTCCCTGAGCCTGTTATCCGTCTGGCTATCGAGCCCAAGACCAAAGCCGGCCAGGAAAAAATGGGCCTTGCCCTCGCAAGACTTTCCGACGAGGACCCGACCTTCAGAACTTACACCGAGCAGGAAACCGGACAGACCATTATCGCAGGTATGGGCGAGCTCCATCTTGAGATAATCGTCGACCGTCTCCTCCGTGAGTTCAAGGTTGAGGCAAACGTCGGTAAACCCCAGGTTGCATATAAGGAGACCATCACCAAAGCGGTGGATCAGGAAACCAAGTATGCACGTCAGTCCGGCGGTAAAGGCCAGTACGGTCACGTCAAAATCAAACTCGAGCCCAATGAGAGCGGCAAAGGTTACGAATTCAGAAACGAGGTCGTGGGCGGCGCTATTCCGAAGGAATACATCCAGCCTATCGACCAGGGTATTCAGGGCGCCATGCAGGCCGGCGTTCTCGCCGGATATCCCGTTGTGGACGTCATCGTGACCCTTTACGACGGCTCCTATCACGAGGTCGACTCCTCCGAAATGGCCTTCAAGATCGCCGGTTCCATGGCGTTCAAAGAGGCTATGAAGAAAGCCGCTCCCGTGCTGCTTGAGCCTATCATGAACGTGAGCGTAAACTTCCCCGAGGAGTACATGGGCGACGTTATGGGCGACCTCAGCTCCCGCCGTGCACAGATCAGGGGAATGGACGACAACTACGGCGCCAAGGAGATCAAGGCATACGTTCCGCTTTCCGAGATGTTCGGTTACGCCAGCGACCTTCGTTCCAAGACCCAGGGCCGTGGCCAGTACGTCATGGAGCCCAGCCACTACGTTGAGGTTCCGAAATCCATTGCAGAAGGCATTGTAAAAGGCCAGTAAGCTTTGGAAAATTATTTTGACAAAACGGGAAATAAAGCCCTTTTAGGGCTTGAAAAATTTCTGTTTTAGTATAAAATAGTAATTAAACCAGTTCAAAATAAAAAAGAAAGAAATAACCGTAAGGAGGACAATCTTAAATGGCAAAACAGCATTTTGAGAGAACCAAACCCCATGTAAATATCGGTACTATCGGCCATATCGACCATGGTAAGACCACCCTTACCGCGGCTATCACCAAGTACCTCAGCCTCAAAGGCTATGCTGAGTATGAAGCATACGACGCAATCGACAAGGCCCCTGAAGAGAAGGCCCGTGGTATCACGATCAACACCGCTCACGTTGAGTACGAGACTGACAAACGTCACTATGCTCACGTTGACTGCCCCGGACATGCTGACTACATCAAGAACATGATCACCGGTGCTGCACAGATGGATGGTACTATCCTTGTTGTTTCCGCGGCTGACGGCCCCATGCCCCAGACCCGTGAGCACATCCTTCTTTCCCGTCAGGTTGGTGTTCCCTACATCGTAGTATTCCTCAACAAAGTTGACCAGCTCGGCGGCGACACCGAGATGCTCGAGCTCGTAGAGATGGAAGTTCGTGAGCTTCTTACCGAGTACGGCTATCCGGGCGACGATACTCCTATCATTCCCGGCTCCGCTCTTGCAGTTCTCGAGGACACCAGCAACGATCCTATGGCTGACTGCTACAAACCCATCCAGGAGCTTCTCGATGCAGTAGACTCCTACATTCCTACTCCTGAGCGTAAATCCGACCTTCCTTTCCTTATGCCTATCGAAGACATCTTCACCATCACCGGCCGTGGCACCGTTGTTACCGGACGTGTTGAGCGTGGACAGGTCAAAACCGGCGACGAGGTTGAGATCGTTGGTCTTTCCGAGGAGAAGAAGAAAACTGTTGTTACCGGCGTAGAGATGTTCCACAAGATCCTCGACTACGGCGAGGCAGGCGACAACATCGGCGCACTTCTCCGTTCCATCCAGAGAACCGAAGTCAAACGTGGCCAGGTTCTTGCGAAACCCGGCTCCATTCATCCTCACAAAGCTTTCCGCGGACAGGTTTACGTCCTCAAGAAAGACGAGGGTGGCCGTCATACTCCTTTCTTCAACAACTATCGTCCTCAGTTCTTCTTCAGAACTACTGACGTTACCGGCGTAATCACCCTTCCCGAAGGCGTTGAGATGTGCATGCCCGGCGATAACGTTGAGATGGATGTCGAGCTTATCGAGCCTATCGCAATCGAGACCGGTCTCCGCTTCGCTATCCGTGAAGGCGGCCGTACCGTTGGTTCCGGCGTTGTTATCGCTATCAACGAATAATTAAAATTTAAGGCTTGATGCCTTAAGAAAAAAGCTCCTCCCCCTGGGGAGGAGCTTTTTGTTTGCGGGAGAGGGGGAAAAGGCAGCTTTGCTTTGCGGCGGAAAACTTGCCGACCAGTCTGCATAGGCGGATATTATCCGCCCGTATCGCACACTCAACGGGGCGGGTATCGCTTTCGTCTGCCCATATCGCACCTTGCTACGGTAGGGAACGCCGGGAGGGGCGCTCAGATTCCTGTGCATTTAACCTTTTGCGATAGGGTGGGGCTTGGCCCCATCGCCTTTCTTTTTTATGTACCCCCATCTCTTTGTTCTTGCACAAAGAGACGGGGGTACGCCTCCAGAGAAAAGCGCTTCACCCCTACCGTTTGCTCCCGCAAACGCTCCCCCTTAGG
>JBJEQR010000006.1:0-23950 GCA_051881855.1 Oscillospiraceae bacterium
ATTCCCACTCTATCGTTGCCGGGGGCTTGCCGGTGATGTCGTAGACGACTCTATTGACGCCCTTGACCTCATTGGTGATGCGGCGGGAGGCCTCGGCGAGGACCTCGTGGGGAACGGGGGCGTATTCGGCGGTCATGAAGTCGGAGGTCACCACAGCCCGGAGAGCCACAGTGTAGTCGTAGGTGCGGAAATCGCCCATGACGCCGACGGAGCGCATGTCCGTGAGCACGGCGAAATACTGGTCGGAGTGGACGTGGTTTTTCTCCAGCTCCTCACGCCAGATGGCGTCGGCGTCCCGGAGAAGCTCCAGCTTCTCCTTCGTGATTTCGCCGATGCAGCGCACGCCGAGGCCGGGCCCCGGGAAGGGCTGGCGGTTTGTGATGTAGTCGGGAAGCCCGAGCTTGCGGCCGGTGACGCGGACCTCATCCTTAAAGAGGGAGCGCAGCGGCTCCACGAGGCCCACAAAGCGGATGTCCTTCGGCAGGCCGCCGACGTTGTGGTGGCTCTTTATGGTGGCGGAACCCTTGGTGCCGGACTCCACTACGTCCGGATAGATGGTGCCCTGGGCGAGGAATTTCGCGTCGCCGTACTTGGCGGCCTCCTCGTCAAAGACGTCCACAAAGAGCTTGCCGATTATTTTGCGCTTTTTCTCCGGCTCGGAGACGCCCGCAAGGGCGGTGAGAAAGCGCTCCTCAGCGTTGACCCGGACGAAGGTCAGCTCCCTGCCGCTGAAAGCGGCCTCGACTTCGTTGCCCTCGTTTTTACGCATGAGGCCGGTATCCACGAAAATGCAGATAGCCTGTCCGGGAATGGCCTTGGCAAGGAGGGCGGCGCAGACGGCGGAATCCACTCCGCCGGAGAGACCGAGAATGACCTTTTCGTCTCCAACCTGCTCGCGTATGGCCTTGACCTGCGCCTCAATGAAGTCGTCCATGTTGTAGTCGCCGGAGGCGTGGCAGTAGTTATAGAGGAAATTTTTGAGCATGGCGGAGCCGTGCTCAGTGGCGTTGACCTCCGGGTGGAACTGGGTGCCCACAAAGCCCTTCTGCTCGTTTACAATGGCTGCGAAGGGGCAGTCGTCGGTGCTTGCGGCAACGGAAAAGCCCTCGGGTATCTCCACAATGCGGTCCGTGTGGCTCATGAGCACCACCTGGTCCTTTTCAAGGCCCTCAAAGAGGCCGAAGCTGTTGTCAATGGTGACTCTGGTCTGGCCATATTCACTGGTGCTGCAGGATTCCACCTTGCCTCCGAGCATGTAGGTCATGAGTTGAGCACCGTAGCAGATTCCGAGCACGGGCACGCCGAGCTCAAAAATCTCCGGGTCGCAGCGCAGGGTCTCGTCGGCGTAGACGCTGTTGGGGCCGCCGGTGAATATGATTCCTATCGGGGCGATTTCGCGTATCTCCCGGGCGGTGATGCAGCAGGGTTTGATTTCAGAGTAAACGCCGAACTCACGGACACGCCGGGCAATGAGCTCCCGGTACTGGCCGCCGAAATCAAGAATCAGAACGGTTTCGTTTTTCATAATTTCCTCCGTAATTTTCTACTTATTATATAAACAATTATAGAACGCTGTTTTGCAGCTTGTCAACACAGTGAAAAAATTTTGTCGTTATTTTGCATAAAAATTTTAACCTTTTATTGACATCAAACCTGTCGGCTGTTAGTATATTAGTATATTTTTATGAAAGAGGTGTTATTGTATGGCTAATATCCCCGAAATTTTTGGCAGTATGGTCTTTAACTCGGAGGTCATGCGACAGCGCCTCCCGGAAAACGTCTATAAACGTCTCAGGGACATAATAGACAACGGCGGCGAAATGGAGCCGGAGATCGCGGACGCTGTGGCCTCCGCCATGAAGGACTGGGCCATTGAGAAGGGCGCCACCCACTATACCCACTGGTTCCAGCCCATGACCGGCATCACCGCCGAGAAGCACGACAGCTTCCTCACCATTGCCAAGGACGGCAGCATAATCATGGATTTTTCCGGCAAGAGGCTCATAAAGGGCGAGCCGGACGCCTCCAGCTTCCCCTCCGGCGGCCTCAGAGCCACCTTTGAAGCCAGGGGCTACACCGCCTGGGACCCCACCTCCTACGCTTTCGTAAAGGACGGCTCCCTTTGCATACCCACGGTTTTCTGCTCGTACAGCGGCGAGGTGCTCGACAAGAAAACCCCGCTTATGCGCTCCACCGAGGCCGTCTGTAAGCAGGCTCTGCGTGTACTCCGCCTTTTCGGCGACACTGAGACGCAGAAGGTTTTTGCCACCGCCGGCGCGGAGCAGGAGTATTTCCTTATAGACAGAAAACAGTATGAGCGCCGCAAGGACCTTGTAATCACCGGGCGCACGCTTTTCGGCTCCAAGCCCCCCAAAGGGCAGGAGATGGAGGACCACTATTTCGGCGCCCTGCGCCCAAGGGTCTCCGCTTTTATGAAGGACCTTGACACCGAGCTCTGGAAGCTCGGCGTATATGCCAAGACTGAGCACAACGAGGTGGCCCCGGGCCAGCACGAGCTTGCCCCGGGATACAGCAACGTAAACGTCGCCACGGATCACAACCAGCTCACCATGGAGATCATGAAAAAGGTGGCCGAAAAGCACGGCCTTGCCTGCCTGCTCCACGAAAAGCCCTTCCGCGGCGTCAACGGCAGCGGCAAGCACAACAACTGGGCCATTTCCACCGATACGGGCAAAAACCTGCTCAAGCCCGGCAGGGAGCCGGAGAACAACAAGCAGTTCCTGCTTTTCATATGTGCAGTGATAAAGGCCGTGGACGAGCATCAGGACCTTTTGCGCATCTCTGTTGCCACCGCCGGAAACGACCGGCGCCTCGGCGGCTCCGAAGCGCCTCCCGCGATCATTTCCATGTTCCTCGGGGACGACATAACCAGGATCCTCAGTTCCATTGAGGAGGGCTCCGGCCTTGCCCACAGCGACGGCATCAGAATGGGCACCGGCGTCTCCTCCGTGCCCGCCTTCTGGAAGGACAAGACCGACCGGAACCGCACTTCGCCCTTTGCCTTCACGGGCAACAAATTTGAGTTCCGCATGCCCGGCTCCAGCCTTTCCATAGCAGGGCCCAATATGGTGCTCAACACCATGGTGGCTGACGTGCTCTGCGGCTTTGCGGACCGCCTTGAAAAGGCGGAGGACTTTGACTCCGAGGTGACAAAGCTCATTGCCGAAACGGTGCATGAGCACAAGCGCATAATTTTCAACGGCAACAACTATACCGACGAGTGGGTGGCCGAGGCGGAGCGCCGTGGCCTGCTCAATCTTGCCACCGCGGTGGACGCCCTGGAGCTCTTCACCGATAAAAAGAACATAGAGCTGTTTAAGCGCCACCATATATTCACCGAGAGCGAGGTGCGCTCACGCCAGGAGATCATGCTCGAGAATTACAGCAAGGTGGTGCTCATAGAGGCGCTGACCATGCTCGATATGGCGAAAAAGGACATTCTTCCCGCCTGCCTCTCCTATGAAAAATCCCTGGCTGACACCGCCGCAGCGAAGAAGGCCATTGGCCTCTCCGTGGAAAACGCGCCGGAGACTGAGCTTGTGAAACGCATTGACGCGCTCTGCGCCGAGCTTGTGGAGAAAACCGGTGCTCTTGAGCAGAAGACTGAGGAAGCAAAGAAGATAGAGGGCGCCCTGCCGAAGGCACGCTTCGTCTGCGACGAGGTACATACCGCCATGAGCAGCCTCCGCTCCACCGCCGACGGGCTCGAGGACATAGTTTCCGCGGACTGCTGGCCCTTCCCGACCTATCGCGACCTGCTTTTCAGTGTATAAACAGAACATAGAAAACGCCGGGCAGAATCGTCCGGCGTTTCATTTAATAAGGGAGTATTATGAAATTACTGTTTTTGTTCGGCGACGCCGCCGTCGGGAAAATGACGGTGGGCCAGGAGCTTATGAAGATAACGGACCTCCGGCTCTTCCACAACCATATGACCATTGAGCCGGTCATAGAGATTTTCGGGTACTACGACGTGAAAACCATATCCCGCCTGCGGGAGGTCATATTCGAGGAGTTTGCGGCCTCCGAAAACTACGGCATGATTTTTACCTATATGTGGGCCTTTGACCGCAAGTCCGACTGGGACTATATTGAGCACGTAAAGAGCATTTTTGAGCCCTATGGCACGGAGTTTTACTATGCGGAGCTCGTCGCTCCGCAGGAGGTGCGCCTTGCCCGGAACGCGACGGAAAACCGCCTCCGGAATAAAGCGTCGAAGCGGGATGTTGAAGCCTCTAATCAAAGGCTCCTCGGAGACGATAAAAAATACCGCTGCGTGAGCCTCGAAGGGGAGATACCCTTTGAAAACTATATCAAAATCGACAACACGGACCTTTCCCCGGCACGGACGGCGGAGATAATAAAGGAGAGGTTCGGCCTTTAATCCAGCAAAGGGAGGCAGACGGCGGTGGAAAAGCAGATTTACAATGAAGAATGGGATCACAAAATTGACGGGAAGCGCTGCGGCCTTATCAGAATGGCTATAATGGGCGTTTTGGCCGTCGTTTTCATAGTTTTGGCGGCGGACCAGTTTGGCCCCGGGCCAAATAAGCGCATTTTTGTGGGAATTGTCTTTGCGTTTTTCGGGGCCCAGCTCCTCTGGGCCTTTCTGCAGCTTGCCGTCCGGTATTTCTGCTTCTGCATATATATCGGCGGGAGGGGCTTTTATTTCCGGACAAATCCGTGGAACGGCAGATACTATGAATATTCCGAAGTCGCCTCCTGCAAGGTGGAGACCGTAGCCAGCCGATCTGCTCGCTCGGCGGAGACTCACACTTACAGCTATTTTACCTTCGTCCTGCAAAACGGAGAGAGGAAAAGGGCCCGGTTTGAAAAGTCCTTCCATGGGGAAGAAATCGAAGTGCTGAAGGAAAGAATCGACGCAGACGCTTAAAAGAGCCGCCCTTTTGGGCGGCTCTTTTGAATCAGCTTTCCCGGTCGTTTTTTATGAGGTACAGCGCGAGGCAGAAAAGCCCTATCCCCAAAAAGCTCATGGCGGAGGATATGTCGAGCTTGCCGAGAGCATTCCCCACGATCACAGCTATTCCCATGGCGAGGGGAACGGCTTTCAGCACGAGATTTACGATTTTATCGGCTTCGCTTTTATTGTCATCGCTTTTCGGCGCGGCGTCGAGCAGGGTCTCCACCGGGACGCCCAGCGCCTCCGCCAGCTTCGGCAGGGAGCTCACGTCCGGGCAGGAGAGGCCCCGCTCCCATTTGGAAACGGCCTTGTCCGTCACGTTCAGCTTTTCCGCCAGCTCACGCTGAGTCATGTTGCGCTCCTTCCGAAGCGTGCTGATAATTTCACCCATGGACCTGTTTGCCATATTAAAACCTCCTTGTTTGCGATAGCTAAAGTATATCTCCCGGAAGCGGAAAAGTAAACCCACGGAAAGTCGAGTTTTGTAAACCGGAAGTTTACAGGGAGTCGAGAGGCTTTTTGCCCCGGAAAAACCGTGAACATGGGCGGGGAAAAGTGGAGAAAAAAGCGACCGCGCAGGAAACGGGGGCCAAAAAGTCGGAAAAGCAACCATGCCATCGGGCGGACAGATGCGGAACCCCGCCCGCAAAGACAGCAAAAACGGGCCGCGCCTGCGGGCAGGACAGAGAAAAAATGCCGGAAGCGCATTTCGCGGCAAAAGGGCAAGGCTCCCCCCGGGAAACGGGAGCCGGCAAGCGGAAAAATAAAAACAAAAGGGCGGCCCAATTGGCCGCCCAAAATGTTATTTCTTATAAATGCTCGGATATGCGGGCTCCAGAGGCGTCCCGTCCGTATAGTCGGCATAGACCGTCGCCATCATGTCCTTTACCATAGCGAAGGAGCGGCGGCTGCAGAGAGCAATGGCGTCCATGTCCACGAGATAGACCCTGTCGCCCTTGACTGCGGCGGTGCCTTTATAAAGGTCGCTGGTCTCGAGGTTTTCGAGGCGTATGTCGCCCCCCACGAAAATGACGTCGGGCTTGAAGCTGTCCCAGCTTTCCGCCGGGTACTCATAGCCGTTGTACTCCGCCGCCGCGTTTTCAAAGCAGGCGGAGAGCAGCTCGTTTTCCATGGCGTCGCCGGTGACCATGGTGTAGTCCATAGCTCGGAGGAAAGCGGCGTTCACTTTTTCGCCGGAGTAGCATATCTCAGCGAGGGCGGCATCGTATTCCGCCACATAGCTTTCACCATAGGCCGCACCCTCCTCGGAGCCGAGGAAAAAGAGGGAGAGCTCCCGGTAGAGCTCCCGGAGCTCCTCAATGCTCGAGGGGGCATCAAGCACAATGACGGTAATATCCGTCTGCTGGAGCGCTATGAGGGATTTTTCATCATATTTTGCAAAGGTCAAAATGTACTGCGGCGAAAGCTCTTTGATGGTATCCATGTCCGGCAGGCGGACGGAGCCGATGCTCGGCAGGGCGGAGGCCCCGCCGAAGGCGCAGTAGTCCGAAACGGCGCAGAGCCTGTCAAGAAGGCCCATGTCGCTTATGTATTCGGCGAGGGCGGGGGAGGCGCAGGCCACCTTTTCTGGTTTCGCCTTGATTTCCGTGCCGCCGACGGTCACGGGCCAGTTGGGGTCGATGACCACGGGCTCGGGGACGGAGCTCTCCTGCTTTTGGGGATCCTTCTCACCGAAAATATTTTCAAAAACCGAGCAGGCGCAAAGGCTCAGAGCCACAGCCCCCGACAGAAATATCGCAATCAGCTTTTTTTTCAAAAGAGGAACTCCTCCCGTAACTGAAATTCTATACATATATTATCTTAAACCACGAAATATGTCAATCGCCCGGGAGCGAGAGGAAAAAAGAGAATATTTCGCCGGGGTTAAAATATGGATTTGTCTTTAAGCATATGCTATAATTCAGCTAAGCGGGGCGGCTTCGGGCCGCCGAAACGCCGGGTTGGGGAGAGGAAAACAACAGAAAAGGAAAAAACTCGCGAAAACGCTAAGGCTTATCGGCTGGGGCTTCGTGCTCATTTTCCTGAATTTTAATATCGGCACGCTGAATCTGGTGCCGAGCTGGCTCGGGTACCTTCTCTTTGTTTCGGCTCTTTCCGACCTCAAAAAGGAGCCCTCCGCCCTAAGGCTCAGGGACTTTGCGTGGCTTTTGGTCGGGCTTGACTTCTTTTACTGAATTTTGGAATGCTTCGGGCTCAAGGAAGCCGCGGCATTTTTTTACGTTATTCCGGCGGCGGTCAGCGTCTGTTTTGACTTTAAGTTTTTCACTTTTCTTGCTGAAATAGCCGGGAGAAATTGTTGTCCAGAGGAGGAAAAACTCCTCGTTCTGCGGAACGCCAGCGTGGCTATGGAGGTGGCGGCGCTTGTAATCACCCTGCTTTTGGGTCTGGGGCTAGGAAGGGCGCTCTTTATGGCTTACGCTTTGGCGGCGCTGATACTCGTGCCCTGTACGCTGTATGTGCTTTTCAGCTTAGCGAAATCTCTTGAAAAAGAATAAAAGGTTAAAGGGCGGGTTTGAAACCGCCCTTTAAAATATAGATTTATTCACAATTGCCCGCTATAATTGTTACAAAAGGGGGCGGTTTTATGACAGAAGCGGAAAAAATGATCCGGGAGCGGCTTTTTGAGCTCCGGGACGAGGGCTACCGGGATTTCCAGGCGGCGCTGATGCCCACTGTGCAAAAGGAGCTTATAATCGGCGTTCGCACACCGGCCCTCCGGAAATTCGCGAAGGAGCTCGGCAAGACGCCGGAGGCGGCAGAATTCATAAAAGTACTTCCGCATAAATATTACGAGGAAAACAACCTCCACGCCTTCCTGCTCGAGGGGATAAAGGACTATGACGAGTGCGTTTTCGAGGTGAGCCGTTTTCTGCCCTTTGTGGACAACTGGGCTACCTGCGATCTGATGTCGCCAAAGGTTTTCAAAAAGCACCCGGAGCGCCTTTTTGAGCAGATAAAAATCTGGCTTTCGGCAAAGGATACCTATACCGTGCGCTTCGGCCTTGGTATGCTCATGAGCCACTTCCTCGATGAGAATTTCCGCCCGGAGTGCCTTGAGCTGGCGGCAGAGATAAGGTCGGAGGAATATTACGTAAAAATGATGGTCGCCTGGTTTTTCGCCACCGCCCTTGCAAAGCAGTACGACGCGGCGCTTCCGTATATCGAAAATCACCGCCTCGAAAAATGGACCCACAACAAAGCTATTCAGAAGGCCGCCGAGAGCTTCCGTGTGACGGACGGGCACAAGGCGTACCTCAAAACCCTGAAGATAAAATAAGGAGAGATGACATTGGAAAGAACCCTTCGCGTCACCGGCAAAGCAAGCCTCAAAGTGAAGCCGGACAGAACTGAAATCATCCTCACCCTCACCGGGACGGAGGAGGACTACGGAAAGGCTTTGGCCCTTTCCGCGGAAAAAACTGAGGCGCTCCGCGCCTGCTTTGAGAAAGCTGGCTTTGACGGAAAGGACCTCAAAACCACGGATTTCAGCGTGAACGCCAAGTACGAGAACCATACGGACGGGAGCGGAAACTACCGCAGGCGTTTTGCCGGCTATGAGTTCCGCCATGTGATGAAAATTGCCTTTGCCGCGGGCGGCGAAAACCTCGGCAGGGCGCTGTCGGCAGTCTCCTCCTGCCCGGCTGAGCCGGAATTTGAGATAGTTTATACCGTCAGCGACCAGGAAAAGGCCAAAAACCAGCTGCTCAAGGCGGCGGTGGAAAATTCCTTTGAAAAGGCCATGGTCCTTGCCCGGGCCGCAGGAGTGGGCCTCGGGGACATTGTGAGCATCGACTATTCCTGGGAGAACCTGCCGCTGGAGGTGCGGCCCATGGGCAGGATGCTCAAGGCAAACGCCCCCATGGCGGCCATGGACCTGAATATAGAGCCGGAGGACGCGGAAATTTCCGACTCGGTGACGGTGGTCTGGGAGATGAAATAAAGGAAAAGAGGCTTTCCGCCGGGGCGGAAAGCCTCTTTCATATCTCCGTATTTTCCGGTGAGCAAGTCTTGAGCACCGTGAGCACCGCCACCTCTGCTGCCCCTGCGGAAAGGAGCGCCGCCGAGCACTCATTTGCTGTGCTCCCGGTGGTCATCACGTCGTCTATCAGCAGTATCCTTTTTCCCGCCGCCGCTTCCCCGGCGCTGAAAGCGCCGGAAAGATTTGTGCGGCGCAGGGCCGCCGGGAGCTTATGCTGTTTTTCCGTTTGGCGAGTCTTTGTGAGCAGGGCGGGAGCGCAGGGAATCTCCCTGTAATGGGAAAGGCGCCGGGCGAGGATTAAAAGGCGGGTCCTCCGCCCGCCGAAGGCCGGGACGGGAACTATGAAGTCAAACTCCTCCCCGGAGAAATTTTCGTCGAAGGCGGAGAGCAGCCAGTCAAAAACCGTGTCCGCGCAGCGGCGGTAGTCCCCGGAAAACTTGAAACGCAGGAGGGTGGCCCTTGCGGGGCCGCTGTAATCATATTTTGCGGCAAAGCGGGAAAAGCACGCCCCGGCGGGCGGTGAACCTGTCGCCGGAATAAGGGCTTTTTCACAGCCGGGGCAGAGGCACCTGCCGCCCGGGGCGGCCCCGCCGCAAAAGACACAGCGGGAGGTAAAGGCGGAGCAGAGCGCCCTGCGGAATTTGTCCAGACCGCGCCGAATGCCGTACATACAAAAAGCCCCCTACGGTAAAATACAGGTAAATTTTAGCACGAAACATGGCGTTTTTCAACCTGCGGCGGGGAAAAAGCCCCGCCGCCCCGGAAAGCCGGGCAAAAGTTCATAATTTCATGCTTGTATTTTTGGGGCTTTGGTGTAAGATTATTTCATAAAACATTTGAAAGGGGGCGGCGGCATGGAGCTTTATTCTCCTGTAACGGAGCTTAAAGGTGTGGGCGAAAAGCGCGCGGAGCTTTACGCGAAGCTCGGGATCCATACCGTCGGCGACCTTTTGGAGCACTACCCGAGGGGGTATCTGGATCTGACGGGCTCCCTCGCCATCAGGGACGCCAAAACCGACGAGCCCTGCGCCGTAAAGGCCAGAGTCACGGCAAAAAGCCAGCCGAAACTCATAAGGAAAGGGCTCACAGTCGCAAAGGTGCAGGCAACGGACATGGAAAAGGACCTGCTGATCACCTTTTTCAACGCAAAATATACCCTCGAGGCCCTCAAAATCGGGAGCGAATATATTTTCTACGGCGATTTTACCAGAAAGCTCACCGGCGGCGAGATGACTTCGCCCATGGTTTTCCCGGCGGGGGAGAGGGGCTTCCTTCCCCAGTACCCGCTGACGGAGGGGCTCTCCTCCAAAATGATCTCCACCCAGATGCGCTGCGCCCTGGCGGCCTGCGGAGACAGGGTGGAGGAGAGCCTGAGCACAGAGCTCATGGAAAAATACGGCCTGTGCTCAAAGCGCGAAGCCATAAGCGCCATTCATTTTCCCACAGATGAGGAGGCCCTCGGAAGAGCGGAAAAACGCCTTATTTTTGAGGAGTTTCTGGAGTTTTCCCTCGGCATGAGCATGACAAGGGGAAAGGCGAGGCTTCAAAACGGCAGGCCGTTTAGGAGCACTGACGTCTCGCCCTTCACCGCAAGCCTCGGCTTCGAGCTGACCGGTGCTCAAAAAAGAGTTATTTCAGAGTGTCTTGCGGACATGAGCACCGGCGTCCCCATGAACAGGCTCATACAGGGGGACGTGGGCAGCGGCAAGACCGCCGTGGCCGCCGCCTGTATGTTTGCGGCGGCAAAGAACGGCTTCCAGAGCGCCATAATGGCGCCGACGGAGGTGCTCGCCGCCCAGCATAAAGCGACCCTCGACAAAATGTTCGCACCCTTTGGAATAAAAGTCGGGCTTCTGACCGGCTCCATGAAGCAGAGCGAGAAAAACACCGTCAAGGCGGCGGTGAAAAGCGGGGAGATAACGGTCGTCGCTGGGACCCATGCCCTCATTCAGGATGACGTGGAGTTCAATTCCCTCGGTCTTATAATCACCGACGAGCAGCACCGCTTCGGCGTGCGCCAGCGCCTGGCTCTGAGCCAGAAGGGCGGAGCACCCCACACCATAGTCATGTCCGCTACGCCCATTCCAAGGACCCTTGCCTTTGTGCTCTACGGCGACCTGGACGTGTCCGTCCTCGATGAGATGCCCAAAAACCGCCTGCCGGTTAAAACTTATCTCGTGGGCCCGGAGCTTTCCCAGAGGGCCATGGCCTTCGTCCGCAGGTTCGCGGAGCAGGGGAAGCAGAGCTACATCATCTGCCCCCTGGTGGAGCAGTCCGAGGAGGGGGACCTCCCCCTCGAGGCCGCCGCCGACCTTGCGGAGCGTCTCACCGGACAGGAGCTGGTGGGCTGCAGAGTGGGGCTCCTCCATGGGCGCATGAAGCCCGCGGAAAAGGAGAGAGTCATGCGGGCCTTTGCCGAAAATCAGATACAGGTGCTCGTCTCCACCACTGTCGTGGAGGTGGGCGTGGATGTGCCCAACGCCGTCTGCATGGTCATTGAGAACGCGGACCGTTTCGGCCTCAGCCAGCTCCATCAGCTCAGGGGCCGGGTGGGGCGCGGAAATGAGCAGAGCTACTGTATACTCATTTCCGGGAACCGCTCGCCGGAGACCAAGCGCCGCCTTGAGGTGGTGGCAAGGACGAACGACGGCTTCAAGGTCGCTGAGCAGGACCTGAAGCTCCGGGGGCCCGGCGACTTTTTCGGCTTCCGCCAGAGCGGAGTGCCCATGCTCAAAATGGCGGACCTCATGACGGACGTAAACATACTTGAAATTGCAAAGCAGGCCGCCGCGGAGATAATTGAGGACGACCCGGCGCTCAAAAAGCCGGAAAACGCCCCGCTGAGGCGTCGGGTGAGGAAAATGCTCGAAGCTGCGGCGATGTGAGCACCGCCGCCCGGATATTGCATATAACCGTTTCGGAATCATATCGGTCAAAGCTCTTGCCACAAAAAATAAATTATAGTATAATTAAACAGTTAATTATTTTTAAAGGATGTGACAGAATGGCTGGATCGAAAAACATTTCCGACCTCACAAAATTCGCGCTTTTCGTTGCGCTCATCATACTTCTGGCGGTAACTCCCCTTGGCTATATTTCTCTCGGCGTCATCAGCGCCACCACCATACAGATGCCGGTAATCATCGGCGCCGTGCTCTTCGGCTGGAAAAAGGGCGCCCTTCTTGGGGGCGTTTTCGGCCTCACGAGCATAATCAAGGCGACCATTCAGCCGAATGCCACCTCCTTCGTTTTTTCGCCATTCGTCCCTGTTTTCGGCGAGGAAAAGGGCAGCCTCGCGGCGCTCCTCGTCTGCTTTGTGCCGAGAATAATGATAGGAGTTGTGGCGGCGCTTGTATTCAAGGCCCTGTCAAAGACAAAAATCAGAAAGAGCCTTGCCTGCAGCATCTGCGGCTTCTGCGGCTCCATGACGAACACCCTGCTCGTCATGGGCGGGATATATATTTTCTTCGGAAAGAGCTACTCCGCCGCCAACAACATAGCATACGAGACGCTTATAGCCACCGTTATGGCGACTATCACCGGGGCGGGCCTCACGGAGGCGATCGTTTCCGCCGTGGTATGCGGCGCTGTCTGCGCAGCGCTTTTCAAATATCTCCAGAACAGAAGATCCTGACTGAAATATCAAATTAAAAAAGGAGGGCTGCGCCGTGGCAAAGAAAGAGACGAGCGAATTTGAAGCGGCAAGAAAGAAACGCCGGGCAAAAATCGCCTCCCAACGAATGAGAAAATTCATCGGAGCAGTGCTCCTTTTCGCCATAGTCTGCGGCGCGGTGTACCTGTTCGTGACGGAGGACGTGGCGGGCATAATAGGCGACAGAATCGCCGCCTCCGGCTCCGGCGGCACCATGCCGGTGGAAATGGCCGGAAAATCCGTGGTGCAGACCTTCACCTGCGGGGACAACATAGGCGTCCTGACGGACGGGGTCGTGTACCTCTACGCCAAAAGCGGAAAGCTCCTGCTTTCCCAGCAGCACGGCATGGTGAACCCTGTGGCGGAGGGTGTCGGAAGGCGTTTCCTCATTTATGACCAGGGCGGAACCAAGCTCATTGTCCGCATGCGGGACAAGGTGCTTTTTGAAAAGGAATTTGACAGCGCCATAATAAGCGCAAACCTCTCCGCGGACGGTTGGCTCTCCGTCGTCACCAAGGCCCAGCGGTACGCCTCAAAGCTCAGCGTGTGGGATTCCACCTATGAGACGGAGGTCTTCACCTGGTCCGCCTCCAGCGAATATATAATCTGTGGCACCGCCGACGCGGGCAGCAAGACTGTCGCCGCAGCGGCCCTCTCCGCAAACGCCTCCGGCGAGATGGTGACCACCGTGCACGTTTTTACCACCGACGCTGCGGTGGAGCTTGCGAAGCGCGAATTCAAAAGTGCCGCTGTCATCAGTCTCCAATATGACGGCAGCGGCTGCATCAAGCTCATCTGCGACTCCATGGCGGCGCTTTTGGACAGGAACTGCAGCGTCCTCGGCGTCAGCTATTTCGACCAGGAACCCGTGAGCTTTGTGAACCTGCCGGGCAGCGCCAGAGCGGCGGTAATTTTCGACAGATATACCGAGGCCAGGGCCACGGAGATACTCTTCCTCGGGGACAAATTCGAGGAGCTGAAAACCGCCTCCGTCGGAGGGAAATTTGTCTGCGCCAGCGGCGCAGGCTCGAAAACGGCGGTCTACTGCTCAGGCACACTGAGCGTTTTTGACAGAAACGGGGAGCGGACGGCGGAGCTTGCCTCCGAGCCGGACGCCCTGCTGATACAGCTTACCAAGGAGGCCGTTTTCGCGGTGAACCGCACGGAGCTTCGGGAGGTAAAGAGCTGAAACTGATTTTAAAGCGAAAGGGGGCGTGCCCCTATGGAATGGACGCCTTTGATATATGATGCCGCAGCGGTGCTCATAGTGGTGCTCTGCATAATGCGCGGAGCGAAGGACGGCTTTGCCAAAACCTTTGTGCAGACGGTGGGCTGCGTCCTCGCGGTCATAGCTTCCCTCGTGGTGGGGCGGGTCTGCGCCTCGCTCATCTATACCACGGCAATACAGCCCGGGGTCATATCCTCTCTGGAAAACTCCGTTGCCAATGCCGTGGACACCGAAAGCGTGATCACAGGGCTTGAGACAGCTGTCTCCGGCCTGCCCGCCATTTCAAGGCTGCTATTTGATTTCAGCGGCGTGGAAGAGAGCCTTTCGGGTATGGTGAACTTCAACGCCGCAAAAATCGCCGCCGGCGTGGAGGAAAGCGTAATCCGCCCGGTGGTGGAGCCCCTTCTGGAAACGGTGATTTTTGTCGTCGTGTTCCTGATACTTCTCTCCGTCGTGACCCTTCTGGCAAAGGGCTCAAAAACCGTCAACAAGGTGCCCGTCATCGGCAGAGTGAACGGCTTTTTCGGCGGAGTTGTGGGCGGGCTGAACGGCCTTGTGACCCTCGTCATCGCCTCCGCAGTGCTAAGGCTCATAATGAGCATCGGTGGGCAGGGGGAATTTATATCCGAAAGGGTAATTGCCAATACCTATCTTTTCAAATGGATATATTTTGCCGTGTGCGGAGATACTTTTTTGAAAATGTAAAGAATAGATTTTTATATCAACAAGTCAACTGATTCCTACGGAGGATTTTTAATGAACAGTATGCTTTGTTCAAGATGCAAAAAAAGAATGGCGGTGGTTTTCGTCACCCGTATGGAGGGGGATAAGACCATCAACGAGGGCCTTTGCCTCCAGTGTGCGAAGGAACTCGGGATAAAGCCCGTGGAGGACCTTATGAACAAAATGGGCATCACCGGCGACGAGCTGGATGCCCTCTCCGAGCAGCTCATGGAGCCTGTGGACGGGGAGAATGGCGACGGCTTCGAGCCCGGCGGAGCCCAGGCCTTCCCGTTCCTCAACGGCATCTTTGGGGGCGGCGATTCGCTCCAGCCCCAGGAGGGCAGCGCCTTCAAGGACTGGAACGGAGGCGGAGCCAAAAATGAGAAAAAACAGAAAAAGGCCCCCAAAAAGCAGGAGAGAAAATACCTTGACGCCTACTGTGAGGACCTCAACTCCAAGGCCCGCCGGGGCGGCTTTGACCCCATTGTGGGCCGTGAGCGGGAGATCGGGCGGGTCATGCAGATATTGAACCGCCGCACAAAAAACAATCCCTGCCTGATAGGCGAGCCCGGCGTGGGCAAGACCGCCAT
The DNA here is from genome assembly GCA_051881855.1 of Oscillospiraceae bacterium. Lineage (GTDB taxonomy): Bacteria > Bacillota > Clostridia > Oscillospirales > Ruminococcaceae > UMGS1668. Next base: position 15,136 of record JBJEQR010000006.1, read on the forward strand.
AGCCGAGGGCATCGCCCAGAAAATAGTCTCCGGCGACGTCCCCGCAAAGCTGGCGGACAAGGAGATATGGCTTCTGGACCTGACCGCCCTTGTGGCGGGCACCCAGTTCCGGGGCCAGTTTGAGAGCCGCGTCAAGGGACTCGTGGAGGAGATCAAGCGCGAAGGGAACATCATACTTTTCATAGATGAGATCCATAACCTCGTGGGCACCGGCGAAGCCGAGGGCAGCATGAACGCCGCCAACATTCTGAAGCCCGCCCTTTCGAGAGGTGAGCTCCAGGTCATAGGAGCCACCACCTTTAACGAGTACCGCACCCACATTGAAAAGGATGCCGCCCTTGAGCGCCGCTTCCAGCCTGTCACGGTGGAGGAGCCCTCCATCGCGGACAGCGTGGAGATACTGAGGGGCATTGCTCCGAACTATGAGAAATTCCACCACGTCAAGGTCAGCGATGAGATTATTGATAGCTGCGTCCGCCTCTCCGAGAGATACATCACCGACCGCTTCCTGCCCGACAAGGCCATAGACCTTCTGGACGAGGCCTGCTCCTGCTCCGCCCTCGCGAACAAGGAGCTTTCCGAATACGAAATCAGCGGGCAGAAGCTGCGGGCAGTGCAGGACAAAATAGAGGCTCTCCAGCAGGAGGACGCCATAGATTATGAGGCCCTCGCCACCGCAAAGGCGGAGGCACTGCAGCTCGAGATGGAGCACAACCGCCTCGAGCCCGCCGCTCTGGCGGCGGAGGTCACGCCGAAGGACGTGGCCACGGTCATAGAGCTCTGGACAGGTATTCCCGCCAGCAAGGTGCAGGAGAGCGACCTTCGCAAGCTGGGCGAGCTTGAGAGCGTGCTCAAGCAGCACGTCATCGGCCAGGACGAGGCCTGCAAGCTGGTGGCGCAGGCTGTGCGCCGCTCCAGGGTGCAGATTTCCGCCCGCCGCCGCCCGGCCTCTTTCATCTTTGTGGGCCCAACGGGCGTTGGCAAGACGGAGCTTGTGAAGGTGCTCGCAAACGAGCTTTTCCAGAGCGCCGACCCGCTTATCCGCCTCGACATGTCCGAATTTATGGAGAAATTCGCCGTTTCGAGAATCGTCGGCTCCCCTCCCGGCTACGTCGGCTACGACGAGGCGGGGCAGCTCACCGAAAAGGTGCGCCGCAAGCCCTATTCCGTGATACTTTTTGATGAGATCGAAAAGGCCCACCCGGACGTCATGAACATTCTGCTCCAGATACTCGACGAGGGCAAAATCGCGGACGCCCACGGCAGGACCGTCTCCTTTGCGAATACGGTCATAGTCATGACCTCCAACGCCGGCAGCGAGAACAACGAAAAGGCCCTCGGCTTCGGAAGGGACAGCTATGACCTTGAAAAGGATAAGGTATATAAGGCGCTTTCCCAGTTCCTCCGCCCCGAGTTCATCGGCAGGGTGGACGAAATAGTCGTGTTCCATGACCTTTCCAGGGAGGACTATGAGAAAATCGCGGCTCTGCGCCTTGACGAGCTGCGCGGGCCGCTCATGGAGAAAGGCATCTCCCTCAGCTACGATTCCGCGGCCCTCGCCGCCATTGCCCGGAAATCCCACGGCAACAAGGGCGGCGCCAGGGACCTTGTGCGCGTTATCCGCAAGGATATTGAGGATAAAATCTGCGAGCTCATGGTGGCAAACGCCGACCGCAGGCTTTCCGGAATCGCCGTTTCCGCTGTGGACGGCGATATAACCGTCACGGAGACCGGAAAAACCCCGGAGCTTTCGGAGTAAAAAAGAAAAAATGCGGTCCCAAAGGGGCCGCCTGCAAAAGGAAAGAGCACCGCAGAAGCGGTGCTCTTTTCCTTTTGATTCTGAATTTATTCCTTATGGCACTGGCTGTGGAAGGCACATTCAGAACAGCCGCAGCCGCAGCTGCATGACGGCTTTCCGGATTTTTTGTTCTTAATCATGCGGGCGATAATGAGACCAATCACCAACACGAGAACAGCAGAGACAACAATAGTGCCAAGGTTTGCGGTTATCCATTCAAGCATATCAGTTCCTCCTTAAAGCTGCTTTGGGCGCCGGGCGGAAGAGCAGATAGACCATGACGGCAAGAATTATCACAGCGGCAACAGTACCGAGCACACTGCCCGCGCCGATGAACCATGCGCCGAACTGATATACCATGAGGGAGACGGCGTAAGCAAATACGCACATATATCCTATGGCAAAGGCGGTCCATTTGGCGTTGTTCATCTCTCTCTTGATGGCGCCCATAGCGGCAAAGCAGGGTGCGCACAGGAGGTTGAATATCATGAAAGCGTAGGCGGAAAGCTGAGCGTAATCCGCCGCCACGAGGCTCCAGATCTCGTCGCCGTTTTCGGAGACCTCTCCGGCGTAGTTATAGAGAATACCGAAGGTCGCAACGACGTTCTCCTTTGCCACAAGGCCGGTGATGGTGGCCACGGCGGCTTTCCAGTTGCCGAAGCCCAGAGGGGAGAAGATGAAGGCAATAGCGCCGCCGATGGCGGCAAGAATGGAGTTATTCATATCCTCCACCATGCCGAAGCCGCCGTTCTCCCAGCCAAAGCCCTGGAGGAACCACACGGCTACGGTGGAGATGAGGATTATGGTGCCGGCTTTTTTGATAAAGGACCAGCCGCGCTCCCAGGTGGAGCGGAGCACGTTGCCCGCGGTGGGGGCGTGATAGGCGGGCAGCTCCATTACGAAGGGGGCGGGGTCGCCGGCGAAGAGCTTTGTCTTTTTGAGGATTATGCCGGAAATTATTATCGCGGCGACGCCTATGAAGTAAGCGGACACCGCCACAAGGCCGCTGTCGCCGAACAGGGCGCCGGCAATGAGGCCGATAATGGGCATTTTTGCGCCGCAGGGAATGAAGCAGGTGGTCATAATGGTCATTCTTCTGTCGCGCTCGTTCTCAATGGTACGGGAGGCCATGACGCCGGGAACGCCGCAGCCGGTGCCGATGAGCATCGGGATAAAGCTCTTGCCCGAAAGGCCGAATTTGCGGAAGATACGGTCCATGATAAAGGCGATACGGGCCATGTAGCCGCAGTCCTCAAGGATCGCGAGGAGGAAGAAGAGCACCAGCATCTGGGGCACGAAGCCGAGCACCGCGCCGACGCCGGCTATAATGCCGTCGGAAACGAGGCCGACGAGAACCGGAGCCACGCCCCAGCTCTCAAGCAGGCTGCGGGAGCCTTCCACCAGCCACTCGCCGCCGAGGACGTCGTTGGTCCAGTCGGTAAGGAAGCTGCCGAAGGGCCCCATGGCGATGAAATAGACCAGCGCCATGACCACAGCGAAAATCGGCAGCGCCAGGATACGGTTTGTAACCACCCGGTCGATTTTGTCGGAAACGGAAAGCTCTCCGACCTTTTTCTTTTTATAGCAGCCCTTGAGGATGGAGGCTATGTAGACGTAACGCTCGTTGGTGATGATGCTTTCCGCATCGTCGTCCAGTTCCTCCTCAGCGGCCTTTATGTCGTTTTCAATGTGCTCGAGCACGGATTTTTCAATTTTGAGCATCTCGAGCACCTTTTCATCGCGCTCGAAGATTTTGATCGCGTACCAGCGCTGCTGCTCAGCGGGCATGCTGTGCACCGCCGCCTCCTCGATGTGGGCGAGGGCGTGCTCAACCACGCCGGAGAAGGTGTGCATGGGTACGGTTTTGGTGGATTCGGCGGCGCGTATCGCCGCCTCGGCGGCCTCGGTGATTCCCTCGTTTTTGAGGGCGGAGATCTCAACCACCTTGCAGCCAAGCTCCCTGCCCAGCTCCTCGATGTTGAGCTTGTCGCCGTTTTTGCGCACAATATCCATCATGTTCACGGCCACGACCACGGGAATGCCCAGCTCTGTCAGCTGGGTGGTGAGGTAGAGGTTGCGCTCGAGGTTTGTGCCGTCGATGATGTTGAGAATGGCGTCCGGCCTTTCTCCTATGAGATAGTTCCTCGCCACAACCTCCTCGAGGGTATAGGGCGAGAGGGAATAGATTCCCGGAAGGTCCATGATGACCACGTTGTCATGCTTTTTGAGCTTGCCTTCCTTTTTTTCAACTGTAACTCCCGGCCAGTTGCCAACGAACTGGTTGGAACCGGTGAGGGCGTTGAACAGGGTTGTTTTGCCGCAGTTCGGGTTGCCCGCCAGGGCAATTTTTATTTCGTTAGCCATAGTTCCGCTCCTTTGAGGTTAGCTTTTGCTAACCGACTGTTCTTAAAAAATCGGAGCCGCGCTCCGTAGTTTGCGGGCTGCAAAGCAGCTCATTCAACTTCTATCATTTCGGCGTCCGCTTTACGAAGTGAAAGCTCATATCCGCGGACGGTGACCTCAACTGGGTCCCCGAGGGGCGCCACCTTGCGGACGTAGATCTCCACGCCCTTGGTTATGCCCATGTCCATAATGCGGCGCTTTACGGGACCTTCGCCGTGGAGCTTTACGACCTTTGCGGTTTCGCCCACCTTTGTCTCTCGCAGTGTTTTCAAAACCCGATTCCTCCTTTACACCATGATTTTATTTGCCATTTCCCGGCTGATTGCCACCCGGGATTCCTTGACGTTTACTATGAGGTTGCCGCCGATGGTGGAAATAACGGTCACGCTTCCCCCCGCTACGAAGCCCATATCCTCCAGATGCTTGCGCATTTCGGGGCTTCCTCCGACTTTGTGTATCATGTTTTCCTCGCCTATGTTTGCAAGAGTGAGGGGCATCATCCGGCAATTCCTCCTTAGACCTTTAAGTTAGTGATAACTAACTTGTTGAAATAAAAATTAGTTAGGACTCCCTAACCGGTTATAAGTTTAACACTGAACATATTGTTTGTCAAGAGGGGATAAATAATTTTTTTAAAACCCGCAAAACCGCATCAAAAGGGCTTTCCCGGCTGAAAAATCCAAAAAAGCGGGCGAATAACCTTTGTCCGTTTTTGCTGTTTTCCACAGGAGGAGCAGAAATGCTGCCTGAGGGTATAAAAAACCGGCGCCCTCAATGAAGGGCGCCGGTTTTCTTGGTTGGGCCGGCGCGATTCGAACGCGCGGGATGACGGAGTCAAAGTCCGTTGCCTTACCGCTTGGCGACGGCCCAGTTTTTCTCAATTATTCAAAATGCCCACAGCGGAACACTATGGGCACGTTGATTACTATATGGGGTGGAGGGTGGGATTTGAACCCACGGTCTTCAGAGCCACAATCTGACGCGTTAGGCCAACTACGCTACATCCACCATACAGGGTGCAAAGCACCGATGGTGCGCCAAGAGGGACTCGAACCCCCGACCCTCTGCTTAGAAGGCAGATGCTCTATCCAGCTGAGCTATTGGCGCAAAATTGGAGCGGATGAGGGGAATCGAACCCCCCTATCCAGCTTGGAAGGCTGGCATTCTACCAATGAATTACATCCGCATAATGCAAAAGTTATTATAGCAAACGAATAATTATTTGTCAATAAAAAATGGCCCATATTGCAGCAAAAAATTTTTAGTTGTTTATAGCGGTGAAAAGTAATATAATCATTATATGCCGCTTTGGAAAGAACAATTTACATGCAGTTCATAAAAAATAAAGCGAAAAACGCTATAATTATAGTTTGTGAAAGGAGGCGCAGAGAGAAATTGAAGAATAAAATGCTCAGATTGACCGCCTTTGCGCTCGCTCTGCTGCTCGTCTTCTGCGGCTGCAAAGCCGAGGAGGAGGAAACAGGCGAAGAAATAATTACCGACCTCAGCTACGATATGCTCGATCTGTCCACCCTGGTCGACCGGATTTATGCCAGCATCGAGATAAGCGACCTGACATTTCTCAGCGTCGAGGTGGTGGACGACTACCAGACCCTGACGGAGCAGTACTATCTGGACCTTGACCAGGTGCTGGATTATGAGGTGCGCTCCGCCGAAGGAAAATACGGTGTCGCGGACGTGGCCGTCATCAGGGTTAAAAACGAAAACGCCGCTGACGACGTCATGGCGGCCCTTGAAAGCCGTCAGGACGACAGGATCAACGAATTTTCAAAATACGACGTATATGACTCCTATGAGATAGCCCTCAACGCCACCATCTATCAGGCGGACGAGCTTGTGGTGATGCTCATGCTCGACGAGGCCTCCAAAGCCGCCGCCATGGAGATCATAGATTCTTTCCTTCCGTAAAATACACTTCTGAAAGAAAGGTGAGCCTGTGATAAAGCTCATAAACTACTGGGAAAAGCTCTCCAACAAAAAGCGGGCGCTCCACTTTTTAGCCGTAGGCATGCTCTGTCTTTTCGCCAGCATAGCTCTGCTTTTGTGGACGGAAAGCATTTTTTCCACGGTCCTGTTATATTTTTCTCTTGGATTTAATATAATCGGTCTGTATATCCTTTTGTGGGTAAAGGACAGGAGGGACAAAAATGATAAAAAGTGAAGTTCTCCGCCGCACCTGGGCGGACATTTCCCTTGACGCCATAGAGTATAACTTCAGGAAGATAAAAGCCCACGTGGGCTCCGCCATGGTGATGGCCGTCGTAAAGGCGGACGCCTACGGCCACGGTGACAGAATGACCGCTCCCTTCCTCGAGGAGGCAGGAGCCGACTGGTTCGGCGTTTCAAACCTCGGGGAGGCTCTGGGCATCCGGGAAAGCGGAGTCACAAAGCCCATACTTATTTTCGGGAACACCCCTGCGGAGTGCGTTTCCGAGCTTGTGAAATGGAACATAACCCAGACTGCCTACTCCTATGAGTACGCCAGGAAGCTCTCCGACGAGGCGGTGAGGCTGGGCGTCACCCTGGACGTGCACCTCAAATTTGACACCGGCATGGGCCGTCTGGGCTTCGTCTGTTCGGAGGACAATTTTGACCTTGCGGTCAGCGGCGCGGAAAAGACCGCCCGCCTGCCCAATCTCCGGGTCACCGGCGCTTTCACCCATTTTGCCTCCGCCGACGAGCCTGACGAGGACGGCGTTGCCTACACTAAAATGCAGTTCAGCCGCTTCTGCCGGGCCTGCGACGCCCTGAAAGCCAGGGGCATAGACGTGGGCATACGCCACTGCTGCAACAGCGCGGCGGTGCTCTGCTTCCCGGAAATGCACCTTGACATGGTGCGTCCGGGCATAATCCTCTACGGCCTCTATCCTGCCGCCCAGGAGGAAATAACCTGCCGCATGAAGCTGAAACCCGCCATGGAGCTTCGCACCGTGGTCAGTCTCGTGAAAGACTATGAGAAGGGCAGCTGCATAAGCTACGGCAGGCGCTTTACCGCTCCGGAGGATATGCGCGTTGCCTCCACCGCCATCGGCTATGCCGACGGCTACCACCGCCTCCTGACCAACAAGGGCAGAATGATAGTCCGGGGAAAATACGCCCCGGTGGTGGGCAGCGTCTGCATGGACCAGACCATGCTGGACGTCACGGGTATTCCGGACGTTGCCGAAGGGGACGTTGTGACGGTCTTTGGCCGGGACGGCGACGCCTTCGTTTCCGCCGACGAGGTGGCGGCCCTTGCGGGCACCATAAACTATGAGATAATCTGCGCTCTCGCCCGGCGTGTGCCCAGATGTTATTACCTCCACGGTGAGAACATACATAATTTCGACTACGCAAGGTGGAAGGAAAAATGAATTTTGAGATTGTCCGCCTCTGCGAAAAGGACGCCGGCGCCGCGGCGGAGATAGAAAAGCTCTGTTTTTCCCACCCGTGGAGCGAAGCGACCATGGAATCCGAGATGAAAAATCCCTATGCGGATTTTTTCGGCGCTTTCTGCGGCGGGGAGCTTGCGGGGTACATCGGCGGAAGGACCGTAGCCGGGGAGACTGAGGTTTTTAACGTGGCCGTGGCCCCGGGATTCCGCCGGAAAGGCATCGGAAAAAGCCTTGTTGAAAAATTCATTGAGACCGTCCGGGATAAAAATACCGAAGCGGTTTTTCTCGAGGTCCGGGCAAGCAACCTCCCGGCCATAAACCTCTATGAAAAGGAGGGCTTTGTCTTTTGCGGGCTCCGGAAGGATTACTATGACGATCCGAAGGAGAACGCCATTCTGATGCGCCTTGCCTTTGACGGCACCCAGGAGTCAGAGGACCCCATAGAGTGCTGGGACGAAGAATAAAAAAATGAGCGCCGCTTTTGCGGCGCTTTTTTGCGCTTGATTTTGATGGCTGACCGCCCTTGGGCCGCTGAGAGAATGAAAAAGCACACCCTAAGGTGTGCTTTACTTTAATATCCGTGGCTCATCTGTAATTTCGGCCAAATAGTCTATGGATACATTATAGAACTTAGCGATTTTTATGATAAATTCAAAAGGAGGCTCCCGTTTTCCCTGCTCATAATTCGTATAAGTGGTTTTATGCATTCCGAGACTTTTCACAAGCTGCTCCTGTGTGAGGTCCGCATCCTCGCGCAGTTCCCTTATGCGTTTATAGTACTGCATATAAAAGCCCCCCTTTCAGTAACGATATTATACATCAAAAAATATGAACTCTTGACAAAATACATCAAATGATGTATTTTATTAGTGATAAATCTGAAAGGTCGTTATTTATATGCTGTGTGAGGAATGCAGATACTTTGTTCAGCACTACATAAAATTCAAAGGCAAGTATTCCAAATGCGGAGGCGGTCATTGCATATATCCAAGAATTAAGATGAGAATGTGCGACACCTCCGCCTGCTCGAATTTCAAACCCTTGAAAAGGAATTTGCCCAAACAGCAGGCTAAAAGTTAGTTTCCGCCTGCCTGCAAGCGGAAATGCCGTGAATCGGATATAAAAATGCGGCCCCTTTGGGGCCGCCTGAAAAAGCTGTGTGACCGGCGTTCCGTTTATGAAATTGTTCAAAATAAAAGAAAAAAATTATGAGAAATTT
>JBJEQR010000007.1:0-79921 GCA_051881855.1 Oscillospiraceae bacterium
TCTATCAGTTTCCTAATTTTCATAATCTCTGACCCTCTTTGTCAAATTCAAGTTTTTCGGTCTGTCTAATCATATCATGCGGCTTCAATATATGCAAGAGCAGTCCCGGCGGACATTACCGCCGGGACTGAAACTGTTTTACGAGTACCCGCCTTTTGCGGCGGGATTATTTTTTATGCATTAAAAGGCAATAAACGAATAAAAATATATGTAAAAATATTGCTAAATTTTGTGCGGATTGGTATAATAAAAAATTAGATTGACAGATTGAAGGCGATTTTATATATGAGCACCAAACGAAGAAAGAGTATTCTTACCATAGCGCTGAGCACCGCCGTGCTTCTTGCGGCCGTTGTTTTATTCTGCGGCTTTGCTTTTGCGAAAGAGACGCCGGACGCCGCCGAAGCAAGCGCCGCTACGGCCCAAAATATCGGCGTCCCAGCACAGCGCGAGTATCCCTATCTTCGCGGCACCATGTATAAAAATCTCTACGTCGCCGGTTACAGCAACCTTTTCAATGCTACCATCGAGGAGCCTGTCCCCGAGGAGGCTGTTGAAGCCGGAAGCGGCTTCTACCAGACTTCCATCGGCGGAGCGGCTAACCCCGGATATTACGGCACCGTCGGAAGCTATTCCCTGAATGACAAAACCATTGCCGCCCACCTCACAGTGCAGGGTACCAGTATACAGGACCGCGCCGTATGGCAGTGCTCAACCTCCACCTCCTACTACGAGCCCAGCAGCGTGGCCTGGGCCGCAAAAACCGCAAACCTCAGAAGCGGCGAGCTTTCACAGAACACCGTAATCTATGGCCACAACTGGAACAACTGTTTCGTTCCGTTCAAGAAAACAGGCAGCCAGTTTGAATCCCTCATGGCCTTTACCTATGAGGATTTTGTCTCCGAAAACCAGTACATCTACCTCACCACCAACAGCGGCGTGCACACCTTCAGGATTTTTGCCGTGGCGTTCACCACCGACCTCAGCTTCTATATCAACTGCAACAACATTGACGTTGTTTCCGTGGCGCAGAAAGCCATGAACCTGAGCCTTTTTGATTTCGGCGTCAGCGTCTCCAGCAGCGACAAGCTGATAACCCTCTCCACATGCACACGCTATTATAAGGGCCTCGGCGAGAACCAGAGATTTATCATCATGGGCAAGCTGATAGACTGAGAATTTTTCAAAAAATTGCTCAAAAACTATGGACAGAACAAAAATTCTATGATATAATAACAACCGCTGATAAAAAATCAGCGGTACAACCTGGGGGCGTAGCTCACTTGGGAGAGCGCTTGAATGGCATTCAAGAGGTAGAGAGTTCGATCCTCTTCGTCTCCACCAAAATCCCGAAAAACCTTGAAACTATGCGGTTTCAAGGTTTTTTTATTGCCCAAAAACAGACGCGCTGCAGCGCTTGAATTCTGTACCAAATTTGAAGCATTCAAGAGGTGCAGTTATGGCAAGAATTATGATGAAAAAAGCGCATAATGAAAGCGTTTCCGAGGCTTTTGAGGGGTTTATGCTTTCGGCGCAATCAAGAGGTCTAACTGATAAGACATTAGCGTCGTATAGGACGCACTTCCATTCAATCTCCAAAAGATTGGATATTGAAAAACCAATCTCCCAATTAACCAAGAGAGACTTGGAAGAGATGATTGCGAAGATGAGGGCAGAGGGTCTGTCTGACACTTCAATCAACAGCTACACAAGAACTCTCAAGGTTTTCTTTTCTTGGTGCAATGAGGAGAGAATAACAAATCTCAACATAAAACTTTATAAAGCAAGCGAGACAGTAAAGGAAACTTACACAGACGAAGAACTTCTCAAGCTCATTGAAAAGCCAAGCAGAGATTGCAATTTCTGTGAGTTCAGAAATTGGGCAATAGTCAATTTTTTAATCAACAGCGGCTGTCGAGCAAGCACTTTGAGAAACATACAAATTCGAGATGTTGATTTAAAAAGTTCGAGGATTATGGGAAGGCACAGCAAAAACAGAAAAACGCAAGTAATCCCACTTTGCCAAACTATGGTCGCAATTCTCAAGGATTATATGAGCGTCCGAGGAGGGCAGAATGAAGATTATCTTTTCTGCAATGAGTTCGGCGATATGCTCAGCGAAAGTGCTCTTCGGCAAGCGATAAGCAAATACAACAGAAGCAGAGGAGTTGAGAAAACCTCTCTCCATTCTTTTCGGCACACTTTTGCACGAAAGTATTTAATAGACTGCGGAGGAGATGCTTTCACTCTTCAAAAGCTGATGTGGCACAGTACGCTTAAAATGACAAAGCATTATTGTAATATCTTTGATTCTGACATTGTGGATAATTATGAAAACCTTTCTCCTTTGGCACAGCTCCAAAAGGAAACGCACAGAAAAACAATAAAGAGATAAAAGAAAAAGTAGCAAGGAAGTGATAACTTCTTTGCTACTTTTTTATTGTTTTTGATAACTTTTTAATTGCTTCTTAACTACTTTCTGACTACTTTTCGTCCTCTTCGTAGATTACTTGAATTTTGTTTATGTATTCTTTGAAACCTTCAACTACCCAAGAGGGAGAAATAATTTTAGCTTTTGAGCCAAAACCTGCGAGCCAAGCATAGAATCTGTTGCTGACAATTACTTTTGTTGTAACGGTAAAATGCTTTTTGTCTTTATCATTTATATAGACAGTATTTTGATTTACACCAAACTTATCAACAACTGTGTCGAGGAGCGGTGGGATGAAACGAATTGAAACCCGCTCTTCATTTCCGCTGAACATATCGAAGTTTTCGGTGAGGTATTTATTGAGTTCAATATTCTTCGATTCTTTTTCACACTCTCTTGGAACTCCTGTTGCTTTAACTCTTTTCATTCTGTCGATACGATAGGTGCGGAGCTTTTTCTTTTCGTCAAAAGCTATGAGATAATAGTTGTTGTTTTCAATGAAAAGGCGATAGGGATCGACAACATAGGGTTCGCCATTCCTTCTTTCCTTTTGGTGGCTGAGGTCTGAGATATCATAATAAAGATACTTGAAGCTTATCTTTTCGGGGATATGATCCTCTTTCGACATTGCTTTATTGATTGTGCTGACAGTAGCATAAACACTCTTGTTTTGCGTTCTAACTCTTTTGGAAAGAAGAACTTCATTCTTTATCTTTTCGGCTTGAGGTTTGCTCAGAAGTCCGCAGACAATATCAACAAGCTGTTGAGAGGTACTTTCATCAAGAAACTTTGCAGAGTAAATACACTCAGATAAAAGACGAATGTCGTTGGGTTCATAAAGACCTTGAACAACTACAAAGCCCTTTTTACTTTTATCATATTTAATTGGTTTTAGGTTTTCGTCCTCTTGGAGCATCTCTTCGGCTGCCTGAATGTCAGTTCTGTCCTCATCATTTTCGCTCAATCCGATGTTCTGTTGCATCATAAAAAGCACTTTGTTTATATCTTCAATGTCTCTGTAAATGCTTCGTCGGTCTGCGTAAATTCCACAAGTGGAGATGAGATATTCTTTCAGTTCTGTTGCGCTTACCGCATGAGCATCATCTGCGTGCTCAAGCAGATATTTCATAATTAGATACGCTTTGAGCTTTTGGTTTGGCTTCTTGCCAATATTGGTTTGTTCAAGGTCGTAATCTCTTTCAAGCATTTGTGAGACCTCCAAAAGGTGATGAGAATAGTATAGCACAAAATTCAAAAAAATAAAATCAACAGCGTTTTATAAACACTGTTGATTTTATAAGTTGGTAAAAGTATAATGGATGTAGATTAAAAATGTGTTCCAGAAATTAAAACTTCTTTTATTGCATTGTTTCCTTTTCCTTGGGTGGAATGCTTGTGCTCAATTTCTTGATAATTTATTTTTGAAAAATATTTTTTGCAAAGAGACATTAGTTCATCAATAGAAACGAGGGCATTAGTTGAATAACTGATAACAATATTTATTGAATGTTTTTTGCAAAAATCAAAAATGTATTCAAATTCGGAACTCGCCCTTTTCTTGGTGCAAAAACCGCTTAAATATCTGTCTGTTCTATATTTCGCTTTGTATGCTACTTCGGGATAATCATATTTAACAATAGTTTCAAGAATGTGATAAAAACGAGAATATTGTTCCTGAGAATATGGAGAATCAAGATAAATGGTATCAACATTATCTATCTCTCCACTGTTTATTAAATCTTTGAAATCCATACAAAAAGACTTATTATCATTTTCGGAAAAATAAACATCTTTATAATTATCACACTTTAGCTTGAATTCCTCCCACAGATTCATTTGTTGCAGAGGAATTATGCGCTTGTGGGTGCTTGGCATAAATTGTGCAAAATGTCCAGGAGTAGATTGAACTTTGCACATCGCACACATCAGCGCAAATAAAAACAAATTTCTTTTGTCGGTATTATCAACTCTTTCTATAGCATATCTAATAGAATCAATATCTTGGCACTGTTTTTTAGAGAAGTATGTTTGAGAGTATGTGTCTTCAAAAAATGTATAGATTCGTTTTTGGAGGTTTTCTTCTATATGTTTCGATAATAAAATTTCAGCCTCTTGCGAAGAAATGGTTGCCTTTTGATTTTTTATAACAGCATCGCTTATTATTTGGCTGTATTTTTGAATGTCATTGGTATAGACAGTGAAATGCTCTTTTAACGCATAGCTTACAACATTGGAACCAGACATAATATCACAAACTATTCCATTTTTGGGGGTAACGCTAATAATCTCGGGAATAATTTTATCAAGTAATTTTGTCTTAATTCCCATATATCGAATGCTATCTAAAATTAACATTTATTTTTTCTCCCAAATAATTATGTAATCATGTGTTATTATATCACTGTACGTATTTCTTGCGGTTAAAAGAGATCTGCTATTATCATTTATTTTGTCGGTAAATAAATCAAAAAGTTCGAAACCATTTTTTTCAGCAATCAAAGTCATAAGTTTGCCAGTTTCTATTTTCTTTTTTTTCATTTTGCTGTCGGAGATTTTTATAACAGCTTTTCCGCCAGATTTCAAAACATAGCTCATATTCTTAATGACTTTTTCGATGGAAATAAAAAAGTCAGAAATAATTTTTGCACTTTTAAGATCTATGCTTACCATTTCATCAATGACTTTGTTGATTTCATCATAATTTGTGTATTCGAATTTTGAATATTCGGTTTTTGTTAATCTATCATTTCCAAGCATTTTATGTGCCAAATCAGAATATTCATTTTGATTTTTGATATACTTCATCCAATACATTTCAAGTTTAAGTGTTTCTATGTATCTAACAGAAGAAATATATGGAGGATTTGTTACAATCAAATCAACAGAATCTTTTATTGCACTTAGATCAAATGAAGTGCTATCGCCAAGTGCTATGGTTGCACTGTATTCTCCGTTGTTAAAAGTATAATATGAAGCTCGCTTTTTTATTGCTTTTTCAAAAGAGGCAATGACATCAATATGGATTTTTCCTTCCGCTTCTAAAGCTCTCATCCTTTTGCTTATTCCAGGAAATACGTGCATAGTATCTGCATTGCTGACATTCCTCAAAATTGCAGAAATTGTCATTTGATAAAAAAGCTTATATTCATTTTTGTTTTCAATATCATTGACAAGCTGAGAGTTGAAAAGGTTGTCAATAGATTTTTCTATTTTTATCAGATCTATTTGTACAAAATCTTTGAACCAATGATCTCGATTTTGTAAAAAAGGAAGGTCTGATTCAGAAACTTGAAAATCGTTATTCTTGATGATTTCCATTAAAATATCATTGAGGAATAACAATGTTTCTGTTTTCAAATTGAAAGTTTTAACGCTTGCAATTTTTTGCGCAAGAGGATTTATTTCAATTCCAAAAAAATTGCGGTTATTGCTTAAAGATTCTACAGCAGTGGTACCAGAGCCAGAAAAAGGATCAAAAATCAAATCGCCTTCCGAAGTAAATTCTTTTATAAAAGCAGAAGGAATCGCAGGAATCAATTTGCCGTAATATCTATGGAAAGAATGCATCGGAAGTCTTTGAAGTCCTTTTTCTTGGTCAAGAATTTTTTTATATTTGCTATTTTCGTTTGGCTCAAAAATCATTGCTCAAGACCTCCAAGATGCTTTGAGTTAATTCTTCTGTATGTTTAAGAATGGTTTCTTTTATGGCTTTATCAGTTTTATCATTGGAAACACCATTTCTTAAAAATTTATTGATAAAAATATCTTTTTTGAGAAAAGTTACAAAAGAATTTATTTTATCTTCACTTAATCTATTTGGCGCTTTTCCATTTATTGTGCATCTTAGGTTGTTGTAATCTATTGCGTTTTCGGGGTACAAAGAATTGTATTCATTGCACAAGGCCTGCAAATTTAAAAAGCGACGAATATAGTTGATATATTTTATAGATTCTTCTTTTTTCATAATAATCACCATTACTATATTACATTAAATTCAATCATTTGTCAAGCAAAATTACATTATTTTCAATCACACAAAAGAAAGAAGGATGAACTATGCAAAAACTTAGCATTGAGACAGATGGATTTGAATTCAAGAATCTTGTTTCGGGGCCAGCTCCAGTAGGAAGAATATTGAATTATATTTTTAAGACTGGAAGAGGTGAATTGAAACACAAAAATGGATACAGAGCCACGGACTTAAATAATAATATTGGTTGTGCTTGGACAACTGAGTTTATGATAGGGTTGGGCGTTGTTCGTTTGGGGGATGTGGTAGGCGATGCTGTAAAGTTGGAGCTAACTGAAAAAGGAAGAGAAATATATGATTTGATTAATACAAATCCAACAACTTTCGGCGAAGGCTCTATGCCATCTGAAATAGAAGAAGTTAAAAGTCAGATTATTGCTTGCAATGGGGATTTGTATGAAAAATATAAACAAATCTTTTTATCTTCATTACCTTTTCGCATTTTAAGAGAGTTTTTGCTTGAAAATGGTTTCCATTATAGCAGTAGAACAGGTTTTATGGACGATTATTTTGAAACTGTTAAGTTGTTATACGATGCCAATACAAATTATAATAGAGATTCGAGAACCCCAACAGCTCAAAACAGAGTACCAAGCTTGATTCAACTTTGTACTCTTTTCGACTTAGTTGAAGATTCAGAAACATTAGAATTTAAAAAGTCTGAAATTACAAGAGAGATATTTGAAGAAGAAGAAAGGGAATATATTACAGAAGAATTCAAAGAGGTCGATATTAAAGAAGATGAATTGTCTCTTGACCTTGATGAACTTGCTCAAAAATATGGACTAGATGGAAATGTTCTTGCCTCTGCTGTGGTTAGAAACAGTAATTTGCAAAGAATGTTTAAACATAATCTTCTGAAAAAACAGCATAAATGTGTAGTTTGTGGAGTTGCAAACAAAGAACTGCTTATTGGTAGCCATATTAAACCTTCTGCTTCTTGCAATGTACTTGAAAAGGCAGATTCCAATAACGGCTTACTACTTTGTGCAATACACGATAAACTCTTTGACAGATATTTGATTACTTTTAATTTCTTGTCGGGAAAAATGGTTGTTTCTAAAGCATTAAGCGAAGAAGATAGAGAAAAGTTGTCTCTTAGTGAAGATTTTTCTCTTTCAGAGGATCTTCTGACACCCGAAAGAAAAGAATACTTAAAAGAGCATAATCTTTCGTTTTACGATAAAGAGAGTAAAAGATAATAAAAGCCTCCTTGTGGAGGCTTTTTTATTGTTCCAAAAGTTCAAGGTATTTATAAATTGTCGTTCTGCTCATTCCACAAACTCTTGCCAGTTCGCTGATGTTGAGTTGTTTGTTTTTGAGAGCAGGATAATGTTTATAAAAAATAGCAGGTATTTGGTCTTTTGTGAGAGCGGGTCTGCCGATTCTAACGCCTTTCGCCTTTGCGTTCGCCATTCCACTTTTTACTCTGCTTCTGATGATTCTTAACTCTAATTCAGCGAAAACGCCTGACATTTGTATAAAAGCGTTTGTCATTGGATCAAGTTCGCCGTTGGAGCAATCAACATTGATACTGCCAACTATGTAAAGGCGAAGATGCTTTTCTTTTACCTTTTCAATGATTTCACAAAGTTGCTTTGTGCTTCTTGCGAGTCTTGAAACTTCAAGAGTGTAAATAACATCGCCCTCTTTGGCGTTTTCAAGAAGCGTGCTCAACTCCTGCTTGACAACAGCATCGCCGTGCTCATACTCTAAATAGATGTTTTCTGCTCCTGCCTTTTTGAGTTCACTGACCTGCCTTTGTATATCCTGTTTATCTTCATTGGTGCTACAACGAGCATATCCATAAATCATCTTTTACCGCCTTCCTTTTTAAGGTGCACTATTAACAAAAGTAATATATACTTTGTCTGTCAATAGTTTGACTTTATTTTGGTTCTCTGCCTCAATAAGAGACAGAGAACCTTTTGCTTGCTACTTGCTTGAGAAAAGCTTTGTAAAGCTCAACATTGTATTTCTTAAATGCGGTGCTGTCGAAGCGGCTTGTGGAGATTGTCTTGTATCTGATAACATAATTTCCAACAATCATTTCTTCAAGTTCTCTTTCTTCCATTTCAGCTTTGATTTCGTTTCTGAGTTCTTCGGCTTCGTTTTTAGCCTCTTCGATGATTTTCTCCCATTCGTTTAGAAGTTCAATTTTGGTGAGCATTTCGTTTTTAGACATTTTAGTTATCTCCTTTACTGTTTAAGTTGGGGCAAGTGGTGAGGGGCTTTAAGTTATCTAGGTACTCCAGACCTTTTCTCTCAAGCTTATCCACTCTCACTCTTATCTTGTACTCTTGGCTACCACCTTGACTTGCCTTGTGTATCTCTTCCTTACGAATACTATTATACACGGTTTTCTGTGTATTGTCTATTCGCAATATACACAGACTTTGATGTATATTTTTGTGCAAAACATACATTGATTTCTGTGTATAGTTGTGCTACAATAAGGACAATGGAAAGGGAGGTTTTTTAGAAATGCCTATTGTTTATAAAATTGATGTTCTTAAAGCTCTTAAAGATAAGGGCTATTCTACTTATAATCTGCGTAAAGAAAAACTTCTTTCTGAGGGATTGATTCAAGCGTTAAGAGATAAGAGAGCTATTTCTTGGGATAACCTTGAAAAGCTCTGCAAGCTTTTGCAATGTCAGCCCTCAGACCTCATTGAATATGTTGAGGAAGAACCAAAAGAAAAGAGATGAGCTGTAATGGTTGAATACTTAAAAAATAGTAATATAAATAATGAAACTATTTTTGTGATAGGCGAATTTGCACTAATGTGGAGAGAATTTGAAAATCATTTTTTTAGTCAGCAGATAAAAGCTTATAAAATTCCACGAAAAGCCAAAGAAATTTGGAAAAAATTAAATATAGAAGAAAAAATTAGGGTTGAAAGAAAATGTATAACATTACAAAAAAATATAATTAAATATGTTTTTGAAAATCAGAAAATTAATTTGGATGAAGTTGATACAATATATTTAAAAAATCTTTTTTATCCTCTTTTTTATGATTTTACAGATAACGATTTGAATAGTATTTCTGTTTTTTTAAAATATCGTGAAGATGTAAAACAATTTGATTGTGAAGAATGTGAAGGTTGTTTAATTACATTATACAGACTTAGAAATAGTTTGCTTCATGGGAAAAAGCTTTTGGCCTTATAAAATACCAATTGCCGATTTTCGTTGCTGGCACAGATTTGATAGATACTTTATTCAGAATTAATATGGAAAAAGTATGTAGAGGAGAAAAAGGATTTTGTAATTAGGGAAGTAGTAGGTGTTTAGCAAAAGGTGCCTTGAATTAAGTGGGCAGAATTTGAGGGAAAAGAGACACTTTTTCTCTGTTCCTGAGCCTTCTTTTTCTGTTCATCAAAACAAATGCTTTAGAGGACAGATTTTAGGCACTTGAAAACTGTTGATTTTGGGCAGACAAAGGGCTTATTTTGTTCAGTTAATTAAACCCATCTTTTTGCTTACAGGAGCGGGTTGGGGGCTATCTTTCAGGAAAAATAGAATTGCTTTTGTGAAAAGTGAAAAGGGGAGGGTCTCTCCCACAAGTTGAGCATTCTTATTTTGGTAAAACGAAAGACCACGCCGAAAGCGACAGAATAAAAAATAAAGGGAAGTCAGCAAAACTGACTTCCCTTTTTATTTGAACCCTTTGAAAATCTCTTTGAGAGACTAATCAATGGTCTTTCTCATAGTTTCCCTCATAACTGCTTCAATGTAATGCTCAAAAGCAGACTTGCGTTTCTTTTCTTTTTCTCTTTTGCGTTGTTCTGCGGTGCTCATTTTATTTCTATCTCACTTTTAATATTGATTTCATAATCTGTGTCCCCATTAAAGAAATTGCTTTTTATTTCTTTCCTTTTGGCTTCAAGGATCTGCCAAGGCTCAAAGCCATCAAGATACATTGTTTTGTAGTAGTCGGGCGTAGTTTTTGTAAGATACTCTTCTATCAATTGTTTCACTTCTTTCTTTTGGATTATAGCAAACGCAACTCGTTGCGTTTGCCGCGTTGCCAAAGGCAACGCGATTAGATTATTTGTTCTACTTACTATGAAAGATAGAAAAAATTATTTTTAATAAATGAACCAATAAAAAACAGATACTTTTTGCCCAACAATAAATAATTAATTATTGTTTAGGAAAAAGTATCTGTTTTTTAACTATTGGAGATTCCACCAAGCGCAAGGGGTTATGTGCTGTCCTATGTTCTGATAATGATCTTCGCTGAGTTTAATAGAAACTCTCTCTCTGACTATTGCTTCAAAATCTCTGCTTAAAACATTTTTAGCAGAACAGACAGTGCTGACAGAGGTGTTCAGTTCTGACGCGATCATTTCATTTGTGATTATATTATTGCCATGTTTGGAGTTGCACAATATCCACAATAAAGTTTTGAGCACCATTTCCCAAGCTACAGAATCAGCATCATAGGAATGGGAGAGAAGAGCCTCATACCATTTCTGAGGGATTTCTATTTTACTCACTTTTGGAATGAGGCTGAGAGTGTAAGTTCTCCCTTTGAGGTTTGAGTTTATAAAATGCTGACTTTGCAAGATGTCAATTGAATCTCTGAGTTTGCTTATTGTTTGGCTTGTGGTTGTAAGGTTAAAGTATCTGCAAATGTCTGAAAGGTTTCCAATGAATACACCTTTGTCAGCAAGCATTGCAAGGATTCTGAACTCTTTTTTGTCGAGGGGCAGCCATTCAGCATAAAAAGTTATTTTGTCTTTCATAATCAGATCCCCAACGCGGCAAGTTTTCGCTTTATTTCTTCAGTTTCCACACTTGTGTTTTCAGCCAAAGGAACTTCATAAAATTCATAGGTGGAGCCATTCTCAAGAAGATAGCGTTTTTCAATAAGTTCGTCAGTGGCGGCTTCAAGTTCTTCGTCAGTAAATCCACAGTGAGTTTTCACTTCATCAGCGAAGATTGTTTTGTAAAATCTGTCTTGGTTTGGAACTAAGAACAGATATAAAGGAAAACCTTTGTTGTTTAGATTGTTGAATGCGTTGATAAGATTTTGTGTGTTCATACAGATGAACCTATCACCACGAGGTTTGCGATTGATTCGCACAGAAGTTCTTTCGATGTTCATTTTGTTTTCCTCCTTATTATGCTACTTCGTCAGTTTCTTCGGCAAAGTCAGCTTCGATTACATTGTTGTTTTCTTCGTTGCTTTCTTCTTTTGGCATACCGAATTCTTTAACTTCGGGGTAGGTTTCAAGAAACCAATTTTTGATTGTGCCATAGCGTTTGCAGTCAGAGTGCATTTTGGAAATTTCTTTTTTGTTTTTGAAGATTATAAGATTTTTTTCTGCGTTGTCGTGAGTTTTAATATATTTTTCCATATTTTCATAAGTGAGACCCTTGTAATGGTCTTGAGTAGAGTTCTTGCTGATACTTCTTACTTTAACAGTATAAGTTGGGTAGTCTCTTCTGCACTCTTGGAGCATTCTATATTCCTTGGTTCCATAAGTGAAAGCTTTTTTTGCAAAACCTTTTGCGAGAAGGAGAGTTCCTTCATTTTCATTTACAAGAATATTCTTTTTCATTTTATTTTCCTCCTAAAATTTATTTGTGGTTTGGTTTAGCTTGCATTTGCAAGGTTTGCTTTGGTTCTTGCTTTGAGAAGTTCGAGGGGACTTTCTTCTTTTTCAGTTTCTTTTTCGTCAATTTCTTTAACTTCAGAGAGGAACCATTCTCTGAGGGTGATAAAATTGATTCCTTTTGCGAGAACAAGTTCATCTTTATCATTGGTGGTAGTGCATTTCTCGAAGAGTTCTTTTGCTTCTTTGTATTCCTCAGAATGATTTTCAAAGAATTTTTTCATAGATTTAAGGGTGAGTCCTTTGTGGCTGTCTTTTGCTTTCTGACGAAGAATTACGAGGTCGTAAGTAGGAAAGTCGTGGCGAGCCTCGTTGAGAGTTTTGTAAGCTTTGGAACCGAAGCAAGAAGCTTCTTTGTAGAATGCTTTGGTCATTTCGATGGTCTGAGCTTTGTGGTTGAGGTGAAGGGAGTTAGAGGAGCAAACAATCTGTTTCATAGTAATTACCTTTCTGACATTTTGTCATTAAATTTTTTTATTTTCTGAGGAGCTTTCGTATCTCTCTCTCAGTGTCTTTATTATACCACTTATGAAATTTAAACCTGTCGCATTATTGGCAAAAATAAAGAGCAGAGGTGCTCTGCTCTCTGTTCTGATATATCTTGTGTTTGCTTCGCCGTCCGCGGAGCGGGTTCGCCTCTGTGAGCGCATTGGTGAGTACTAAAAAGTAGTTACAAAGTAGTCAAAAACTTATCATAGAGCAATCATAAAGTAAATAAGAAGTAGTAAAAAAGTAATTAAGACTTGCCAAAAAGTTGTTTTTGATCTATCATACCTCTTGTATAGAGCTCAAGAGGTAGATGTCTGTTTTGGGGTATTTTACTCTGACTTTAAGAAACTGAAAAAACGGCTTAAAATCAAGGCTTTTTGGCGTAGCTCCTCTGTGCAGTAAGCGAAGCGTCTGCACACTTAGGGAGGCGTGAAGCAATGGCATTCAAGAGGTAGAGAGTTCGATCCTCTTCGTCTCCACCAAAATCCCGAAACCGCAAGGTTTCGGGATTTTTTTGTTTTATTTTGCTTTTGGGAGCTGTCGCTCCCCCAAAGACAAAAAACGCCCTTTTCCGCCCTTTCGCCGATTGACTGTTTACAGAAATTGCAGTATGATATAGTTAACTTCGGTCTGGGACACAGCGCGTTCTTTGCGTCAAAATATGTAAAAGAAAATGCGTCCCGACAAATATCCGCATTGCGGATAAAAATTTATCACAGAAAGTAGGAGAATATACTATGAGAAAACTGATTGCGCTGCTTTTGGCGGCGGTAATGTGCCTTGGCCTTGCGGCCTGCGGCGGAGAGAAAGTGTCCGATATTGAAGTTGGCGGAGAAAGCGTCTCAGTTACAGATTTTCTTATTGAGCATCTGGGTGAATATATGAGTACCGATGAGTTTGCTGACCGCGAAGAAAGATTTGCGGCAGCCTTCAGTTCTCCCGAAACGCCTTTTACCGTAACAAGAGTAATAGAGCTTAAAGCGGACGGTCTCGGCGAAAGCCAGATGTCCATTCACTATCTGCTGGTTAAAGCAGATTGGTATTATGCTACAAACGATGGCTCTAGCGATGATAATATTCTTATTATTGTAAATTACGACACCGGCGAAGTGTACGACCAGTTTATGGCGGACGAAAGCTGGCTTGAGGACCCGGAGAGCTTGGATTATTGGAACTATATGATGCTCAACGGACCGCTTGTTGGCAGCGCTTATGACGGCGGTGTTATTGTTATTGACAGCGAAACCCGCACCGAGCTTTCCAAAAATGATATTTCAAAAATCAATGACGCACTTCATAAATAATTGATTTTTCAAGGCGCGGGGCTCAAGCCCCGCGCTTTTTTATTTAATTAAGGTATAGTCCGGTGACAATCGAAATTAAGGCGGTTTTTCTCTTTGGGAGCTGTCGCTCCCCCAAAGACAAAAAACGTCTTTTTTCGCTCTTTCGCCTATTGACTGCTTTGAGAAATTGTGGTATGGTATGGAGGCGGGAGGGTTCTTCCGCATCCATTATCATCGCTGTCCGATAACTTGAATTTGAGAGGCAATAACATGATATATTTGGTTGATATAGATAATGAAACAGGTGAAACTGATTTGGAAGTTGCCGAATGGCAGCAGGACTATGTATGCAACAGTTTGGTGATGCTGGCAAGAGCATGGCTGCACCGCAAAAAACATCCACGAGTATTCAATGTCTATGATGATGAAACTGCAGTGGGTATGGGAATGTATTTGGACGACCCAGAAAAGGATGCTTATGACTTCTGCCAGATTTTTATTGACAAGCATTACCAAGGTAGAGGATACGGAAAGGCAGCAGTCGGTCTTGTTTTGGACGCAATGAGAGAAGAAGGGAAATATCAGAAGGTCTCTATGTGCTATGTTGAGGGAAATGATGCTTCCCGAAAACTTTTTGAGCAATTCGGTTTTGTAGAGGTATCCCATCCTTGGGATGAGATATTCATGGAGCGAATGCTTTGATTTTGCACTGTAAATTACAATTTACCAAACTGACCGTGGCGCGGGGCTCAAGCCCCGCGCTTTTTTATTTAATTAAGGTATAGTCCGGTGACAATCGAAATTAAGGCGGTTTTTCTCTTTGGGAGCTGTCGCTCCCCCAAAGACAAAAAACGTCTTTTTTCGCCCTTTCGCCGATTGACTGCTTTGAGAAATTGTGGTATCATATATATAGTTATAGGTTCGGGGCGGCAGGAGCCGCCCCAATCGAAAAATACGATTTTTTGTTACAAAACTAAAATCAGGAGGGAAACGGCTTCATGAGCGACACCCACGACCAGATAAGAATAGTTCAGGAAACCGTCGCCGGCAAGGAAATAACCTTTGCCCACGTCATCGGCGGTCCTGCGCCTATTATATATCAAAAGCTCGGTCTCAACCCGTCGATAGATTACAGCGCTTCCGCCATCGGAATTATGAACCTCACCCCGCCGGAATCTGCGGTTATCGCTTCCGATATTGCGGTCAAGAGCGGCGACGTCTATCTTGGCTTCGCCGACCGCTTCACCGGAACTATGATAATCACCGGCGACATCGCGGACGTCACCGCCGCCCTTACGCAGGTTGTGGACTATTTCCGGGACGTGCTCGGGTACGTTGTCTGCAAAATCACCAAGAGATAAGGGAGCTTCACCATGGGAAACCGTATGACGAGGGAGGAGTTCCTCGAAAAGATTTTCTCCCAGAAATATGACGAGCTCAAGGGCAAGGACCTTCGCCTTGTCCGCGTCAAGGTCCCCGGAAAGGAAGTTTCCCTCGCGCAGCTTATCGGCGCCTCCGAAACGAGAATTTATCAGAATATGGGTCTCCATATCGGAACCCATATGGGCGAGGACCACACCGGCGAGTCCATCGGGCTTTTGTACCTCATACCCGCGGACGCAGCCATTGTTGCAGCGGATGTCGCCTCAAAAAGCGGCAGCGTGGAAATAGGTTTTCTGGACCGTTTCAGCGGTGCTGTCATTATTTTGGGGAGCCGCTCAGATGTGAGGAGCGCCCTCGAGGGCACTGTGGATTTTTTCAAATATAAACTGAATTTTGTAGTCTGCGACATTACGGAAGAATAGAAAATATGAAAAAGTTATTCCTTATGGGCCGAAGCGAAGCAGGAAAAACCTCTTTGACCCAGGCGCTGAAAGGCGAAAACCTTCACTATCTCAAAACCCAATACACCTACACCGGCGACTGTGTCATTGACCCTCCGGGCGAGTACGCGGAGACCAAACGCTGCGGCGTAGGACTTGCCTGCTTTTCTTTTGAAGCAGATGTGCACGCTATACTTATGGCGGCGGACGAGCCCTTCAGCGTATTTGAGCCCTGCTGTCAGTGCTATACAAACAGGCCTCTCATAGGCATTATCACAAAAATCGACTCTCCCTTTGCGAACATCCCCATGGTGAGAAACTGGCTGATAAATTCCGGCTGTGAGCGAATTTTTGAAGTGAACAACGCCACCCGCGAGGGCATCGACGAGCTCCTTGATTACCTGAATGAGGATCCGGTAAAGCTGACCTGGCAGCAGGCAAGGGACCGTCAGGCCATCGGCCTCAACGAGTGGGAGGACGCTTCCGCATATGGGCTTGTGTAGGGCGTAATGTTTCTCCAATTATATTTAATAATGTTAAAAGTCCGCCGGCGAAAATCCGGCGGACTTTTTTATATAATTGCTGAACGCAAAAAATCCAGTAAACCTGCGTTTACTGGATTTTTCATTGGCGGAAGCGGTGGGATTCGAACCCACGAGCCCCAAAGGGCTACCTGATTTCGAGTCAGGCCCGTTATGACCGCTTCGATACGCTTCCGAATTTGTTTTTTTATGTTTACAAAACTTATTTTGCCCGAATATAATAACATGATTTTCGGCGGCGGTCAAGAGGAAGCATTGACATTAACCGTAAAAAACTGTATTATATATAATTAATTATTATTTTTGTATTGGAGGAATCATTCTTATGGATGACCCTGGAAGTCCGTTTTATCTAATTCTTCTTTTTGTGCTTATCGGAGTGAACGCGTTTTTTGCCATGAGCGAAATCGCCGCCATATCTCTGAACGACGCAAAGCTGCACCATGACGCGGAGGACGGCAACAAAAAAGCCCGTATCCTCGCGAAACTGGTTGATGAACCGAACAACTTCCTTGCCACCATTCAGGTTGCAATAACCCTTTCCGGACTCCTGTCCTCGGCTGTGGCCGCGGATACATATGCGGACGTTTTAGCGGATTTTCTGCTGAAATATATTCCGGCGCCGGCGAATTTTATCCACGGCGTAACGCTGGTGCTTCTGACGCTGCTGCTCTCCTACCTCACCCTGCTTTTCGGTGAGCTCGTTCCAAAGCGCATTGCCATGCACTACCCGGAGAAGATCTCCTACGCCATTGCGGGGGTTCTCTCGTTTTTCTATAAAGCTTTCCGCCCCTTTGTCAAGCTCCTGAGCCTTTCCACAAACGGAGTGCTCCGCCTCCTCGGCATAGACCCGAACACCGAGCCTGAATCCGCCACGGAGGAAAACATCAGAATGATGCTCGACGCAGGCAACGAGAAGGGTACCATTGAGGAAAGCGAAAAAGAGATGATCAACAACATCTTTGAGTTTGACGACCGCACGGTGGGCGAAGTCATGACTCACCGCATGGACCTCACTGCCGTCGAGATGAATACGCCCATTGACGAGGCTGTGGATCTGGCCATTTCCGACGGCTATTCCAGGATGCCCGTCTATGAGGAAAATATCGATAACGTAAAAGGCATGATTTATGCCAAAGACCTGCTTTCCCTCATAGGAGAAAAAGATTTTACCCACAGAAAAATTGCCGATTTCATGCGCCCGGTCAACTTCATTCCCGAATCCAACAGCTGCCGGGAGGCTTTCCTTGAGTTCCAGCAGAAAAAAATACAGGTTGCCATCGTCGTCGACGAATACGGCGGCACTGCGGGACTTGTATCCATGGAGGACCTTATAGAGTCCGTCATGGGCAACATACAGGACGAATATGACAATGAGGAGGCAGAGATCAACAAAATCGACGCCGACAACTTTGATTTTGACGGAACGGTCCTGCTCGACGACATCGCCGAGGTTCTGGACATTGATATGCCCGAGGACGCTGACTATGACACCCTGGGCGGACTCATAATGGATATCCTCGGCAGGATACCGGAGGAGAATGAGCACCCCGTCATAGTTTACAATAACGTGGAGTTCACCGTCGTGCTTGTGGAGGAGCACCGAATTGCCAAAGTCCACGCAAAAAAACTTCCTAAGCCCGAGCTGGAGGAAGAGGAATAAAATAAAACGGGGTGCCGAAGGGCGCCCCGTTTATTATCTGTTTGCAAAACGCTTTCGTTTGTGCTATATTGTTTTTATCGACCTTAAGCGGAGATGAACAGCCTTGAGAACACTGATAATATATGCTTCAAAAACCGGCACCGCCAAAAAATGCGCCGCGCTTCTGGCGGCGAATCTCGGTGCGGAAAACTGCGAGCTTTTTGACATAAATTCAGGCGAGCCGGAGCTTTCCGGTTTTGACTGCTGCGCCCTGGGCTCATATATCAGAATGGGCGTCATTGACAAAAAAATCTCCGCATTTCTCGCAAAGCGCAGGGAGGAGCTTTTCTCCATGAAATTCGGGATTTTTCTCTGTGGCTGCCTTGAGGATAAGGTCTCTGAAGCGATTGTCAAAAATTTAAACGACGATTTCCTTGAGCACGCCGCCTGCGTCGAGTATTTCGGCGGCGAGCTACACCCGGAAAAGTACGGCGGCGTTGAAAAGCTGTTTATGAAATCCGTGCTCAAAATCTCCGGCAAGGATCCGAGCTTCAAAATCACGGACAAAATACTCCCCGATAATATTACCGCTTTTTCCTCGGAGCTTTCCTCGGATTAAAACAGCCTCCAATAGGAGGTCAAAACGCTTATTTAAACGGCATGGCCAAAGGCCATGCCGTTTTGCTTTCAGTTTTCATGGCTGTGCTCACGCTCAAAAATCGCGTACCTGTTTCGGTGCTCATTACATAAACGCAGGGCGGTTGCGCTGAGCACGAAAAACATTCCAAAGAAGCGCTTAGCGTGCCTCCCCTTTTGGGGCGGAAATCAGGCCGAGCGTTTTCCGCCTGCGCAGGACTTATTCCGTATCCCCAAAGGCAGCTTTGATAAGCTCCGGGTCCGCCTCCTGCCTGTTCCCAAAGTAGGAGCTCACTTCTGAATTTTCGGAACCTCCGTGGTAAAGCGGGAGCTTCATTTCCACCACTGTTCCAGAATCCAGCTTTGATTTTATTTCAAGCTTGCCACCGCTTTCATTAACAAAATATCTGGCAAGGGTGAGGCCGAAGCCCATGCCTTCGCCGCCGTCCCTGCTGAAAAAGGGCTCGCAGCAGTGCTCAAGCACCTCGTCGTACATTCCGGTGCCCTTGTCCCTTATAAGGATTTTCACATACCTTTTTGTGGCGGTGGCCCGCAGAAATATCCTGTTTCCCGGGGCAGTATATTTCACCGAATTTTTCAGGATATTTAACAGGGCGCTCTGAAAGCGCTGCCTGTCAAGCGACGCCACGATCTGCTCTTTCGGTATGCTGAAGCTGAAAGCTATGCCCCTTTCAGTCATATATGGCAGCAGCTTGCCGCAGAGGTCCTCCAGGAATGAGCTCACCTCCATAAGCTGCTTTTCGAGCCTGTATTCCCCGGTGATTATGCTGAAATATTCCTCAAAGCTGGTGCTGACGTTCAGTATCCTGTACGCATTTTCCAGTATCTCTTTTGACTCCTCGGAGCAGCTTTCCGGCAGCCTTCCCGCACAGAACATAATTCTCTGCAGTGCAGTCCTGATTTTGGGAGAAGCAAGGTCGGTCATGGCCATGATTTTGTCCGAAGAAACGTTCTTCCCTTTGCGGAGTCTCTTATCTGCCATAAACTTCATCCCCTTGTTTTTATACAAATATAATATCAGCTGGGGGTAAAAATCGCAAGAGGATTTACGTTTTTGACAAATCGCCCTCACGAAAAAATGTTTTTAAAATCATTTATGTAGAATAATTTCAAAAAATATTGTACTTGATGCGAAAATATAATAAAATGATATTTGTAAAAAACTGTTTTGGAGGTTTTAAAAATGATCAAAATTGGCATCAACGGCTTTGGCCGAATCGGCAGACTCGTTTTCCGTGCCGCAGCGGCACAGCCTGAAAAATTTGAAATTGTCGCTATCAATGACCCCTTCATTGACCCCGACTACATGGCCTACATGGCAAAATACGACACCGCCCACGGCAAATTTGACGGTGAGCTCTCATCAAAGGACGGCAAACTCGTTGTAAACGGACACGAGGTCATTGTCCATGGTTTCAAAAACCCTGAGGAGATTCCCTGGGGCGAGGACGGCGTAGAGTACGTCATCGAAGCTACCGGCGTTTTCAAAGGCGTCGAGGACTGCCAGGCACATCTCAGAGCAGGCGCCCGCAAGGTCGTAATTACTGCGCCCTCCAAGGACGCCCCCATGTTCGTAATGGGCGTCAACAACAAGACCTACTCCAGCGATATGACCGTAGTTTCCAACGCTTCCTGCACCACCAACTGCCTTGCCCCTCTTGCCAAGGTCATCAACGACAACTTCGGCATTAAAGACGGCCTCATGACCACCGTCCACGCCGTCACCGCCACTCAGAAAACCGTCGACGGTCCCTCCAAGAAGGACTGGAGAGGCGGACGCGCTTCCTGCGGAAACATCATTCCCTCCTCCACCGGCGCTGCAAAAGCTGTGGGCAAGGTTATTCCCGCCCTCAACGGCAAGCTCACCGGCATGGCCTTCCGCGTGCCCACCATCGACGTCTCCGTCGTCGACCTCACTGTAAACCTCGAAAAACCCGCCACCTATGATGAGATCTGCGCCGCTGTCAAAGCTGCCTCCGAGGGCGAGCTCAAAGGACTTCTCGGATACACTGAGGACGCAGTCGTTTCCAGCGACTTCCTCGGCGATTCCCGCGGCTCCATTTTTGACGCAAAAGCCGGCATAGCTCTCACTGACACCTTCGTGAAACTCGTTTCCTGGTACGACAACGAGTGGGGTTACAGCTGCAACGTCCTTAAACTCACCGAGTACATCGACAGCGTCGACAAAGCATAATAATAACAGAAACGGGCGGCCTCGCGGCCGCCCGTTTTTTAATGTTTCAGTGCTTTCAGCCGTGAGCTTTTCAGGCGGATAAGTACCGTTTTTGTCAATTCTTAATTATTCGTTAAATTTTGGCCATTTGTTTGCATTATTTTCCGTGTTTTGCTACACTATATATTAGCAGGTCTGATTTTTTGCGGCACTTTGCCGCTATCAATAAAAGGAGATTTCTGCCGGGCGCGCCGGCAGAACATTTTTTGACAAAATGGCAGATTTGAAGCTCATTAACGTAAGAAAGGTCTACCCCTGGGGGAGCAGCTCCGAAAAGAAAAAAGCCCTTGCCTCCTCTGACAATCCCGAATATACCGACGAGGGCGTAGTGGCTGTCCATGACTTCACCCTTGACATTGCCGACAAGGAGTTCGTGGTGCTCGTTGGGCCCTCCGGCTGCGGCAAATCCACCACCCTCCGCATGATTGCCGGTCTCGAGGAAATCACGGACGGCGAAATTTACATAGGCGGCAAGCTCGTCAATGACATTGCCCCGAAGGACAGGGACATAGCTATGGTTTTCCAGAACTACGCTCTCTATCCCCACATGACGGTCTATGAAAACATGGCGTTTTCCCTTAAAATGCGCCACACTCCGAAGGATATTATTGACAGGAAGGTGCGGGAGGCCGCAGAAATTCTCGGCATAACGGAGTTCCTCGACAGGAAGCCGAAGGCTCTCTCCGGCGGCCAGCGCCAGCGCGTGGCCATAGGCCGTGCAATAGTGCGGGAGCCGAAGGTTTTTCTCATGGACGAACCTCTCTCAAACCTCGATGCAAAGCTCCGCAACCAGATGCGTGCGGAGATAATAAAGCTCCGGCGCAAGGTGGACACAACGTTCATTTACGTCACCCATGACCAGACGGAGGCCATGACCCTCGGCGACCGGATAGTCATTATGAAGGACGGCTTCATTCAGCAGGCGGGAACGCCCCAGGAGGTCTTTGACCACCCGGCAAACATTTTTGTGGCTGGCTTCATCGGGACGCCGCAGATGAATTTCTTCCCCGCAAGGCTCATTAAACAGGATGGACGCTACTCCGTTCTGTTCGGCGGGGTCATCGTTCCAATCTCCGACGAAACGAGCAAAATCCTCACCGAAAAAAATCTTCCCGACAGGGACATCACCCTCGGCGTCCGCCCCGAGCATCTTGAGCTCTCCGAAAGCGGCGTTCCGGCGGTAGTGGACGTTTCCGAAATGATGGGCTCCAATATCCACCTCCACGTCAGCATCGGCGAAACGGACGCCGTGGTCATAGTTCCCGGCAGCAGCGGGCACCGCTTTGAGGCCGGGCAGACAGTGCGCCTCAGCTTCGCAGGGGAGCGTGCTCACCTTTTTGACGCCGCTGACGGCAGAAATCTTATCTGACAGGAGCAAAAAACATGAAAAACCGGTTAAGGACCTTAGCTGTCTGCCTTTTTACGGCGGCAATATATTTTGGTTCCTGGCTGATCCTCACCGCTGCATCGGTGATAGAACAGAACACCGGGCTTATGCTTTGGACCGGGACCTTTTTTGTGGCCGCCGCCGGGATCGCTTCCCGCTGTATCGGCAAAAAATCCTGATTTCATTCTTATTTCCCCATAAAAAGCGGCCCTCCCAACGGAGGGCCGCTTTTAATTTGCGAGTATTCCGAATTTCATTTTTACTCTCCTCAGCTTAGCCCCCCAGGAGTCGCTCAGAAGCCAGAGAAAAATCACCGTTGAAACGCCGTGTATAGTATCCGGGATAAAGCTCGTGACACAGAGGCTCAGGTAGCTTTGCAGGCTCAGCTCATAGAGGAAGCCCGCCCCTGACCAGATGTTAAGTATCCAGCCATAGACATAGCCCGTGGCCATTCCGAAGAGGAGCAGCTGCCATTTCTTTTTGAGCAGGCCGCCCTTCGCCAGAAGCCCCGCCACAAATCCGATAAATCCCCAGGCAAACATCTGCCACGGGGTCCAGGGCCCCTGGCCGAAAAACAGGTTCGAAGCGAGGGCCGCTATGGCCCCGGTCAGAAACCCCGCCTCCGGCCCAAAGACCATGGCGGTAATAATGATTATGGCAGAAACGGGCTTAAAATGAGGGATAAAGGCAAAAGCCGCCCGCCCGACGGCGGCAATGGCCGCCATCACCGCAAGGGGTATCCACTCCCTCGCCTGGGGCTTTTTCATCTCATAAAGCATCAGAAAGGGCACCATGGCGAGGATAACCATTATGAAACTGATAAGCGCGTAGTTGTGTCCGCCGCTCAGGGTAAAAATTATGAGCACCGCCGGGAATATGACAGCTATGAGCACGAGCATCACTTGGGTGCGGCGGTCTTTCAGCAAAGGCTTCGGCAAAGCTGCTCACCCTCCTCGCAGGTAATTATGTTGGGAACTATGTGCCTTGTCATGCGGCTCGCCGCGGTGGTGTAGAAGCTGTTTTCGGAAAAGAATTTTTTGGGACTGCCCTCGGAAACAATATAGCCGTCAAAAAACAGCATGCAGTGGTCCGAATATTTGGCGCAGAACTCAATGTCATGGGTGACCATAAGTATGGAGACCCCCTCCGCCCCGAGGGGCCGGAGTATCCTGCCCAGATTTTCTTTGGAAAGGGCGTCCATTCCCTTGGTGGGCTCATCAAGAAGCAGTATTTTGGGCTCCGTAAGAAGCACCTTTGCAAGGGCGGCCTTCTGCATTTCTCCGCCGGAAAGGTCGTAGGGGTGGCGGGAAAGGAGTTCCGTCAGCTCCAGCTTTTCGGCGATTCTGTTCACACGGTCCGCTGTTTCCTCTTTCGGCAGCTTCCTTATTTTGAGCACCTCTTCAAGGTCCTGGCGCAGAGTTTCAAAGACGAATAGGGACTGCGGATCCTGCGGCAGGACGCCCATGTTGTGCTCGAAAAGCTCCGTGCCCTTATATTTTTTGAGATCCCTGCCGTTTATGAGCACCTTGCCGAGAGTGTATTTGTTCCTCTGGGAAATCACGGAGAGGGTGGTCGTTTTGCCTGCGCCGTTTCCGCCGAGAATCGAGCAGACCTCCCCTTTTCTGACTGAAAAGCTGAGGTCCCGCAGAATCGGCTCCCCGCCTTTTTCATACTGGAACCAGACGCCCTGCGCGTCTATCACTCTTTCCTCAGGGCGTGGCGCTTCGGAAAGCTCCGGCGCGGCGGGCTTCCTGCCTGCCGCAAGGCCGCTGAACCAGTTCCTGCCCTCCACAATGCTCAAGGGGCACTCGCCCTTGAGCACGGAGCCGTACATTCTTGCCGGGGTGGGCAGCGCCTTATACATTCCGCCGTGCTCGTTTTCGGCAAGGTACTGCGCCATCTCGTCTGGCGGGAGATACCTTTTCACCTCGCCGTTTTCCATGAGCAACACTCTGTCGGCGTAGCCGTAAACGTCCTCCAGATTGTGCTCCGTAATTATCACGGTTGTGCCAAGCTCGAGGTTGATTTTCCGCACGTTTTCAAGGAACTCCCTCGCCGCAATGGGGTCAAGCTGGCTGGAGGGCTCGTCCAATATGAGCAGCTTAGGCTGCATGAGCATCACCGAAGCGAGATTCAGAAGCTGCTTCTGCCCGCCGGAAAGCTCTGCGGTCTTTTTCCTAAACCAGGTATGTATGCCGAAATAGTTTGCCATTTCGGCCACCCTGCTCCTTATAATCGGGGTGGGCGTGCCGAGGTTTTCGAGGCCGAAGGCAAGCTCGTGCCAGACCTTATCAGTGACTATCTGCGCGTCCGGATTCTGCATCACAAAGCCGATTTCCGCGGCGGATTCAGCGTCCGGAATTTCGTTTATATCCCTGCCGTAAAGCTCGATTCGGCCGCTTATTTCGCCGAATGGCCGAAGCTGGGGCTTCAGGGAGCGCAGAAGCGTGGATTTTCCGCAGCCTGAGGGGCCGCAGACCACTATGAACTCCCCTTCATTTACCGAAAAGCTGATGTCCCGAAGGGCCGGTTTTTCGCCAGTGGAATACGTGAAGCCGTATGAACTTACTTTAATTTCTTCCATTTCCGGTCCTCCTTTATCTGAATTGCCGTCGGAAGTATCCCGAGGGCAAAAAACGCTCCGTAAAGCAAAATTCCGGCGGCGTCTGTGCTTGGCGGGATTACTGACGGATAAAAGGTCATCGTCCCCCTGCCCGTGGCGTAGGTCAGGATTTCCGCCGCCAGAAATACGCCTATCAGCGTCAGCATTATGCCGTCCCGCTTCGAAAAGCGGAACACGGAAAAGCTGCTCCGCCTGTGCTGCCCGTAGCCCCTGGCCCGCATGGAATCCGCCGTAATCACAGCGTCCTCCAAAGCCCAGCTCACAAGTATCGAAAGGATCCTCGCCCCCGCCCGGATACGCTCTGGCACCGTGCCGCTTTTCCAGTCGAGGCCCAGAGTGCGCTGCGAATCGGCTATCACTTTTACCTGCGCCATGAGCTTCGGTATCAGCGAAAGGGTCATGCTCACAATGAGGGCAATGGACGGGAGCACCCGTCCGAAAACATAGAGGAACTTGTCCGACGTGACGACTGTATTATAGCAGGTAAACCAGACCACCGCCGCAAACATCATGCCGGCGGAGACGAGGCCATAGAGGAAAGCCTCCATAGTCACAGGGTTGCCGCCGATATAAAAAAGTATCGTCGCTCCGCGATGGTTGAAAAGCGGGTTTGCAAGGGCGATAAAAAGGAACATGGGCACCCCGAAGCCGAGCGTTGCCCAAAGGGTCTTTTTTCCGTTCACCAGCGCCGAAAAAACGATCGCACAGGCAAGGGAGATATAGCTGAAAAACGGGTGTATGAAAAGAAGGGTGCCCGCAATCACCGCAACGAAATAGCTAAAGCTCACCAGAGGGTGGTAAAGCGCAAGGCCGGATTCGGTTTTCATGCCCTTCTCTGCCATTTTTCAAAAATCCCCGTTTCGTTTATCCCATATAATTGTCGCCCACGTCCTTGCCGAGGTCGCAGGTGTAAATAAGCTCAATGCTGTCGCCCCGCTCCACCTTGTACTGCCCCATGCCGAAGGAGGGGAACCAGCCGTTGACTCTGTACATCCAGCCGGAGAGGCTTCCGCAGTCAAATTCATAGAGGTTTGCGACTCCCTCTATATATGGCACCTTTTTTGTGCCGCTGTATTCCATGTGGATTTTGTTTTCCCTGACGGCTTTTGCTATGACGTCAAATACGCTTTCGCCGTCCTCATATTCCATTTTGAAATTGTCAAGTATCACGCCGTCATCCGGCAGTATTTTGAGCATCTCCTCGGAGAGCTTGCCGCTGTCAAGGGCGGTTTTGCAGGTTATGGTAACGTAGCAGATGTTCTCGTCCGGGCGGTTTTCAATATCGTTGCCGGCACCCTCCATGGCTTTTTCAAGCTCTTCTTCGGTCAGCTCCCCAACGTAATCGGAGAAGCTGCTGATGCCTCCGCTTGAAGGGAGGTCATTTGAGCACCCCGCGAGCACAAGCAGAAATGCAAGTGTCAATATAAATAGCTTTTTCATAATCATACCTCTCAAATTCACATATAAAAACGGCCCTTTGCGCAAAGGACCGTCCTAAGAAGCGTTTTGCCCGGAATTCATCCTTTTCCCAATGAGTATTCCACGCTGGGTTTTATGGCAAGTCTTCTGGCTCGTACTTCATTCTCAAAAGCGTCTTCCCGCCTCTTTTGGCAGTGGCACTGTGCTTTCTCGTCAGCACTTACAGCTGTGGCAGCAGCCACGGAATTTCACCGTGTTCCTTATTGATGCAAAATGCAGCCATAAAACGACGTATTATATTAAATTCAAATTTATTATACGGCTATTATCTTTCCCTGTCAACAGTGCGCCGTATTTTGCGCAGCTTTCACAGGGTTGTGGGCCCGAGGAAAGAAAGCGCCGGAATGTTTCGCAGAATACCGTAAACGAGGGCCGCTCCCACGGCAGTCCAGACTGCGGCGCCAGGCACCTTTTCCGATACTCTGTCTTTCCCGAAACGCACATAGCTCACCCCGAGGGCGCAGAAATATGCGCCCAGAAACGGAAGCAAAACAGTAAACACCGCATTGTAGCGCAGCGCCTGATAGAAATCAAGATGCAGCACGGAGCGCAGCGCCCTGGAGGCGCCGCAGCCACTGCAGTAAAACCCGGTCAGAGTATAGAACAGGCAGGGTATCCCCGCGCCCGCTCCCTCCTCAGTCGAGTAAAGATACAAAAGGGCGGCGGCGGCCAGAACTGCCGCCGCCGCAAAAATGGCAAACCTTTTTTTCATTATTCCGCAAATTTGTTGAGGTCGTTCTGAAGCAGCGCATAGGAAACTATGCTTACGCCGAACACCGCGAGAAGCAGATACAGAATGGCGTTGTCGCTGATGGAAACGCCGTAGCTTCTTCCCGCCTCGACCAGCTTATGATCACGGGTATAGAGCCAGTAAAGACTGTAAAAAGGAACAAACGCAAGGAGTATGAACTCGAGCACTACGCCGTTGTCGCCCTCGCCGGTGACTATTTTTATGTCGCGCACGAGGCAGTACATCCAGTAAATGCCGTAAATGCCGCAGGTCACGAAGCAAAGCAGAATTGTAATTCCGATATTTCTGGGAGCAACGCCCGGGCAGACCGGATGGCCGTAATATACGTTCTGCTGCTCCTGCTGCTGTCCTGCGTTATATGTATTCTGGGGATCTTCCGTCCCAACTCTCGCTCCGCAGTTGGGGCAGAAAGAATTGCCTTCAGAAATCTCGGTTCCGCAATTTTTACAAAACATAATTGACTCTCCTTTCATTTAAAAGCCAAAGTGGAATCAATAATAATAGCCGGTGTCAAAAATCGCTGCGAAAACTCCGGAAATAAAGGAGAAAACCGTGCTGAGCACCACAAGCCCTATTCCTACGAACACAGCGATTTTCGCCTTTTTGATGTCGTCCTTTGCTCCCTCAAAATCGCCCCTGTTCTTCTTGCTGTTGGCGTTTATGGCAAAAATAAGGCCGATGATTCCGGGGATAATGCTGCAGCAGGTGATAATTTCAAGGGCGGAAAGCACTATCCAGAGCGTGGGGTTTACATCCTCTCCGCCGCTGTAAACAGGCTGCTGATAGACAGGGCCCGACGGAGCCTGATAGCTTCCCTGGTCCTGGTAGCTCCCCTGGCTCTGATAGGTGGGGTTCTCATGCTGATAATAGTTTCCCTGAGGCTGCTCAGGTTCCCTGGGCTGATTTTCTGGCGCCGCGGATATTTTCATGCCGCAGTTTCCGCAGAACGTTGCCCCTTCGGGTATATCTGCGCCGCAATTTCTGCAATACATGTTCTTTTGCCTCCTCACAAGTAATATTTCTACAAATAGAGTATATCAGAAAAATTTTAACATTACAACTATTTTAAAAGGCTATTTTGGCGAATTTTCGCACTTTTATGCGCCGTTTACGGGGAAAACGCCCGGTTTTGCGGAAGTATTTTCAAAAGCTGGAAACAACATTTCTCCCTCAAAAAACAAAAAATTCATTTTATATACATTGTAAAAAATTCCGGGCAATGTTAATATATATTATATCAATTCCGAAAGGAGGCCATGCCGTGCTCAAAAAAATGCTCGTTCTCGTGCTCGCAGCCCTGCTTCTGTTTTCAGGCTGCGGAAAAAGCAAAACCCTCGGTTTTGATATTTTTACCGGTGTGGACTCCTTTGACCCCCAGCTCGCTGAGAGCGACTCCGAGCTTGTCATAGTAAAAAACTGTTTTCAAGGCCTCCTTGACAAGGACAGCAGCGGTCAGATAATACTCGGCGCGGCGGAAAGCATGGACGTTTCCGACGACGGCCTCGTTTACACCTTTAAAATCCGGAAGGGGCTCCTTTGGAGCGACGGGGAGACTCCGCTCACGGCTGACGATTTCCTTTTCGCGTTCCAGCGGCTTTTCAGTCCGGAGACCTCCGCCCCCTTCCGCAGCGATTTCTATAACATACTCAACGCTGAAAAAGTGCTGAACGGCGAAAAGCCCATGTCCAGCCTTGGCGTCCGCGCCGTGGACGAGTACACTCTCCAGATAACGCTCCAGAACGCCGACCCGCTTTTTGCCGACCTTCTGACCACCTCTGCGGCAATGCCCTGCAACAGAGCTTTTTTTGAAAGCACCCGCGGACGCTACGGCCTCGGCCTCAGCTATACCCTTTTCAACGGTGCCTACTACGTCCGCAGAATAAACAACTACAGCTACGTCCTCTCTCCCAACAGCCACAGCCCCATTGTCAATGACAAATATGAAAACATATATCTTTTTGTTAAGGAGGACCCGAAAGCGGAGGCTGTCTCCCGGCTTTTGGACGAAACAGTGGACGCGGCAGTCATAAATCCTTCGGACAGAGCGAAGCTCCCAAAAGGGGACTTTGACATTCACGAGAGCGAAAACACCGTCTGGGTCCTTGCTTTCAACACAAAGGACGAGGCGCTTTCAAACACTAACATACGCAGCGCCATCTCCTACGCCATAGACAAATCCCTGCTGGAAGAAAAAATAACCGAAAACTTCCGCATAGCCGACGCATACGTTCCAGAGGCCGTCACCCTAAACGGAAAGGGCTACCGCAAAACCGTAGGCGACAGCTTTTCCGGCTTTGAGTTTGACCCGAAGCTGGCGGCCGAGCTTTTTAAAATCGGCCTTGAGGAACTTGGCCTCTCCAAGCTCCCCACCCTCACCATGATATGTACCGAGGAGTTTATCCCGGCCATGGGCCTCGTGCAGAAAAGTGTGCAGGACAATCTGGCGGTCTTTATAAACCTCATACCCGTGACCGCAGATGAGCTGTCCTCCGCATTGGCTTCCGGAAATTATGACCTGGCTCTGACCTCCCTCACCCCACAGTACGACAACCCCAGCGCCATTTTCTCAGTTTTTACCGATGCGGACAATTTCACCGGTTTTTACAGCGAGAGCTTCAGCAGCGCCGTCAGCACCGCGTCATACCTGAAGGATTACGGCGAAATGGCCGAAGGCTACGCCATAGCGGAGCAGATGCTCCTGCAGGATATGCCCGCGCTGCCTCTTTTTTATGAGACCTCCTATTTTGCGGTATCCTCAAAAATCAGCGGGCTTGACTATTCCGTTTTCGGCGGACACATAGTTTTCCGCTTCTGTGAATAGGATAATTTGCCGCTTTAACGGTTCATATTGTTAAACTTTGCCGTCTTTTTTCTGAAAAAAGACGGCTATTTTTGTACATTCTGCTAAGATTTTGAAAAGTTTCCTGCACACAAACCATATTTCTGGTTACAATCCTGTTAGAATTGTTGACTTTTGGGGTGATTGATAATATAATATTTTTGAAAATATAGCGAAATTTTTTTGCTGTA
Source organism: Oscillospiraceae bacterium (assembly GCA_051881855.1). Taxonomy (GTDB): domain Bacteria; phylum Bacillota; class Clostridia; order Oscillospirales; family Ruminococcaceae; genus UMGS1668. The sequence continues at coordinate 30,028 of JBJEQR010000007.1, forward strand.
TTTTACAAAAAGAAGTGTAGAAACACGATTAATTGTAAGGAGTGTAATTATGAAAAAACTTCTCGCACTGCTCCTGGCTCTTGTTATGGTTCTCTCTTTCGCAGCTTGCAACAATGGTGACGACGAACCCGTAGTTGACAACAGCGAATCCGAGTCCTCCAACACTGAGCCTGTTGAGCCCGTAGTAGAAACCGCTTATGTTGAACGTGACGATTGGGAGCCCTTCGTAAAACAGGCTGTCAACGATTTCATGGATGCATACGGCAAAGCTTCCGAAAACTATGCTGAAGGCGAGTCCTATGTAGTTTTCGACTTCGATAACACCTGCTCCATCTTCGACGTTGAAGAGCAGCTTGCTATCTATCAGCTCCAGACCATGACCTTTGCAATTACTCCCGAACAGCTTCCCGAAGTTCTTGCAACCGACATCGGCCTTGAAGACGAAAGCCTTGATGTTGACCTTTCCGACCTCGGCTACGGCAACGGCTCCTACAATGATTGGATTGCCGATATCACCGCAGCTTACACCTACCTCTATGAGACCTATGGCCCCTTCACCGCTGAAGGCCTTGACGAAGCAGCACAGGCTGAGATCCAGGCTGATCCTCAGTGGGCTGAGTTCGCAACCAAAATGCGCGCAATGTATGACCTCGTTTATGATCACGAGTCCGCATCCGTTGCATATCCTTGGGTACTTTATTGGTTCACCGGCATGACCGAAGAAGAAGTTTACAACCTTGCTTATGGCTCTCACAGCTACTACAGCTCTGTTGAAACCTCCTCTGTCACCTGGACCACTCCCGAAGACGTTGAGTCCAAAGTCGGCGTAGTTGAATACACCTGGACTTCCGGTACTCAGGTTTCCGAGAACATCAAAGAGCTCTGGAAGACTCTTGATGAGAACGGCATTGATGTCTGGGTATGCTCCGCTTCTGCTACCGATCCTATCCGTGCAGCAGTTGACGTCTGGGGTCTCCATGACTACATCACCGGACTTCTCGCCATGACCAACGTTGTCGGCGAGGACGGCAAATATGTCAACCAGTACGACTATGAGACCGGCTGCGGCTGGCTCAACGACGGCAACGGCGGCTGGGTACGCGATGATGCTCCTATCAAAGCACAGACCCAGGGCGTAGGCAAAGTTACTGCTATCGTAAACGCTATTGCTCCTAAGTACAACGGTGTTGGACCTCTCGCCGGCTTCATGGATTCCACCGGTGACTACAACTTCTGCACCGAGTTCGCAAACCTCAAACTCGTTATCTGCTTCAACCGTGCTTCCCGTAAAGTAACCGACGGCGGCGGCGTTATCGCAGAGCTTGCAATCTATCAGAGAGATACTCTCGGATATGACCTTGCAAAAGCTAACGAGGCTGGCGACACCCTCTATGTCCTCCAGGGACGTGAAGAAAACGGCCTCCGCGGTCTCCGCGCAAGCGACCACACCATGCTCCTCGGCGCAACCGAAGAGAAACTCTTCAAGAACGAAGACAACGAAGTTCAGCTTCAGTACATGATCGACAACGCCATGACCACTGAAGAAATCATCAACACCTTCGCTCTTAAGACTGCTGCTGACGCAGAGAACAACGCTCTCGGCATCAAATACGGCTTCCTTAAAGAGTACGCTGGTTACCACAACATTAAGTAATCTCCTATCGGATTACATGAAAAAAGACGGAGCATTCTGCTCCGTCTTTTTTTGCGCCGTTTTTTAATAATATTGTTTTGCATAATATTACAAAATGTGCTATAATAAAAAACACAACTAATCATTGTTTTCGGGGGAAGCAATGCTTTACTATCTTTTTCTTGCTATCAGCCTTTTCGTTGCCCTTACGGCCGGCATCGCAAGGGGCGTAGCGCTCAACTGGTACTGGCCGTGGATGACAGCGCTTGTGGCGCTTTTGGTTTTTAACCTGTGCGTCATAGGGCATATTGTGGTGTGCACTTTTCTGTCGTTCTTTGTGAATCTCAACAAGCCCATTCACAAGCAAAACAGATTTTTTTACGGTATTCTCGCTGAAACGGCCGACCTTTTCCTCAAGGTCCTGCGGGTGCGCATAAATTTCAAGGGAAAGGAATTTTCCCCGAAGGATTCGCGTTTCCTTCTGGTATGCAATCACATTTCGTGGGTGGATCCGGCCATCGCTATAGTGCTTTTCAGGCGGTTTCATATTGCTTTTATAAGCCGGAAAGAAAATTTCACCTATCCAATCGCCAAAAAATTTCTTTACAAAGCCGCCTGCCTTGCCCTGGACCGTGAAAACAACCGCGAAGCCCTCAAAACCATAAACAAGGCCGGAGAATTTTTGAAGGACGGCGTCTGCGCCATAGGGGTTTACCCCGAGGGCTGGGTCACCAAGACCGGAGAGCTCCAGGAATTCCGTCACGGCGCGTTCCGGATTGCCAAAAAGGGCGAAGCACCCGTCGTCGTGGCGCACCTTTCCGGCGCTGAGAAAATCCTCAAAAAGCCATTCTGGAAAAAATGCACCGTTGATTTTGAAATCAAGGGAGTTATTTCTGCGGAATACGTCGCAGAGCACAAAACCGTTGAAATAAGCAACCTTGCAAGAGAAATTATGCTGAGCTGACACAGGGCGTCCGAAAGGACGCCTTTCATGTTATTACCGTTTTCCTGCAGGTCACGCTATTTACAAAAAATGTGTCGAAATATATAATTATATGGTAACAGCTTTTCAAAAAGGTGGGGTATATTTTTGCGGATAGTCGCGGCAATTTTGATAGTACTTAGCCTCTGCTCCTGTTCGGTTCCTGCCTCTGTGCCTGCTGTGCAGGTCCCGGAACCCGAGCCCGAGCAGCAGAGCAGTATTGCGGAAACTGAGCCTGAACCGGAACCGGTTGAACCCGAGGTGCTTACCTTTGAGGTTCCTGCGGGTCTTTCCCCGCAGGAGACGGTCAGCCTCTATTTCGAGCAGCTTTACAGCTCATATATCCAGTTAAAACCTGCTGACCTTTCTGCCATTGCGGATTTCGAGCACGGCAGAATGATGCAGAATCTCCAAAGCTGGAATGACCTCCTGGCGCTGAGGCGCAGGGTCATTTTTGAGCACAGCTTTTGCTATGTGGACACTGTGCAAAAGCCCTATGATATAGATTACTTTGAAGAAAAAGGGCTCAGCGACCAGCGCATGGATTACATAGACCTCAGCGAATACGGCGAAGGCGCCGTGGCGCTCCATTTTATCATAAGCGGCACCCCGGGCGAGGTATATCCTCCACTCTTTGCCGTCAACTCCGAGCACACTGTGGTGCTCAGCTTTGACGGTGAGCGCTACAAGGTGGCCTACCACTATTTTCCGGGCTCGGAGGGTAAATTTGAAAACGACCTTGATGTGGTGCTCATAACCGAGGAGCAGATGCTCGCAACGCTCTATGCTGAATTTGCAGACGTATCGCCTGAAGTGCCGGAGGCGCTTTACAGGCGCGTCTATGACGGCGACGCCGCCGTAGGCTATGCTCTCTCCTACTGTGAGAGCCAGAACCCTGATTTTCATTTTGTGGGTGACTGGTACGGCAACTGCATGAATTTCGCGTCCCAGTGCATCTGGAGCGGCTTTGCCAGGGAGAGCGACTCGCCCAGGAATTTCGGCGGGATGACAAACAAATGGTACTGTGGAAAAACCGGAGGCACCCTCATCTGGGCAAGCGTCAGCCGCTTCTGGAACTGGGCGCAGGGTACCGGCTGCCCAATGCAGACCGTACCCTTCAGCCATGTCAGCGCCGTCCAGAAGGGCGACCTTGTGAACGTTGCGTCCCATGTGGCGGAAGAACAGCACAAATTCAGCCACGCCCTCATAGTTGTGGACGATGAAAAGCTGATTTTTGCCCAAAACAGCCCGTCCTGTTTTATTTACTATTCCGACCTTGTAAACTGCGATTTCAGATTTTTGCGGCCTATTTCCCTTAACGCTTGAATTTTAACGGCGTTGTGGTAAAATATAATCAGTGATAAATGAAAGGAATGATTCACCATGACTGAACTTATCAAAATTATGCAGCAGCGCCAAAGCTGCCGCAAGTTCCTTGAAAAGAGAGTTGAGGACGAAAAAATCGTTGCCTGCGTAAACGCGGCCTCCCTTGCGCCCTCCGCCTGCAATACTCAGCCCTACCATTTTTACGTTGCCAACACCCCTGAAACCGTTGCCACCACCGCCGAATACTGCAAAGGCGACAACGTTAACAAATGGGTGGGCGGCGCCGCGGCTTTTGTACTCGTCACCCAGGAGCACGCCAATATGCCCGCCACCGCTCCCGAGGCTGCCCGCAGGGACTTCCGCCAGTATGACATAGGCCTCGCTCTCGAAAACTTCTGCCTCGAGGCAACGGAGCTGGGGCTTGGCACCTGCATACTCGGCTGCTTCAATGAGGAGAAGCTCAAATCCAGCTTCCGAATTCCGAGCCCGAAAAAAATTGCTCTCGTCATTGCTCTCGGCTACCCGGCGGACAGTGAAATCCGCCCCAAAAAGCGCAGAGCACTTGAGGAGAGCATCACCTATCTGAGATAAAAGGCGCCCGCAGGAGCAGTTACCCCTGCGGGAAATTTTTTAAATCCGGCTTTCCGCTTTTTTATTGAAAGCCCAACAGGAGAATTTATGATTGAAAACGAAGAAAGAGCCCAAAGGGCGATACTCGTCGCCGCGGACTGCGGCGAATGGGATGCGGAGGTCTCCATAGATGAGCTGGGCGAACTGGCTGAATCCGCCGGAGCCGAAGTCGTCGCAAAGGTGATACAGGAGCGCCGGGAATATGACCGGGCGACCCTCGTGGGCCGGGGAAAGCTCGAGGAGATAAAAGAGCTGGCCGAGGCGGAGGACGTGGATATCCTCATTTTTGACCACGAGCTCACCGCCGCCAATATCCGAAACCTCGAGGAGGTCACCGGCCTCGGCGTAATTGACCGCACCATGCTGATACTTGACATCTTTGCCGCAAGGGCCCAGAGCCGTGCCGGCCTCCTGCAGGTGGAGCTTGCTCAGTACAAATACCGCCTGCCCCGACTTGAGGGCATGGGCAAAAATCTCTCCCGCCTCGGCGGCGGCATTGGCACCCGTGGCCCCGGCGAATCGAAACTCGAAAGTGACCGCCGCCACATCAGGCGGCGCATTGAGACCCTCGAGCGCAAGCTCGACGAGCTTGCGGCAAACCGGGAGCTCATACGCTCCCGCCGCAAGAAGGAGGGCATAATCACCGCAGCGATTGTCGGGTACACAAACGCCGGCAAATCCACCCTGCTCAACCGCCTGACTAACGCGGGCGTCCTATCCGAGGACAAGCTTTTCGCCACCCTTGACCCCACCGCCCGCAGTCTTGAGCTGCCGGACGGGAGAAGCATCATGCTCGTTGACACAGTCGGTTTTGTCCGGCGGCTCCCGCACCACCTGGTAGAGGCCTTCAAATCCACCCTTGAGGAGACGGTGCAGGCCGACCTGCTTCTCAACGTCTGCGACATTTCAAGCGGTGAGGCGGACTCCCAAACCGAGGTCACAAGGGAGCTTCTCCAAAGCCTCGGCGCAGACAAAATCCCCATGCTGAATGTGCTCAACAAGGTGGACCTTATACCCGGTGAGCGGCCCATCTGTACTGACGACTGCGTACTCATTTCCGCAGTCACCGGCGAAGGCATAGATGAAATGCTTCATAAAATTTCAAAAATGCTCCCGCCGAGCCAGGTCAGAATGACGCTTATGATACCCTATTCCGAGGGCTCTCTCTCCGGCGCTATCCGTGAAAACGGGCGCATTTTCAGCGAGGAGTTTACTCCCGAAGGAATAAAGACCGACGCTCTCGTGGACGTGAAGCTGCTCAAAAAAGCGGAGCAGTACCAGATATGACGGAGGCGCAGAAAATGCCGGCTTATCCCGAAATGATAATGTTTGATTACGGGCGCACCCTGCTCTATGAGCCCGGGTACAGCACCCTGAACGGAGAGCGCGCACTCTTTGAATACGTTACTGAAAATCCCCATGGCGTAACGCCGGAGGAGGCCGACGCTTTTGCCCGAGAGCTCTTCGCCGAGCTCGACGCGGCGCGGCAAGACGGCTTTGAGGTGCAGGAATACCCCATTTTGCGCTACAAAAATGAATTTCTCGGCCTTAAATACAGCATCTCCCTCGAAGAGGCTGAGACTGTTCTGTGGAACGGCATATCCCCCGGTGCTGTCATGCCTGGCGCAGCGGAAATGCTCGATTATCTGAATTCCCGGGGCATACGCACTGCGGTCATCAGCAATGTGGCCTTTTCCGGCCGTGCTCTGCGGGAGAGGCTGGACCGGTTGCTTCCCAATAACCGCTTTGAATTCGTCATCGCCTCCAGCGATTACGCTTTCCGCAAGCCATGCCCGCGGCTTTTTGAACTGGCGCTGCGAAAGGCGGAGCTTCCCGCCGAAAAAGTCTGGTACTGCGGCGACAGGGTCCGCTACGATGTTGCCGGCGCCGCAGGCGCGGGTATCTTCCCAGTATGGTACGAGGGCAGCGCGGAGGGGCTCAGCTCCGTCGGACCCCAGGAGGCACCCCGGTGCGGTCACCTACATATAACAGAATGGAGCGAAATGACAAATTTCCTTGAAAAGCTGCCAAAATAACCGTCCCCGTGCAAGTAACTTTTAATACTTAACATAAAAACCGCCAGAAAAATCGGGCGGTTTTTGCATATCAAAGACTTTTTACTGAAATTTTTACCTGCGGCGGTCCGCCCTGATAAAAGGCTCACGTATCTCGGTATCGATCAGTAGCCTATATTTCTCAGGGTGGCGGTATGCATTGCCGTGCACTTCGCTCTCCCGGTAGCGGCGGAGGCGCTCCAAATCGAGCTCCGCCATGTAAATTCCCTCTTCTCTCCCTGCCTGCAAAATACAGGTGTCCCGGGAGCAGTCCTCCTCGGGCAGATATATAACACCGTCGAAAACGCTGGAGCCGCCGTTGCAGTCCGGGACCGTTTTGGGATAGTTGCAGGTAGCTATGGCAAGCATATTTTCATACGCCCTGCCCCGAAGCTGGGAAATGCGGTTTATTTCCATGGGGCAGGCGTTCGGAACGAGAATCAGCTCCGCTCCTTTGAGCATCAGTATTCTCGCGCTTTCGGGAAACTCCCTGTCATAGCATATCATTGCGCCGACCTTGAGCTCACCACAGGCGGTGTCGAGCTCCGTGACGTAAAAATCATCCCCCGGCGTCAGGTCCCTCTCAACGTCAAAGTCGCAGGTGTGCACCTTTGCATAGAGCAGTTTTCTCTTCCCGAATCTGTCAAATAGCGCAAGGCTGTTGCGCGGATTTCCCTCATATTTCTCAAGAAAAGTGATGCCAATAGCCATATCAAGCTCCGCTGCAAGGGCACCGAACGAATTCACAAAGCCGCTGTCTGCGGGGATAGCCTCCGCTTTCCATTCATCCGCCGGGCGGTTGTCAATCCGGTAGCCGTTGCTCCACATCTCCGGAAACAGCGCAATATCCGCACCCATTTCCTTGGCTTTTCTGCAGTATTCAGTCCCTTTTTCAGCGTTTTCATCCAAAGTGTCGCCGGGCGCAATCTGAAGCAGGGCGATTTTCAAAACGTTCATCATTACTGCCTTTCTTTTTGTGTATAAAACTTTATTTTATTATATCATATTGTTGTCCGTTTTCAGCCGTAAAGCGCAAAATAGTCCTCTCCGGTGATCATCATCTGCTTGAAGCCGTTCTCGGTTCCCGTCTCTTTGAAGCCCGCAGAGATGTGGGTTTTCCAGGCGGCAATCTCGTTTCTGGCAATTTCAAAATCGTTATGGATTCTCATTACGCCGCAGTCCCGGAAAGCGTGATCCAGCATCAGCCTGAGCGCCGGGACGGCGTAGCCCATCCCGCGGTATGGCGCGTACATGACTATCCCCATATCCCACCAATCCTTTTCCGGGGTGTAGTGGAAGCATACGTCGCCTATCCAGGCTCCGTCGGAGCAACGTTTAATATAGGCGTAAAACCGCTTTGGCTCATGCCCTGTCCAGCTGTCGTACCATTCCGCCCACTCGGGCTTTGGAAAGTCAATACAGCCCGTCTCTCTGTGGTAGCCGGGATAGGAAACATCCCAGTTTGCGTTATATGACATGGTGTCCGGGTCGGACATCATCTGCTGATAAAACCAGAGTTCTTCGAGTTTTGGTACGTAAAGTTCAAGTTTTTCCATGATTTTTTCCCTTTTTGCTTAATATACAGCAATCCGCAAAGCGGGTCTTTCCCCTCTTTGCGGAAGAGCTTTTTTATTCCAGATGAAGCATTTTGCGAAGCCGAAGCTCCCCCGCCTCCTCGTCCATATAGGAGATCCCGAGGAGCTTTCCTCCGCCATAGACTGCTATGTCACCGGAAATGCCGCTCCAGCCGCGCTTTTTGAGCTCAAGGGGCACGCCGTTTTGATAAAGGCGCGCGTCGTAATCACAAAGATTCAGTCGCGGCAGGCCCTCAAAAAGCCTCTCCACCGGGAGCAGGGCCTCTTCAAGGCGGCCTTCGGCCGCCAGATTGCATATCTGGTCAAGCGTGAGACATTCATCTATCGAAAAGCCCCCGGCCTCAGTCCTCCTGAGGGAGGACATGACGGCGCCGCAGCCAAGGGCCGCACCCATATCGGCAATGAGCGTTCTTACATAGGTGCCCTTGCCGCAGTGCACCTCTATTTCCGCAGTTTGAGCACCGGCGTCAAATTTGAGCACGGATATGGAGTATACTTTTATCTCTCTCTGAGCACGCTCCACCTCCCTGCCCTTGCGGGCAAGGTCATATAGGGGGCGTCCGCCCACCTTTACGGCGGAATACATGGGAGGGGTCTGAAAAATATCACCGACGAAGGAAGAGAGCGTTTCCCGAAATTCCTCCTCAGAGACGCAGGAGGGTGTCTCCGAAAGGGTTTTTCCGGTGATATCCTGAGTATCGGTAGTCAGGCCGAATTTTATCCCGGCTACGTAGCGCTTATCCTCATTTTGCAAAACGGAGCAAACCTTTGTGGCGCCGCCTAAAAACAGGGGCAGAACGCCCGTAGCCATGGGGTCCAGAGTGCCCGAATGGCCTATTTTTCTGGTGTGGGTGACGCCCCTGAGCTTAGCTATCACGTCAAACGAGGTGAAGCCCGCGGGTTTGTCCACCAAAAGCACCCCGGTCATTGCAGGTCCTCCTGTCGGCCGAGGGCCTCGCCCACAGCTTTGAGCACGGCCTCCTTTGCCTCGTCAAGGGTGCCCTTCACAAAGCAGCCCGCGGCATATCGGTGGCCGCCGCCTCCGAGGCGGGTGCAGAGGACGCTCGCGTCCACCTCATCGCCGGTGCGCAGGGAAATCTTGAATCCGTCGTCCCTTTGGCGCAGGGTGATTCCGACCTCCACGCCCTCTATCTGGCGGGGCATGGCGGCTACGCCCTCGAGCTCGGATTCCAGCGCGCCGGTGGTATCCATCATCTCTTTTGTGATATATACAAGGGCGCATTTCTTATCGAAATGGTACTCAACGGTGTTGAGCACCGCCTTTTCAATGGCAATTCTCGATGTGGACTTCGTCTCAAACATCAGGCGGTTGATTTTCGCAAAGTCACAGCCCGCCCGGAACATATTTATGGCGCAGGCGTGGCTCTTTTCCGTTGTGTTGGAGTAGCAGAAGCAGCCCGTATCAGTGGCAACGCCGGTATATATGCAGTCCGCAATGAGCTTTGTCAGGGGAACGCCCAGGGCGCAGCATAGATCCTCTATAACCTCCGCCGTAGCGGCGGCGGTGGCTCTCACAAGCCAGTCCTTGGCGTAGTGCTTATTGGAGCTGTGGTGGTCGATGCAGAGGTCCACTCTGCCGCAGTATTTTTCGAGCCTCCCGCCGAAAAGCTGCTCGTCCGCAATATCCACGGCGACCACCGCTTTCGGCTCATATTCCTCCGGCTCATATTCCCGGAACATATATGAATACTGCTTCGGGAAGCCGTCGTGACACTCGACGCAGCTTCTCTTTCCGAGCTGTTTCAGAATATAGTGCAGGGCAAAGCCGGAGCCGAGGGTGTCCCCGTCAGGATTGCGGTGACAGAGTATCACAATATCGTCCATGTTGCGAAGCTTTTCGCAGCACTGCTCTACCGTTATTTCCATAGATGTTCCCTTCTCTTTCTTCTGCAAAGGGCGGGAAAACCCGCCCTTTCTTTGCTTATTCTTCAGTTTTGTCCTTTTTCTCTATGTCGAGAAGTATTTTCTGTATCTCCGCGCTGTACTCTATGGAATCGTCCGGAACGAAGTGAAGCTCCGGCACCTTCCGTATTTCGAGACGGCCCGTCAGCTCATGGCGGATAAAGCCGGAGGCCTTGGTAAGCATCTTCACGGCCTCCTTCGCCTTTTCCATGCCCTCAAGGGAGCTGACGTAAACCTTGCAGTGGGAAATGTCGTTAGTAAGCTCGATTCTCACAATGCTCAGCATCCCGCCGGAAATGCGGGGGTCCTTCATATTACGGAGAATGTCCATAAGCTCACGGCGTATGTCCTCACTGGTTCTTCCAAGTTTAAATCCTGCCATTTTGCCTCCCTGAACTCACTCAAGATTCTCGCGGTACTCTTCAACGATATATGCTTCAAAGATGTCGCCCTCTTTGATGTCGTTGAATTTGGTGAGAGCCATACCGCATTCATAGCCCTGGGAGACCTCTTTGACGTCGTCCTTGAAGCGTTTTAGGCTGTCGAGCTTGTCGTCTGCGATAATAATACCGTCGCGGACAATACGGATGTTGGCGTTTCTGGTGATTTTGCCCTCGAGGACATAGCAGCCCGCGACGGTGCCCACGTTGCTGATTTTATATACCTGACGAACCTCAGCGCGGCCAAGGTCGACGTCGCGGTATTTGGGAGCGAGCATACCGTTCATAGCGGACTTGATTTCCTCAATGGCGTCATAGATTATACGGTAAAGACGGATGTCCACGCCCTCTCTTGCGGCGTTATCCCTGGCGGTGGGGTCGGGACGGACGTTGAAACCGACGATAATCGCGTTGGAAACCTGCGCAAGCATGACGTCGGACTCGTTGACAGCGCCGACCGCGCCGTGGATAACCTTGACGTGTATCTCATCGTTGGAGAGCTTTTCAAGGGACTGTTTAACAGCCTCAACGGAGCCCTGTACGTCAGCTTTGACGATTATAGGAAGCTCCTTGATCTCGCCCTCGGCTATCTGGTTGAAGAGGTTGTCGAGAGTTACCTTCTGGTAGGACTTGAACTGCTCCTGCTTCGCCTCATACTCACGCTGGGCCACAAGCTCTCTCGCGAGCTTCTCATCCTTGACGGCGTTGAATTTGTCGCCGCCGGTGGGAACGGTGTCAAGACCGGTTATCTCAACAGGAACGGAAGGTCCGGCGGACTCCACTCTGTTGCCCTTATCGTCTATCATGACCCTGATTTTGCCCACGGAGGTGCCGGCGATAACTATATCGCCCACATGAAGGGTGCCGTTCTGCACGAGGACGGTGGCAACAGGACCGCGGCCTTTATCAAGGCGAGATTCAATTACAGTGCCTTTCGCAAGGCGGTCGGGGTTGGCTTTGAGCTCCCTGACCTCCGCCACGAGGCTGACCATCTCAAGAAGTGTGGGAATGTTCTCATGGGTTTTGGCGGAAACGGGAACGCAGATAACGTCGCCGCCCCATTCCTCGGGAACAAGGCCGTACTCTGTGAGGCCTTCCATAACTCTCTCCACGTTTGCGCCGGGCTTATCAATTTTGTTGATAGCTACGATTATGGAAACGTCGGCGGCCTTCGCGTGGTTTATGGCCTCTACGGTCTGGGGCATGATGCCGTCGTCCGCGGCCACAACAAGAATTGCAATGTCGGTGCAGAGGGCGCCCCTTGCACGCATGGCGGTGAATGCCTCGTGGCCGGGGGTGTCGAGGAAGGTGATGGAGTTTCCGCTGTTGGTTTTCACCCTGTAAGCGCCTATGTGCTGGGTGATGCCGCCGGCTTCGCCCGCGGCGACGTTTGACTTGCGGATTACGTCAAGGATCGAGGTCTTGCCGTGGTCGACGTGGCCCATTACGCAGACGACAGGGTCCCTCGTCACGAGGTTGCCCGCTTCGTCCTCGCTGTCGTCAATAAGTCTGTCCTCTATGGTGACTACCACCTCGTGCTCAACCTTTGCGCCTATATCCATGGCGACGAGGGCGGCGGTGTCGTAGTCTATAACCTCGTTGACCGAGACCATCATGCCCTGCTGCATGAGGCGCTTGATAACCTCGGAGGCGGTGACTTTGAGCTTGAGGGCGAGGTCGCCGACAGTGATCTCATCGGGCAGAGTGATTTCAAGCTTCTGGCGGCGCTGGCGCTCCATTTCGAGCTTTTTCAGCTTCTCCTGCTCCTGCTCGCGCTTGCTCTTCTGGGGTTTGCCCTGCTGTTTGCTGCGCTGGGTGAGCTTCTGTTTGTTGGAGTAGCTGTCGTTCATGGAGGTGACAGGCGCTATCTGCTCATATTTCTCATTGTATTTATCCAGCTCTATGCTGGCGGCGCTCATGTCAACGTGAGCGGTACCGGCAGCGAGCTTCTCAGCCGGCGGGAGATTGCTGGGGCGCGGTTTGCGCTCCACGGGCTTTTTGGGTTCATGTCTGCGGGAATTGTTGTCCCCGTCCTTATCAAAGCCGCCCTTGTCGTATCCGCCGCCGAAACGGTCATTCTTCTGATACTGGGACTTATCGCCATAGCGGTTCTGGTTCTGCTGGCCCTGGGGTTTGTCGCCGTAGCGGTTTCCGCTTTGCTGGCCCTGGGGCTTGTCACCGTAGCGGTTCTGGCCCTGCTGGCCCTGGGGCTTGTCGCCATAGCGGTTCTGGCCCTGCTGGCCCTGTGCTCTGTCACCGTAGCGGTTTCCGCTCTGCTGGGGCTGAGGTCTATCCTGATTATTTCTCTGGGGTCTGTCCTCGTTTTTCTGGAAAGGCTTCTGCTCCGTCCTCTGGGGTCTGTCCTCAGCTTTCGGGGCGGGCTTTCTGTCGTTATTTTTCTGCTCGGGCCTGCGCTCGGGTTTTGTCTCCGCTTTGGGTGCGTGCTTTTCTTCCGCCTTGGGCTCCGCTTTGGGCGCGGGCTTCTTTTCAGCCTTCGGCGCAGGTTTCTCCTCGGCTTTGGGCTCCGCCTTGGGTGCGGGCTTTTCCTCAGCCTTCGGCGTCGCAGGTTTTTCTTCCTTCTGCTCCGCTTTTTTCTTCTCATCCTTGGGCTTTCCTGCCATTGCGAAATAGGGAGCGAAGCTTGTAACCTCGTTTTCTCTGGTATAGTGCTCGAAAACGAAGTTCAGCTCCTCCTCAGTCAGGGCAGTCTGGGCCTTTTTTGCCGGGAATTTGTCACCCAGAACATCAAGAACGTCCTTTACAGGGACCTTGAAATCCTTGGCAACATCCGCAACTTTATATTTGATATTATCGATCATCTATGCTATTCCTCCCACAGTTCATGCTGTATGCATGCCGTCAAGCAGCTCATTGATTTTTTTTGCAAAGCCGCTGTCACAAACTGCAAGCACACCCGCACGTTTAGCAACGGCAAAACTAATTTCGTCCATATTAAGGGGCAGCACCCTCGCCTGGCGTCCGTTTTCCTCCGCGGTCCTTCTGATTTCGCGGGCGGTACGCTCGGAGCAGTCCCGTGCTATCAGCACAAGCTCGGCGTTTCCTTTCTGAAGGGCTTCAACACATATGTCAAAACCCATCACGAGTTTGCCGGCTTTCCGGCAAAGGCCCAGAAAACCCGAAATCCTGTCATTCGGCATTCGGCTCCAGCTCCTTTTCAAGGGCATCGTAGATTTCATCCGGAATGGCCGAAGAAAAGACTCTTTCAAGGCGCCTCGTTTTCCGCGCTTTTTTCAGGCACTCCGGGTCGGGGCAGACGTAAGCTCCCCTTCCGGGAAGGCGTCCCGTCCGGTCAAGGGAAATTTCGCCCTCAGGGCTTTTAACGACCCGGATAAGCTCCCGTTTCGGCTTCATCTCGCCGCAGCCGGTGCACATCCTCATAGGTATTTTCTTCAAAAGGTCCTCTCCTCCTTCCGGTAAGTCATGCTCCCTTTTTTATTCTTCCTCGCCCCAGAAGCCGCTTTCCGGCTTGATGTCTATCTTCCAGCCGGTGAGCCTTGCGGCAAGCCTTGCGTTCTGGCCTTTGTTGCCTATAGCAAGGGAAAGCTGCTCGTCGGGAACTCTTACCTTGCAGGCCTTGGCGCCGTCAGGGTCCACCTCGACGGAGACGACCCTCGCAGGGGAAAGAGCCGCAGCTATGAACTCCTTCGGGTCCTCGGAATACTGTACAACGTCGATTTTCTCGCCGCCGAGCTCATCGACGATTTTCGCAACACGGCTGCCCCTGTTTCCGATGCAGGCGCCAACGGCGTCCACGTCGGGGTCGCGGCTCCATACGGCAATTTTCGTTCTGGAGCCAGCCTCGCGGGATACGGCCTTGATTTCCACTGTGCCCTCATAAACCTCCGGCACCTCGATCTCAAAGAGGCGCTTTACAAGGCCGGGGTGGGTCCTGGAAATCATGACTTTGGGTCCACGCTCGCTGGCGGTAACCTCCACGACGTAAACCTTTATCTTTTCGCCGTCGGCGAAGGTCTCTCCGGGAATCTGCTCGGATTTAAGCAGGAAAGCTTCGCTGTGGTCTATCTCAAGGGTGACGCTGCCGCGCACGGGGTCGGTGCCCATGACGGTGGCGGTGATGATCTCGTGCTCACGGCTCTGGAACTCCTTGAGCACCTGGCCTCTCTCCGCCTCGCGTATGCCCTGTTTGATGACGTGCTTTGCAGTCTGTGCCGCAATTCTTCCGAACTCCCTTGTTTCAAGGGGAATGTCCACAACGTCGCCCACCTGGGCTTTTTTGCTGTATTTTACCGCCTGGTCGAGAAGAATCTGGTTTGCGGGATCCTCCACCTCGTCCACAACGGTCTTGCGGATTGCCACTTCGAAGGTCCTGGTCTCCGGGTCAATGACTACCTTGGGGTCCTCAACTCCAACGTAGTCCCGGCGGATAGCTATGGCAATGGCGTTTTCAATCTTTTCGCAAAGATATTCAACGGAAATGCCTTTTTCTTTTTCAAGCATATCCAGGGCTTCAAAAAATTCTGCGTTCATTTTTTCTTAGTCCTCCTTATTCGTCGGGCGGGAAATTATTCTCCGTCGCTGTCAAAATCGTAATAAAGTTTGATATATGCCGTGTCGCTCTTCGGGAAGGTGATAAGCGTCCCGTCCTCGAACTCGGCGGTGATTACTCCGTCTTTTATATCATTGAGCTGGAGCAGGAATTCCCTCTGATTGTAGCCCTCGGGAGCGCGGATGAATCGCACCGTCGCAAGGTAGCCCAGATAGCGGCGCACATGCTCCTCGGTGACGAGCTTTCTTTCGATGCCAGGGGAGGAAACCTCCAGGCAGTAATGCTTGTCAATGGGGTCAGCCTCGTCGAGAATGGGGTCCATCGCGCGGCTGAAATTCTCACAGTCCTCAATGGTCAGGCCATCCTTATCGATAAAAAAGCGCAGAAACCACTCCGTGCCCTCTTTTTCAAAGCGGACGTCCCAGATTTCCACGCCCAGCTCCTCCGCCACAGGGCGGGCCAGCTCGGCGCAGACCTGCGCCGTATTTTTCTTTTTGCTTTCAGCCAAAAAGACACCTCCAAATTCTCTCATTCAACAGAAAAGAGCGGGCTTTTTGTTTCCCACTCTTTCATCCTACTCTACTATTTACTTTAGTAAGTGTAACATATATTTTCCCAAATTGCAAGGGGTTTATAAATAAATAATGGCGCATTTCGTCCCGTTTTTCGGGTAAAATACCGCCCTCTTGATTTTATCCGCGCATTTTAGTATTATATTCCTGTAATGCAGATATAGGAAGGCCGCTTTGATGATTCAGATTAAAAAAACAGTTTCGCGCTTCCGCTCGATGTATATGGGCAGATTTATATTTCGCTGCTTCTGCCTCCTGGCCGCCGGCGCGGCGCTCATTTTCACACCGGAGCAGTACAGCGTCATGTACGGCTGGAATTTCTTCAAGGAATTTTCGTTTTTTCACGTTCTCTGGGCTATATGGATGATCGATATGTTCCTGCAGCTTATCCCCTGCCGGAAGTATCTTCCTTTGGGCTCCCAGAAATTCCTTCCCGTATGTTTTAAGCCGCTCAAGGATTTCAGTGTTCAAAAGCTCAGGGATTACATAGTCAAATGCCGCAGGGATGCGTTAAAAGTCGGCGCGGCGTGGCTTCTGCTCACTGTTGCTATCGGCACGCTTTACTTTTCCGGCGCCATTGACGGAAATATGCTGCTTTTCTTCACCGTTGCTTTTTACGTCTGCGACCTTATATGCGTGCTCTTCTGGTGCCCGTTTCGGGCATGGTTTATGAAAAACCGCTGCTGCACCACCTGCCGCATTTTCAACTGGGACCACGTTATGATGTTTTCCCCCATTGTCTTTATCCCCGGGTTTTACACCTGGAGCCTTTGCTTCTGTGCGGCGGGGGTGCTCGCCGTCTGGGAAATTTTCTTTGCCCTCCACCCGGAGAGATTCTGGGAGGGGAGCAACGAAGCTCTTAAATGCAGGAACTGCACTGACCATCTCTGCGGCGGGCGTGCTTCCGATATTCCGTCCGAAAACAGCATTTGACAGGAGGCAATATCTATGTCCAATCTTATTTACGAGGTAATTTGATGTCTATTTCAGCAATTCTGTGGGACTATGACGGCACCCTTGCCGACAGCTCCAAAAAGAACATAGAGGTCACACTCGAGATTCTCCGCCACTTTATTCCGAACGTTGACGAGAACGTCCCGGAGGTGCTTTCCTCACGCTCATCCTACCAGGACGCCTATGGTAAGCTTTCAGACTGGAAAGAACTTTACCGGGTCTGCTATGGGCTGACGGAGGAGCAGGTGCAGGAAGCCGGAGAGATGTGGACCCCCGCACAGCTTAAAAATCAAACCCTTTCGGATATCTTTGAGGGCATGGACTCCGTGCTCAAAGAGTTTGAGCACGTAAAAATGGGAATCTGTTCACAAAACGGAAGGGAAGAAATATCGCGTTCCCTTGAGCACCACGGGTTGCTCAAACATTTCGGTTCTATAGTCGGCTACGGCGACGTTCCCTATGACAGGCAGAAACCTGACCCCACTGCGTTTCTCATCTGTCTTGACGAACTGGGCATAGCCGACCGAAACGGGACCTTTGTCTACGTGGGCGACCACAGCGTGGACGTTGCATTCGGAAGAAACGCCGAAGCCGCGCTCAGAAAGTCGTTCCCGGGGGCAAGGGTCGTCTGCGCTGCAATGCATCATGCGGGCTATTACAGCGGGGACGATGAAAATTTCCCGCCGGACTTTACTGTCAGGAGCCCCGGGGAGCTTTTGGAAATATTAAAACAAATTGAAACCGAAACTTTTTAATGCGCAACCGGCGTGTTACATAAAAATCGCCTTGCGCAGAAAGGAATTTTTATGGACATCAAATTTGAAAAAATAAATGAAATTATAGACAAAAACGCCGCCCGCCTTGACGAAAGCGGCGCGGTCTCTGTCTTTTTTGAGGGAAAACCCGCCCTTCGCAAATGCTTCGGCAAGGCCGACCGGGAAAGCGGCGAAGACGTCACCGAAAGCACCCGCTACCTTCTCTCCATCGACAGCTGGTTTTTCGCAGGGCTCTGTGTGCTCGTGCTCTCGGACATGAAAAACCTCTCTTTTTCCGACAAGCTCAGCCGTTTCGTTCCGGAATATAAGTACGCGGACGAAATAACCTTGTCCCTGCTTCTCACCGAAAAATCCGGCGTTAGGGACTTCCTTTACGGCGAGCTCCAGCCGAAAATCGCCGCTGACCCGGAATACGCCGCCCTTTCTGATGAGGAGCGCCGCGCCCGGGACGCCGAAATTCTGCTTTGCCGCCACAGCTTTGACGAAGTTATGGAGCTCATCGGCGAAAAGGAGCTGGAGTTCAAGCCCAATCTTCGGCGGGACTACTCCGAAACCAACCGCATTTTCCTCCGGGAAGTCGTCGAGCGCGCCAGCGGCATGAGCATCAGCGAATTTGCCGCAGAACATATCTTCAAAAAGCTCGGAATGAGCGAAACCCGTTTCGGCGCCGAGGGCGCAGCCCCGCTCTATGCCCTTTTCCGCAACAAAACCTATCTTAAACTTCACATCGACAGCCAAAATCCCTTTCTCTTTACGAGCACTGTTTCCGACCTTGAAAAGCTGATGCTCGGAATTTTTGAGCACCGCCTCTTCTCCAAGAAAATCTGGAAAGCCGCCACGAAATTTGACCACGAGGGCGAGGGGCTCATTTTTGTCGACATAAACGGCACAACCCTTGCCACCGCGGAAACCGCGGTGCAAAGCCTTGCTTTCAATTTTGATGAGGGAGCCCGGCTTTGCTACCTCACTGTCACCAATGCGGATTCCAAATACGAGATGGAGGGCGAAGAATATATATACTTCCGTCGGGAGCTTCGTTACGCGATGGAGGGCGAGTTCACCTATCCGAAAAACACGAGGATGGTCCCCTATGGACCGAAAAACTGGCGCGGCGCGTCGGACCTCAAGGTCCGCCCGGACCAGCTCGAGTTCGTGAACTCCGCCAAGGACACCATAGTCGTTGCCGCCGCTTTCAAGAAAGAAGAACACCTTTTCGTTGAAATGGAGGGCAACCGGGCAGTGGGCCTTCTGGACCTTCGGGTCAACAAGAAGGAGGACGTCTATCACATTGCCATAGTGCTCATCGACCAGCGTTACCAGCACCGGGGCTTCGGAAAGGTGATGCTCCGCTTCGCCGTCGACTACCTCAAAAAAGCCGGAGCGAAAAAGCTCGGCATCGGCGTGAACCGCTACAACATTCCCGCCCAGAAGCTCTATAAGAGCGTCGGCTTCCACGAGGACAGCATTTACGACGAATTCATCTATATGACACAGGACCTTACGGATTGATTCCAAAGCAAGAGGCGCCCCGCGTTGCGGGGCGCCCTCCGTTTTTTCCTCCGCGAGCAGATTTGGAGCTTTTAATACCGGGCAAAAAACTTAAAAACAACCCGTTTTCCCGATTTCAACCTTTGGTTGAGGGAAAAAAACGAAAAATCAGAGAAAAGTCGCCGTTTGGTTGAGGCAAAAAGGGGCTTTTTCAACCTTTGTTCCGTTCATTTTCAAAGCGGCAGATGGTAAACTTGAGGCATCAAACGAAAGGAGCTTTACTTGAAATGGAATCTACACTCGGAAAAAGAATCTCTGAAAACAGAAAAAGCCTCGGCTTTACTCAGGAGGAGCTTGCGGAAAAGCTCGGCGTCTCCGCCCAGGCGGTGAGCAAGTGGGAAAACGACGCCTCCTGCCCGGACATACTTCTCCTGCCGGAAATCTCAAAGCTTTTCGGCATCACCGTGGACAGCCTGCTCTCCGGCAAAGAGGAACCTGAAATAAAATACGTGCCCGAGGAGGAGCGCAAGGATATAAACGACATGATGCTCAAGATCATAGTCGATACCCATGACGGCGACAAGGTGAGGGTAAACCTGCCCATGGGGCTCGTTAAGGTTTTCGTTGACAGCGGAGCCGACATATCCGAATTTACCGGCAGCGACGCCGTCAAAAATATCGACCTCAACAAGGTGATGGAGCTCGTCGAAAAGGGCGCCATGGGAAACATCGTGGAAGTCAGCACCCACGACGGGGACATAGTAAATATTTTTGTGGAGTAAGCTATGAAAATACGGATAAAATCCACTGAGAACAACATGCGCCTGTTCTTTGCCCTGCCTAACGGCCTGGCGCTCAACCGTTTTACTGCGCCGATAATAGCAAGCCATATAAACGCCGAGCTTGAGAAGCGGGGCAGCGGCAGAATAAGCACCGAAACCGTTATAGAGCTGATCGACTATCTGAAGCGGTTCAAAAAGACCCACCCTGACTGGTACCTGGCAGACGTTATGACAGCAAGCGGCGACATTGTGGAAATAAAATTATAGTGCCAGAAGCTCTCCTCTTAGGGGAGCTTTTTTGTGACCATTCTGTAAAGTTTTTCACATGCGCCCGCTTTCGCGTTGACTGAACCCTGATTTGGATATATAATTGTTATAATATACATAAATTTTCCGGAGGTAAAAATATTGATAAAGCTCGTAAACGTAAACAAATATTTCGGAAGCCTCCACGTTCTCAAAGATGTGAATCTCGAGGTGAAAGAGGGCGAAAAGCTCGTAATCATCGGCCCCTCCGGCAGCGGGAAAAGCACCACCGTCCGCTGCATGAATTTCCTCGAGGAGCCCACCTCCGGCGAGGTCTACATAGACGGCGAGCGCCTCACCCACAAGAACAAGACAGAGCTTGTCCGCAAAACCTCCGCAATGGTTTTTCAGCAGTTTAACCTTTATCCCCATATGGACGTGCTGCACAACCTGACCTTGGCGCCCATGAAGCTGCAGCACAAAACCAAGGCGGAGGCGGAGGAGCTTGCCTACAAATACCTCGGACTTGTGGGCCTGACGGACAAGGCCCATGCATTTCCGTCCGCTCTCTCCGGCGGCCAGCAGCAGCGCGTGGCCATTGCCCGGGCTCTTGCTACCCAGCAGAAAATAATCATATTTGACGAGCCCACCTCTGCACTGGACCCTGAAACCGTGCAGGAGGTTCTGGACGTAATGGTCCGCCTCTCCGAGGAAAAGTCCATAACCATGGTGGTAGTCACCCACGAAATGGGCTTTGCGAGGGAGGTAGCGGACCGTATAGTCTTTATGGACGCCGGACGCATTATCGAGGAGGGCACCCCCGAACATTTCTTTACTAACCCCGAAAACGAGCGCACCAAAGCGTTCCTCGGCAAAATTCTCAGACAGTAATGCCACTTTTAGCGGCATGCTTTCCCCTTTTCGGAAAGCAAAACAAATCAAACATCAAAGGAGCAAAACCATGAAAAAATTTCTTTCAATTCTTTTAGTGATTCTTACCGTTTTCGCTTTTGCCGCCTGCAGCAGCGAAAAAGAGGTCACCGTTGACGACATCAAAGCCCGGGGCGTTCTCCGTGTGGGCGTAAAGGATTCCCTTGTGGGAATGGGCTACCTGAACCCTGAGACCGGCGAATATGAGGGCCTCGAAATCGACATAGCGAGAAAAATCGCCGAAGAAATGGGCGTTGACGTGGAGTTCCTCGTCGTGACCCCCACCACCCGTCTCCAGATGATAGATTCCGGCGACATTGACATCAGCCTTTCCAACTTCACCATTACGGAGGAACGCCAGAAGAGTTACCATTTCACCTCCCCTTATTATACTGATGCCGTGGGTGTAATGGTTCTCAAAAGCTCCGGCATTGAAAGCCTCGAGGACCTCGACGGCAAAACCATAGGCGTCACCATCAGCTCAACCTCCGCCCAGTCCCTTAAAGATTACCTCGGAGAGGGTTATAATCTCACCTTCGACGAGTTTGAGGACCACGCGGCCATCAAGCTGGCTCTCTCCGCCGGCGCCGTTGACGCCCACTGCGTGGATACCGTGGTGCTCAACACCTATATGGATGACACCACCATGATACTCGACGAAAGATTCGCCGCCCAGCCCTTCGGCGTAGTTTCCAAACTTTCCAACACCGACCTCAACAGCTACGTCGACGGCCTCATCGACCAGTGGCTTGCGGACGGCACCATTGACGCCCTGCGCGAGGCCAACGGCCTGCTCCCCAGCTTTGAGGGATAATTTGTTTTTCCAAAAATCCGCTGAAAGGAAGTGAAAAGCCCCATGGGAAACGGCGTTTTTGCCCTCTGGCGCTGGGAGGCGCTCTGGGATTCAAGAGCGGAATTTATCGATGCTTTCTTCGTCACGGTCAAGGTCTCGTTCTTTGCGCTTTTGCTGGCGCTGCTGTTCGGGATCGTCTTCGGGCTTTTCTCCTCCGGCAGCAATAAGTTTTTAAAGGCAGTTTCGAGGGTATACGTGGAGTTTTTCCAGAACACTCCCCTTGTGCTGCAGGTGCTTTTCATGTACTACGGCCTGCTCTACGCCGGAATCGGCCTTTCAAAGGAGCAGATAGGCGTAATCGGCATAGGCATATATACCGGCGCATACATATCTGAGGTCGTCCGGACGGGCATAATGTCCGTACCCTACGGCCAGACGGAGGCGGCGAAAAGCCAGGGCTTCACCTATTTCCAGACCATGCGCTACATTGTGCTGCCCCAGTCGGTAAAAATAATCCTGCCGCCTCTGGCAAACCAGATGGTCGCCCTAATAAAAAACACCTCCGTCCTTGCTATGATAGCGGGCGGGGACCTTATGTACCGCTCCAACGCCTGGGCCTCCAACGGCACCCTGAGCTACGGGCCCGCGTATCTCCTCTGCGGAGTGCTTTTCTTTGTGGTCTGCTTCCCGCTGACCGCCTTTGCGAAGCGCTATGAGCAGAAGCTCAAAAAAGTCGGCACCATCTCCGCCGAAGAGGAGGTGTGCGCATGATAGAGGAGCTTGCCTCCATTTTTACGAAATACAATGTTATGTATATCGTTTCCGGCGTCGGTCTGACGCTTCTTATAGCGGCGGTGACCCTCGTTTTCGGAACAATTCTCGGGACGGTGCTCGCCCTTTTGAGCACCTACGGGAAATTCAGCGCCAAGATATCCGGGGCCATTGTGGAGGTTTTCCGCAACACCCCTCTCCTGCTATGGGTTTTCGTCGCCATAGCGGCGGTGCCCCTTCCTTCCTTGCTCGGGCGTGCGCTTGTTGCAACGGTGGTTTTTAACGCCGCCATCATTTCCGAAATCGTCCGGGGCGGGCTCAACGCCGTCCCCAAAGGGCAGATCGAGGCGGGCAGAAGCCAGGGCTTCAGCTTTTTCCAGATCATGATCTACATAGTCCTGCCCCAGACCTTCCGAAGAATAGTGCCCACGCTGACGAGCCAGAGCATAACTATCATCAAGGACACCTCCTACCTCGCCCAGATAGGTATTGCCGAGCTGATGTTCTGCATCAAAAAGCTCATGTCCACGGCGAACACCTTCACCGGTCACCCCATAACTGCCCAGGATGTGTTTATCCTTTTCGGCACCGCCGCCGTCATCTATTTTGTGATAAATTTCAGCCTGTCCCTCGCAGTCAGAAAAATGAACAGGAAAAACAGCAGAGTTTAAAAATGAAATTTATATAAAAAAGAGTTCCCTTTCGGGAACTCTTTTTTTGTGCCAGGACTTAAATCCTCTCCTCGAGCCAGCCGAGAATATAGTCATATACCTCCTGCTTTTCCCGCTCGTTGAGTATCTCGTGGCGAAGGCCGGGCCAGAGCTTCAGCGAAAGGTCGGACACTCCTGCCTTTTTGAAAGTCTCATAGGCGGCTTTGACGCCCTTGCCCATATCGCCCACAGGGTCCTTGTCGCCGGAGGTGAAAAGCACGGGCTTTGTCACGTCCATTTTATTGACGTTTTCCTGCTTTCTGATAAAGGAAAGTCCGCCGAGCATCTCGAGGAAAAGGCCCACGGTGGCGTCTCCGCCGCAGAGGGGGTCGGCTATATATCTGTCGACGTTCTCCTCGTTGACGGAAAGCCAGTCGCAGTTTGTGCGCACCGGCGCAAAGGCCTTATTATAGGAGCCGAAGGCAAGGTTCGTAACGGTATCGCTCGTCTTGTCAAAGCCGTTTTTCCTGCCGATGATCTTCCCAATGAGCTTGCCACCGGCAATGAGCGCAGGGCTCTGCTGGCCGGTACCCATGATTATTGCTCCCGAAACCTCGCCGGGATAGCGTATGAGGTAAGTCCTTGTTATAAAGGAGCCCATGCTGTGGCCCATGATGAAATAAGGGACGCCGGGGAACTTTTCTCCTCCCATGAGACGAAGCTCATGCACATCGTCCACCACGTGTTTCCAGCCGTCGCTCTCTCCGAAATATATCATTGGCGCGCCCTCAGCGACTGATTTTCCGTGGCCTATGTGGTCGTTTCCTATAACCGCTATGCCGTGCTCATTCAGAAATTCCGCAAAGGGGGCGTAGCGCCCGACGTACTCCGCGACGCCGTGGGCAATCTGGAGCACCGCTTTTATCTCCCCCTCCGGGAGCCACTCCTCCGCGTGGATGCTGGTCTTTCCGTCGCTGGACGGGAAATAGAATTCACTGTGTTTCGTCATGGTGTTTTTTCACGCTCCTTAAACGCATTTTACAATAATTATTGAAACCGCTGATATTTTTTGTTATATTTATATTATCACATTTTAACAGCAAAAGATAGGGGGTTTTCAGTTTGAACAAATATGTTCTTGCTCTTGACCAGGGAACCACCAGTTCCCGCGCCATAGTTTTCGATAAAAGCGGTGAAATAGTCTCCGTCGGGCAGTACCCTTACGAGCAGATATATCCCCAGCCCGGCTGGGTGGAGCACGACCCGGAGGCCATCTGGGATACGGAGCGCCAGGCAGCCGCCGAGGCTGTGGGCTTCGCGGGAGTCCCCATTTCGGCCATAGGCATCACAAATCAGCGGGAAACCACTATAATCTGGGAAAAAGCGACCGGGCGTCCCATCTATAACGCCATAGTCTGGCAATGCCGCCGCACCGCCGATATATGCGACGGGCTTGAAGCCCAGGGCTTCGGAGAGATGATAACCGCAAAAACCGGCCTTAAGCTGGACGCGTACTTCTCCGGCACCAAAATCCGCTGGATATTGGACCGGGTGCCCGGAGCACAGGAGAGGGCCGAGCGCGGCGAGCTCCTTTTCGGCACTGTGGAAACCTGGCTTATCTGGAAGCTGACCGGGGGCAAAGCCCATGTCACGGACTATTCCAACGCCTGCCGCACCATGCTTTTCAATATACATACCCTCGAGTGGGATAAGGAGCTTTGCGAAATGCTCAATATCCCCATGGCCATGCTCCCGACGCCTGTCGAAAACTCCGCTCTTTACGGCGAGGTCGCCGAGGGGATTCCCGGGCTCGAAAGCCTTGCGGGGGTTCCCGTCTGCGGCTCAGCAGGCGACCAGCAAGCCGCTCTCTTCGGCCAGGCCTGCTTTAAACCTGGCGACGCAAAAAACACCTACGGCACCGGCTGTTTCACCCTCATGAACGTGGGAGAATTTCCGGCCCGCTCCTCCTCCGGCCTCGTGACCACCATTGCCTGGAGCATAGGGGGCAAAGTAACTTACGCTCTGGAGGGCAGTGTCTTTAACGGCGGCTCCACCATTCAGTGGCTCCGGGACGGCCTCGGCATAATCGGCTCCGCGCCGGAGGTCAACCCCTTGGCTGAATCCGTGCCGGATTCCGGCGGCGTAATCCTCGTGCCCGCTTTCACCGGCCTCGGCGCGCCTTACTGGGATATGTATGCCCGGGGAGCGATTCTCGGCATCACCCGGGGCACCACAAAAGCGCATATCGCAAGGGCCGCTCTGGAGGGCATAGCTTACCAGGTGACTGACCTCATGAACGCCATGAGAAAGGATTCCGGACGGGAGATCTCCGTTCTCCATGTAGACGGCGGGGCCTCTGTCAGCAACATTATGATGCAGATACAGTCCGACCTTCTCCGAATCCCGGTGGAACGCCCGAAGGTAGTTGAGACCACGGCTTTTGGCGCCGCCGCTCTTGCGGGACTTTATGCCGGAGTGTGGGAGAGCCTTGATGAGATTGCATCCGCCCACCAGTGCGACCGGATCTTCACACCGGAGCGCCCGGCGGAGGACTGTGAGCACGACTATAAGCAGTGGAAACGCGCTGTGGAGCGTGCTCAAAACTGGGCTGAAAAATAACCGGCCTGCGCCGTGCTGCTTCTGAGGCGGATTTTTAAGAATTTGTAAATTCTATTTTCTTTCCGTTGACTTGGGGCAGAAAAATGAATATAATATACCACAATATGTTTCCCAAATGAAAAGGGAGTAGTTTCACCGTGCTGTCAACAGGCTCGTCGCACTCGCTGCGTCTGGCGGCACGGGCCGTAAAACGGTAACCAGACTTTTCAGGCGGCTTGAAAGCCGCTTGAAAAGTCTTTTTTTATTTACAAAAGGAGAGATAAACTTTGGAAAAGCAACAAAAAAATTTCTGGTCGCAAAGCAAAGCTGAAATTCTGAGCAGATTCGGCGCTGATGAAAACGGCCTTTCCTCCGAAGAAGCCGCGCGGCGGCTTTTGGAGCAGGGCCCAAACCAGCTTACGGAAGAAAAAAAGAAAAGCCTCTTCCTGGTGTTTCTTGAGCAGTTCAAGGATCTGCTCGTAGTGATTCTCTGCATTGCCGCAGCGGTCTCCTTCATATCCGGCGACAAAGAGAGCACCATAGTGATTTTTGCGGTGCTCGTGCTCAACGCGGTGCTCGGCACCGTGCAGTACGCGAAGGCTGAAAAATCCCTCGCGAGCCTCAAGGCCATGTCCGCTCCCATAACAAAAGTCCTGCGGGACGGGGCAAGGCTTGAGATTCCCTCCGCCGAAGTGGTGCCCGGGGACATAATCCTTCTTGAAGCCGGGGACCTCGTGCCCGCGGACGGGCGCATTATCGAAAACTTCGCCCTCAAGGTGGACGAATCCGCCCTCACGGGCGAATCCCTCGGCGTTGACAAGACCGACGGTGAAATCGAGGGCGATGCCGCCCTCGGCGACCGCAAAAACATGGTGTTTTCCGGCTCCCTCGTTACATACGGACGGGCAGACGTGCTTGTCACCTCCACCGGTATGGACACAGAAATAGGAAAAATAGCTTCTCTCATGAACAGCACAAAACAGCGCAAAACTCCCCTTCAGGTGAGCCTCGACAATTTCTCCAAAAAACTTGCGATAGGCATACTCGCCATCTGCGCTCTGGTTTTCTTGCTCTCTGTTTTCAGAAGCGGCATGGGCTATCTTGACGCCATGATGTTCGCCATTGCCCTTGCGGTGGCCGCCATTCCGGAGGCCCTCAGCTCCATAGTCACCATAGTTCTCGCCATGGGGACACAGAAAATGGCGAAACAAAAGGCCATTATGAAGGACCTTAAAGCGGTGGAAAGCCTCGGCTGCGTATCCGTCATCTGCTCGGATAAAACCGGCACCCTCACCCAAAACCGCATGACTGTGCAGAAGTTTTTCACCGACGGCAGAATCGTTGAGGCCGAGGACTTTGACCTCTCCTCTGAAAATATGCGTCTTTTACTCAAAATAGCGCTTCTCAACAGCGACGCCACCACCGACGCGGAGAGCGGTGCGCCCATAGGCGACCCCACCGAAGTGGCCCTCATCCGAATAGGAGATGAACTCGGCATTGACGAGAGCGAATACCGCAGGCTCTATCCCCGAATGGGTGAGCTGGCCTTTGACTCCGACCGCAAACTCATGAGCACTCTCTGCTCCTTTGACGGTGTGCCCACCCTCATGACAAAGGGCGCCATTGACGTGATGCTCGACCGCTCCACCCATATCCTCACCTCCGGCGGCATTGTCCCCATGGACGCTGAATCCCGCCGCCGCATAGAGGAAATCAACGAGGACTTCTCCAATCAGGGACTGCGTGTTCTCGCTTTCGGCTACCGTGAGCTTTCGGAAGCTCCCGTAAATCTTGAACTCAGTTATGAAAACGGCCTTATTTTCGTGGGCCTCTGCGCCATGATGGACCCGCCGCGGCCCGAATCCGTAGCGGCTGTGGCTGACGCCGCCCGGGCGGGCATCCGCACCGTCATGATAACCGGCGACCACAAGGTCACCGCCACAGCTATCGCAAAACAGATAGGCATTTTTAAAGAGGGCGATATGGCTCTCAGCGGCACTGAGCTTGAAAATATGAGCGACGAAAAGCTGGACGAAGTGCTGCCCAAAGTTTCCGTCTATGCAAGGGTCTCTCCCGAGCATAAGATCCGCATTGTTTCCGCATGGCAGCGCCGTGGCTCCATAGTCTCCATGACAGGCGACGGCGTCAACGACGCCCCGGCTCTCAAAAAGGCAGACATAGGCGTCGCCATGGGCATCACCGGAACGGAGGTCAGCAAGGGCGCCGCCTCCATGATACTCGCGGACGACAACTTTGCCACCATTGTCAAAGCCGTGGTAAACGGCAGGGCCGTTTATACCAATATCAAAAATTCCATAGGCTTTTTGCTCTCCGGCAACGCTGCGGGAATCTTGTCTGTTCTCTACGCCGCCCTGGCGGGCCTTGCGGCCCCCTTTGCGGCGGTGCATCTGCTCTTTATAAACCTAGTCACGGACTCCCTGCCGGCCATTGCGATAGGCATGGAGCCCGCCGCCGACGGCCTCCTTGACCAGAAGCCCAGGGATCCCTCCCGCTCAATACTCGACAAAGAGCTGTTCACCAGAATCGCTTTTCAGGGCGGGCTCATCGCCATTGTGACCATGGCCGCATATTATCTCGGACTCGGAAGCGGCACCGCCGCAGCCATGACCATGGCTTTTGCAACGCTCACTCTCGCAAGGCTTTTTCACGGCTTCAACTGCCGCGGCGAGGGCTCCGTGTTCCGCCTCGGCTTCAGTGGCAACCCCTATCTCCTTCTGGCGTTCCTCTCCGGAGTTCTTCTCCTCGGTGCAGTGCTTTTCATACCGGGGCTCAGCGGATTTTTCGTCGTAGTACCCCTCTCCGGTCTTCAAATAGCTGAGATAATCCTCCTCGCGGCTTCACCCACGGTTCTGATCCAGCTTATCAGGCTCATAAAAGGCAAATAAACGCAAAAAGCGCCCCTCCTTTGAGGGGCGCTTTTTATTCATTGCAAATCGAGGTATTCCTCAAGGCAGAGGCCGTTTTCCATAATGTACTGTGCGGCTTCGACGCCCACGTAGCGGTAATGCCAGGGCTCATAGGTGATACCGGTTATATCCTGCTTATCCTTCGGGTAGCGGAGAATGAAGCCGTACTCGGCGCAGTGCTCATACATCCATTTGAAGGAATCAAATTTTTCATAGTCGTGCTCAAGGTCCGAATACTGCCCCCAATAATCCGAGGACACTATATCCATGGCAAGGCCGGTGTGGTGCTCGCTGGTGCCGGGCGGCGCCACCCATCTTGCCGCCTCGCTCTCAGCGGTCGCCTGGGAATAGCCCGCGTTGAGGTACTGCTGCACCTTGCGCTGATAGAGCTCTGCGGATTTTTCAATGGTGCGGTAGGCGGAGCAGACCTGCATATCATAGCCCGCTTCCTTCGCCGCGGCAATGAGGGCTTTTGCAGATGCCGCCGCTTTTACGTCAAGCTGATATTTGCCCTGAACGGTTTCAAGCTCCACCGTATAGTCGTCCGGAATGTAGTTTTCGGGGTTTACAAGTATGAGGCAGGGGTCGCTGTCGGGATCCCCGTATCCACCCGTTTCAACGGCTGAGGAGCTTTCCGGTTCAGACGTCCCGGAAGCCTGGCTTTCCGTCCTGCTCTGGCTGCTGTCAGCTTCGCTCCGGCTGGCTTCAGAAGAGCTCTGGCTGCTGCTCGGGGTTATAAGTATGCTGTCGCCTGCGGCTATATTGCTTTCTTCCTTTGCGCACCCGCAAAACGCCAGCAAAAGCCCCAGGCATAAGGCTAAAAATGCTTTTTTCCTAATCAAAATATCTCCATTTCTCCGGCGGCGTACATGATTGCGGAGAGAGCCGCCACCGGTGCAGTTTCACATCTCAGAATACGCGGGCCGAGGCTCGCACAGAGAAGACCGTTTTCCTCCGCAAAGGCGGCCTCCTCCTCCGAAAATCCCCCTTCGGAACCTATGAGCACCGCTATCTCCCCGCCGTTATATTTTTCCATGCAGCCCCGAAGCGGATATTTTGCGTGCTCAAAGAAAAATATGGGCAGGTCAGCCGTGCTCATCTGCTTCACAGCGTTTTTGAAGCTCAGAAGCTCCCCAACCTCCGGCAGGCGTCCCCTGCCGCTCTGCTTTGCGGCTTCGTCCGCAATTTTGCGCAGGCGCTCCAGCTTTTTCGCCATGGTCTTTTCGTCCGGGCGGGAAATACAGCGGGAGGTCATGACCGGAACAATTTTTGAAGCGCCCAGTTCAACGGCCTTCTGTATTATGTATTCGAGCTTATCAAATTTCGGAAGAGCCTGATAGAGCACCACTTTTGCCTTCGGCTCCGCGGCGGAATCCCGCCGCGTGAGCACGCTGAGCACGACGCTCTCCGGGCAGATGCTCAGTATTTCGCAGTCGGCCTCCCGTCCTCTGCCGTCGCAGAGCACGAGCCCTTCCCCGCATTTCATGCGGAGAGAAAGCGCGATATGCCTTGCGTCGTTACCGGTTATTTCAACGGTGTCTCCCTCGACGGAGTCTACAAAAAATCTCGGCATGGCAGATCCTCCCTCAATAGGGTACCAGCTCAAAGTCGCCGAAATAGCGGCTTCCGAGAGGGTTAAGGTCGGTAAAATCCGTCGGATAATAGCTTCCGTAGTGGGGCCTTTCCCCATCGCAGAGCTTATAGAAATTGCCTTTCATTCTGTGCCCGGCCTCAAGGTAATGCACGCCGCAGAATTTTTCCACCACGGAAAGAGGCAGGGTAAAATTGCTGCACCAGTATATCCCCTGCTCGTCCTCGCCGGAATATATCCTCACGGCGACACATTTTGTAATATCCTTTTCTGTGCCGTCGGCTTCGTTTATAAATTTGCAGACGAGGGCACCGCTTCGGTTTGTCGAAAACCAGAAATAGAGCTTGGCGCCGTCCTCCTCCGGGAAAAATGCCAGCGCCGCACCCACGACGCTCTTTTCCTCCGGCTCCACCTCAAAAGCCAGCATCTGCAAATGCAGTTCGTCGTTTGAAATGCAGAGCCGCGCCTGGGCATAGGGCTTATAGTCCGCCTTTTCAAGCGGATAATTTATTATCTTTGCCGCGGGGAGCGAGTTCCAAAGCGGCTCCCCGGTTATCATACTTATGGGAAACATATTTTTAAAATTCCTCCTTTAAAGGGGCCTTCGCTGTAAGTATTCTATAATATAATTATGAAGAAATCAAGGAGGAATTATCCTTTGGCAGCATAATGCCGTAACTTACAGGTTTTGCAGAAAATTATTCTTACAAAAAACTAGACATATAATACTATGCATAGGGAAGCATTGCATGGATATTCAGCTCAAGCGGGGGTTTCTGGACGTATGCGTCCTCGCCGCGATAAAAAACAGAGATTCCTATGGCTACCAGATAATAAAGGACGTCAAATCATAATTCACCATATCCGAATCCGCCCTCTATCCCATTCTCCGGCGGCTGGGGGCTGCCGAACTTCTGACGGTGCACCCTGTGGAGCACAGCGGGCGCCTCAGAAAATATTATCACATCACTGAGACGGGGCGCCGGCACGTAGAGGATTTTGCGGAGGAATGGAAAGAGATAATGTCTATTTACCGGTTTGTCACAAGGGAGGATCCGGAAGATGAATAAACAGCAGTTCCTCGGGGCCATTGGGGAAAGGATTTGCGGTTTTTCCCAAAGCGACATTTCAAAATCTCCGCTTCAGCGCTTTTTCACTATTGACAGGTATGCTAAAATATGAATATCTGACATGTTAAGGAGGTTTCTTTTTTGAAACACGACGCAATAAAAAAACTCGTCCTTTCGGCAATGTTCATTGCCCTTGGACTGATTCTCCCCTTTTTCACCGGGCAAATACCTCAGATCGGCAACATGATGCTCCCTATGCATCTGCCCATATTCCTCTGCGGGCTCATATGCGGCTGGTCCTACGGCCTCGCCGTCGGGTTTGTGACCCCACTGCTCCGCTCCATGCTTTTTTCCATGCCCGTCATGTACCCCGGCGCCATTGCCATGGCCTTTGAGCTGGCTACCTACGGATTTGTGGCAGGATTTCTCTATAACCACTCCAAATGGCAGTGCATTATATCTCTCTATCGCTCGATGATTGCGGCTATGATTGCCGGAAGGCTTGTCTGGGGCGCGGTCCAAACCGTGCTGCTCGGCCTCGGCGGCAGCGTTCTCACCTGGGAAGTATTTATTTCCAGCGCATTTCTGAACGCCATTCCGGGAATTATACTCCAGCTTGTATTCATTCCCGCCATAATGATTGCCCTCGACCGCACAGGGCTCGTGAGGTTCAGAAAGGCCGCGAAAAAAGAAGCGGAAACAGCGTAATAATCAGGGCGGATTTTCCGCCCTTTAATTTTATATTTTCCGTTGACAAAACAAAAAGCGTATGATATTATTTGTTAAGTGAAAATAAATCTTTAAAGGCGATACAGAGAGATCGGCAAGATTGGATAAATAGTTTTGCGGTGCGGCGGTTTCGCCGCGGCGTTTTTTGTGTAATCAATCCTGTCGAAAGCTCGGCAGGATTTTTGTTTTTGTGAAAGGAATTTTGAAAATGGCGGAAAACATGAGCAGCAGCATTGTCAAAATAACCTTCGGTTTTGGGGACGGGGATCTCTCTTTTGAGCTTCCTGCCGACGCCGGTATTTCCGTCCGCGATTTTTCTGAATATACAGTTTTTCCCGGTTTCTGCGACGTGCATGTGCATTTTCGTGAGCCGGGATTTTCTTATAAAGAGAGCATTGCCACAGGCTGCGCCGCGGCGGCCCATGGCGGCTACACCGCCGTCTGCACCATGCCAAACCTTGACCCGGTGCCTGACAGTGTCGAGCACCTTGAGGCGCAGGCTGAAATAATCCGGCGGGACGCCAATATCGACGTTTTCCCCTACGGCGCCATAACCGTCGGGCAAAAGGGCGAGGAGCTTTCGGACATGGATGGCATGGCTGACAATGTGATTGCCTTTTCGGATGACGGCCGCGGCGTTCAGAGCGACGACATGATGCGTAAAGCCATGCTCAGGGCAAAGGCCCTCGGCAAAATGATAGTGGCCCACTGCGAAGTGAACTCCCTCTTAAATGGCGGCTATATCCATGACGGAGAATACGCAAAGGAACACGGCCACCGGGGCATCTGCTCCGAAAGCGAATGGGGGCAGATTGAGCGCGACCTCAGACTCGCGAAGGAGACGGGCTGCGCCTACCACGTCTGCCACATTTCCACGAAGGAGAGCGTCGAGCTTATCCGCAGAGCGAAGGCAGAGGGCGTGAACGTCACCTGTGAAACGGCGCCCCATTACCTCGTTCTCGACGAAAGCTGCCTTCAGGAGGAGGGACGCTTCAAAATGAACCCGCCGCTCCGGGGAAAAGCTGACAGGGAAGCCCTTATCAGGGGAATACAGGACGGCACCATAGATATGATTGCGACGGACCACGCTCCCCACTCGGCGGAGGAAAAAGCCCGGGGACTTGAAAAGAGCCCCTTTGGAATAGTGGGGCTTGAAACTGCCTTCCCGGTTTTATATACCCGCCTTGTCAAAGAGGGTATAATAACCCTTGAAAAGCTGGTGGATCTTCTTGCACTGAACCCGAGAAAGCGCTTCAGTATACCTCTCGGTAACGATTTTACGGTCTGGGACTTGAACGCAATAGAGACCGTTGACCCGGAAAAATTCCTTTCAAAAGGCCGGGCTACCCCCTTTGAGGGCTGGGAGCTTTACGGCAAATGTGTTATGACCGTTAAAGACGGCAAAGTCATTTATAAATAAATTCATATATTTTCAGAAAACGAAGGAGAGCGAAAACAAATGCCAAAAAGAACGGACATCAAAAAAATTCTTATCATCGGTTCCGGCCCGATAGTCATCGGCCAGGCGGCTGAATTTGACTACGCCGGGACCCAGGCTTGCCTTGCCCTTAAAGAGGAGGGCTACAAGGTAGTACTTTGCAACTCCAACCCGGCAACCATTATGACCGACACCCTCATTGCGGACAAGGTCTATATGGAGCCCCTGACCCTTGAATATATTGCCAAAATACTCCGCTATGAAAGGCCCGACGCCATCGTCCCCGGCATAGGCGGACAGACCGGCCTCAACCTTGCCATGCAGCTTGAGAAAAAAGGCGTGCTCAAGGAGTGCGGCGTAAGGCTTCTCGGCACCAGCAGCGAGAGCATCGAGCGCGCGGAGGACAGGGAGCTTTTCAAGGAGCTCTGCCAGTCCATCGGCGAGCCCACCATTCCCTCTGAAATCACCTATAACCTTGAGGAAGCCAAGGGCGCGGCCGAGAGGATCGGCTACCCCGTGGTCCTTCGCCCCGCCTTCACCCTCGGCGGCACCGGCGGCGGCTTTGCCAACAACGAGGAGGAGCTCGTTGAGATAGGCAGAAACGCCTTCAAGCTCTCCCCCGTGCACCAGGTGCTCATCGAAAAGAGCGTAAAGGGCTATAAAGAGATCGAGTTTGAGGTCATGCGCGACTCCACCGACCATGCCATCACCATCTGCGGCATGGAAAACGTGGACCCCGTGGGTGTGCACACCGGCGACTCCATAGTGGTGGCCCCCATTATGACCCTTAATGAGCACGACCTCAAAATGCTCAACGACAGCGCCATCAAAATTATCCGCGAGCTCAAAATCGAGGGCGGCTGCAACGTCCAGTTCGCGCTCAACCCCGAATCCAGCGAATACTACCTCATAGAGGTAAACCCCAGAGTTTCCCGCTCCTCCGCTCTCGCCTCCAAGGCCAGCGGCTATCCTATCGCCAAAGTCACGGCGAAAATCGCCATGGGCATGACCCTTGAGGAAATCGGCATTGCAAACACCAACGCTGCAAAGGAGCCCAGCCTCGACTATGTGGTTGCAAAGCTGCCACGTTTCCCCTTCGACAAATTCGCCTCCGCTCCCAACACCCTCGGCACCCAGATGAAAGCCACCGGCGAAGTCATGGGCATAGGCTCCAACCTTGAGGAGTGCCTGCTCAAATCGGTGCGCTCCCTTGAAATCGGCGCCTGCCACTTCCACCTTCCGAAATTTGACGGCAAGAGCGAAGCGGAGCTTCTTGAATATATCTCCCAGTTCCGCGACGACAACATTTTCGCCATAGCGCAGCTTCTCAGAATGGACGTTTCCGTCGAAAAAATCCATGACGTGACCAAAATAACCTCCTACTTCCTCGAATCCGTCAAAAAGATAGTGGACATGGAGAAAGTGCTCAAGGATAACGCCGGAAACACCGAGGTCCTCCTCGCCGCAAAGAAAATGGGCTTCTCCGACGAATTTATCGCCCACCTCTGGAACATGACCGAGCTTGAGGTTTTCGCCCTTCGCAAAGAAAACAAAATGTTCCCGGTCTATAAAATGGTCGACACCTTCCATACCGGAGCGTATATCCCCTATTTCTACTCCTCCTATACCGGCGAAAATGCCTCCGTCGTCACCGACAAGAAGAAAATCATCGTTCTCGGCGCGGGTCCCATCCGTATCGGCCAGGGCGTTGAGTTCGACTACTCCACCGTCCATGCCGTTTCCACCATCAAGAAATCCGGCTACGAAGCCATTATCATCAACAACAACCCCGAGACTGTTTCCACCGACTACACCACCAGCGACAAGCTCTATTTCGAGCCCCTCACTCCCGAGGACGTCATGAACATCATCGAGCTTGAGCACCCGGAGGGCGTCATAGCCTCCCTTGGCGGACAGACCGCTATCAACCTCGCTGAGCCCCTCCGCGACAGAGGCGTTAAAATCATCGGCACCGACTGCGACGCCATTGAGAGGGCGGAAAACCGCGACAGCTTCGAGAAAATCCTCGAGGAGCTCCATATTCCCCAGCCGAAGGGCAAAGCGGTCACCAACATTGAGGACGGCTGCGCCGCCGCAGCGGAAATCGGCTACCCGGTGCTCGTCCGCCCGTCCTTCGTGCTCGGCGGACGCGCCATGCAGATAGTCGCAAACGAAGGTCAGCTCCGCCAGTACCTCAAAACCGCCGTTGAGCTCGGAGAGGACAAACCCGTCCTCGTTGACAAATACATTGCCGGCAAAGAGGTGGAGGTCGACGCAATCTGCGACGGACGGAACGTATTCGTTCCCGGCATTATGGAGCTTGTTGAAAGAACTGGTATCCACTCCGGCGACTCCATCAGCGTATATCCTACCTTCAGCATCTCCAACAAGGTCAAGGGCACCATTCTCCAGTACGCCAAAAAGCTGGGACTTGGCATTGGAATAGTCGGTCTTTATAACATTCAGTTCATTGTGGATAAAAACGATGACGTTTACATCATCGAGGTCAACCCCCGTTCCTCCCGTACCGTTCCCTTCCTCTCCAAATCCACCGGGTACAGCCTTGCGGACATCGCCACCGAGGTAATTCTCGGCAAGAGCCTCAAGGAACAGGGCATTTTCGACATCTACCCCGAGGAAAAGAAGAGATGGTACGTGAAAGTTCCGGTGTTCTCCTTCAACAAAATACACGGCCTTGACTCCTACCTCTCCCCTGAGATGAAATCCACCGGCGAAGCTATCGGCTACGACGACAAGCTGAACCGTGCGCTCTATAAAGCGCTCCAGGCCTCCGGCATGCACCTCCAGAACTACGGCACCGTCTTTGCGACCATTGCCGACAAGGACAAGGAGGAGGCTCTCCCGCTCATACGCCGCTTCTATAACCTCGGCTTCAACATTGAAGCCACCGAGGGCACCGCGAAATTCCTCAAGGCAAATGGTATCCGCACCCACATTCTTAAAAAGCTCAGCGACGGCAGCGAGGAGATACGCGACGCCCTCCGCCAGGGCCATATAGCTTACGTCATCAACACCCGCGACATAGGCTCCATAGGCCAGGAGAACGACGGTCAGCTCATAAGAAACTACGCCACCGAAAACGGCGTCAACGTATTTACCGCCCTCGACACCGTAAAGGTGCTTCTCGACGTACTTGAGGAGACCACTCTCTGCATCTCTACCATTGATTCCTGAGGAGGAGCGATGAAACAGGTTTTATTTGAAATCAAAAGCAACCGTCCCCTTACTGAAAACGTCTTTGAAATGAAGCTCGCGGGCGATACCTCCGACATCACCCGCCCGGGTCAGTTTGTAAATATAAAACTGGACGGCTTCTATCTTCGCCGGCCCATTTCCGTCTGCGACTGCGAAGAGGGTGAGCTCACCCTAATCTATAAAGTTGTCGGGCACGGCACCGAAGCCATGAGCAAAATGACCGGGGGAACTCTTGATATTCTGAGCGGTCTCGGCAACGGGTACGACACCTCCATCACCGGAGAGCGCCCGCTCCTCATCGGCGGCGGCGTCGGCGTTCCGCCCCTTTATATGCTCGCAAAGGAGCTTCGGAAAGAGGGCAAAGCCGTCTCCGTTATCCTCGGCTTCAACACCGCCGCGGAGGTTTTCTATGAGGAGGAGTTCAAAGCCCTCGGCTGCGACGTTTACGTCACCACCGCCGACGGCTCCGCCGGAGTCAAGGGCTTCGTCACCGAAGCTATGAAAGGCCTTGACTACACCCATTTCTGCACCTGCGGTCCGGAGCCCATGCTCAAAGCGGTCTATAATGCCTCCAAAACGAGCGGTCAGCTCAGCTTTGAGGAGCGCATGGGCTGCGGCTTCGGCGCCTGCATGGGCTGCTCCTGCAAGACTCTTACCGGCAACAAGCGCATCTGCAAGGACGGCCCCATTCTGATGAAGGAGGAGATTTTATGGAACGACTGAAGGTAAACCTCTGCGGAATCGAAATGGATAACCCCATTATTCCCGCCTCCGGCACCTTTGGCTACGGCTACGAGTTCGCCGAGCTTTACGATATAAATGTGCTCGGCACCTTCTCCTTTAAGGGCACCACAAAGGAGCCCCGCTTCGGTAATCCCACCCCGCGCATTGCGGAGTGCACAAACGGAATGATAAACGCCGTAGGGCTCCAGAACCCCGGCGTTGAAAAGGTAATCAGCGAGGAGCTTCCGAAGCTTGCCAAATGCTTTAACAAAAAAGTTATGGCCAACGTCAGCGGCTTTTCCGTTGAGGACTACGCCTACACCTGCGAAAAGCTCGACAAATGCGACCAGGTGGGCTGGCTCGAGGTGAACGTCAGCTGTCCCAACGTCCACGGCGGCGGAATGAGCTTCGGAACTTCCCCCGAAGCCGCCGCAGAGGTCGTCCGGGCGGTCAAGGCGGTCACCACCAAACCCGTCATCGTCAAGCTCTCCCCCAACGTGACGGACATTGTCTCCATCGCCAAAGCCTGCGAGGAGGCGGGAGCCGACGGAATCAGCCTTATCAACACCCTCCTCGGCATGAGGATAGACCTTAAAACGAAAAAGCCCGTCATAGCCAACAAAATGGGCGGTTTTTCCGGCCCGGCGATTTTCCCGGTGGCGGTGAGAATGGTCTATCAGGTCGCCCACGCCGTCAATATTCCCGTCGTGGGAATGGGTGGCGTTTCCTCCGCAGAGGACGTAATCGAGCTGATGCTCGCCGGCGCTACCGCCGTCGAAGTCGGCGCTGCGAACCTTGTGGACCCCTATATCTGCCGCGACATCATAAACGAGCTTCCCGCGGCAATGGACAAATACGGAATAAACACTCTCGAAGAAATTATAGGAGGAGTTAAATAATGGGTAAGGACGTAATCATCGCCTGCGACTTTTCGTCGGCGGAAAAAACTTTCGAGTTCCTCGATAAATTCGAGGGCAAAAAGCCCTTCGTCAAAATCGGAATGGAGCTTTTCTATGCCGAAGGCCCCTCTATCGTCAGGGAGATCAAGGCAAGAGGGCACAAAATTTTCCTTGACCTCAAGCTCCACGACATTCCCAACACCGTCAAAAAAGCCATGGCTGTGCTCTCCGGGCTGGACGTGGATATGTGCAACGTCCACGCCGGCGGCACCTGCCGCATGATGGAGGCCGCCATCGAGGGCCTCACCAGGCCCGACGGCACGAGGCCCCTTCTCATTGCCGTGACCCAGCTCACCTCCACCGATCAGGAGAGCATGGAAAACGACCTGCTCATCCACGAGCCCATTGATAAAGTTGTCATGCACTACGCCGAAAACGCCAAGAAAGCCGGCCTTGACGGCGTGGTCTGCTCCCCTCTTGAATCCGCAAAGGTGCACGAGGTCTGCGGCGAGGGCTTCCTCACCGTCACCCCCGGAGTCCGTTTCGCCGACGGCGACAACGGCGACCAGAAACGTGTCATGACCCCGGCACAGGCCAAGGAAATCGGCTCCGACTATATCGTCGTCGGCCGCCCCATCACCGCCGCAGAGGACCCGGTGGCCGCCTATAACAGATGCGTCGAAGAATTCGTAGGATAAAAGAAAAGGAGATTACATCATGGAAAAACTTATCGCCAAGGACCTGCTCTCTATCAAAGCCGTATTTTTCCGCCCGGAGGAACCCTTCACCTGGGCAAGCGGAATAAAAAGCCCCATTTATTGCGACAACCGCCTCACCCTCACCGCTCCCGAGGTAAGAAACGACGTTGAAAACGGCCTCGTGAAGCTCATTAAAGAAAATTATCCCGAAGCCGAGGTGCTTATGGGCACCTCCACCGCCGGCATCGCCCACGCCGCCATCACCGCTCACATTCTCGGCATGCCCATGGGCTACGTCCGCTCCGGCGCCAAGGACCACGGCAGACAGAACCAGATTGAGGGCCGCCTCGAAAAAGGGCAGAAGGTCGTCGTTGTGGAGGATCTCATCTCCACCGGTGGCAGCGTGCTCGAAGTGGTCAACGTGCTCAGAGAGGCGGGTGCTGACGTGCTCGGAATCGTCAGCATCTTCACCTACGGAATGAAAAAGGGCCTTGAGCGCCTTGCGGATGCCAACGTCAAAAACATCTCCCTTACCAATTTCGACGTCATCGCCGAAGTCGCCGCAGAGGAGGGCTACATCAAGCCCGAGGATGTACAGCGCCTTATCAAATTCCGCAACAATCCTTCTGATGAAAGCTGGATAAACGGATGAAAAGCCTTATAGATATACTCGACCTCTCCGTGGAGGAAATAGACGAGCTCATAGCCGTC
The DNA here is from genome assembly GCA_051881855.1 of Oscillospiraceae bacterium. GTDB lineage: Bacteria > Bacillota > Clostridia > Oscillospirales > Ruminococcaceae > UMGS1668. The sequence goes on from JBJEQR010000007.1 coordinate 69,701, forward strand.
GCCAACGATATAATCGCAAACCCGGAGAAATATTCAGAAAAATGCAAAGGCAAAAAGCTCGCCACCCTTTTCTATGAACCCTCCACCCGCACAAGGCTCAGCTTTGAAGCGGCCATGTATGAGCTTGGTGGGAACGTCCTGGGCTTCTCCGAAGCCGCCAGCTCCTCCGTTTCCAAGGGCGAAAGCGTCGCGGACACCATTCATATGATAAACTGCTACGCAGACATTGTCGCCATGCGCCACCCGAAGGAGGGCGCGCCCCTTGTGGCCGCAAAAGCCACCGAGAGGGCACCCATAATCAACGCCGGCGACGGCGGGCACTATCACCCGACCCAGACCCTCACCGACCTTCTGACTATCAGCAGGAACAAGGGCCGCCTTTCAGACCTCACCATAGGGCTTTGCGGCGACCTCAAATTCGGCCGCACCGTCCACTCCCTCATAGCCGCCATGTCAAGATACAGCGGCATCAGATTCGTGCTCATCTCCCCGGAGGAGCTTCGTGTTCCCGAATATGTCAAGAGCGACGTGCTCGAAAAGCAGGGCGTGCCCTATACCGAGACCGCAAGCCTCGAGGAGGCCATGCCCGGGCTTGACATCCTCTATATGACCCGGATCCAGCGGGAGCGCTTTTCAAGCCAGGAGGAATATCTCCGGCTTAAAGACAGCTACATACTGGACCCGGAGAAGCTCGTTTCGGCCAAAAGCGACCTTTGCATAATGCACCCGCTGCCGAGGGTGAACGAGATAAGCACCAAGGTGGACTCCGACCCGAGAGCCTGCTATTTCACGCAGGCGCTCTGCGGAAAATATATCCGCATGGCGCTTATCCTCAAGCTGCTCGACGAGACGAAGGATAGATCCAAGACCCAGTTTGAGCACGAAGGCGTGCTCAAGGGCGGGCATGTCTGCAAGAACCCGCGCTGCATAACCTCTGTTGAGCAGGAGATCGAGCACGAGTTCAAGCTCGCAGACCCGGAGAAAAAAATTTACCGCTGCGTCTACTGCGACGCCCCGGCTCAGGACTGATGTCTGTTCCCATAATAAAGAGCGAAAACCCTTCAGATCATGAAGCGGTTTTCGCTCTTTATTTTTTTACAGAATTGTCCTCCTATGGAATACAAATTCCACCGTTTTTGTGTGTTTTTATAATTTTCAGTTAAAGTTTCAGTTTTATGTTGTTTCAAATTACGTTTTAACCTGATTTTTTAATTTTTTTGTACAGCTTCACAAAACTTAGCTATTTTTCATGTGTAATTAGCAGTTTTTTTATGAATGTTTACTATGCATTTGGTAAATCCGATAGAAATTTCCCTATTTAGCATTTTATATTTGCAAATTTGACATGTTGACTGAAAACGTTTACAGTTTTAAATTTGTATTATAGATAAACATACTGAAAGGAGCGGACAAAATTGAAACCCATTGCCATAATCGGCGGAAGCGGAATGTACGAGCTGCTGGAAAACCCCAGAATGTTCATACATGATAACCGTTATGGCCGGTCCTCTGAAATTTACGAAGGAAAAATAAAAGGGCGCACCGTTTATTTTCTTCCGCGTCACGGCCCCAACCACACCATAATTGTTCCGCGCATAAATTACCGGGCCAATATCTGGGCCCTCCACGAGCTCGGCTGTGAAAGGGTCATAGCCACAAACAGCGTCGGCTCCCTGAACCCGGAAATCAAGATCGGTGATATGGTAATTCCCCACGACTTCATTGACACCACCCGCCGTTTCCCCCGCTCCCTTTACGACGACACAAACGTCGCGTACCACGTGGACATGAAACCGGCCTATTGCCCTGATATACGCAAAGCGCTCATAAACGCAGCGAACAAGGTCCACGACGGCGCGACCCACGACCACGGTATACTCGTTGTGGAGGAAGGGCTTACATATAACACCGAAGCAGAGCAGCGTGTTTTCCGCTCCTGGGGTGGGGACCTTGTGGGCATGACTACTCTGCCCGAAGCTATCCTCGCGAGGGAAGCGGGCCTTTGCTATGCCCATATCTGCATCCCCACCGACTGCATAGGCGAGCCCGTTTGCTCCGACGTTTTCCAGCAGAACCTCAAAAAAGGAATACGGGAGCTTTCTGAAATCCTTGAGCTCACCGTTGAGCAGCTTTCCGACGAGAGAGACTGCCCCTGCTCCCACGCGCTTGAGCACGCAATACTTGCAAAAGAGGCAAGTGACGCCATATGACCATTAAGGACGTTGCCAAAAAAGCGGGCGTTTCCGTCGCCACTGTCTCCAGGGTCGTACACAACTACAAATGGGTCAGCCCGGAGATAAGGGAGAGAGTGCAGAAGGTCATAGACGAGGAGCATTATCAGCCCAACTACATTTCCAGCGTTATGGCCACGGGCAAAAGCAGTATGATAGTCATTGTTGTCCCGAGCATCAGCAGCCCGTTTTTTGCCCAGTTTACGGACACTGCCATACATATACTGAAAGCCGCCGGATATTTTTCGATAGTCCACGAGACGGACAACTGCTCCAGTGAGGAAATTTCCTTCTTCGGCAGCCCATTTGCGCTTCTTGCGGACGGTATCATAAGCGTCACCGACGGGGTCGAAAACGAGGGGCTTTTCAAAATGATGCGCCCCATTCTCGAAAAGAGAAAGCCCATTCTTTTCATTGACCGCCTGGTGCCCGACAGCATAGCCGACTGCGTTGTAAATGACAACATAGGCGCTATGTATGAGAGCGTCAAGCTGCTCCATGAAAACGGGCACGAAAGAATCGCTCTCATCACCGGCAAAAAGGGCATAACTGTGGTACACGACAAAATTATAGGCTTTCGCCGGGCCATGGAGAGCTTCGGGCTTCCTGTCCGGGAGGACTATGTACGCATAGGCAACTGGAGCGCCAAGACCGGCGAAAGGGAAACTGCGGCCCTGCTCGATCTGGAGGAGCCGCCCACGGCAATCATCGCCTGCAACAACTTCATATGCGAAGGCGCCTTTGATGAAATAGCCCGCCGGGGACTTGAAACCGGAAAGGACATTTCACTTATCGGCGCGGAGGAAAGCGATGCCGACGCGAGGCTTTTCAAGCGCCTCGGCATAACCACCCTCAAGCTCGACTCGAAAGGGCTCGCTGTCTACGCGAGCAAATATATGCTGAACCGCCTGAGCAGCGCATATCCCAAAACCAGCTATACAACCATGGAGTACCCCATGGAGCTTATAGAAAGAAATTCCGTAGTAAATCTTAACAAGCAAACAGATTAAAGGAGGTTTTCCGCCTTGCAACCCATCGGTATTATCGGAGGAAGCGGTTTCTATGACCTTTTGGAGGACGCGGAGGTATTTATCCACGACAACGCCTACGGCCGTTCCTCGGAAATCTACAAGGGCACCATTGACGGGTATCCGGTCTATTTTCTTCCCCGCCACGGCCCCGAACATTCCATAATCGTCCCGCGCATCAACTACCGCGCCAACATGGAGGCTTTCAAGGAGCTGGGCGTGCAGCGCATCATCGCCACCAACAGTGTCGGCGCTCTCAACCCGGACATTCCCCTCGGCGACCTCGTGATTCCGGACGATTTCTTTGACATGACAAAGCGTTCGCCCTATTCCATGTACGACAACACCACTGTTGCCTATCATATCAGCATGTCCCCGGCCTACTGCCCCGTGGTGCGCAAGGCGCTCATTGACGCCGCTAACATTGTGAAACCCGGCCATGTCTGGGACCACGCAAACCTCGTTGTGACCGAGGGGCTCCACTATGAGACTCAGCTTGAAGATAAAATTTTCCGCAGCCTTGGCATCGACCTTGTGGGCATGACCACTCTGCCGGAGGCGATTTTCGCAAGGGAGCTCGCCATGTGCTATGCGCATATCTGTCTCCCGAACAACTACTGCCTCGGTGTTGAGATAGACGCGGACGAGCTTCCCGTGCTCCTCAAGGAGGGCGTTTCGGATTTCAAAAAAGTCATACGCATAGCCGTAAAAACCCTCGCTGAGCAGGAGGACGAGGACTGCGTCTGCAAGCACGCCCTCGACCACGCAATACTCGCGAAGCAGTAATTTTTAACTATGAAAATTCTCAAAAATACCCTTGGAACAAGGCGGTTTTCGGCGCTGCTGACCGACCTTGACGGTACGCTGATACATTCCCAGAATGCTATCTGCGAAGCGCTTTACGAATGTTTTATAAGTGTCGGCGCCCGTGTGCCCGAAAAGCAGGAAATACTCGATATGTTCGGTCTTCCTGTGGAGGTGATGCTTATGAAGCTCGGAAATGTCGACAAAAATGACACTGCTTTGATCGACAGATTCATTGCTGAATATAAGCGTCAGTATCCGGTTCACATGGCCCGGGGCGCCGCACTTATAGATAACGCCAAACAAACCGTCGACGCCATTGCAAGCGCCGGATTTCCCATATGCCTCATAACCTCTGAGCGGCGGGACAACGCGGAATTTATTCTTCGTAACCTCGGCCTTTCAGATGCCATAAAATATATGATCACCAGGGACGACGTTGTGAAATTCAAGCCCGACCCCGAGCCACTTCTCAAGGCTATGGCCCTTGTGGAAAAGGCGCCGGAGGAGTGCGTATACATCGGGGAGTCGCCCTTTGACATGGAGGCCGGAACAGCTTCCGGCGCTTATGTTGCGGCCGTTGCCTCCGGCAACTGGCCGGTCCAGAGCCTTCTGGATTGCAGCCCGGACGTGCTTCTGGACGATATTTCAGAGCTTTTGCCGCTGTTCCACATTTTCAGCGGCTCAGCAAATAAAAACTAAAACATATATGAAACACAGGAGGAACCAAAATGAAGAGAATTTTAGCTATCCTGCTTGCGGCGGTCATGATTTTCAGCATCGCAGGCTGCAGCAGCAACGAGCCCGCACCTGACACAAACGACGGACAGAGCGAAGTTCAGGGCGACGTTTCCGGCGACAGCGGCAATGACGTCACCGACGATTCCGACACTCTCATCTGCATCGTCAGCGAGTCTTCCCAGGGCGCTCCTTTTTCTCAGCAGACCTGGCAGGGCTTTGAAATGGTGAACGAAACCTACGGCACCCAGATCAAATTCGTAGAGGCTCTTGAGGCTTCCGAATATGAAGTCCAGCTCCGCGCCATGGCAGAGGTTGGTGCAAAGGTCATCTTCTCCATGTTCGACGCCGTCAACCTCGTTGCGGCTGAAATCGCCCCCGAGTATCCCGACGTACAGTTCGTACTCATCGACTGCAACCAGACCTTTGACATTGACAACGTCACCTGCATCGTAGTTGACTCCTGGGAGCCCTCCTTCGTAGCAGGCGTTGTGGCGGCTCTCTCCACTGAGACCGGCGTTCTCGGCTGGGTCGGCTCCATTGACATCGGCGTTATCACCCGTTTCTATGACGGCTTTGTGGCCGGCGTGGACTACGCGAACCAGACCTACGGCCTCGACGTTACCGTTGAAAAAACCTTCGTAGGCAACTCCGAGGACACCGTAAAGGGTGCTGAAGCCGCAAGGATCCTCATCAGCAAGGGCGCTGACATTGTTTATCAGACTGCAAACGAAGCCGGCCTCGGCGTAATTCAGGCCTGCTCCGAAGAGGGAGTAAAATGCATCGGCGTTGACTCCTGGCAGGGCGGCATTGACCCCTGCGTATTCTGGTCCGCACTCGTGGCCATTGAACAGGGCGTTTTCAACACCTACACCTCCTACCTCGAAGGCACTCTCACCGAGAACTCCATCACCTACAGCGTAGCCAACGGTTTCCCGATTTTCGCTGACGTTGACTATGAAAACCTCCCCGATGACATCAAAGCGGCTGTGGACACCGTTATGGCCGGCATCGCGGACGGAACTCTCGATATCTTTGCTTACGGAAACTGATTTACAGTCAATAAGGGAGCTGCCGCAATATGAGCGGCAGCTCCCCGCTGTTATTTTAAGCGCAGAAAGCGGAGGGAAAAACATAAATGAACGCCTATCTTGAGCTTCGGCAGATTTCAAAATATTTCGGCAGTTTTGTGGCCAACGACAAAATTGACCTTGCGGTGGAAAAGGGCACCATACACGCCATTATCGGTGAAAACGGCGCCGGCAAAAGCACCCTTATGAACGTGCTCTCCGGGATATACCGCCCGGACGAGGGCGAAATATTTATAAACGGCAAAGCGGTGCATTTCCATAACCCCACCGCCGCAAGCCGCGCCGGAATCGGCATGGTGCATCAGGAATTTATGCTTTTCCCTGAGCTTTCCGTTCTCGAAAATATCATAATGGGTTATGAGCAAACAAGGATACCCGGAATTATTAGCAGCACAAAATCCCGGGCGGCGGTGGAGGAGATCTGCCGCCAGTACAGCTTCAACGTACCTCTTGATGCCAAAGCGGGTACCCTTCCCGTGGCGATGCTCCAGCAGGTGGAGATAGTCAAGGTGCTCTATCACGGAGCGGACATTATAATTTTCGACGAGCCCACCTCCGTGCTCACGCCCCAGGGCATTGAGGGCCTTTTCCGGGCTTTCAGGGCACTCACCGAAAAAGGAAAGACCATTATTTTCATAACTCACAAGCTGCAGGAGGTCCTCGCCATTGCGGACGCCATTACGGTGCTCAAGGACGGCAAGGTGACCTTCCGCACCGCCCCCTCCGAAACGGACGAAAAGGAGCTTGCCCGCATGATGGTGGGGCGGGACGTGCTTCTGAGCGCAGTCAAAACCGAGCGTGAGCCCGGAAAGAACACCCTTACCGTTGAAAACCTTACCGTCCTCGACGGAACCGGAGCTCCCAAAGTCAAGGGCGTCAGCTTCAGCGTCAGGGCGGGAGAGATAGTCGGCATCGCAGGCATTGCAGGCTCCGGTGAAAGCGAGCTCATAGCGGCGCTTTTCGGCCTTGCCCCCGCCGCCGAGGGCTCCATACTGCTTGAGGGTGAACATATAGAAAAATTCTCCCCGAGGGAGCGCCGCTGCGCCGGTATAGGCTATATCCCCCAGGATCGGAACGCCGAAGGCTCCAACCGGGACGCCTCCATCTGGGAAAACTGCATGATGGGTTATCACGTGGCCCATGGCTTCAAAAGCAAGGTGTTTATCGACCGCAAGCAGGTCTACAGCTTTACGGACAGCGTAGTCTCCGAATATAACGTCAAAACAGGCTCCATTTTTTCAAACGTCTCGGACCTCAGCGGAGGAAACGTACAGAAAATGATAGTGGGCCGGGAATTTATGCAGGATAACAAGCTCCTCATAATCGAGGACCCCACCCGGGGCATAGACATAGGGGCCATTGAGTTTATATGGAGCAAAATCGAAGAGCTTGCCGCCTCCGGCGTTGCCATTCTCATGGTCAGCCACGAGCTCAACGAGGTCATGGAGGTCTCCGACAGGATACTCGTCATGAATGGAGGCCGGCTCTTTGACGCCGGAAAGCACGGCGAGCTCACGGAGGAACAGATAGGCGTGCTCATGATGGGAGGTCAGAAACAATGAAGCATCTTCCGGTCCAAGGCAAAAACATCATATATGAAGCGGTCAAATATCTTTCCGCACTTGCCGCCGTGCTCATCCTCGGCGTGCTCATAATAAAGCTCCAGGGGCAGGACGTTGCCGCCGCGGGCAAGGCAATGCTCTTCGGTGCCTTCGGCAACGTTTCAAGGCTCGGCAACACGATCCGCTGGGTCACCCCCTGCCTTATGACGGGCGTTGCCGCCGCCGTGTGCTTCCGCTCCGGAATCTGGAACATGGGCATCGGCGGCCAGCTTTACATGGGCGCCTTTGCCGCCACTGCCGTGGCCCTTTACGTCCCTCTGCCGCCGGTTGTTGCTCCCATAGTCTGCCTCATTGCCGCGGGCGCGGCGGGCATGCTCTTTGCGCTCATACCGGCGCTGTTAAAACGCTTCCTCGGCGTCAGCGAGCTCATCACCACACTGATGCTCAACTACATAGCGACGCTCCTCACCACCTATTTCACAAAGCTCGTAAACGGCATCAGTGCGAACAACAACAGCAAGGCCATGGCCACCCCGCTTATTGACGACCGGTACCGCCTGACGACCCTTATCCCCAAAACCAATGCGAGCACCGGCATTTTTATTGCTGTGTTCTTCGTGGTGCTCATGTACCTCGTCTATAAATACACGATTATGGGCTACGAGATGCGTCAGGTGGGCTCCAACATACGCTTCGCCAAAGCCGGCGGCGTGCGCACGAACAGAATGTACCTGATGATTTTCCTGCTCTCCGGCTTCATCGCGGGCCTTGCTGGCGGAATTGAAATTCTCGGCGTTTACGGCAAATTCACCGCTAACTTTGCCAGCAATATCGGCTGGGACGGCATCATGATAGCCACCATTGCCGCAAACAATCCGATAGCCACAGGCTTTGTGGGTATCCTCTGGGGCGCGCTAAAATCCGGCTCCCTCTATATGGAGGCCCTGACTGAGACAAACCGCCTGACGGTGGAGGTCATACAGGCGGTGTTCGTCCTCTTTGTGACCATTGACTACCGCGGATTTATCGAAAAACTCCGGGCAAAACGCAGCACAAGCCCCGTTAAAACCGTGAAAGGAGCGTGATTTAGCATGATTGATACTTTCTTTGGCTCCGCAACTCTCGCCGCCGCTCTGCGTCTCTCTATACCGCTGATTTTTGCCGCCATAGGCGGCTGCTTCTCCGACAGGGCGGGCGTTTTCAACATAGCTCTGGAGTGCTTCATGCTCTGTGCAGCGTTTTTCGCCGCCCTCGGCACGTATTTCACGGTGAACCCCTATATCGGAGTTCTCTGCGGAATACTTGCCGGGCTCGTGTGCTCGCTCATTTTCGGACTCTTTGTATTCCACCTAGGCTCCAGCGCCATAGTTGTCTCCATAGCCATGAACCTGAGCGCCTGGGGGCTTACAACGCTGCTGATGATGTTTTTCTGGGGAGCCAGAGGCTCCTTTGTGGATGAGCGTCTCGTAAGCCTCCCGTCCATAGACATAGGCTTCCTCCGGAACGTACCTTTGCTCGGCAAAATCCTGAACGGACAGAATATCCTCGTCTATATCGGCATAGCGGCTATTTTCGTCATGTGGTTTGTCATGTATAAAACCCAGTTCGGGCTGAGGCTCCGGGGTGTTGGCATGAACCCCCGGGCCGCCCAGACCATAGGCATAAATACTCTCAAATATAAATGGATGGCCAACCTCATCACCGGCGCGCTCTGCGGCCTCGGCGGCGCTGTGCTGCCCATAGGGGGCACCTCCATTTTCTCCGAAAATATGACCGCAGGCCGGGGCTTTCTCGCACTGGCGGCCCTGCTGGTAGCGAAGGACAACCCCCTTACCGCGGGCCTTTTCTGCATACTTTTCGCCTATACCGAAGCCCTTGCCCTTGGGCTCCAGAACATCGGCATCCCCTCCCAGCTTGTGGAGACCATGCCCTATCTCACCACCATACTCGTGCTCGTCTTTGCGGGCGTCAGACAGAAGCTCTCCCGGAAGCAGTACCGCCCAAAGGCCGCCGAGGCAAAATGAATACCGCTTACATACATTTGTAAAATAATGCTCCCCATGCGAAAAGCCGCCGCCCAAAAGGGCGGTGTTCATAAGGCAATGAACAGCCACAGTAGTTTTCACTGCTGTGGCTGTTCTTGTTTTTTATCCTGTTATGTTATAATATAGAGCCGAAAAGACCTACAAATCTGAATTTTCTGGTGTATTTTATAAAGTGATATAAATATTATGCAACTGTTAGTTGCAAGGGCTGCTATAATAGCAACACCAAGGTGGTTGAATAATTTGTGCATTATCGTTATGATTACGAAACAGGAGGTGTTAAGTATGACTTTAGGCGATAATATACAATATTTACGTAAGGTAAATGACATTACACAAGAGGAACTTGCAGAAAGACTCTCTGTTTCCAGACAAACCATTTCTAAATGGGAAACGAATCAGGTATATCCTGAAATACCCAAACTGATAGAAATAGGAAATATATTTCATTGCAAGGTTGACGAACTATTGAAAGAAGATATGGGTAAACGTAAGGACATTTATTCAGATGTAATCGTGAAAGAAATTCCCGGATTTCGTATGGGACGATATGTTATCATTTCTCCGAATCCAGAAAATGATGTACACGCTTATATGGATAGATGGGCTGAATCAAGTGGATTAAATGCAATTACGGATTATCAACCGAAACGGATTGGATGGGATTTTCCTTTTGTGTCGGCAGAACAGCAAAATCGATTTGGATTAAGAGGCTATGTGGC
>JBJEQR010000008.1:0-4741 GCA_051881855.1 Oscillospiraceae bacterium
AAGCGGATATGGGGTGCATAAACGGACAGCGGCTACCGCCGCCCCGCACAGATTTGAGCACGATATGTCACAAAACAGTACTCGCTCAGCGTAACGTTCTCGCCGAGTCAGCAATGCGCTTCCACGACGGAATCACGGCGTGTTTCCGTCCAAATCTGGGACAGTGAGGCTTGCGCAAATATCGCATTGCGGGTTTTATTAAAGCTATACCGTTCCCTCCAGCGGGGTGGGATTGTTAAGGGAGGTAGCGCAGCGCCTCTCCCTTAACGCCTGGAGAGAATCCAAAGGAGGGGGCGGCGAGCGCCCCTCCTTTGAGAAAACCCCTTGTGGCCCCAAGGGTCGCCTTTAAATTCAATGTCAAGCGGAACGCCGTGGACGGCGTTCCCTACGGTTTTTTCCCTCATCCGTCTTTGCCTTCCGGCAAAGCCACCTTCCCCAAAAGGGAAGGCAAGGCGGGCAAAGCCCGCCCCCTGCCTTTTTAAAATCAGTTGTCGTTTACCTCTTTGTAATCGGCGTCGACGTAGCCGTCGTCCGGGCCCTTTGCGGAGCCGGTGCCGCAGTTTCCGCAGTCGCCGTCGCAGCCGGGCTGGCCGGGCTGTGCGCCGGGGTTCTGCTGGTAAACCTTTGCGGAGACCTCGTAGAATTTCTCCTCGAGCTCCTTCTGTTTTGCCTTGATGTCCTCAATGTTCTCGCCTTTGAGGGCTTCCTTGAGGGCGCTTATCCTGCTCTCAAGGCCGGATTTATCGTCGGCGGAGAGCTTGTCGCCAAGGTCCTTGATGGTCTTTTCGGACTGGTAGACCATCTGGTCGGCGGCGTTTCTGGCGTCGATCTCCTCGCGGTGCTTCTTGTCCTCGGCGGCGTACTGCTCAGCCTCTTTGACGGCTTTCTCAATGTCCTCCTTGCTCATGTTGGTGGAGGAGGTGATGGTGATGTGCTGCTCCTTACCGGTGCCGAGGTCCTTGGCGCTGACGTGGACTATGCCGTTGGCGTCGATGTCGAAGGTGACTTCGATCTGCGGAATGCCTCTGGGTGCGGGCATAATGCCGTCCAGGTGGAACATGCCGAGGCTCTTGTTGTCCCTTGCCATCTCACGCTCGCCCTGGAGGACGTGGACCTCAACGGAGGTCTGACCGTCGGCGGCGGTGGAGAAAATCTGGGATTTCTTTGCGGGGATGGTGGTGTTTCTGTCGATTATCTTGGTGAAAACTCCGCCCAGGGTCTCAAGGCCGAGGGAAAGAGGAGTTACGTCGAGAAGTACGAGGCCCTTGACGTCGCCGGTGAGAACGCCGCCCTGGATTGCAGCGCCGATGGCTACGCACTCATCGGGGTTGATGCCCTTGAAGGGCTCCTTGCCGGTGATGTTCTTGACAGCTTCCTGAACTGCGGGGATACGGGAGGAGCCGCCCACGAGGAGAATCTTGTCAAGGTCGGAGGGTTTGAGCCCTGCGTCGGAGAGAGCCTGACGGACGGGTCCCATAGTGGCTTCAACAAGGTCTGCGGTGAGCTCGTTAAATTTGGCTCTGGTGATGTTGCAGTCGAGGTGCTTCGGGCCGGTGGCGTCCGCGGTGATGAAGGGGAGGTTCACGTTGGTCTGGGTCATGCCGGAAAGGTCGATTTTCGCTTTCTCAGCGGCCTCTTTGAGTCTCTGCATGGCCATTTTGTCGGAGCGGAGGTCAATGCCGTTCTCGGCTTTGAACTGGTCGGCGAGGTAGTTGATAAGTCTGTCGTCGAAGTCGTCGCCGCCAAGGTGGTTGTTGCCGGCGGTAGCGAGAACTTCCTGGATGCCGTCGCCCATTTCGATGATGGAAACGTCGAAGGTGCCGCCGCCAAGGTCATAGACCATGATCTTCTGGTCGTCCTCTTTGTCGACGCCGTAGGCAAGGGCCGCGGCGGTGGGCTCGTTGATGATACGCTTTACTTCAAGGCCGGCGATTTTGCCCGCGTCCTTGGTGGCCTGACGCTGGGAGTCGGTGAAGTATGCGGGAACGGTGATGACCGCTTCGGAGACGGTCTCGCCGAGGTAGGCTTCGGCGTCGGCTTTGAGCTTCTGAAGAATCATTGCGGAGATCTCCTGGGGGGTGTAGCCCTTGCCGTCGATGCTCACTTTGTAGTCGGAGCCCATTTTACGTTTGATAGAGGTGATGGTTCTTTCAGGGTTGGTCACAGCCTGGCGTTTTGCGGCCTGGCCGATGATGCGCTCGCCGGTTTTGGAAAAGCCGACGACGGAAGGGGTGGTTCTTGCGCCTTCGGGGTTCGGGATAACGACGGGCTCGCCCGCCTCCATGACCGCGACGCAGGAGTTGGTAGTACCAAGGTCAATACCGATGATTTTAGACATAATATATTCCTCCAAATTCTGAAGTTAGATTTTTTTAATTGAATATGTTAAAGGCCAAAGGCCCTTAATGGCTTTTTCAGTTTGCGACGACGACCATCGAGAAGCGTATCACCTTGTCCCCGAGGGTGTAGCCCTTGCGGTAGACGTCGGTGACGACGTTTTCGCCGTAGGCCGGGTCCTCAGTGTGCATGACGGCGTTGTGGAGCTTCGGGTCGAACTGCTCGCCGAGGGCGGGAATCTCTTTGATTCCCAGCTGGTCAAAGGCCTCTTTTATGGAGTTCCCTATGAGGTCAATGCCCTTTTTGTACTCGGCGTCCGGGCACTCGTAGTTGGAGGCCCGGTCGAAGCTGTCGAGAATGGGCAGGAGCTTCGTCACGGCGTCGGCGGTGGCGTCGCCGTAAACGGCGTCCTTCTCCCGCTGGCTCCTCTTGCGGAAGTTGTCATACTCCGCAAGGGTGCGAAGATACCGGTCGTTCAGCTCGTCTTTCTCCTTTTTGAGCTTTTCAAAGTCCTCTTTGGCCTTTGCAAGCTCGGCTTCGAGGGTTTCCTGAACGGTTTTTTCCTCTTTTGCCTCCGGGGCGGCCTCAGCCTGCTCCTCCGGAGCGTTTGTGGTGGTGGTTTTTTCTTTCTCTTCCATTATTCCTCTCCTGTTTTCTGTTGATATGTCATGGAAAGCAGAGTTCCGAGTTTTCCTGCGAAATATTCAAGGTGGGGTATGAGCCTCGCGTAGTCCATACGCACCGGCCCTATGAGGCCGATGGCCCCGCAGTCGTTCTCCCCGATGGAGAACCGGGCCACGAGAAGGGAGCTGCCGGAGAGCTGAGAAAGGCTGTTTTCCTTTCCGATAAAGACCGTCACCCCGGAGGGGTTGCTCCCGAGCACCGGCCCTATCTGCTCCCGCTTTGAAAGGAGCTTCATGATTTCCAGCGCCCTGTCGGAGTACTCGTTGTAGGTCAGGAGCTTCTCCTGCCCCCCAAGGTAATACTGCCCGTCATAGACCTCCTTGCAAAGCTCATAGATACCGACGATAAGGGGGTTGAAAACGTCCATGTAATCCCCCAGCCGCACCGCCATGGACCTCACGTATTCGGCGCTTATGTCCTTCAGCGTGTGGCCGGAGAAGCACCCGTTGGCGAACTTCTTGAAAAAGTCCACAATGCCGACGTTTATCTCAAAATTGAGGCGGCAGACCTTGCTCTTAACGACGCCGTTGCTGGCTATGACCAGGAGCACCACGGTGCCCCTGTCCGCCGGGACAATGTCGATATGCTCAACGGTGACGTGGGCGGGGGTGGTGGTCATGGCGACGGTGGCACAGCCGGTGTAATCCGCGAGGGCATCCGCCGCGTCCCGCAAAAGCCTGTCCGGATCCGGGTCCCCCACGTTGAAAAGGGCGTCGATTCCGTCCTTTTCATCCTCGGTCAGCGGTTTTTCCCTCATAAGGCTGTCGATATAGATTCGGTAGCCCAGGTGGGAGGGAATCCTGCCTGCCGAGGTGTGGGGCTGCTCGAGAAGGCCCATGGAAAAGAGCGCGGCCATCTCATTCCGGATCGTGGCGGGCGAGACGTTTATGCCGGGCATTTCCGAGAGGGTCTTTGACCCCACCGGCTCGCCGGTACTGATATACGTCTCAATAATGGCGGTAAGAATTTTCTGTTTTCTTTCGTCAAACCGCAATGCCCGCGCCTCCTTTTCCGGTTACTTTTGGGCTTTTGCCTTCGGCGTTCTGCCGCTTCCGGCATTTTAGCACTCCGCTCTTTCGAGTGCCAACAACTATATTATACATACATTTCCCGCCCTGTCAAGAGGGAAAGAAAAAAATTCACAATTTGTTAGCAGACAGTTCGATTGTTTGCTAAATTCCGCGGATTATTCATAGGAAATATACATATAATGCGCGCAGCGGGTGGGAAACGCCCGCGTTTTTGTTCGGATTCTGGCTTTGTGAATATTGGCACATATCCGTAGGGGCGGCCAATACCCGCCCGAATTGCCCGTTTTATGCCTTATTCGGTAGGGAACGCCGGAATAGGCGTTCCGGGAAATGTTTGCGCCATGGCACATTGGCACAGACTGTAGGGGCGGATATTGTCCGCCCGTAAGCCTTCCCCCTTGGGGCGTAGCCCGCGAAGCGCGCCCAGTGGGCGATACAGCGAGCGGGGTACGGCGCCGCGGTCAAAAATTCCAAGGCGCATGCCGCAGAAATTTTTGGGAACCGTAAGAGGACGGTGTCGCCGTTAGGCGACGGATGAGGAAGCCTTCCCCTTTGGGGAAGGTGGCTTTGCCGGAAGGCAAAGACGGATGAGGAAAAAAACGTAGGAACGCCGTGGACGGCGTTCCGAGGGATGTGTACCCCCATCTCTTTGTTCTTGCACAAAGAGACGGGGGTACGCCTCCAGAGAA
>JBJEQR010000009.1:0-21172 GCA_051881855.1 Oscillospiraceae bacterium
GGAGTACTCAATAAAAACGCATTCCTTTGCATCCAGCTTTCTGAAAACATGTCCCTCTTTGAGCCGCTCGCGCAGCCATTGCCGCTTTGCTTCAACACCGGGATGTTTTGTTTTGCTGCGGATGATGCAGCAAAGGTGCTCGTTTTCAAGGTTTTCTTCCGTCAAATTTATGAATTCGCCGCCCATTTTGAACCTCGTTTCATTTGAATCCTTTCACTAATTATAAATATATAACTCTGAAAAATCAATATGGTTAATTTCCGTATTAAAAATATTGCAGAAAAGTCTCGCTTGCCCCACAGCATAGCGTGCGTTTGCAAAATAAATGCAGGCAGAGAAATATGCAAAATGCGGCGCGGAAATGAAAATCGCAAAATGGCCGGGAGATAGGTATCGGCGTTTATCCCCGCAGGAAAAAAGACATTTTGAAACAGATGACCGGCCCACTCTAAACCGCTTGATATGAAAAAAATCCCCGTTTAGAAAACGGGGATTTTTTATGCGTTTTAGATGCTGACGTCAAATATTCCGATAATTTTATTGCACGTTTTGCAACGGTAAGTTTTTCTACGGATGTTCTGTGGGCTTTTCAATAAATTTCGTCACAGCATAATATATTGACACCAGACCAGTGCTAAGAATTGCCCCTCCAATAATATCAGTGATCCAATGCACACCTGAAATCAGTCTCACGATTACCATAAAAGCAGTGAATGCGTTTAAAACAAAGGCAACTGCTTTTCTAAACTTTGGATTTTTGATCCGGCTGTTGAGCTGCATGACAGCCGTTGGCATTACACACATAACAAGCATGGTTGTTGATGACGGATATGATGCTTCCAAATATCCTTCGATCAATATCGGTCTGTAGTTCACCACGTTCAATTCAAAAAATATATACGTCACCATCACAACGATATAGAATACTCCGAGCACCAAAATACTGGAATCGACCTTGAATAAGCTTTTCCTTTTAATAAGCTGTATAAGTCCAAGCAGCGCAAATCCCAAAATAAAGCAAAGTGGTACCAGTCCTAACCAATCTGTAACAGTATATAACGCCATATGCACTCCGGTAAGATCATGAACAAAACCATTAAAGGCTGCAAAGCCAACGGAAGAGTTTTGTGGACCGATTGCCTTTACGTCAATAAGGCTGACTGCCGCCGTCCATAGGATAAACGCTATGACTGTCGCTATTCCTGCAAAAAATATTTTTTGATTCTTTTCTTTTTTCATCTTCATCCATCCCTCTCAATAATACGGTTGGTTTTGCCCGACTACAATATAAGCGAACAGAATAAAAATGAAAAGAATTTCAGCGTCACGTCAACGACACGTTTCGTATCATCGCCATTTTATCAGCATAAGGGACTTTATTGCCAGGAAAACAAAGGTAAAGAAAGCGGCATAAGGCTGGAGGGTTATCATAAAACCAATTGTAGCAACTGCACTTAGACCGATGGAAATTTGATATTTATGCTTCAGCCAAAAAACGCTTTCACAGTTTTGCAAAGCAAGTATCAATACACCGGTAAATATTATCACAGAAACAATAATCATATATGGTATCTTGATATACTGCTCAATGCTGCTCAGTGACAGAAGCGATACCTCTCTTATAATCCCGTCATCTCTTTGCCCAAAGAATGGCAGGAACACAAAACTAATCAAACTGCAGTCAAGCAGGCCAAAAACCACATCCCGTATGTGTGTTTCCCTTTGTCTATTATCTTCATCTGCAATGGTGAGTATCTCTTCACCGGACAACAATTCATCTATGGAAACAGAAAAATATTTGGATATTGCTTTCAATGACTCTATATTGGGAACTCCTCTTCCGGATTCCCACTTTGAAACTGCAGTACGGGATACATATAACGCCTCTGCGAGCGCTTCCTGCGTGAGTCCTTTTTCTTTCCTCAACTCTTGTAATTTTTCACTTAATTCCATAATAAACATTCCTTTTGCACTCAGATATGAGTGTATCCTTTATTAGAAATGGGCAATCCCACTAAGGGACTGCCCAATCATTCCGTAAATTATGCGATTTTTTAGTCTCTGCACCGTTTTCAGCACCGATTAGTGTAAATTTGATGTAAAGAGGTAAATTTATTCGGTTTAGAAAGTCCCGAAACCCGCATAAACACTGTTTTTTCGACTTTTACTTGTCGAGGGGCTTCATCGTCGGGAACAGCAGCACGTCGCGTATGGAATAATTTCCGGTGAGAAGCTGCACCATGCGGTCAACACCGACGCCGAGGCCGCCCGTGGGAGGCATGCCGTATTCCATGGCGGTGAGGAAGTCCTCATCAAGCCTCTCCGCTTCGTCGTCGCCCTGCTCACGCAGTGCCGCCTGCGCCATGAAACGTTCGCGCTGGTCGATGGGGTCATTGAGCTCGGAGTACGCATTGGCGTGCTCACGGCCCGCGACGAAAAGCTCAAATCTCTGGGTCATGCCGGGACGGTCGGGACATTTCTTGGTAAGCGGGCTGACCTCAATGGGATATTCGGTGATAAAGGTCGGCTGAATGAGCTTGTCCTCAACGTATTCATCAAAGAACATGGCGAGAATGTCGCCCTTCTTGTGTCTTTCCTCAAACTCAATATTGTGCTCCTTGGCCACGGCTTTTGCAGCTTCGGTATCGGGAATCTGGTCGAAATCCACGCCGGAATATTTTTTGACAGCTTCGGTCATGGTGATGCGCTCGAAAGGCTTGCCGAGGTCTATCTCGTGTCCGTCGAACTCAACTACGGTCTTGCCGATGACGTTTTCGGCGCAGCGGCGGAACATTCTCTCTGTGATGTCCATCATGCCGTCGAGGTTGGTGTATGCCTGATAGAGTTCAAGCTCCGTAAATTCAGGGTTGTGCCTCGGGTCCATACCCTCGTTGCGGAAAACGCGCCCGATTTCATAAACCCTGTCAAAACCGCCGATGATGAGGCGTTTGAGATGAAGCTCAAGGGCAATGCGCATATACATATCAATGTTGAGCGTGTTGTGGTGGGTGATGAAGGGTCTTGCGTTTGCGCCGCCGGGAATGGTGTGGAGCACGGGGGTCTCCACCTCGATGAAGCCCTCTTCGTCAAGCAGAGCGCGGATCTCTTTGATAATGTTGCTGCGTTTGATGAAGGTGTCTTTTACTTCAGGATTTATGATGAGGTCCACATATCTCTGTCTGTAACGAAGCTCCTGGTCTTTAAGGCCGTGAAATTTCTCGGGCAGGGGAAGGAGGGATTTCGCAAGAAGCACGATTTTGGTTGCCTTGACGGAAATTTCACCCATGTGAGTACGGAAAACAATGCCCTCAACTCCGATTATGTCGCCAATGTCCCATTTTTTGAAATCGGCGTAGTCCTCGTCGCCGACCATGTCCTTGCGGATATAGAGCTGAATACGGCCCTCTTTATCCTGAAGGTCCGCAAAGGAGGCCTTGCCCATGCCGCGCTTGCTCATAATGCGCCCTGCCATGGAAACGGTCATGGTGCTTTCCTCGCCCTCGGCGGGATCGACAAAATTTGCCTTGGTGCTGGCGGAGTAGGCGGTGACGTTATATTTTGTGATAACGAAAGGATCTTTTCCCGCTTCACGGAGAGCGGTGAGCTTGTCGCGTCTTATCTGGAGAAGCTCGGAAAGCTGTTCTTCGCTGAGCTCCTGGGGTTCCTGTTCCTGAATCTGTTCAGCCATTCATTAAACTTCCTTTCAAAAGGGTATATTATTTACAGAATACTATTTTAACATATAAAAAAACAAATAACAACAGTAATTATGATAAAAAACTCAGTAAAGCTAAAGATATATCGCGGTATAAAGAGCTTGCGCTGCTAATATAACCCCTTAATCAGCTTTAGTTTGTATCCGGCATTGAGTTTTTATAATGATAATATTATAATTGAAAAAGAATATGCCAAAGTGATTTAAAATGTGATTTGCGGAAAGAAGGAAAGGAAAAATGGATGATTTTGTTGAAGCGCTAAAACAGAAAGATCTGGAAAAAATAAAATCTTTCCCAAAGGCGGACTTACATAATCACTTTGTGCTGGGAGGAAGCAGAAGCTATTTGTGCCAAACTACAGGCGCAAGAATAGAGCCCATCAAAAACCCTCTTTCGTCTATGGACGAAATGCACGAATGGAATCGTAACAATCTTGGAGAAAAATTTGAAACAACGGAAATGAGAAAGACGCTGATAAAAGCGACTTTTCAGCAGGCTAGAGAAGACGGTGTAACCTTGCTTGAGATTGGGGAGGACGTCTGGGGCCTTGGGGAATTCTTTCATAATAATGTTGATGAACTTATAGAGGCTTTCACAACAGCTCAGCGAGAAATCGCGCCGGATACTGAATTACGCTTGCAAATCGGTTTATCAAGACATTGTTCTGTTGGATATTTGGAAGACTGTTTATCACATTTTTGGGGAAATAAAGCTTTTTATTCAATAGACTTATATGGAGATGAATTTGCGCAGCCCATCGAAAATTTCAAAGAAATTTACAGAAGAGCAAAGAACGAGGGCCTGCGCCTAAAAGCACATGTGGGTGAGTGGGGAACTGCTGAAGATGTCAGAAAAGCTGTCGAAGAACTGGAGCTCGATGAGGTTCAGCACGGAATTGCTGCTGTTGATGATGAGAGCGTGGTTCGCTTTCTTGCAGATAACCATATTCGCCTTAATATTACACCTACCAGCAATGTACTGCTTGGGAGAGTGAGTTCAATGTCAAACCACCCCATTGGTAGGCTTTATCGGAGCGGCGTTGATGTCACAATCAACTCGGACGACGTTCTGATTTTTGATTCCGATGTTTCAAAAGAATATTTGAGACTGTATGAAGCGGGATGTCTAACAGCGGAAGAACTGGAAAACATACGGAACAGCAGCTTAGAACCAAAATAAGAACAAACCTGTCATAATATAAAATAAACCCGGAAAAGTTATAAGACTTTCCCGGGTTATTTTTTAGAATAAATCGTTTTCAAAACGAATGTTTTGATTTATCTGCTTATGTGAAGAACTTTAAACTTTGCGGTATCTCCGCTCGGGAGCACTGCCTCCGCCACATCTCCGACCTTTTTACCGATAAGGCATTTGCCCACGGGGGACTCGTCGGAGATTTTGTTGAGGTCAAGGTCAGCCTCGGTGGAGCCGACTATGGTGTATTCCATCTCCTCCTCAAATTCCTCGTCATAGACCCTGACGGTGGAGCCGAGGGAAACGGTGTCGGTTCCGAGCTCGCCCTCGTCGAGAATAACGATGTTTTTGAGCATGACCTCAAGGTCGGCAATGCGCGCTTCGACAATGGCCTGTTCGTTTTTAGCTTCATCATATTCGCTGTTTTCGGAAAGGTCGCCGTAGGAGCGGGCTACGCGGATTTTCTCGGAGACTTCTTTCCGGCGGACTGTTTTGAGCTGTTCAAGCTCCTCCTCGAGGGCTTTAAGTCCGCTTTCAGTAACAACAACTTTTTTATTCATCAGAGGTATCCTCCCTTATCAATTACACAATATTATGATTATATTATCAGAAATTCCCAATGTCAAGAAAAATTCTGACGAAATTTTGGCATTTAGCCTTCGCCGGACTGGCTTTCGGAGCTTTCACCGCTGTCGCTTGGAATAGAGGAGGAAGTTACCTCAATTGCTTTGGCAAGCTGAGTGTCAAGGTTTGTATCAAGTATAGATATGTCGGTCAAATCGAGGGTATAATCAAGCGCAACAATGTGGTCCGGAGTGACGCCTGTACGCTCCCAGGAGACCTGAGAGTTGGCAAGATAATATTTGCCGACAGTGAGCTGAATGGCGGAGCCGTCGTCCAGTTTATAAATGTTCTGCAGTGAGCCGACGCCTGCGGTCTGTGTGCCGACTATTTTCGCTTTTCCGAAATCGCGGAGACCTGCGGCGAAAAATTCTCCCGCGCCGGCGGTGCCTTCGTTCACGAGCACCGTCATGGTGACGTTGACCTCACGGGAATTGGAGGAATATAGAACCTCGCTGGTTCCGTCGTTATATTCGACGTAAAGTGTATCGCCGGAGCCCACAAGCTTATCGAGCATGGTGGCGGCGGAGGAAACGAGCCCGCCGCTGACGGAACGAACGTCAAAAATGAGCGCTTCAGTACCGGAAGAAACGGCGTTGTCAACGATTTTTGCAAATTGGTCCGGAGTGCTTTCGGTGAAGCTGTCAATGCGTATATAGCAGTAATTGTCAAAATTGCGGGTGTAAACGGTGGTGGGGGTGAGGATCCTTCGAGTTATCTCCATTTCGGTATCCTCTTTGTCCCGGCGGACTGTAAGGGTCACCTTTGTGCCGGCTTCGCCGATGAGAAGGGCTTCGGCCTGAGAGTAAGTGTCCGCGGAAAGGTTGATGTCGTCCACTTTTATAATGAGGTCGCCGGGGAGAATACCTGCGCTCTCGGCGGTGGAGCTGTCATAAACTTTATTTACAAGCATATATCCGTCGCTGTCCATGGAAGCCACGACGCCGACGCCGGCCACGGTCTGGCTGGAGGCGGCAAGATATGCCGCGTAGGTTTCTGCGTTCATATAAAGAGCGTAGGGGTCGTCAATACCGGAAAGGTATCCGCCGGCGACGGCATCCATAAGGCTGGTTTCATCAATGTGACCTCTGTAATACTGCCTTACGTAGTCGTCTATCTCGGTAAATTTTGCGTACATGTTTTCACGTTCGGTTATGCTGCTGACCTTTTCATTAAAATTGCGGAGGGAAAATACCATAGTGAGGGAAAAAGTGATTGCCACCGCAATAATAATTAAAGTCAAAGCTGTGCCTAAGGTTATTTTTTTGCCCATGCTGTTCTCCTTGATTAAAAATTATCAGGTAACGTACCCTATGGGGTCTACGGCGGAGCCGTTGACGCGCACTTCAAAATGAAGATGAGCTCCAGTGCTCCAGCCGGTGTTTCCGACGTTGCCTATCTGCTCGCCCATGACAACTATATCGCCCACGTTTACGGTAATGGCGCTGAGGTGGCCGTACAGCGTTGTGATTCCGCCGCCGTGGTCAACTATGATATATGTACCGTAGCCGTATGAATACCCGTTGTAAGGGCAGTATTTTGTATAAATCACCGTACCGGTGTTTGCGGCCACAACGGGAGCGCCGTGAACGCCGCTTCCGGTGATGTCAATGCCGGTATGGAAATCGGTGTTGTTGAATCTCCAGCCGTAGTAGCAGGAGATTTTGGAGTAACCCGGAACGGGCCACATCATTTCACCGCCGATGTAATCTGCGGAGGATGTGTTGAGGTTTTTATAAATGTCCGCTATCTCGTCCTGTATGGCTTTTGAAGCAGCAGAAAGCTCCTCATAGTTTTCCTCATATTCCTTCTGCATGGCGGAGAGGTCCTGAATGGAGGCTTTTGCCTGCTGGAGGCTCTTGCTGAGCTCTTCCTGCTTCGCCTGGAGAGCGGTGTTTTCCGCCTCAAGCTCAGCTTTTTCATCTTCAAGCACGGCTTTTTCGTCCTCGAGTTCAGCAAGCTCGTCCCGAAGCTCCGTTACCATCTTCTCATCATGTTTTGCAATTCTGGAGAGAAATTCCGCCCTGGTGAGAAATTCGGAAACGCTTCTGGAACTGAGAAGCATGATGAGAGAGTTTGTGGTGTCGGAATATCCGCCGGTCATATAAATGGCCCTAATTCTTTCACGGAAAAGCTCCATGCTTTCGTCGATATTCTTTTCCTTGCTGCTTATTTCATTCGTTTTCTGCGCTATGAGCTTTTTCTGAAAAGCAATTTTTTCCTCGCAGAGAGCGATCTCAGCTTTGGTAATCTCTATCTGTGCATCAAAGGAGTTGGCAAGAGCCTGCTGCTTTTTCTTGTCGTCTTTGATGCCGGATATTATTCCGTCAAGCTCGTCCTGCTGTTTTTTTATCTCGTTTTGTTTATCCTGAAGGTCTGAGATCTGCTGGCGGTATTCCTCGTCGTCTTTATCCGAGCTTTCCGTATCGGAATCGGAGCTTTCCTCTGTTTCCTGCAATGACGTCGCAAATATGAGTGTCGGTGATGACATAACTATCATCATGGCGCAGATAAGGCAGCATAGACATGATGTAAATATGTATTTTGCTGTTTTTTTCTTCTTCATAGTTGCCTCCGTGAAAAATAGAAACTAAACCTTAAGGTGCTTGCCGATAAAGAATACGCACCCAAAAATTCCGATGAGTGCCCCGCCTCCGATGAAGCCCCAGAGCAGCTCCTGTGAAATGGTGGAGAAAGGAACTATTTCAGAAATAATTATGTTGAACCACTGTGAATTTTGGGAGGCTACCCATTTTGCAAGGTAATCATAGCCGAAATAGATAAGCCCATAGGAGATTCCTCCGGAGATAACGCCGAGGCTCATACCCTCCACAACGAAGGGAAGGCGGATAAATCCATTTGTGGCGCCGACGTATTTCATTATGTTTATCTCACGTCTTCTGCTGAAAACAGTGATTTTAATGGTGTTTCCGATTATCATAAGGGAAACCGCAATCAAAAGACCGATTATCACCATACCGCCGACGTAGGCCATTCTTTTTACACCGGTGATGACCGTTGCCACCTCGGTGAGAGCGGATATGGAATAAACTCCGTCAATCTGCTCAATTCTCGAAAGGGTGACGCTGAGGTCTGAAACGTCGTCAAAAGTAATTCTGAAAGAATCGGGAAGATTGTTTTCGCCGGACTGAGTATACGCATCAAAAAGTATTCCATCGTCGCCGAGGGACTGCATCATGTCATACAGAGCGTCTTCCTTTGAAATAAACTCAACGGTGGAGATCTTTCCGGTGTTTATGATTTCTTTCCTTATTTCTTCAATCCTGCTGTCGCTTGTGCCGTCGTCAAGATAGACTATTGCTTCGCTCTGGTCCTCCAGGGCTTCGACAACGCTTGAAACATTTATGGAAAGGAGCGCTGCCGCGCCTATGAGCAGCATACAGGAGACGAGTACGCCCACGGAAGCGAGGGACATGAGCCTGTTGTTCCAGAGATTTTTAAAGCCCTGCTTTACGAGATAGAAGAAACTGTTCAGCATACTGTCGCCTCCGTTCCTTCAACGTCTCTGATGACCTCACCCTTATCAATAGTGATAACGCGGCGGTTAAACTGCTCCACAAGGTCGTGCTCATGGGTAACCATGACAATGGTGACGCCGAGCTTGTTTATTTCATTGAGAAGGTCGACGATCTCATAGGAAAGTTCAGGGTCAATATTTCCGGTGGGCTCGTCTGCAATAATGAGAGAGGGGGAATTCACCAGGGCGCGGGCGAGGGCAACACGCTGCTGCTCTCCGCCGGAAAGCTCGTCGGGTTTGCATTTTGCTTTGGAAGCAAGCCCCACCAGCGAAAGCATATAGGGTACCTTCCTCTTGATTTCTTTTGAAGATACGTTGGTTACGCGAAGCGCAAAGGCAACGTTGTCATAGGCGGACATGTTGGGAATAAGCCTGAAATCCTGAAAAACCACGCCTATGGAGCGGCGGAATTTCGGGATTTTGTATTTGGCCATTTTTCCGAGGTTGCGCCCGTTGACTTTGACAATGCCGGATGTGGCCGTTTCTTCACGGAGCATAAGTTTAATAAGGGTGCTTTTGCCCGCGCCGGAAGAACCAACAATGAAAACGAATTCGCCGTCATCAATTCTGAGGCTGACGTCGTTGAGAGCGACGGTCCCGTTGGGATATTTTTTGGTCACATTTTGAAATTCAATCAATTTTAAACCTCACAAAAACATATTTTTAAAATCCGTTTTTGCCTGCTATCAATATTTAACGGGGTTTGCGGAAAGGTATTTCTTGACCATGAGAGCAACTTTGAAAATAATCGCGTGGTCGAATTCACGAAGGTCAAGCCCGGTGAGCTTCTTGATTTTTTCAAGACGATAGACAAGGGTATTTCTGTGCACAAAGAGCTTGCGGCTCGTTTCGGAAACGTTGAGGTTGTTCTCAAAGAATTTTTGAATCGTGAAAAGTGTCTCCTGGTCAAGGCTTTCGATGGAGCCCTTCTTGAAAACTTCCTTGAGGAACATTTCGCAAAGCGTAGTCGGAAGCTGATAAATGAGCCTTGCAATGCCGAGGTTGTCGTAGCTGACGATAGCCTTGTCAGTATCAAATACCTTTCCCACCTCGAGGGCGACCTGCGCCTCTTTGAAGCTCTTTGCCAGGTCCTTGATGCCGGTGGCGGAGGTGCCTATGCCTACATTTACTCTTGTAAAGAACTCGCTTCCGAGAGTATCCACAATGGAGCGGGCGAGCTTTTCAAGATCGGAGCTTTCAATGCCGGGACGTATTTCCTTGACAAGCACGATATCGGATTCGCTTACGCTGAAAACAAAATCCTTCGATTTGTCCGGGAAAAGGTTCTGCACAATGTCAAAAACGGAAATATTGTTGACCGTGAGCACGCGGATCAAAAAGACCACACGGGAAACGTCGGTGGGGAAGCGGAGCTCCCGCGCCTTTATGTAAATATCTCCGGGGAGGACGTTGTCGAGAATTACGTTCTTTATGAAATTCGCGCGGTCGTATTTTTCATCATAGTACTGTTTGATTTCGGCAAGGGAAACGGCCATAATGGAGCAAAACTGAGCGGCGAGCTCGTCGGTTCCCGCGACAAAAACAGCGTATTCCGGCTTGTCATCGCTGTTAAACGCTTTGTATGTAAACCCGTCGCGTATGTGACATTCATCCGGAGCACCGAAATCAGAAATCAGAAAATCGTTTCTTTCTCCGACTCTCGCAAGGTCACTGCAGGCAATTACGGACGCGCCGTCATCGACGACACCCACAGTGCGGCCGATGCTGTCATGCGTCTGATGTATTATACCCTGAAATAATCTGTTTGACATTAAAACCCCTCTTTCGTCGAACATGATTTTTTAAATGTTCTTTTATTATTCTAAATTAAAAAGCAGTTTTTTTCAATACAAATTAGTAAATTTTCAATAAAATATGACGAAAAATTTTATTGCAAATTGATAATGGATATGTCTATTTGCATAAATAATATCTTTTTCTTTGTGCAAATCGTCGTTAAAAAGCCAAAATTCCGAATTTGACTAAAATAATTAAAGCCCGGCGCTGCTTTTGCCGGGCTTTTGTGCAATTTCATTATAATCTCATCACACAATGTTCACACAGAAAACTGCGAATCATCATCTGTCTTTTCTGTTTCCTGCTCAGGAGGCATTGCCATTCCGTTTCTGAGCAGCCTTTCGGGGCAGAATTCCCTTATATAATCCGCGCATTCGCGCCCTTTTATCTCATCCGGAGTGCCGTCGCTTTTCATATAATTCATGCTATCTTCTCCTTTATATTAAAACAGCTTTCACAGCAGTATATGAAAAAATTTTCTCCTTGCTGAGGCAGTGTGCATTTCGACCTAATATTTGCCCTGAAAATACTATAATTTCCATTGCGGAAGGGAAAAAAGGAGGGGATGCGCTCTGACGGTTATATATGCAGATATTCTGGTCACCATAAATCTTGCGGTGGATTATCTTCTGCTTTTCGCAGCGGCGAGGATAGCCGGAGCGGAGTTCAGAAGGCTTTACGGCCTGTTGGGAGCAGCCGTCGGCGCCATTTACTCACTGATAATTTTCCTAAGTTTGCCGGCAGCGGCGCTTACTCTGACCCGCATTGCCGTTTCCTCTGTTATGGTGCTCATAACCTTCGGAAAGAGAACTTTTTCGGAATTTATAAGACTGCTGCTGATTTTTTACATATGCAGCTTCCTGTTTTCAGGATTTATGATGCTTCTCAACACCGTTTTGCACGCGGATTCGTTTTTTGCCGGAAACGGGATAATATATTTTGAATTTTCTGCGGTGGGGATAGTGCTTTCCGGCGCTGCGGCTTTCCTTGTAACTGAGCTTCTGCGCCGGCTTTTCCGAAGGGGAGAGCCGGAGGGCATATGTACGGTAAAAATTTTCTATAACCAGAGGAGCGCCGTGCTCAAAGGCTTCACCGATACCGGAAATGACCTTTCAGACCCGTTTACTGGAGCTCCGGTAGCGGTGTGCAGGGGAAAATCCCTCTCCTCCGTTTTGCCTAAGGAAATGCTTTCGGCGGAAGGGGATTACAGCCTGAGCACGGATTTCGGAATGAGGCTGATTCCCTGCAAAACCGTTTCAGGAAGCGTGCTCATTCCCGCTTTCAGGCCGGATAAATTGGTAGTGGAAATGGACGGCACGCAGTATGAAGCGGAGGATGCTCTTATCGGGCTTTCGCGCTTCGCGCCGGAAAATACGCTGATTTTGGGGAAAAATTTGATATTAAAACAGGCCGGAAAAGGCTTCTCGGAGGTGCGATAAAATGAAACTTAAAAACTTGTTTTCAAAACTGAAATGGTGCGCGGAAATGCTGCTTCTGCGGCTTTTCGGAAGAAAGATTTACTATATAAACGGGCCTGATAATCTTCCTCCGCCGCTGTCAAAAGATGAAGAGGAAAAGGCCTTTGAACTTCTCGAGCAGGGGGATGCAAACGCCAAAAACATGCTCATTGAGCACAACCTTCGCCTTGTGGTATACATAGCGAGAAAATTTGAATCCACCGGGATAGGTGTGGAGGATCTGACTTCCATAGGCACCATAGGGCTTATCAAGGCTGTGAATACCTTTGTGCCGAGCAAGGGAATAAAGCTCGCGACGTATGCCTCCCGCTGCATTGAAAATGAAATACTCATGTTTATCCGCAAGACCCAGCCGCAGAAAAATGAGGTTTCAATTGATGAGCCTCTGAACATCGACTGGGACGGAAATGAGCTTCTGCTCTCCGACGTGCTCGGAACGGAGAGCGACTGTGTAAACAGGGGAATTGAGCAGGACGCGGAGAGAGCTGTGCTCAACGAGGCGGTGGAAAACCTCGACGAAAGGGAGCATAAAATAATGGTGCTCCGTTTCGGCCTTGGCGGCGAAAAGGAGCACACACAAAAAGAAGTGGCGGATATTATCGGAATAAGCCAGTCATATATTTCCCGTCTCGAAAAGAAAATCATATTGAGACTGCGGAAGGAGCTTGAAAAGACCGCCATGTTTTAACTGTTCAGTACCCACACTCCGAAATTCAAATATCCAGCGAAGCAAACCCAGGCAAAATACGGCAGGAAAAGCCAGCCTGCGGCTTTGTTCTGGCGGTAAAAGAGCACAGCGGTCGCGATTATTAGTACAATAAGGAGCAAAAGCCAGATAAACGCGAAGAAAAAAGCCTGAAGATTAAAAAATATAATGGTCCAGAAAAAATTTACTCCAAGCTGTACAGCATAGAGTATCAGCGGCGTGTCGAATTTTTCTCCGTTTGAGCACCACACCATGGCCGCCGCCATTCCCATCATGACAAAGAGCACGGTCCATACTATGGGAAACACCCATGACGGCGGTGCGAGCGCCGGAAGATTAAGCGAGGAATAAATGGGCATACTCTGCTTTGTAAGTAAAGCGGAAATCCCGCCGACACCAAGCGCCGCGGCGATGGAAATAATCATTGGCAAAACTTTTTTAGGCATAAAAGCACCTCCGCTTTGATTATACGGATTTTCCGGAGCCTTTATACATAAAAAAGGCCGCCAAAGAATGGAAGGGGAAACAAATGGAAAAAAGTGATGAAAGAAAGACCATATCTCCGCTCTATGAGACAAACCCTATAAGGCTGGGGGAGAAAACCTCGGATGAAGCGGAGGAGCTCGCTGTTGAGCTTGCGAAAAAATGGGTCGAAGAAAACCGCCTGTGACTTGATATTTGAGCAAAGCACCCTGTTTTTACGATGAAAACAGGGCACTTTGTGCATAAATGTAAAAATATTTGTAAATTATAAAAAAATATATGTCGACTCCTGACTTTTTGTGCTATACTATATTTGTATTTTTGCGTATTTTGGAAGGAGTGATTGATGCATGGACGAGATCTGTAAAGAAATTCGCAGACTGACCGTTGAATGTATCGGAAGTATAGGAAGCGGACATATCGGCGGCTCAATGTCCATTGTTGAACTGCTTAAGGTCCTGTACTTTGACAAAATGAATGTGGACCCGGCAAACCCTAAAATGGAGGGGAGAGACAGGCTGATTGTTTCAAAAGGACATGCGGGCCCCGCCGTTTATGCTACCCTTGCCCTCAAGGGCTTTTTCCCCAAGGAGTGGCTCTATACCCTCAATAAACTCGGAACCAACCTCCCGAGCCACTGCGATATGAATAAAACCCCGGGAATAGATATGACCGCAGGCTCTCTGGGACAGGGCTTCTCATGCGCGGTGGGCGCTGCTATCGGCTCAAAAATCAAAAAAGACGGCGCCACTATTTATGCGATAGTGGGCGACGGCGAATCCCAGGAAGGCCAGATTTGGGAAGCTGCAATGCTTGCCGCGAGCAGGAAGCTGGACAATCTTGTAGCCTTCACGGATAAAAACAATATGCAGCTCGACGGCAACACCGATGATATAAACTCCCTGGGCAACCTCAAGGCCAAATGGAAGGCTTTCGGCTGGTATACACAGGAAATCGACGGCCACGACTGCGAAGCCATTTCCGCCGCCATCGACAGGGCCAAAGCCAAAAAAGGCCAGCCTTCCATGATCATTCTCGACACCGTGAAGGGCAAGGGCATCAGCTTTGTGGAATCCGCAGGATTCAAATGCCACAGCATGTCCATGCCGAAAGAAAACGTAGAAGCCGCGCTTGCGGAACTTCAGTAAGGGGGCGATGCTTTATGATGATGAGAGAAGCTTTTGGAAGCACTGTCGCTGAAATTATGAGGAAGGATGAGCGCGTCTGCGTCCTCGACGCCGACCTTGCAAGCTGCAACGGCACCGCAAAGCTCAGCGCCGAATTTCCTGAGAGGGCTATCGACGTAGGTATAGCCGAGCAGAATATGGCGTCCGTCGCTGCGGGACTTTCCTCCTATGGATTTATTCCGTTTATCACCTCTTTCACTCCCTTCGCCACAAGAAGGATATGTGACCAGATCGCAATTTCCATCGCATACGCAA
Source organism: Oscillospiraceae bacterium (assembly GCA_051881855.1). Classification (GTDB taxonomy): domain Bacteria; phylum Bacillota; class Clostridia; order Oscillospirales; family Ruminococcaceae; genus UMGS1668. The sequence goes on from JBJEQR010000009.1 coordinate 14,976, forward strand.
AACAGAATGTAAAAATTGTGGGTACTGATCCTGGCATTTCCGCTCAGCTCAACGGCGGCACCCACATGAGCATGGAGGACATAGGCGTGCTCCGCTCCATTCCCACAATGGTTATTTTTGAGCCTGTGGACAACGAGCAGCTCATTCAGGCCCTCCCGCAGATAATTGATTACAAAGGCCTGGTATATATCCGCATGTTCCGCAAGGATTGCCCGGATGTCTTTGATAAAAACTATAAATTTGACCTCTTTAAAGCCGACAAAATTAAAGAGGGAAGCGACGTCACTATTTTCTCAAGCGGAATTATGGTGGAAAAATCCATAAAAGCTGCGGAAGCGCTCAAAGCCGAGGGCATTGACGCGGAGGTAATCAACGTGCACACCATAAAGCCCATTGATTCCGAAACGGTCGTTGCCTCCCTCAAAAAGACCGGATGCGCGGTGGTGGCTGAAAACCACAATATTATTGGTGGCCTTTTCTCCGCTGTTGCCGAAACAGCCGCGCAGAACTGCCCCGTACCGATGGTGCCTGTGGGGGTGAAGGACGTTTTCGGCGAAGTCGGCAAGCTCAAAGAGCTTTCCGAGAAATTTGAAATGACCGAAAAGGATATTGTCGCGGCCGCAAAGAAAGCGGTTGCCTCAAAATAAAGAAAGGTAAAGCTATGAAAAAGAAAACAAAAAAACCGTTGTTCGATAAAAGGGCTCCCGGCGGAAAAATGATTTTCTACGGAGCAATACTTATTATTATCGGCGCGTGCATCAACGCTTTCGCCTCCTGGTCCCTTGTAGTTGGCGCGTTCCTCGGGCTTGCCACCAGCGAGGACGTTTTCGGCGAGACTTTGAACCTCTGCCTCCAGGTGGGCCTTTCCATGCTTGTTGCCATAGACGGCATCAACAACAGAAACCGCCCAAGCAAGGGCAAGCACGTCATGATAAATGCTCTTTGTGTGATGGCCATTGCTGTGCTGCTTATGGTGCAGAGCAGCTTCTACGCCTCCTCGATACTCATTGCCGGCCTTTCCATTGGCGGTGCCATAGTTATGATTATCGGCGGCCTCAGAAACAAAAAAGTGTTTGTAAAAAAATAAGTGAAAAAAGCCGGCGCAAAGCGCCGGCTTTTTTGCTTCAGATTCGGAATAATAAGTCCATGCGAATTGATATGGGCGTATAATAATAATCAGTATGCCGTGCGGTGCTCAATGTGAAAACCTTGAGCACCGCTTTTTTGCAAAATATTCCGCGGATTGAGCACGGATATTTTCAGCATTGCCGATTGACTTGGTAGGCAAAAAGGAATATAATATTGCCGTTTGGAAGCTGCCGGACTTCGGCAGAATATGTGTTAACTTCAAGCTGAAAGGATGATACGGTGAAAGCGCTTATTGCCATGAGCGGCGGGGTGGACTCCAGCGTTGCAGCATGCCTTATGCAGGAGCGAGGCTTTGACTGCATAGGCGCCACAATGAAGCTGTTTCAAAACGAGGATGTGGGTGTGCCGCGGGAGCATACCTGCTGCTCGCTGGAGGACGTGGAGGACGCCAAAGATGTGGCCTATAAACTGAGAATGCCGCACTTTGTGTTCAATTTCAGCGACAATTTCAAGGAGCGCGTCATCGAGCCTTTCATCTATGCCTATGAAAACGGCCTTACCCCAAATCCGTGCATAGACTGTAACCGCTACCTTAAATTTGAAAAGCTGCTCCGCCGTGCTAAGGAGCTGGAAATCGACTATGTGGTAACCGGGCACTATGCGCGCATTGTCTATGACGAAAAAACGCAGAAATATCAGCTAAAAAAAGCGCTTGACTCCGCAAAGGATCAAAGCTATGTCCTATATTCCATGACCCAGGAACAGCTCAGGCACACTCTTTTTCCGCTTGGAGAACTGACAAAGCCGGAGGTTCGCAAAATTGCTGAGGCACATGGCTTCTGTAACGCTCAGAAGCATGACAGCCAGGACATTTGCTTTGTACCGGACGGCGACCACGCCGCTTTTTTTGAGCGCTATACGGGGCAGAAATGCCAGGAGGGCACCTTTGTTGATTCCTGCGGAAAGCCCCTTGGTACGCATAAAGGGATAATCCGCTATACTGTCGGACAGCATAAAAAACTGGGATACAGCTTTCCAAAGCCCATGTACGTCTGCCGTATTTGCCCGGAGGACAGAACCATAGTCCTCGGCGGGCAGGAAGAGCTTTATTCAAATGAAGCTGTTGCGGGCGATTTTAACTGGATTTCCGGCGAGGCACCGAAAGGAGAGCTGCGCTGTAAAGCAAAGGTACGCTACCGTCAGGAGGAGCAGTGGGCTTCAGCATTTCCTATTGAGGACGGCACTGTGCGTCTTGTTTTTGACGAGCCGCAGCGGGCTGTCACTCCGGGGCAGGCGGCCGTACTCTATGACGGAGATACGGTCCTCGGCGGCGGAACTATTTTAAGATAACGAGTCATGCTCAAAATTAGCAATGTAAAAGGCCCGTGCTCAAGCACCGGCCTTTTACATTGTCATAAATACTCTGAAATCTGCGAGATGTTTTCTATGATTATATCTATAGGCTTTTCAAGCAGCTTTGGGTTTCCCATACCGCCGAAACTTTGCTTTACCCAGACGGTTTTCATTCCAAGCCGCTGAGCAGGAGCAATGTCATTGTCAAGCCTGTCGCCGACCATATAGGAATTCTCCGGTTTGCATTGCGCTTTGCGCAGAGCATAGCGGAAAATCTCCTCGGAGGGTTTCGCCGCACCAACCTCGGAGGACGATGCTATAACTTCAAAACAGTCGTAAATTCCGAATTTTTTAAGTCTTTCATCGAGTCCGGGATTTTGGTTTGCGATAATGCCGAGTATGTACCGACCAGAAAGATTTTTGAGCACGTCTTTTGAGCACGGATAGAGCTTTTCAAAATCACCGTTCCATTTTGCTTTTTCAAGCCCGAAATATCTGAGCGCTGAGGAATAGGCGCTTTCGTTTTTTCCGGCAAGTTCGGCCATCTTGCCTTCAAATTCCTCAAATGAAACCTCTGTACCGCGCACCGTATCCAAAATTATTTGCCTTTCGCAGTCACTTTCATCGATAAGCGTCGAGCCGAGGTCAAAAAATATCCAGTCCATACCGCACCTCCTCATGTAAATCAATCAATAACGATTTTTTGTGTTACCGGCACTTTATCCTGTATACTTCCATCGGAAATATAGCCAAATCTCTCGGAAGAACCGTTGTGCGTAATAAATTTAATAACAAATGCATCTCCTTCGGAGAACGACATGCGCCGGCTTTTCAAGCAGTTTTGAAATATTTATCTTTCCCGCAGAGTGACGTGAACTATGTCCCCGGGCTGTTTTTCGATTTTTGCCCTTATGTCATTTCTTATTCCGACAATATGGCAAGGAGTGCCCATTCTCACAGTCTGTCCGTCATAGGGCTCGCCGTCGAAAGTCACATGGACGGCTACGCGTCCCTTACCAAACTCCGCCTTTACAATCGAAAGGTATCTCAATATACGCTCCGTCAATATCCGGCACCTTTCGTATCACAGCGTCGAACTCATAAACTTTGCCCATATGACTTGCCACCTCAAATCTCTGCAAACAAATATAAAAAATGGAGAGTTCATAATGAACTCTCCATTTGGTCTGAGTGACGGGACTTGAACCCACGGCCTCTACCACCCCAAGGTAGCGCGCTACCAACTGCGCCACACCCAGATGCTGTTTTTTCAGCGAAAGTTATTATAACATATCGGGGAAGAAAAGGCAAGTATAATTTTGCAATTTTTTAATATTTTTATTTTTCCTCGGAACTGCCGCCTGTGACAAGGCTGAAATAGTCGTAGGTAACGACAGCTTTTGAGTAGCTTATTTTGTTCTTAACTATGGCGTCGACAGTGTTTATGTAGTCATCGTCGACGGTTATATCTTCACTGGTGGGAACAAATTTTTTCGTAGTGTAATTGTAATATCCCAGTTCGGTTTTCCAGTTGTAATCCGGCCAGATGACAAGAGCCTCCGCGTCAGAAAGCACGTCCCGGCCCACTAGCAGCCTCGAATCGTAAGAAACTCCGAAAAGGTTGCAGAGGGTGGGGAGAATATCGAGGGAGTAGGAGGGCCCCGTTATCTCGGTCTGCATGTCCTTGTTTTCATTTTCAAGGCATCCGGACCAGATGATGCAGACGCTGTGGTCGCGCTCCGCGTTATTTGTGACGGGGTACCCGTAAAGCTCGCCGAGGTAGTCCTCGTCGTTGCCCCAGGATTCACCCTTTTCCAGCGCATAGGGATAGTGGTCGGGGCAAATTACGATGACCGTATCGTCGGCGATACCAGCTTTTTCAAGCTCATCCACAAGATATGCTACGGCGTGCTCAAGCTCAAGGTTTGCGGCGATATAGGCTTTGACAGTGGTGGAGTAATCAAGGTCCTCAACGTAAGAACGGTTTTTCATGGACATGGAATTGTTGAAATTTGTGTAAAAACCGTGACCGCTGACGCTCATATAATAGATGGAAAAAGGTTCCTTATCAATGTAATCGGACAAAGTGGCCTGCATCATTTCAAGGTCACTGGCGGGCCACCCTGAGGTGCTCATCACGTCTTCAAGCCCGCTGCCGAAGGCTTTGAAATAGTCATATCCGAATTTTGTATGCGTTTTGTCACGGTTATAATATGTATAAGTTCCGTTGTGATATGAACCGGTGGTGTAACCCTCCGCTTTCAGCTTGTTTCCTATGGTGAAGCTGAGGTCACATTCCGCAATTTTTCTTATACTGGTGACACCCATAGTAGGCACAAGGCCAGTGAGAATGGAGTATTCCCCTGTGGAGGTACTGCCTCCCCATGTGGGCTGGTAAAAGTCGCTGAACTTTATGCCGTTGTTTGCGAGACGGTAAAGTGTCGGAGTAAGTTCCTTGTCGATGACTTCGCCGCAGAAGGACTCCGCCGCAATGATTATAAGGTTTTTTCCCTTAAAGAGCCCGGTGTATTCGTTCTGCTTTGTGCCGGAAAGGCTTGCGACATAGCGATGTACGTTCAGAAGGTTTTCATCAGTGGTTTCAGCCATAATACTCTCAAAGTCAATGTCGAGGATATTGAAGCCATATTCCGGCATATCAGGGTCGGCGGGTTCCGGAGGATTTTCCACAATTACATTGTCCGGTTTTGCCGGCTCAGCCGGCACCTCAATAATAAAGCTGTTCTCGGCGGGGTTTCCGAATACAGCATACTGGATGTCGAGCCTTGTTCCGGTGATCAGTCCGAAAGCGGAAGAAGCCCGGTCAAAGTTATAAGCCTCCCTGTAAACGCCGAACATTGTGTCGCTGTTGAAAACAGCTTTTGTTCCGCCCACAAACATCACACAGATGAGCACAGTATTAAATATGAGCACGCTTTTGCGGTGCTCATATTTAATGCCAAAATCAAATCTGATTTTTTCCACAAGACACATGAGCACGAACAATATAAACGGCAGGAAAAGCAGTATTATGATGAAAAATCCGCTCTGTATCGCTTTGAGGAAGGTACCCAGAAAGTCGGTCAGCACCCCGCCGGTTCCCTCCGCAATGGAGGAAACGGTCATGTACACCTGATAAGCGCTTTTTACGAAGGATTCAACCGTAAAATAGAGACAGAGACAGAATATAACTGCGCCTGCGCAAATTTTGCGCACTTTTTCGCTTTTCGGAAGCATGCAGAGCATGTTGAGAAAGATGCCAAAGGCCAGAGAAAAAATAAGCATTGCCGGAAGGAATTCTCTGAGATCAGACGGATATTTTATCCTGAGCACGAGCTCAAGATATACTGCGGAAAGCGGAATATATATAAGGGAAACGACCTCCGAAAGGTCGGTTTTCTCCCAAAGAGCGGAAAATTTTTCTTTAATCATATCAGATTTGTTCCTTTAATAAAATAAATCAACTGTTCAGATATCAAATTATACCATATAATTTAGAAGATAAAAGGGAAAAAACGAAAAATTAAAATTTTTTTAAGATATTTTGTCTTAAAACGGGAAAAAACGGTGTTTGCTGTGCTTTTTGCCAAATTAAAATGGGTGCCGCAAAAGATTATGAGAAACGGTGCTCAATTATGAAGGATTAATGTATGCGAAAAGGCAAAAGCAAAAGGGCGCATTGCCGAAACAATGCGCCCTTTTGTTGTATAAAAGAAAACCACGCGATAGTCGCGTGGTTCAAAAGAGGTTAACCGATG
>JBJEQR010000010.1:0-4538 GCA_051881855.1 Oscillospiraceae bacterium
AGCGTTTGCGGGAGCAAACGGTAGGGGTGAAGCGCTTTTCTCTGGAGGCGTACCCACGTCTCTTTGTACAAGAACAAAGAGATGGGGGTACACAATCCTCTCGGCACGCTGTGGGCGGCGTTCCCTGCCGTAGCGAGGTATGATGCGGGCAGTCGGGCGGATAATATCCGCCCCTACGGGTGGCGCTCAATTCGCCTACAATAAGGCAAATCGGCGCACCCCGCCAGCCGTTCCCTGCGGTTCGGGCCGCAGCGCATATTTACGCCCTTGCGGCGGAGCCAGGACTGCGCCCCGCAGGGGCCCTGCGTTTCACCCTTCGCAGATGACGTCTATGCTGGGCTTTCTGGCGGGGGCGGCGGCGCTGCGGGAGAGAAGGCGCACCTTTTCGAGGGGCACCCCGGCTTCGAGCTGGGAAATCTCCGGCGAGAGGGAAAGCAGGCGCGTCCTCACCATGGCGGGGGTGGCGGAAAATTCCTTCGCCAGGGCGCGCACCGCCCGGTCCTCGTCCGCAAGGTAAAGAGAACGTATGTTCCTATATGAAAAAAGAAAATAGCAATAGGGGAGCAGCAGCTCCGCCGCACCCTCGTTGGCCTGCCACTCCAGGGCGGTGACACTGCTCTGCTCAAGGCAGCTGAACAGGGCGCCGTCGTGGAGGAAATAGTGCACCAGCTCGTGGGCCACGGTGAAGCGCCGGGCCTCCGGGCCCCGGGAGGAATTGACGATTATTTCCGCCGTATTTTTACCCCGGATGAGCGCGCCGGAAAAACGGCGGCTGTCAAATTCATACAGGTAAACGGGTATTCCAAGGCGCTTTGCCATGGCGTAGGGGTCCGCGGGGCCGGAAATGCCGTTTTCGGCCCGTATCCTGTCTATTTCGCCGTAGAGGACGGCTTTGGTAATAAATTTCACTGAGCCTCGTCCTCCTTTTTGAAACGCCGGGCTATGTCCAGCAGAAGGTCAAGGTCCCGCTGGGAGAGGTCCAGCTCCTTGGCTCCCCGGAGAAAGCTGAAATAAATCTCCGGAAATTCCTCCTCTTCCCCGTCGTTCCCCAGCAGGTAGTCCACGGAGACGCCGAAATACTGGGCGGCACGCAGGAGCTTGTCCCCGGAGGGCATATTTTTGTCCCACTTCACCACGGAATTTTTTGAAAAGCCGCAGTCGCGCTCAAACTGAGCGAGGCTGACGCCCTTTTCCGCCGCCAGTATCCGGATTTTTTCGAGAAGTGCCATAGTCTGCCTCCAATGAAGAAAATATTCTTCACAAATCTATTGACAAAAGAAAATTTTCTTGATATAATAGTTCATGCAAGGAGAAATGAAGAAATTTTTCTTAAATCTCCGGAATTTATTTTAGAATATTTTCTGTAAAAAGTCAAGGGAAAGGAGGATTTATTTTGACCGAAAACGATCCGCTTAGAATAATTGAAAGTGACGAGAGATTCCTCCCACCGGAGGAAAAGCCCCGGCAGAAAAGCCGGGGCGAAAGCCTTACAGAACATATGTTCGCAGAGCTTTTCAAAAGCGTGAGGCGCCATGGGGAGGAGTAGGACGAAAAAGCAGCAGCTCATTGACGAGCTCTCCCGGCTGGCGTTCATGGAGCCTGAGGAGGGGCAGGGCATAAAAATCAGCGAAAAAATGAAGGCGCTGGAGCTTCTGGGCAAGTGCCTGGACCTGTTTGAGCCCCAGCCAGAGACGCCGGACAACAAAATCGAGGTATACGTCCGGGTGGTGGAGGAGCAGGACAAGGACTGAAGGAGGGGTCATTTTGAAAATTGAGCTGAAGCTGACGAAAAAACAGGGCGAATTTGTTTTTGCCGGGGCGGACGAGGTGCTGTTCGGCGGGGCCGCCGGGGGCGGCAAGAGCTTCGGACAGCTCATGGACGCCATGCTCTATGCCCTGCGGTACCCAAGGAGCAAGCAGCTCATTCTCCGCCGCACCTACCCGGAGCTGGACAAGAGCCTCATCAGGGTGGCGCAGGAGGTCTATCCCGGGGAAATATACCGCTACAACGCCGCGAAGCACGTGGGGAGCTTTGTCAACGGCTCGGTGCTCGACTTCGGGTACTGCGACAGCGAGAGCGACGTTTACCGCTACCAGAGCGCTGAGTACGACGTCATACGCTTCGACGAGCTGACCCATTTCACGAAGCAGATGTACCTCTACCTCATGTCAAGGCTCAGGGGCGCGAATCCCTATCCGAAGCAGATGAAGTCGAGCACGAACCCCGGCGGGGTCGGGCACAACTGGGTGAAGGAGAGGTTCATAGACCCGTGCTCACCCGGGGAGGTTCTGAGCACCGGGACGGGGAGCCGCCTCTTTATCCCGGCAAAGGTCTCGGACAACGGCTTCCTTATGCGGGCGGACCCGGAGTACGTTTCGAGGCTCCGGAATCTCTGCGACAAGGACAAAAGGGCCCTCCTCTACGGGGACTGGGACATTTTCGAGGGGCAGTTCTTTACTGAATGGAACCGGGAAATCCACGTCTGCAAGCCATTTTCGCTGCCCGCAGAATGGAGGCGGTACTTCGTCATGGACTACGGCCTCGACATGCTGGCGGGGTACTGGATAGCGGTGGACAGCGGAGGCAGGGCCTACGTCTACCGGGAGGTTTACGAGAGCGGGCTTATCATCAGCCGGGCGGCGGAGACCATAAGGGCCATGACGAAGGAGAAAATTTACTGTTATCTGGCTCCGCCGGACATGTGGAGCCGCCGCCAGGACACGGGCAAAAGCGTGGCGGAGCTCTTTGCCGAGCACGGAATAATGCTCACGAAGGCGGACAACAACCGGGTGGCGGGCTGGTACAACCTGCGGGAGTGGCTGCGCCCACGGGAGAACGAATTTGGGCAGCAGGAGCCCATGCTCAAAATTTTCCCATCGTGCTCAAATCTTATCCGCAGCCTGCCCGCCCTCGTTACGGACAAGCTGGACCCGAACGACGCCGCCACGGAGCCCCATGAGGTGACCCACGCGCCGGACGCCCTGCGCTACTTTGTGGCGGGCAGGCCGGTGCCGGCGGCGGAGGCCCGGGAGGACAGCTATTTTGAGGAGACCATGGCGCTCCTTAGTTTCGGTCAGTGAGGTGGAAATGAAGAAAAATACTGAAAAAAAGCCCCTGCCGCCGGATATGCGGAAGGTGGCGGAATACATTGTCCGGGGACAGCAGCGGCGCAGCAAAGTGGTGCTCACCGGGGAGGGAAGCCGCTTTGACAGGGCGGCCTTTGACGCGGTGAACGCCGCCCTCCGGGCCCTGGGCAGGGATATTGACGACGGGGCGCTGCGCGCCGACCTGCACAGGAAGATGCTGCTCTCGGTGACTGAGCACGTGCCCTACCGCTATCTCGGGGAGTGCTGCTGCTCCGAGCAGAAATTCTTCAGCTACCGGACGGAGTTCCTCCGCAGGGTGCTGGAGGAGCTGAAAATGGCGTAGGGGACGGATATTCTTGATCCGAATTATCCCGCATTTTATTTGGTGGGGCGGGTGATTGGTCGCGCCGTTAGAATGAAACGAGGTGCTGACACTGGGGAAAGCTGGGCGCGGAGTGCCGGAGAATGTTTGTGCCATGATACATTGGTATGCATTGGGGCAAACCGTAGGGAACGCCGTCCCCGGCGTTCCGTGGGGATTGTGTAACCAATCTCTTTCTGTAAAAAAGGGACAGTCCCACATTGGGCCTTGTTTCAGGGTTTGCGGCCCTTGGGGTCGCAGGGGGTTTCTCAAAGGAGGGACGCTCGCCGCCCCCTCTTTTGGTCTCTCCCCAAATGCCTGCCCGCATGGCACCTTGCTACTGTAGGGAACGCCGTCCGCGGCGTTCCGAAAACGTTTACGCCTTGTCGCCTTGGCGCGCTTTGCGCAAACCGTAGGGGCGGATAATATCCGCCCGCTTGCCTTCCCCTCTGGGGAAGGTGGCTTTGCCGTAAGGCAAAGACGGATGAGGTGCTCCGCATTGCAATCTCTGCGATAGGGCGGGGTTTGCCCCCACCGCCTTTAGCTTTTTATATGTACCCCATCTCTTTGTTCTTGCACAAAGAGACGGTGGTACCCGCCAGAGAAAAGCGCTTCACCCCTACCGTTTGCTCCCGCAAACGTTTCCTCTTGCGGTTCCCAAAAATTTCGGCGGCATACGCCTTGAAATTTTTGACCGCGGCGCCGTACCCTGCTCGCTGTATCGCCCACTGGGCGCGCTTCGCAGGCTACGCCCCTTAGGGGGAGAAACTGTTGCAGGGAAAGGGTATCTTTCTAATCTCAACTGCTGTCGTTCAGGCCGACAGCAGATTTTAGTGTCCCAAGGCGGCACGACCCTTTGCGCTCCGCGGCCCACCCCCAGCCCCCTCGTAGGGGTGTCCCGATTACATCGCATGGTGCGGGAGCACCGTGCGCCGAAAGCGCACCTTTCTCCCCACCCCGGGCGCCCTTACGGCGGGTGTTTTTGAGAAAAAACGAATGCGGCAGAGCGGTTTTCCCCCATTGCGAAGCTGTCTCCAAGCGGAAAACCGCTCCATGAACATAGGGCTTAGATTGCCGCGAGTTTTTTCGA
>JBJEQR010000011.1:0-4425 GCA_051881855.1 Oscillospiraceae bacterium
TCATGATGGCGGACTCCGGCGCCCGTGGCTCCATGAACCAGATCCGTCAGCTGGCAGGTATGCGCGGACTTATCGCCAACACCTCCGGTAAAGCTATCGAGATCCCGATTCGTGCAAACTACCGTGAAGGACTTAATATATTGGAGTACTTCATCTCCAGCCGTGGCGCCCGTAAGGGCCTTGCGGATACCGCTCTCCGTACCGCGGACTCCGGTTACCTGACCAGACGTCTTGTTGACGTTTCCCAGGACGTTATCATCCGTGAGCAGGACTGCGGCACCCACGAGGGCATTGTGGTCCACGACATCCGCGAGGGCGGCGAGATGATCGAGCCCATGACCGAGCGTCTCATCGGCCGCTACGCCGTAGAGGACGTGCTCGACCCCGCCACCGGCGAGCTCCTTGTGAGCAAGGATAAGATGATGGACGAGGATGACGCCAAAAAGATCAAAGACGCCGGCATCACCGAGCTCAAGATACGCTCCATTCTCAACTGCGAGTCCAAACACGGCGTATGCGCCAAGTGCTACGGCATGAACCTTGCCAACGGCAAGCCTGTCTCCGTGGGCGAGGCCGTGGGCGTCATAGCCGCCCAGTCCATCGGCGAGCCCGGCACCCAGCTCACCATGCGTACCTTCCACACCGGCGGTATCGCCTCCGCTGAGGATATTACACAGGGTCTTCCCCGTGTTGAGGAGCTTTTCGAGGCCAGAAATCCGAAGCGCGAAGCCGTCATTGCCGAAATCGAGGGCGACGTCAGAATTGATGAGATCAAGAAGAACCGCCATATCGTCATCTTCAACAAGGAGACCGGCGAGGAGCGCAAATATCTCATCACCTACGGCAGCCACCCGAAGGTCAAAGAGGGCGACCACGTCAAGGCCGGCGCTCTCCTCACCGAGGGCTCCGTCAACCCGCATAAGTACCTCGACGTCAACGGCGCTCTGGCCGTTCAGGATTACCTCATTGCCGAGGTACAGAAGGTTTACCGCCTCCAGGGCGTTGACATCAACGATAAGCACATTGAGGTCATAGTCCGCCAGATGATGAAGAAGGTCAAGGTTGACGACCAGGGCGATACTCACCTCCTCTCCGGCATGACCGTGGAGAAGGGCGAGCTCTTTGCGGAGAACAGGGAGATAAGGAAACGCATTGCGAACGGCGAAGAGGGCCTGCGCGAAGCGACATATATCCCGATGCTTCTCGGTATCACCAAGGCCTCCCTTGCGACGGACAGCTTCCTCTCCGCCGCCTCCTTCCAGGAGACTACCCGAGTCCTCACCGAGGCCGCTATCAAGGGCAAGACCGACAAGCTGCTCGGCCTCAAGGAGAACGTCATCATCGGTAAGCTCATTCCCGCCGGTACCGGCATAGAGTGCTACAACAACGCCACCTATTCCGCAGTCACCCCGGAAGTGAAGCCCTACGATATGGAAAACGAGTATGAGCAGGCCATGGAGGCCGCCGAGGCAGCCAGGGAATAATGTGAATCAGAGGCTCCGGCCGTGCCGGGATATTCCCGGGGCGGAGCCTTTGCCAAATAACGGATATCCGGAATAAAAGCCGGGTATCCGTTATTTTTTTGCATTTAAAAATGCACCGTATCACCCAAAAGAATGATGTATGTCCTCTTTTAAAGATTTAAAATGAATACGATAAAAAATTGTTTTCAGGTACGAAAAGCTCGAAAAAGGGAGCGCTGCGCAGACGCGCAGGAATTTGAAAGAGAATTTGCCTCTGGCGGGATTTCGAAACGCTTCGGGGCAATTTTGGCAAAGTGTGAGCACGAAAAGAGAAAAATGACCGCTGAGGAAAAACAAAGCGTGAAAAGTACCGCTTTCGGCATGCTGAATGAGAACAAAGAGGAAATAATAACGGAAGCATTTACCGAAGCTGTGGAGGATATGACCGGTGAAATTGAGGACCGGATAACTGAAGAATAACGCCAAAGAATGATAGATGACGGCACTCTGGCCGATCATACTATAAAACAAAACAAAATCCGGCTTGCGGGAGAAATTGCCCGCTTTTTCGGAAAAAATGACTAAATGACAAAGGAGACGATTGAAAGTGAGAAAAATCATTGCTGCTGTTCTGGCTCTCGTTATGGTTCTTTCCCTTGCTGCCTGCGGAGGGGGAAAAGAAGGCACAACTGATGAAACCAATAAAACCGATAAAGCAGATAAAGCCGAAGAAACAAAGGTTATGGTAATAGGTGATTATCAGGTGGTTTACAAGGGCTACAGCATTGTTAAAGACTTTGATGACATGGACGCTTTGGCTTTGACCTTTGACTACACCAACAAGAGCGGTGTGGAAAATTCGTTCTTCTGGAGCATTTTTCTGTCTGTGAAACAGTGCGGAGAAGAGCTTGGCACCTCCTACGCCGAGTCTGACGGAGTAAGCCTCAGCATTAACTATGAGCAAAACATAAAATCCGGAGAAACCATTGAGGTAACCGTTGTTTATCAGCTTCTGAATACCAATGACAATGTGGTAGTTGAGCTTTCTGACTCCTATGAAACGAACAGAGAGACTATAACCATTGAGCTTTCCGGCGGCCAGTCCTCCGGACAGTCTGACGGAAGCGTAACCAGCGGAGTTACCAATACGCTCACCCCTGAACAGGAGTACTGGAACGGCTGCTGGTACGGTTGGCTCATTGTGACCGGAGCCGGCGGAGACTACACCGGATGGGACAACGGCAACTATTGGTTTGACTGCTGTGTTGATATAGAACTTGACGAGAACGGAGAGGGCAGCTTCATCATCTGGAATGAGGAGGAATCCCGTTACGATCCCGCCGCGGAGATCAATGTGGTAGTTGTCGACAACGGAACCAACGTGGGCAGCATCCAAAGCGTTTCCGGATATTATTGGGACTACGAAGTCGGGGATGATTGGTACTCCGATCCGGAAGCGACCGAATTTGAAAATCTCACGATTATTGACGGCGTATATGTCGATCCTGCCGATTCCAACAGCTGGCTGGAATTCTATATACATATCAGGCCTTGGGGAATGGACTGGGAGGATGTGGCCATGGAAAACAGCAACGCCCTTCCGGGTTATTACTATGACTGGTACCTTCCGGGCATCCAGGCCGGCTACAGCGCACCGGATTATGTAGGCGGAGAGTTTACCGACTTTATAGGTTGATTTCTGAAACGGAACCGTTTCCGGCACAGAGCATCGGCATAAAAAGTGCTGGCAAGCGTAAAGCCGTAGGATAAAATAAAAGAACGGGGCAGGAAATATGAAAAAGATTATCGTTTTTTTAATAGCGCTGGCGCTTCTTTCCCTTGCCGCCTGCGGCGGAAGCGCAGAAGCAGAAGTTGAAATGGAACATGTTTCCGGAGATCTGGCTGTGGCTGATCTTCCCAAAGGCTGGAGCCTTGTTACGGGAACGGAAATGAACGGCGCTTCCGAGGCGGACTTTATCTGCCATTCGGAAGATTACCAGCTCGGGGATGCGTACCTGCAGGTCACCCGGGACGGCCGGGACGTCGGCAGCATTGAGGAGGTCCTTGCCTCCGAAACGCCCTTCGGGAAATACTACGGCGAGGCCGAGCTCCAGAACGGCACCTGGTATATCTCGGAGAACGCCGCGGCTTGCACCATAGATGGGTATTCAATGCTCGTCAGGGGCTACGCCTGCGACTTTGAGAGCAGCGAGGTAAGGAATATTCTCGGAAGCCTCGGCTGGGCAAAGTAGTTCCGAAGCCGGAAAAATAGAAGGAAAACGCCCGTGCTCATTTGAGCACGGGCGTTTTTGTAACCGTTTTTGCTCATGTTTGTTCCAAAATTGCCGAAGAAGTCCGGGGCGGTTGATTATTTCACCTCCGGGAGGGTACAATTATATTGCATTCAAAAATGAAACGGAGGTTTTGAAATGGACAAAGAACAGGAAAAAATCATAGAGGAGCTTAAAGAGGCTGTGGCGAAGCAGAGCTGCGACGGCAAGAAATGCAGCTCCTGCGGCGGAAAGACGCCCCTTGAGAAAAGATGGAACATCGAAGAAAAGGATAAACCCAGTCAGGCTTAATAAAGAAGAAGCGGGCGGCCAGATAGTGGCCGCCCGCGTTTTTTGTGCGTATTTTGGCTTGTGAATATTGGCACGTATCCGTAGGGGCGGATATTATCCGCCCGCTTGCCTTCCCCTCTGGGGCGTAGCCCGCGAAGCGCGCCCAGTGGGCGATACAGCGAGCGGGGTACGGCGCCGCGGTCAAAAATTTCAAGGCGCATGCCGCAGAAATTTTTGGGAACCGCAAGAGGACGGTGGCTTTGCCGTAAGGCAAAGACGGATGAGGTGTTCCGCCTTGCAATCTCTACGATAGGGTGAGGTTTGACCCCACCGTCTTTCGCTTTGTATATGTACCCCCATCTCTTTGTTCTTGCACAAAGAGACGGGGGTACGCCTCCAGA
>JBJEQR010000012.1:0-70804 GCA_051881855.1 Oscillospiraceae bacterium
CATATTCGGGCTCAAGCAGCAGTAAACGCCGAATGCTTGCCTGCCTTATGGGCAGCGCAGTCCCGGCTTTTACCGGGATGGACTGCGACAGTATTGCAAATGAACTGACGGATTCCGGTATACCCGCCGTTTATTTGCCGTCGGACGGCTTTACTCCCGGCTCAGCCGGATTTTCAAAAGCCATGCTGGCACTTTGCCGGGCGAAAGTCAGAAAAAGCACAGAAAAAGATGCCGGCCGGGTCAATATTTTGGGGTACTGCCCAGCGCTGCTTGGCAGGGAGGACAAGCTCGCTCATGGAATTGAGCACCTTAACAGACTCGGACTTAGCTGTACCGTCTGGGGACGAGGAGATATTGAACACACCTCCGAAGCTTGTCTCAACTGGGTGGTGTCTGCAGCGGGACTTCAACTTGCGAAGCTGATGAAAAACGAATTTGGAATTCCCTATATTTCAGGAATACCCGTGGGAGAACACGCGGTGCTCAGTTGGCAGGAGCGGATAAAAAAGTTAGTGAACGCTGGGGATGAAGATTTTTCAATTTGTGAACCTTCTGAGCCGTTTACCACTGAAAAGCAGCCTAAAATATTTATAATACATGAACCCATGTTAATGGGAAGTATTCGCAGCTTTTTCAAAGAAGAACTAGGATACACGGACGTAACTTTGGCGGCGTATGCGCCGCTTCCGAACCTGCGGAAATTTTACGGTTCTGTGTGCGGAGATCTTCCGCTGCACTATTTCTCTTCCGCTGAAGAACTTTTGGAGCTTGGAGCGGGAGCCGATTACGTAATAGCTGACCCGGTTTATGGGAAATACTTTACCGGTTCTGCCTTTATTCCTCTGCCTGACCCTCAGATTTCAGGGGAACAGTATCTTGATATGCCATATGAAATTTTCGGAAAGAAAGGCGCCGCCTATCTTTCCGGGGAAATAAAAAAACACAAAGGAGAAACTTTATGAAAAAGTGGAAAAAAATTATTGCTCTGCTTTTGGCTGTGGCAATGCTGATGGCTGTTGCAGGCTGTTCAAGCAAGCCAAGAGACAATGAATCGGAGCAAAGCCAATCCCAGTTCGAGAATATTCAGAGCTCTGATCCGGATAGTTCTGCAGATGAATCGGACGAAAACGCAATGCGGACTGTTGTGGATGCAACCGGAAATGAAATTTTGGTTCCCGCTCACCCCAAGGCTATAGTCGTAATCGCTCCTGTTTTACCAAACATTATGTTTGCGCTTCAGGGGCACATGAACAATGTTATTGCAATTTCTAAAAGTGCCTACACCGGTTGGGAAGCTTCTCTTATGAAAGATCTTTCACCGGAGCTTGAGGATGTCAATACCACTATCGTGGGCAGCAGCATCAATATGGAAGAGCTTGTCGCGGCAGAACCTGATCTGGTTCTCTGCTGGGTAACTTCTACCGATACCATTTCCCAGCTGAACGATTTGGGTATTCCCGTAGCAACCTTTAAAGGCGCCACCGACTTAGAAACACTCGAAAATCTTATATCCATGATGGGAGATGTCCTGAACTGCCAGGAGAGAGCGGCGGAGCTCATTGAATGGTATGACGAAGTCGAAGCGTACATAGATTCCAAAGCCTCTGAAATCGAAGCGCTTTCCGAAGACGAAAAGCCCCGGGTTCTTACCTTGGCTCATATTGAAGATCTCGAAGTCTATGCCACTGGCGTCGACGCGTGGATCACTGAAAAGGTCGGAGGACAGAATATTGTGCTGACCGGTGAATCCGCAGAGCGTTCCGCCCCCACAATGGAAGAAATTCTTGTTTACAATCCTGATATTATTTTCCTCAGCAACTGGGATGACAGCACTCCTGATGACCTCTATGAAAACCGCATTGAAGGTCAGGACTGGAGCAATATCAACGCTGTTAAGAATCACCGCGTATATAAAGTACCGATAGGTTTGTATCGTTGGACTCCTCCAAACACAGTTGATAAACCTCTTTACTACCTTTACATGGCATCTATAATTCAGCCTGAAATCTTCTCGGAGATAGACATGATACAGGAAGAAAAAGATTTCATTCAGAAATTCTTTGGCGTTGAACTGAGCGAAGAGCAGCTGGATTATGTATTCCATGCGGATCTGTACAAATAAAAGGAAGAGAGAAAAATGATTGGTGCAGAAGAACGGGCAAGGCAAATGAGCGGGCGTACCATCTCCAATTCAAAATACAGGATGCTGATTGTGCTGATGGTCATAATTCTTATCGCGCTTGCTTTGCTGGCACTGTGTACCGGAAGGTATACAGTAAAAATATCCGACGTTATAAAATTACTATGGTCAAAATTCTTGACGCTGTTCGGCGGAGAGGGACTGGAAGCCTCCTGGGATCCTTTTGCGGAGGGAGTTGTATTTACTCTGCGTCTTCCGAGAATCGCCGCAGCAATGCTGATTGGCGGGGCACTTTCTCTGTCGGGTGCAGCTTATCAGGGAGTATTTAAAAACCCTTTGGTTTCACCGGATATTCTGGGAGTCTCCACAGGAGCCTGCGTCGGAGCGGCAATAGCGATTTTACTTCATCTTAACTCTGTCGGAATACAGCTGCTTGCTTTTATCAGCGGAATTGTGACGGTGCTGCTGACTGTAGCAATACCGAAACTGATGAGGAATGACTCGGTAACTATGCTCGTTCTTGCAGGTGTAATCGTCAGCGGCATTATGAGCTCACTTATGGGAGTTATAAAATATCTGGCAGACCCTGAAACTGAGCTTGCAGACATTACTTATTGGCAAATGGGCAGCTTCGCAAAAGTTACAGATACAGACGTACTTACTGTTGCGGTTCCGATTCTGGCTGCCGCGGCCTTACTGATAGCCATGCGCTGGCAGATAAATATTCTTTCCCTGGGTGACAGCGAAGCCAAAACATTGGGAGTAAAAATAGGCGTTGTAAGAGGCGTAATTATTTTCTGCGCCACGCTGCTTACAGCTTGTGCGGTATGTATCTGCGGTACTATCGGATGGGTAGGCCTTGTGATCCCTCACCTTTCAAGGATGCTGGTGGGGCCGGACAACATTAAATCCGTTCCTATTGCATTTGTGCTCGGAGGCGTTTTTATGCTTGTAGTTGATACCGTGGCAAGAGCTCTGACAACTCTTGAAATACCGCTAAGCATTCTGACCGGCCTTATCGGCGCTCCGTTCTATCTGTATATTCTGGTAAAACAGAGGATGAAAATGTCATGATACTTGAAGTAAAGGATTTAAGTTTTTCATATCACAACAATAAGCAGGTCTTTTCCAACGTCAATTTTTCTTTGGATGCGGGTGAAATACTCACAATTCTCGGGCCAAACGGCGCCGGAAAATCCACGTTGCTCAACTGTCTGGCAAATCTTCTTCATCCTTCCTCCGGTCAGGTAATGCTGGAGGGCCGCAATATAAAGGATATCGGGCTTAAAGAGGTTGCAAAAATACTCGGCTACGTTCCGCAGACTCATACCCCGGCTTATGGCTACAACGTACGGGATTTTGTCGTTATGGGAAGATCGCCATACCTCGGAATGTTTCAGAAGCCTTCCGCTGATGATTACGCATTGGCTGATAACGTCATGGAAAAAATGAATATTGCAAAGTTCGCAAATCAGCCATATACGGAGATAAGCGGTGGCGAACGGCAGCAGGCCACCATCGCCCGCGTAATAGTTCAGCAGCCTAAAATTATTATGTTTGACGAACCCACCAATCATTTGGATTACGGAAATCAGCTTCGCACAGTAAAAATGGTAAAGGATTTGGCAAACCAGGGCTACGCCATAGTTATGACGACGCACATGCCCGACCATGCCATTTTGCTTGGCGGGAAAGTAGCCGTTATGGACTACGGCGGCACTCTGACCGTCGGCTCATCTGAAGATATTCTGCAGGAAGACCTTCTGAGAAAAATATATCGCAGCAACCTCCACGTGGTATACATGGAGGAGGTTGGAAGAAAGGTCTGCGTCGCGGGAAATCTTGATTAACTTTAAACGAAAATATTTGAAATATCGGAGCAAATGGCAATGTTAACCTGAACACATTTTTGGTGCTCATGTTAGCTGCTGCGGCAGCTGTGCTCAAAACGAGAAAACACTGATATTTTCTAATCTTCTCAACCTTTCAATAAAAACACCGCAGAGCCGACCGGGTTAAATCCCCGGTCGGCTCTGCGGCTTTTTAGCGCGATTTTGCGTAAGCAAATATTTAAAGCGGCGCCCTTTTGCTTCAATTGGTGTGAAATTGGTGTAAATTCCGGCTTTTCTTAATTTGCGTGCTCGAAAAACCGCATGAGCAAGCCAATTTTTTGGGCAAAAATTCTTTGTGCATTTTCCATAATAATAAGTTTACAATTCTGTAAAAATAGAATGTGGAATTGGTGCCGGGTAAATGTTATAATATAGTCACAGAAGATTTCTTCTGTCGTTAAAATAAAGGGGGTAAAAATATGAACATCAGCATCATTTCCAGGAACACCTCAGTCCGCGATTCTTTCCGTGAGCGCTGCGAAAAAAAGCTCTCCAAATTTGATCGCTTTTTTGGTGACGATGCCAAAGCTGTTGTTACCGTCAGCAACCAGAACGGCAGGGAAACTGTGGAGGTGACTATCTCCTCCGGCGGAATGTTCTTCAGAGCGGAAAAAACCACCTCCGACCGTCTTGACTCGCTTGAAGCAGTAGCGGACGCCCTTTCCAGGCAGATAATCCGCAACAAAACAAAGCTCGAGCGCAAGTTCCAGAGCGGAAAGTTTTTGCCGGATGCCGAAGACGTGGATGTTCAGCCCGAAGAAAACTACGGTATAGTGAGAACAAAAAAATTCCATGTGAACCAGATGGACGTTCAGGAGGCCATTCTCCAGATGAACATGCTTGGCCACAGCTTCTTCCTTTTCCGCAATCCGGAAACGGGCGAGATAAACGTAGTGTACCGCCGCAACGACGACAACTACGGCCTCTTGGTGCCCGAGGATTAAGCAGTCTGGGCGGGCTTTCTGCCTTTTATATATAGTAAGCGCAGACGCAACACCGACCGGAAACCAGCCGGAGCTACATGCTCCGGCTGGTTATTTTTTGGCATTTTGTAAAAACTGAGAAAACTATTTAGACTTTTTTCAAAATGCTCGTTGACAATATGCGCCCGACATGCTATTCTATATTTAGAAAGTTTTCTAAATACTTTTTTCGGAGGCGATATTATGACAGTCCCATCCTCATCTGTCACCTGCATGATAATTGAAGCGGTTCTCGCTTTTGCGATACCCTTAGCGGCTATAATCATCTGGAAAATAAAATCAAAAGCAAGCATAGTTCCTGCCATAGGCGGCGCTTTGACGTTTGTGCTCTTTGCCCAGATGCTCGAAGGCTCTGTCCATGCTCTTCTGCTTTCGTCTGAGAATCCTTTTTCAAACCTTATGAGCACCAATTTCTTTCTCTATGCCCTCTATGGCGGCCTTATGGCCGGAATTTTTGAGGAGACGGGAAGATACATCACCATGAAATTCGTGCTCAAAAATTACAACAGCAAAAGCGACGCCGTTTCATACGGCCTCGGCCACGGCGGCATTGAATGCATGCTCGTGCTCGGCCTCAACATGGTGGCAAATATAGCTTTCTCGGTACTCATAAATTCCGGAGCGGGAGAATCCGTACTGCTGCCGCTGGCGGGAGGAAGCGCTGAATCTCTCGCAACGATAGTTTCAAGCCTTTCGGAAGTGACTCCGGCTCTTGCCGCTGTGGCGGTTTTTGAGAGGGTATGCGCCATGGCGCTCCAGCTCTGCCTTTCCGTGGTGGTTTTCTCCGCGGTAAAAAAGAACGTGCTCAACTATCTTTTAGCCGCTATTCTGGTCCATGCACTTGCCGATTTCAGCATCCTCATGGTGTCCCAGTACGCCGGAATATATTTTGCTGAAGCGGTTCTGGCCGTTTTTGTGGCCGCTGCCGCGTACTACGTTTTCAAGGTGCAGAAGGGGGAGGTATGAGTGGGCTTTGCGGAAACCTTTAAAGCTCTTTCGGACCCTGTACGTCGGGAAATACTGACAATGCTCAAGGACGGGAAAAAATCCGCAGGGGAGATCGCTGCCAATTTTGACATGACGGCGGCAACTGTTTCCTACCACCTTTCCCAGCTCAAGAAAGCGGACCTTGTTTTTGAGACAAAGTATAAAAATTTTGTCTATTACGAACTCAACACCTCCGTTTTTGAGGAGATAATGCTCTGGCTTGCCCAGTTCAGGGAGGAGAATAAAGATGAAAAATAAAAAGCTACTGATAATAACCTCCATAATCACTCTTTTGCCGACCGTTGCCGGCCTCGTTTTATGGAATCAGCTTCCGGAAACCATTGCCACCCATTTTGATGCGGACAACATTCCAAACGGCTGGAGCAGCAAGGCGTTCACCGTTTTCGCGATTCCCGCCATTATGTGCGCGCTCCATATTTTCTGTATAGTTGTGACCATGAACGACCCGAAAAGGAGAAACATAAGCGATAAGCTGATAGCGCTCGTTTACTGGATAATCCCGGCTATCTCCATTGTGGTTATGGCGATGACCTATGCCAACGCCCTAGGCATCGGAATAAATATCGGTACTGTCGTAAATCTGATAATGGGCGTTTTGTTTATCGCACTTGGGAACTATCTGCCGAAAGCGCGGCAGAACTTTACCTGCGGCGTAAGAACTCCCTGGGCTCTTTCGAGCGAGGAAAACTGGAACCGCTCCAACCGCCTCGGGGGCTGGCTCTTTGTGGCAGTGGGCTTTCTGTTCCTGATAAACGCCTTTCTCCTTTGGACCTGGCCAATTCTTATTGCAGCAATTATAGCTGCCATTATTCCCGCGGTGTATTCGTTCTATCTTTACAAAAAAGGAATATAAAAGAGGCGGCTTGAAAGCCGCCTCTTTTTATCCCGCAGTTTCCTCCTGCGGAGCTTCCGGCTCCATGGGTCCAGCCGGAGGCATGGGCCCAATGGGTTCCTCCGGCTCTGTGGGAAGCATGGAACGCACACCGTCAATATGTATAAATCTCGCGTCGGTTATGGCGTAGCTTGAAAGCGGGCGGCAGTTGCAGTCGTAGGAATGGGCCGCCACGTGGACTGTGTCGAGGTTAGCCACGTCCCCGTCAATGGAGACGATGACCGGCGTGTGCTGCCAGTCCTCCTCGTCGAGGATAAGCTGGCAGATGTCCCCGGGCATGATTTCGGAAATGTCCACCTCGTGCCCGTAGGGGCCTATTCCGGTGTTGTTGATGAGAAAATTGAAAAGGAATTTCACCCCCGTCCAGGCCGGTGCCCTGTCGTTGACGTTGACGTAGTACCAGCCGAAGGTGGGGGTAAAATTCATGACGCCTCCGCCCGCCAGTATGCACTGGCTTGCGAAGGAGGTGCAGTCCCCGCCTATGGCGCTGAAATCATAAAAAGCGGGGTTGCGGAAATAGGCCCACCTGTCTGCGTAGTCCACCGCAAGCTCCCTGTTATAAGGAATATCGTATAAAATCATGGCAATTCCTCCCGAAAAGTTTATTCGATAACATAATATGAGTTTCGGGAGAAAAAAGCCTTTAAAAAATCCCGAAAAGCTCTAAAAATCCGTGCTCAAAATCATTGCCAGAAGAGAAGAAAAGCTGTATAATAATTTTATAATGCTTTGCCTTTTACAGGAGGAACAGAAATGGAAGAATCCAGAAAGATAAAACTTGAAATTGCCGGCGCAAGCTATACCGTCACCACCACCGAGCAGGAGGGATATGTACGTGATCTTGCCGCTGAAATGACTGACGATATAAACAGCCTCACCGCGAGAAACCCCGCCCTTTCCATGAATGACGCCCTTGTCCTCTGCGCCATTTCCTATCTCGACGAGTACAAAAAGGAGAGCGCCAACAGCGACCATATCCGCTCCCAGCTCAAGGAGTATCTTGGCGATACCGCCAGAGCGAGAATGGAGGTCGACGAGGCAAACCGCCGGGCGGACAGGCTTGAAAAGGAACTCGGGGAGCTTAAAAAACGCTATGGAGTATAATATTTCTGTCAAAAAACTGCGTGAAAACGCCGTAATTCCTAAAATCGCCACTGCGGGCTCTGCCGCAGCGGACCTTTGCGCCTGCATAGACGCCCCGGTGACCGTCGCTCCGGGAAAGAGCGTCACCGTTCCCACGGGAATTGCGCTTGCGGTGCCGGAGGGTTACGGTGCATTTATCTTCGCCAGGAGCGGCCTCGGAATAAAGCACGGCATAGTGCCATCAAACTGCGTCGGCGTCATTGACTCCGACTACCGGGGCGAGGTCTGTGTCGGGCTCTATAACCATTCCGACGAAAGCTACGCCGTAAATCCCGGGGACCGCATTGCCCAGATGGCTATAATACCCGTGCTGATGGCAAAATATGTCGAGGCGGAGGAGCTTTCCGAAACTGCCCGGGGAGCGGGAGGCTTCGGCTCAACGGGAAAATAGAATGAACTGCGGCGCGGCTTCTGCCGCGCCGCTTTCAATAAATAAAGGAGGAAACGTATGGACGAGCTGATTTTGGTAAGACCATCTATGGAATATGCCGACGAAATAGAGGCTTTCAGCCGGGAAACAGCAGAAAGCAACGACGAAGATAAGTTCGCCGGCTGCAGCGCTTTGCAAAATTACGAATCGGTGGAGGACTGGATAATATACCTCGAGATGATGGAAAACCCAGAAACCTGCCCCGAGGGGCGCGTCCCGTCCACCACCTATATGGCGGTGCGGGAGGAGGACGGAAAAGTAGTCGGAATGATCGACCTTCGCCACCACATCGACCACCCGGTTCTGGGCCTTTGGGGCGGCCATATCGGCTATTCCGTTCGCCCAAGCGAAAGGCGGAAGGGCTATGCAAAGGAGATGCTCCGCCTCGACCTTGAAAAATGCCGGGAGCGGGGTCTAAAAAAAGTGATGATAACCTGTAACAGCGAAAATGCCGCCAGCGAGAGGACGATTCTCGCAAACGGAGGAGTTTTCGAAAAGGAAGTGGAGGCAGAGGGAGAAAGAATCAAAAGATATTGGATAAACCTATAAAATGCGTGCTGAATTTTCTCAAAACCGCTCTTGCAAAAAGCCAAGGGGTATGATATATTAAACTGTAACATTATTTTTATATGAGGTGATCAAAATGAAAAGAACGGAGCTGAGGCTCATTTTTGCCTCCCCGGAAGCTTTCACCGAGCAGCCCGTAAAAATCTGCGGCTGGCTGAGGACTTCCCGCAACTCCAAATCTGTTGGCTTTATTGAACTTAACGACGGCACCTGCTTCTCCAATATTCAGGTCGTTTATGAGGAAAATAACGTCAATAATTTCAAGGAGATCACTAAGCTCAACGTGGGCTCCGCCGTTTCCGTGGCCGGAAGAATCATTCTCACCCCCGACGCGAAGCAGCCCTTTGAGATTCACGCCGACGAAATAGAGGTGGAGGGCGAATCCACTCCGGACTATCCGCTCCAGAAAAAGCGCCACAGCCTCGAGTATCTTCGCACCATAGCACACCTCCGCCCGAGGACCAACACCTTCTCCGCCGCTTTCCGCGTGAGAAGCGCCGCCGCTTTCGCTATCCACCAGTTTTTTCAGAGCAGGGGCTTCGTTTACGTTCATACCCCGCTTATCACCGGTTCCGACTGCGAGGGCGCGGGCGAAATGTTCCGCGTAACTACCCTTGACCCGGAGAACCCGCCGAGAAAAGAGGACGGCACCGTCGATTTCAGCCAGGACTTCTTCGGGAAGGCCACCGGCCTCACCGTCTCCGGACAGCTTGAGGGCGAAGCCATGGCAATGGCTTTCAGCAACATCTATACTTTCGGCCCTACATTCCGCGCCGAAAAGTCCTATACCCAGCGCCACGCCGCCGAGTTCTGGATGATTGAGCCGGAAATCGCCTTCGCGGACCTTGAGGACGAGATGCAGCTCTCCGAGGACATGATAAAGTATATCTTCCGCTACGTGCTCGACAACTGCCCGAGGGAGATGCAGTTCTTCAACGATTTCTATGACAAGGGCCTCATCGAGCGCCTTGAAAGCATCATAAAGGCCGATTTCCCGAGGGTGGACTATACCGACGCCGTAGAGATGCTCAGCAAGGTCAAGGACCGCTTCGAGTACCCGGTATACTGGGGCTGCGACCTCCAGACCGAGCACGAGCGTTACCTCACCGAGGAGGTATATAAAGCTCCCATTTTCGTGACCAACTACCCGAAGGAGATAAAAGCCTTCTATATGCGCCAGAACGACGACGGAAAGACCGTCGCCGCGGCGGACCTTCTTGTTCCCGGCGTCGGCGAGATAGTCGGCGGCAGCCAGCGTGAGGAACGTCTGGACGTCCTTCTTGACCGCATACACGAGCTCGGGCTCAAGGAGGAGGATTACAGCTGGTACCTTGACCTTCGCCGTTACGGCGGCTGCAAGCACGCTGGCTATGGCCTCGGCTTCGAGCGCATCATTATGTACCTCACCGGAATCCAGAATATCCGTGACGTGCTTCCTTTCCCGAGAACCACCGGCTCGGCCGAATTCTGAGAAAATTTGCTGCCGGAACATTTTCCGGCAGCTTTTTTGATTTTTTGCAAGGTGAATTTATGCATCCGATAATTGACCACATACATATAACAGTTTCCGACCTCACCCGTGCGGAAAAATTCTATGATAAGCTGCTCCCGATTCTGGGCTTCGACCCTGAGCGCAAGGAGTACGACGCAGTTCCGGAGAATGAATACAGGATTGTCGAATACCATGACAAGAATTTCTCCTTCGGGCTTGTCTGCCCGAGGGAGGCCTACGCCGGAGAGCGTGTCTGCCGGAGGAAGCCCGGTGCGGTCCACCACATTGCTTTCCACGCAGGCAGCAGGGCAGCAGTGGCTAAGATTTATAAAAAAGTTTCCGCTATCCCGGCGGAAATAATCCATGAGCCGCAGTACTATCCTGAGTACTGCGAAGACTATTACGCTTTCTTTTTTAAAGATACCGAGGGCATAGAGTACGAGATAGTAAGCCTTGCCCGCAAAAAATATTTTGGCAAAGAGGTGCATTGCAGTGAAGAAATATTGTGAAATGACAAAAACGGAGCTTACGGAGGAAAAGAAGCTCCTTGAAGAGCGCTACAACGGTAAAAAGGCCCTCGGCCTTAAGCTCGACATCTCCAGAGGCAAGCCCTGCCCGGAGCAGCTTGCGCTTTCAGCCCCGATGCTCGACCTTGTGAACAGCAAAACCGAAAATTTCAAATGTGAAAACGGCTTCGATATCCGTAACTATGGCGTAGTGGAGGGAATCCCGGAGTGCCGCCGCCTCTTTGCGGAGATTCTCGGCGCTGAGCCGGAGGAAGTGATAGTCACCGGCAACAGCTCTCTGAACCTTTTCTATGACCTCATTGCCCACGCCGTATGCCACGGGCTTCCCGGCTCAGTACACCCCTGGAGCGAGGAGAAAAACCGCAAGCTCCTCTGCCCGACCCCGGGCTATGACCGCCATTTTGCCGTGGGCGAGTTTTTCGGCTTCGAGCTTGTAACAGTAAAAATGAACTCCGACGGCCCGGATATGGACGAAGTGGAGCGCCTCATAGCGGACCCTTCGGTAAAAGGCATAGTCTGCGTGCCGAAATATTCCAACCCACAGGGAATTTCCTATTCTGAGGAAGTGGTAAGACGCTTTGCTGACCTTTCTCCTGCGGCGCCGGATTTCCGCATTTTCTGGGATAATGCCTACGTCGTCCATGACCTCTATCCCGACGGGGAGAAGGACTACGTTCCGTCCCTTCTCCGTCTTGCGGAGGAAAAGGGCAAGGGCAATATGGTCTATATGCTCGGCAGCACCAGCAAGATAACCTTCCCCACCGGCGGCCTTGCAGCGGTGGCCTGCTCGGGTGAAAACATTGCCGACATCAAACGTATGCTCTCTTTCCAGAATATCGGCCCGGATAAGATAAACCAGATGCGCCACGTGCTGTTTTTTAAAAACCTTGACGGAGTGCTCAGCCATATGAGAAAACAGGCGGAGATTATACGCCCCAAATTTGAAACGGTGCTCACAGTGCTCAAATCTGAACTCGGTGAAACCGGCATTGCGAAATGGAACAGCCCCAGGGGCGGCTATTTCATTTCTGCTGAGCTTCTTCCCGGCACCGCGAAGCGCACAGTGGCCCTTTGTAAGGAGGCGGGCCTCACCCTGACCGGGGCGGGCTCAGTCTATCCCTACGGCAGGGACCCGGAGGACAGCGTCCTTCGCATTGCTCCCACCTTCGCCCCGGCGGCGGATCTTCCCGCCGCAATGGAGCTTTTCTCCATATCCGCAAGGCTTGCGGCGGCTGAAAAGCTGCTTTCAGAAAAAGTATAAAAGCGAGGTTATAAAATGTATGTACTTGCCTCCGGCTCTCCGAGAAGGAAAGAGCTTATGAGCCTTATTTTGCCTGAATATGAATGTGTGGTTTCCGGCTGTGAGGAATCCGTGCCCGAGGGCACTCCCGCGGAAAAAGTGCCTGTCCTCCTTGCGGAGCAGAAAGCCCTTGCCGTCGCGGCCCTCCGCCCCGACGACACCGTTATCGGTTCCGATACCGTCGTGGTGCTCGACGGAGAAATCTTCGGCAAGCCGAAAAACGCCGATGACGCCAAAACCATGCTCAGAAGGCTTTCCGGAAGAAAGCATTTTGTATATACCGGCGTTGCCGTTGCCGAAAAGGGCGCCGTACGCTCCTTTGTCCAGAAAACCGAGGTGGAGTTTTATGAGCTTTCTGATGAGACAATAGAAAGCTACGTTGCCACTTCTGAGCCGATGGACAAGGCAGGCGCGTACGGGATCCAGGGCAAGGGTTCCGTCCTTGTGAAAGGCATAGTGGGCGACTATTTTAACGTAATGGGCTTTCCCGTGGCGGAAACAGCGCGCTTTCTCGGCCTCGTAAAATAAAAATGCAAAGAAAAAATCCGATGCTGAGCATCGGATTTTTCTTGTTATAAGACATATATGAAAGTAAGGAGAAAAAGCGGATATAGAAGGCACTTTGGAGGGAAAGTGCCTTCGCACAAGGAGAAAAAAGAAAGAAAAAATATGAAAAAAGTCAGTGCCTTTGTTGAGTATGTGATAATAATACACCATATAAGGACACTTGTCAACAGTATAAACACAAATTTTAAAAATTTTTTACTTCCTTTTGAAAATCAAGGGCCCTGCTGCCGGTGGTGGGACGCGTATCAGAAAAGACATTTTTTTATTTTCCTTGCAGCAAAGCCCATAATATGATAATATATATAATTAGCTTATTGTAACCGGAGGTAAAAGATGTCTTTCTCGTATGAAACGTTAAATAACCGCCAGCTTGACGCGGTTTTACATAAGGACGGCCCGCTTCTTGTCCTTGCGGGTGCCGGCTCCGGCAAAACCACTGTTTTGATAGCGAGGGTGGCAAGGCTCATTGAGAGCGGCGTCCGCCCCTGGAATATACTCACTATCACTTTTACCAACAAAGCGGCGGACGAGCTTAAAAACCGCCTTGTCACAAAGCTCGGAACGGAAGCCGCCGACGTCTTTGCCTCCACTTTCCACAGCATGTGCGTGCGCATACTGCGCCGGGACGCGGAAAAAATAGACATTCCGAGGAGTTTTACCATATATGACGCTGACGACAGCCTCCGGGTCGTCAAAAAATGCCTTAAAACTCTCGGCATGGATGAAAAGCAGTACCCTCCGAAGCCCCTTGCGGGAGCTATCAGCCATGCGAAGGAACGCCTTGAAAGCCCTCAGGACGTTCTGGACAATTCCGAACGCACCGGGGATTACCGCCTGAAAGTCACCGCAAAGGTATATGCCGCCTATCAGAAGGAGCTTCACGAAGCGGGGGCGCTCGATTTTGATGACCTCCTCTGTGAGACTGTGAGGCTTTTCAAAAGCTCCCCGGAAACTCTCGAATATTACCAGGACCGCTGGAAATATTTAATGGTCGACGAATATCAGGACACAAACCACGTCCAATATATGCTTGTGGCGCTGCTTGCGGCGAAGAATAAAAACCTCTGCGTAGTGGGCGACGATGACCAGTCGATTTATAAATTCCGGGGCGCCACCATTGAAAATATCCTCTCCTTTGAGCGCCAGTTCCCGGGGGCCAAGGTGGTGCGCCTCGAGCAGAACTACCGCTCCACCCAGAATATACTTTCCGCCGCCAATAAGGTCATTGAGCACAACACAGAAAGAAAGGGCAAAAATCTGTGGACTGCCAACGGCGACGGCAGCAAAATAACAGTCCGCCGCTGCGAAAATGAGGAGGCTGAGGCCTCCTTTGTGGCAAACACCATTCTTGACGGCATAAGCGCCGGGCAGAGATACGGCGACTTTGCGGTGCTCTACCGTATGCACGCCCAGTCAAACAGCATTGAGCACGCCCTTCTGCGTGCGGGCGTGCCCTATAAGGTGGTGGGCGGCCTGCGCTTTTATGAGCGCAAGGAGATAAAGGACCTGCTTGCATATATGTCCGTTGTCTGCAACCCGTCGGACAACCTGCGCCTTGAGCGCATAATCAACGAGCCGAAGCGGGGCATAGGGGATACAACCCTCGCCGCTGCCCAGCATATTTCCGACGTGTGTGGGATACCACTGTTTGAGGTTTTTGAGCACGCTGACGAATATGCGGACCTTTCAAAGCGCTCCGCCGCTTTGATGAAATTCACCGATATGATAAAGGAGCTTTCCGACGCGGCGGAGGATTTTGAAGCCGAGAGCTTTTTTGACCTGCTCTGCGAAAAGACGGGCTATACCGAAATGCTCCGTGCCCAGGGAGTAGAGGGCGAAGCCCGGCTTGAGAATATCGGCGAGCTCAAAACCAACCTTATAAAGTATCAGGACGCTTCGGACAGCCCCGAGCTTGCAGGCTTCCTTGAGGAGGTCGCGCTCTATACCGACCTTGACCGCCTGGAAGAGAGCGATTCTGTGCTGATGATGACTCTCCATTCCGCCAAGGGCCTCGAGTTCACAAACGTGTTTGTGGTGGGCCTCGAGGAGGGAATTTTCCCGGGGATGCAGGCGATATACGATATGAACGAAATGGAGGAGGAGCGCCGCCTTGCCTATGTGGGCATCACCCGCGCCAAAAGGAATCTCTATCTCACCGCCGCCGCCAGCCGAATGATTTTCGGCCAAACGAGCCACAACCGCCTGTCGAGGTTCGTTGAGGAAATACCCGGCGAGTATAAGGATTTTAACGACGAGACGGAGCGCCGCCGCCAGAACGTCAGCTTCCACTTTGAGGAATCGCCTCAGGGTGAAATCCGGGTGGAAAAGAGCTTCACAGCTGCGCCAAAAGCGGAAAGAGCTGCTTTCAGAACCGGTGACGTGGTTTCGCACCGTGTGTTCGGAAAGGGTACGGTCCTCTCAGCAACGCCCATGTCTGGGGACACGCTTCTTGAAATCGCCTTTGAAAAGGCCGGGACCAAAAAGCTCATGGCGAACTTTGCGAAGCTGAAAAAAGTTTAACCGCATAAAGGGGGCATATATTTGATGTCTGTTGATATGGAAACTGAAGCCGCCGAGGACGCTTTTCAGGTGATAACCGAAAGAACAGAGGGCATGAGCTTCAGCGAAATATGGGAAAAATTCGGCATGGAGATAATAATAGCCGTAGCGATTCTCGTTGCCGGCTGGTTTTTAGTAAAATGGCTGTCCGATACTTTGCAGAAAGCTCTGATTAAAAGGGGCGCCGTCGGAGCTTCCACAAAAATGCTCAACACATTGATGAGGTTTGTCCTTTACTTTAATGTGGTGCTGGTGGCCGCTTCTGTGCTCGACATTCCAACAAACTCCGTGCTCGCGCTTTTCAGCGCCTTTGCTCTGGCGTTTTCCCTTGCTGTTAAGGACAGCCTGGCCCTTTTTGCCAGCGGAGTCCTGATTCTGCTGTCAAAGCCTTTTTCGGAAGGGGATTTCGTGGAAATACCCTCCGAGGAGGTCAGCGGATACGTTTCCACCGTCGGGCTGATACACACAAGGCTCAGAACCGGGGACAACAAGGAAATAGTCATTCCGAACAGCATTGTCACCGGGAATACGCTTATAAATTACAGCAAGATGGGTATCAGAAGGCTTGATTCCACCTTTTCAATTTCGTACAGCTCAGATATTGCCCTTGCCAAAAGGACCATACTTGAGGTGCTCGAGAATGAGCCCCTGGCTGAAAAGGAGCCGGAGCCTGTGGTAATGGTGACCGCCCTTGGAGCAAGCTCTGTGGATATTATCTGCAAGGTCTACGTCAAATGGGACGATTATGAGACCCTGCGCGGTATTGTCAACGAAAAGGTAAAGCTCGCTTTCGACGAAAGGAAGATAGATTTCCCGTTCAGCCAGCTCGATGTTCATGTAAAATGAAAGCCTACGGCTTTTTGATAGAAGGAGATTAAAATGTCAGAAACACTCGTAAGAAAAAAGATAGGCGATGAAGCCTATATAAGCTCCATTAAGGAGACAAAATTCAAGTCCGACAGGATAACGGTCTGCCTCGTGACCCCTCTCAGGAGGGAGACTGTCACCGCAAACGCTCTGGTGCCGTTCGTGCTCCGCAAGGGCTGCAAATCCTGCCCTGATTTTACAGAGCTCAACAAAAAGCTCGCCGGAATGTACGGAGCTATCCTCGACGCGGACGTTTCAAAGCAGGCGGACCTCCAGATCGTGGAGCTTTCGCTCCAGTTCATTGACGACCGCTTTGCCATAGGAGGGGACAAAATGACCGAGCAGGCCGCAAAGCTTCTCTCCGACCTGATTTTTGAGCCTAATCTCGATGAAAACGGCCTTTTCCCGCAAAAGGACTTGGAGCTTGAGCGGAGCTACCTCATTGACACCATAAACAGCGACCTCAACGACAAACGCGTTTACGCCATAAAGCAGACTTCCGCAATGATTTTTGAGGGGGAGCCCTTCGGGATCTGCCGCTACGGCTATGTTGAGGATGCTGAAAAGATAACCGGCCCGCAGCTTGCGAATGCATGGCGCGAGCTTGTAAAAACCTCCCGCATTGAAATTATGTTCACCGGCCCCGGCGAATCCGAGACCGCTGAGCAGGTCTTTGCAAAGCGCATAGCCGAGGTAAAGCGTGAGCCTGCTTCCTTCGAGCGCACGCCCATAACCGCCTATTCCGAGTACAGGGAGGCGGAGGAGGAAATGGACATAGTCCAGGGTAAGCTCGTCATGGCTTTCAGAATGGGCGCTCCCGAAACGGAGCGGGAAAAGAACGCCGCGAGGGTTTTCTCCGCCATTTACGGCGGAACGCCTTTCTCAAAGCTCTTTATGAACGTCCGCGAAAAACTCAGCCTTTGCTATTATGTCCTCTCTCACTTTGAGCGGGGCACCGGCGTGATGGTTGTCGACAGCGGCATAGAGTTCGAGAGCAGGGACGCCGCCCAGGTTGAAATACTTAACCAGCTCGAGGCAGTGAGATCCGGCGATTTCACCGACGTTGAGCTTGCGCAGACAAAGCTTATCATCAAAAACAGCCTCGGTTCCGTGGGCGATTCCCTCGGCGCCGTTGAAAGCTGGTATATGACCGGGATCCTCGACGGGCTCATTGTAACTCCCGAGGAGGACGCCGCCGCCATCGACGAAATAACCCGCGAAGAGGTTATTGCCGCCGCAAACAAAGCGAAGCTTACCACTGTATTTTTCCTCAAAGGAGGCGAAAAAGGATGAACACCGTCGTCGAAAAAATTGAAAATGAGCGCCTTGGCAGCTGCTATTATAAAGTAAAACATTCCTCCGGCCTCACAATGCTCCTTGCGCCAATGGAAGGCTTCACCACCTCCTACGCCATGTTCGGAACTGCCTACGGCTCCGTGGATACCTTTATTAAAACCGATGAGAAAGAGGGCTTCAAGAAACTGCCGGAGGGCATAGCCCACTACCTTGAGCACAAGCTCTTTGAGAGCGAGGAGTGCTCTGCCTTCGACCGTTACGCCAAAACCGGCGCCAACGCTAACGCCTTCACCTCTTTTGACCGCACCTCCTATCTTTTCTCCTGCTCCCAGAATTTTAAGGAGAGCCTTGAAATTCTCCTCGACTTTGTGACCCACCCGTATTTTACTCCCGAGACCGTCGCAAAAGAACAGGGCATAATCGGCCAGGAAATCAGAATGTATGACGATTCCCCGGACTGGAGAGTGCTTTTTAACCTCCTCGGTGCAATTTACCACAAAAATCCGGTAAAAATAGACATTGCCGGCACAAAGGAGTCCATTTCCCATATCACAGCTGACCTTCTTTATGAATGTTACAATACCTTCTATAACCTTCACAACATGGTGCTCGCAGTTGCAGGAAACTTCACGGTGGACGACGTGCTCACCGTGGCTGATTCCGTGCTCAAACCTGCGGAGCCTTTCTTCCTTGAGAGGGGAGACTGCGGCGAGCCTGAGCACGTGGTCACCGATTTTGTGGAGCAGCATCTCCCGGTCTCAGTCCCAATGTTCAACATCGGCTTCAAAGGCAAAACCGGCACTGAAGCGGAGAATTACCGCGGCAGCGTCCTTGATGAGATTTTCCTTGAGGCGCTTTTCGACGATTATACCGGCCTTTACCGCGAGCTTTACGACAGTGGCCTTATAAACGCCACTTTCGGAAGCGAGGTTTTCAGCGGCAGGGACTATATAACACTTCTGGTTTCCGGCGAATCGAGAGAGCCCGAAAAGGTATATGAAAAAGTGAAGGCCGGATTTGCAAAGGCTCTTGAGCACGGGATTCCCGCGGATGTTTTTGAGTGTGCTCAAAAATCCGTCTATGGCCGCTATCTCCGCGCTACCGAAAGGGTGGAGGGCGTGACGACGACCCTATTTAACGGCTATTTCCCGGGTGTGGATATGTATGATATGATCGAGACTGCCGCCTGTGCAACCCAGGAGACGGTGCTTAAAAGGATAAGAAATACTTACTGCGCGGAAAACTCCGCTCTCTCCGTAATAAGACCTTAAAAAGGGGGATAAAATATGACCCATACCGTTAGCTTTCCGGGCCTCGGCCTCGAGTTTGAAATTAACCGCGTGGCTTTCAGCCTCGGAAGCATAGATATTTACTGGTACGCGGTAATCATTGCCGTGGGCTTCTGCCTCGCGCTCTGGTTCATTTTCAAAAACGTCAAAAAATTCGGCATAGACGGCGACAGAGCCATAGACGTGATTTTCTTTGCCATGATTTTCGGGATAGTAGGCGCAAGGCTCTATTTCGTGGCCTTTCAGTGGGAGAACTACGCCGGTAACCTTGCGGAGATTTTCAATATCCGCGGCGGCGGCCTCGGCTTCTACGGCGGAATTATCGGTGGAATCATCGGCATCTGGCTCGGCTGCAAAATAAGGAAAGTTCCTTTCTGGCCATTTATGGATATGGCCGCCGCCGCTGTGCTTATAGGTCAGGGCGTGGGCCGCTGGGGCAACTTCGTAAACGGCGAGTGCTTCGGCTGCAACACAAACCTTCCCTGGGGAATGACCGGGGACAATATCGTAGGCTATATCCTCACCCATTCCTCCGATGAAATGGGCTTTGCCATGGACCCGACCATCCCTGTGCACCCGACCTTCTTTTATGAATCCCTCTGGTGCGCCATTGGCTTCGGAGTCTATCTTTTCCTAATGAAAAGACGCCGCTTCGACGGCGAGATGTTCCTCTTTTATATCGGCTGGAACGGCTTCGGAAGAATGCTTATTGAGGGCCTTCGCACCGACAGCCTCATGCTCGGCAGTTTCCGTGTATCCCAGCTCCTCGGCGGGCTCATGGCCGCTTCGGCTCTTGTCATCTGGCTCGTTATCCGCTCCAGAATCAAACGCGAAAATGACCCGTCCTATATGATGCTCTGGCGGGATACGGAGGCCGGAAAGCTCCAGGCGGAGGGCAAATGGGATTACAGCAAAAACGCTCCCAAAGAGGAGCCCGCCGCTGAGTCTTCCGCTGGGGAAACAGCCTCCCCGGAAGAGCCCGCTGAAAACAGCGCGGCGCAGGGGGAGGAGCCTGCTCCGGAAACCGAAGCAGAGGAAAGCCCCAACGAATAATTTGTCAGAAGGAGGCCTTTTCCATGGCAGTTCTTATAGATGGCAAAAGCATTGCGGCAAAGGTCCGATCCGAACTCAGGGAACAGGTGACCGCAATGGCAAGGGAACTCAAAAAGAGGCCGGCCCTTGCGGTGATAATCGTAGGCGAGGACCCCGCCTCCCAGCTTTACGTCCGCAATAAACAGCGCGCCTGTGAGGACGTGGGAATACTGAGCGAGATTTACACCCTCGGCGAAAATGTGAGCCAGGAAAGCCTTGAATATATCATAAATTCTCTTGCAGAGCGGAAGGATATAGACGGAATCCTGCTCCAGCTTCCTCTGCCGAAGGGGCTTGACGCCGAAAGGGCTCTCAGGTGTATTCCTCCGGAAAAGGACGTGGACGCCTTCCACCCGGAGAACGTTGGACACGTCATGCGTGGGGATTACAGATTTTTGCCCTGCACTCCGGCCGGCGTCATGGAGCTTCTTTCCCGCTATGATATAGACGTAGAGGGAAAGGACTGCGTGGTCATCGGAAGAAGCAATATAGTGGGCAAACCCATGGCTATGATGCTTCTCCACAAGGGAGGCACAGTGACAATCTGCCACAGCAAGACCCAAAACCTCGCTGAGCACACCCGCCGGGCGGATATCCTTGTTTCCGCCGTTGGGAAAGCGGGATTTGTCACTGCCGACATGGTGAAAGAGGACGCCGTAGTCATTGACGTCGGCATCAACCGCGGCGCGGACGGAAAGCTCTGCGGAGACGTGGATTTTGTCGCCGTCGAGCCGAAAGCAGGCTATATAACTCCCGTTCCCGGCGGAGTCGGCCCCATGACTGTCGCAATGCTTATGAAAAATACCGTAAAAGCGGCGGAATTAAGCCGAAAAACCTATTGACAAGGTATGCACAAAATGTTATAATCTTTCTTGCCGCATGCACCTGGCTTTATAAGTGCGTCCTTTTTTAAGGCCGCCGCCACACGCAGCGAGACTTAAACAAAGAAGGAATATCATGTACGCAGTAATCGAAACCGGCGGAAAACAGTACCGTGTAGAAGCTAACGATACTATTTACGTTGAAAAACTCGAAGCCAGCGAAGGCGAAGAAGTTACCCTCGATAAGGTTCTTGTTCTTGGCGGCGAAAGCCTCAAAGTCGGCGCACCTTATGTTGAAGGCGCAAAAGTCACCGCAAAAGTCGTTAAAAACGGCAAAGGCAAGAAGATCCACGTTTTCACCTATCGTTCCAAAAAAGGCAGCAAACGCGCTCTCGGTCATCGTCAGCCCTATACCAAACTTGTTGTTGAGGCTATCGAAGGCTGATTGAGATGATCCGCGCGGAGTTCTTTTATAAAAAAGGAGAGCCTGTCAAGTTCGTAATAAGCGGACATGCGGGCTATGCTGAAAGCGGAAAAGACATTGTGTGTGCTTCGGTAAGCTCAGCCGTGCAAATGGCGATTAACGGAATAACCGAAGTTGTGAAAATAAAATGCGAGGTCAACGTGCACGGAGATACCATTGAGTGTATCCTCCCGCCGAGCCCCCGCCCGGCCGCATGGCACTTTGTGTCTGCGCTGAGGCTTCAGCTTCACAACCTGTCCGAGGACTTCCCGAAGACCATCAACCTTATAATTACGGAGGTATAATAACATGCTTAGAATCAGTATGCAGTTCTTCGCCCATAAAAAAGGTATGGGCTCCACCAAAAACGGCCGTGATTCCGAATCCAAACGCCTCGGCGCAAAAAGAGCTGACGGTCAGTTTGTTCTTGCAGGAAACATTCTTGTAAGACAGCGCGGAACTCACATTCATCCCGGCGCAAACGTCGGCAAAGGCTCCGACGATACCCTTTACGCTCTTTCCGACGGTGTTGTAAGATTCGAGCGCCTCGGCGCCGACCGCAAAAAGGTAAGCGTATATCCTGTTGAGCAGTAATTGCTTGCTAAAGAAAGGGACGGCGTGATCCGTCCCTTTTTGTTTTCTGCCGCCTTTTGCGTAGTTTGCGGCAAAACGAACAGAGTATAACCAAAAAACGGAGGTAAATCAATGTTTGTCGATACGGCAAAAATAAGAATAAAGGCCGGAAACGGCGGAAACGGAGCTGTTTCCTTCCACCGCGAGAAGTTTGTGAATGCCGGCGGCCCTGACGGCGGAGACGGCGGCAGAGGCGGCAACATCGTTTTTGTCGGCGACACCAACATTTCAAGCCTTATTGATTTCAAATATAAAAAGCGCTATACCGCAGAGGACGGAAAGCCCGGCGCCGCAAAGCGCTGCTCGGGCAAATCCGCACCCGACCTTGTAATAAAGGTTCCCGTGGGCACCCTTATTCGCGAGGCGGAGACAGGGCGCGTTTTGGCGGATATTTCTGATAAGGAGCCTCACGTCGTTGCCCGGGGCGGAAAGGGCGGCTGGGGCAACACCCATTTTGCCACCCCCACCCGCCAGATTCCTAAATTCGCGAAACCCGGCTATCCGGGTGAGGAGATGGAGGTCACTCTCGAGCTCAAGCTCCTTGCGGACGTGGGCCTCGTGGGCTTCCCCAACGTAGGAAAGAGCACGCTTATTTCCGTGGTTTCCGCCGCGAAGCCGGAAATAGCCAGTTATCCCTTTACCACCCTGACTCCCGTTCTCGGCGTCGTCCGGGTGGAGGAGGGCAGCTCCTTTGTCATGGCGGACATTCCCGGCCTCATTGAGGGCGCCGCTGAGGGAGTGGGCCTCGGCCACGATTTTCTCCGCCACGTGGAGCGCTGCCGACTTATCCTTCATATAGTTGACATCTCCGCTATGGAGGACAGGGACCCCATTGATGACTATAAAAAGATAAACGCCGAGCTTGAAAAGTTCAATCCCGAGCTTGCGAAGCGCCCCCAAATCGTCGCTCTCAACAAGGCCGACGCCGCTATCGAGGAAATGATAGATGAGTTCAACGACTTTGCGAAGGAGCAGGGTTTCGAGACCTACCTCATCTCCGCCGCCACCGGCGAGGGTGTGAAGGAGCTTATGAATGCGGTGGAAACTGAACTTGCGAAGCTCCCGCCCGTAATCAGATACGAGGCAGAGGCACCCGTGCGTGAGGAAATAACCTCCAAGCAGGAGTTTGAGATCCACGTGGAGGATGGCGTATATATTGTCGAAGCGCCCTGGCTTGCCCATGCTCTGGGCTTTGTGGATCTGGACGACTATGAATCCCTCCAGTATTTCCAGAGGGTGCTCCGCCTTTCCGGAATCATTGACAAGCTTGAGGAAATGGGCATAAATGAGGGCGACACCGTCAGCATACTCAATATTGAATTTGATTACATGAGATAAAAAACACCGGCCCCCGCTTTAAAAGCGGGGGCTTTGTCATAAATTTTTCTGAAATTTTCTAATTTATTTAACAACTTGCAGAAAAAATGGTGTATAATCAATATGTTATTCACAAGATAAAGTCAGCAGAGGTGAAAGTATGAAAATCGAATGGAAAACCTGCCTGAAAATCGGCGTGAGCATATTTGCGCTTTACCTGTGCATTTACTACTGGCCGACAGCGGCACATTTTATCGCCGTGCTTCTCGGGGCAGCATACCCGCTGTTCCTTGGCTTTGCCTTTGCCTATATTGTAAACATACTTATGAGCTTCTACGAGCGCCACTATTTTCCCGGGAAAACGGAGGGCTTTGCCGCAAAGAGCAGGAGAACGGTATGCATGCTGGGCTCCTTTCTGACGGCCATTGCCATCATTGCCCTTATTATCGGCCTTGTGGTGCCCCAGTTTGTGTCTTGTATCAAGACTATATTTGATTTGCTGCCTGGCGCAATCGAGAGCATTGTGGATTTGGCGGAGGAATATAATCTCATCTCCGGAAACTATGCTGAGCTTCTCTCGTCCATCGACTGGCAGTCGAAAATCGAGCAGATAATCCAGGCCTTCACCTCAGGTCTCGGCAGCTTTATGAGCACCGTAGTGCAGACCGTGTCCTCCGTTGCTTCCACAGTGGTGACGTATATAATGGGCCTCATTTTTGCCATATATCTGCTTCTTGATAAAGACAGGCTCAGTGCTCAGGGTAACAGAATCATTCACCACTACCTGAAGCCCGCGCTCTGTGAAAAAATACATTACGTTCTCTCCGTGCTCAATGACAGCTTCCACCGTTTCATCGTGGGTCAGTGCACCGAGGCCGTGATTCTCGGCGTGCTCTGCACCATAGGAATGTTGATTCTCCGCCTGCCGTATGCGACCATGATAGGAGCCCTCATAGCGTTCACTGCCCTTATCCCCGTGGCGGGAGCATGGATAGGCGGCGGCATAGGCGCGTTTATGATACTCACGGAATCCCCCATAAAAGCGCTTATATTTATCATTTTCATTGTCAT
Organism: Oscillospiraceae bacterium; assembly: GCA_051881855.1. GTDB lineage: Bacteria > Bacillota > Clostridia > Oscillospirales > Ruminococcaceae > UMGS1668. The sequence goes on from JBJEQR010000012.1 coordinate 24,350, forward strand.
ACTTCAGAATCTCGAAAACAATTTCATTTATCCCCATGTGGTGGGCTCCTCCATCGGCCTGCCGGGTATATGGGTGCTTGCGGCGGTGACCGTCGGCGGCGGGCTTATGGGCGTGTTTGGAATGCTCCTTGGAGTGCCCATTGTTTCCGCCCTCTACCGTATTCTCCGGGAGGATATGGACGGTACCGGAAACTTGAGAATGCCGAAAAAAACGGAAACAGAAAGCTGAGAAAAGCCGTGGAAACTCCACGGCTTTTTGTTTTGTAAAAGAATCTGAGAATGTAAAAAATGCGCATAACTCCGGGCATTTCCGGTATAAATATTCATGTTGATAAAACCGCTGCGGAATGGTAAAATATATATTATAAAACGGAAAGGCGGCGTTTGTGATTTTGCTTGAAACCTCTGAAAAAGTACCAACCTCTGCCCTCAACGGGCTCTCCCTTGCCTTTGTGGGGGATTCGGTATATGAAACTGTCGTGCGTGAGCATCTTCTGGAGAATGGCTCCATGCCCGTTGGAAAGCTGCACCGCCTCGCAGTGAAAATGGTCTGCGCCCAGGCGCAGGCGCATTTTTTCGACGTTTTTGAGCCGCTTCTTTCGGAGGAGGAGCATGATATACTCATGCGGGGCCGCAATGCAAGCTCCAGCCACGTTCCGAAAGGTGCCTGCGCCATCGAGTACAGAAAGGCCACCGGAGTTGAAGCGCTTTTCGGTTGGCTCTATCTGAACGGCAAGAATGAACGCATACGCGGTCTGTTCGATTTGATGCTTGAAAATCTTCCGGAAGGGGTGGACGAGGCTTGACAAGGGAAAGGGTCATTGAGTTTGCGAAGGATATAGGAATGGATATAGTCGGCTCGCTTTTCTATGCCGCCGGAGTAAATATTTTTACAACGCCCAATGATATAGCCCCGGGCGGCGTCACCGGTATCGCCACTGTGCTCCACTCCGTCACGGGAATGCAGGTGGGTACTCTCAGCTTCCTGCTCAATATTCCGCTTTTGATACTGGGTTTTGTGGTACTCGGGAAGAGAACCATGCTCAATACCTTCCGCACCCTGCTGATACTGACCGTGATAACCGACTCCACCTATTTCATAATGCCGCAGTATACGAACAATATGCTCGTTTCCGCGATTTTCGGCGGAGCCGCCATAGGGATCGGCCTCGGCCTCATTTTTCTAAGAGGCTCCACCACCGGCGGAACGGATATTCTCGGCCGGATGATACTCAAAAAAATGCCCCACGTCCCCCTGGGGAGGATACTGCTCGTAATAGACGTCGTAATCATAGCGGGAGCAGGGCTTTATTACGGCACCCTTGAAGCGGTGCTCTTTGCTTTCGTATCGGTCTACGCCACGGACTATGCCATTGACGCCGTGCTCGACGGCTCCACGGAGGGCAGGGTGGCCTACGCCATTTCTGATAAGTATGAGGAAATAGCGGTCCGGGTGATGGACGAACTGGAGCGGGGCATAACCTATATAAACGGCGAGGGCGGTTACCAGAACGCGCCTAAAAAAATCATCATGTGCGCTATGCCGAGCCGTCAGTTCTCAAATTTCAGGAAGATAGTGTTCGAGGTGGACCCGAAGGCATTTGTAATGTCCATTCCCTCAAAGCACATAATAGGCGAGGGCTTTAAACAGACCTTTGAATGACAAAAAAAGAAGCTGCAATTTTATGCAGCTTCTTTTTTGTCTGAATAAATCGCCCTATGCGAGGCAAAATATGACTGAAAGAGGCAGAGCCGCTTTCAAAAATATGTTTTGAACGGAGAAAAATATTATGCCCGAAAATTATTCCAGAGAAAACAGAGCCAATCAGCAGGCCTCCAACAACAAAAACGATAAAAGAGCAAATTCCAGCCAGAACAATTCCGGACAGGACAATTCCGGCAGAAACAGCTCCAACAAGAGAAATCAGTCCGCCCAGAACTGCGACTGAGAAAACCGAAAAAATACCGAAGCCACAGGCTTCGGTATTTTTTTATTTATGACCACATAGAATTTAATCAGCAACCATACCTGAAGGAGGACTGAACTTATGTCCCAGGCGGAAAAAAGAGATATTCCCCACAGCCTCACTCTTGACAGCAGGCAGAAGCTGAAAGCGACGGGCGTTCTGGACGTGGAGGGCTTCGATGAAAACTCCGTTTCGGCGATGCTTTCCGACAGAATGCTGACGGTAAGGGGAAAGCACCTTAAAGTCATAGGCTTTTCCGAGGAGAGCGGCGAACTTTCCGTGGAAGGGGAGATAGAGTCCCTTTCCTATGCCGCAAAGCTTTCGAGGAAGGCCGGGCTGCTTGCAAGGGTATTTAAATGATTTATACTACCGATATTCTCGGGGACCAGTGGGAAATATTTTTCGGTTCACTGCTGCTCGGGGTGCTGCTCGGGGGCTGCTACGACGTCGTCCGGGCCTTGCGCATTATTTTTTCAGCCGGAAAAAAGGTGCTCATCGCGACGGACGCCGTCTATTGCGCTTGGGCTGGCTTTCTTGTGTTTTCGTTTCTCCTTGAAAAAAATTTCGGAATGCCGAGGTTTTACATATATGTGGGCATCGCCATCGGGTTTCTGGCCTGGTATTTCACCATCGGGCAGCTTACCCTGCGCATCGCAAAACTGCTGCGCCGGGCTTTGAGCACGGTAAAAAGAGTAATTATAAAACCGGTGCTCAGGCTTTTTAGGAAAATATTCGGTTTTTTCATCAAAAAGGCTGAAAAATTTGAAAATATTTTGGCCAAAAGGCTTTCATCCGGCAAAAAACTATTGAAAAAGGAAAGCAAGCGGGTGTATAATAAACTATATCTAAGCAGCAAAAAGGTTTTTCCGTTTTGCGGGGGAAAAACCGGAAAGGAGCCCGGAAGTTTTGAAAGCAAAGGAACAGAAAAGAAAGAAGAATCTTTTGCTCAGAGTCGCAGTTATTGCCTTCGGAGTGTATCTCCTGTACTCAATGATAGCGACTCAGGCGAACATATCCGAAAAAAAGGCGGAACTTGACACCCTTCGCCAGGAGTATTCTGAGATGCTTATCCGAAACGAAGAGCTTCAGAAAACTTTGGACAGCTACGGCACGGACGAATTTATAGAGGAGCAGGCCCGGAGCAAGCTCGGCTACGCCTATCCGGACGAGCACTTCTATATTGACGTTTCCGGAACGGATTGAGCTTATTATTTTTGAGGGGGAACAGTTTCTTTAATGGCAGTTGAAATTGGGTCTGTTGTTGAGGGCAAGGTTTCGGGAATTACCAATTTCGGAGTTTTCGTCGACATCGGCGGCGCCACCGGAATGGTACATATCTCCGAGGTCGCGAAAAACTATGTGAAGGATTTAAAGGACTATGTCCATATCGGCCAGGAGGTAAAAGTAAAGGTCATATCCGTATCTCCTGAGGGCAAAATCGGTCTCTCCATGAAGCAGGCTGAGACGCCGGAGCAGCGCGAGGAGCGCCGCGAAAAATCCCAGCGCCGCCAAAGCGCCCCTGTGCAGAGGGGAGCAGACAGCTTTGAGTTCCGTCCGAAACAGCAGGAAAATCTCTCTTTTGAAGATATGATGAGCCGTTTTAAACAGTCCAGCGACGAAAAAATGAGCGACCTTAAAAAGGTTATCGACACCCGCCGGGGGAGCCAGAACCGCCGCTCAAAGCAGTGAAACGGCCAAAAACCAGAACTAATATGGGGCGGGGGCTTGCCCCCGCTGTTTTATTTATAATTTTGTTTGAAAGGAATATCCGAGGTGCTTTTTTATAACGCAGGAATTTTTACGGTTTGTTCCGATTTTATAAAAAAAGGGTACGTGCTCGTAAAGGGCGGAAAGATAATAGATGTAGGCCCAATGGAGTTTTGCCCCACCGACCCGGAGAGCTATGACCTCACCGGCTATACCATATATCCCGGCTTTATTGACGCCCATTGCCACTTGGGCCTCTGGGCCGATGGCGCGGGAATAGAGGGCGACGACGGCAATGAGGACACGGACCCCGCGACTCCTCACCTTCGCGCGGTGGATGCCATAAACCCCCGTGACAACTGCTTTGCCGAGGCAGTTGAAGCGGGCGTCACCGCGGTTGTCACGGGCCCGGGCAGCGCAAACCCTGTGGCTGGGCAGATGCTTGCCATGAAAACCTACGGCGACTGCGTCGATGAAATGGTAATAGAAGCTCCCATAGCCATGAAATTTGCTTTGGGCGAAAATCCAAAGAACACCTATCACGGCAGGGAGCAGGCTCCCGCCACGAGAATGGCTACCGCCGCTGTAATACGCGAGCAGCTTCTCAAGGCGGAGAGATATGTTAAGGATATGGAAAGCGCCGATTCGGACGACGGTGACGAGCCGGAGTTCGACATGAAAAGCGAAGCCCTTGCCGCCGTTCTGAGCGGCGAAATACAGGCGCATTTCCACGCCCACCGCATTGACGACATTTTCACCGCCGTAAGAATTTCCAGGGAGTTTGGCCTCAAATCCGTGCTCGTGCACTGCACTGAGGGGCACCTGAACGCTGAAAAGCTCGCCGCTGAGCATATCCCAGCAATAGTCGGCCCCATGATAGGCACCCGCACAAAGCCAGAGCTTGCAAATATGCGGGACGAAAACGCTGCTGTCCTCCAAAAGGCCGGCGTGGAGGTGGCCATATGCACCGACCACCCGGAGGTGCCGATAAAATATCTGCCCCTTTCAGCGGCCGTCGCTGTCAGGGCGGGAATGAGCCATGACGATGCCGTCAGGGCCATAACCTCAGTACCTGCGAAAATTCTCGGCCTTGAGGATAGGATAGGCTCCATTGCTCCCGGGCGCGACGCGGACCTTGTCGTTTTCAGCGGCGATCCTCTTTCGGTTTATAATGTGCCGGTCTGCGTGCTCGTTAACGGAAGATTTGTAAAGGAGCCGTAAAGCGCCGCTTCTGTTTTCAAAAAACAAAAAGCGAGGCTTGCAGATGGAAGAAATAATAGAATATATAAAGCAAAAATATGACCCCGCCGTGCTCATAGTGTATGGCTCCTACGCCGACGGCTCCAACAATGAAAACAGCGACTTTGACGCCATGATAATTGTAGATGACCCTCCGCGTGAGCACGATTCCTCCGTTGTCGGAGGCGTCAGGCTGGACCTGTTCATTCATGGCTTTGGCGAATTTGAGCACGGGATAAAATGTGGGGATTACCCTCAGCTTTACGACTGCCTCGTGCTCATGGACAGGGACGGCTTCGGAGAAAAAATGAAAGCCGAGGTCGTAAACTACGTTGACAATTTCCCCAAAAAGACCCGGGAGGAGAACACCTTCCTTATGAGCTGGTGTGAAAAGACGCTTCTTCGGGCAAAGCGCGGCGATGCCGAAGGCTATTTCCGCTGGCACTGGCTTTTGACGGACAGCCTTGAGCTCTATTTTGACCTCTGCGGAAAATTTTATTTCGGGCCGAAAAAATCCATAGCTAAAATGCGGGATTTTGACCCGTACGGTACGGCGCTTTATGAAAAAGCGCTTTCCGCAATGGACTATTCAGCTCTCGAAAACTGGATAAAATACCTCCGAGGAAAATTTGACGAACAGTAAAAAAGCGGCCTTTCCTTTTTGGAAAGGCCGCTTTTCAGGTTATAATTATTGTGCGAGGTATTCCTCGAGGCAGAGCCCTGATTCATAGATGAGCTTTGCCTGCTCCCGCCCGACGTAGCGGTAATGCCACGGCTCATAGTCAAAGCCGGTGATTTCCACCTTGTCCTTCGGGTACCGGAGAATGAAGCCGTACTCCCATGCGTGCTCAAAGAGCCATTTGGCCTCGGCGCTGTTTTCGTCGGCGCTGCCATATGCGGAAACTATGTCGAGGGCAAGGCCGGTGTTGTGCTCGCTGGTGCCGGGTGTTGCTGCAAATTCCTCCGCGGCCTTTTCAGCAGACGCCCTGTCGAGCCCATCCACCATAAGGCTTTCAACCTTAGCGTCGAATATTTCCTTCTGTTTTTCGACGGTGCGGTAGGCGGTATATATTGAGAAGGAGAGCCCTTCCTCGTTTCCCGCCGCAAACATTGCCTCAAGGTCGGAAACTATTCTCGAATCAACGCTGTGGCCGAAGCTGTCCACAACCGCAGCATCAAAGGAATAGTTGTCGGGCAGAGGATTTTCCCTGTTTACGAGTATCATGTACCATTCGTCCCGGGGAATGGGGTCCTCCTCGACTATGGGTTCGGGTTCCGGCTGGGATTCGGGTTCTGAAGCTTCCGAAGCGCCGGCGTTTTCATCGGATATGCCGGAAACCTCGGACGATGGACTTTCCGACGAAGAGACCGGCGGCAGGAGATCGTCGGAGGGGGCCTTTTCCGGCTGGAAATACATCCAGGCAAAGGCCGCTCCCGCGCCGATCACTATAAAAGCCGCTACGGCAATTATTGCAACGTTCCGGACGGTGTGCTTGGGCTTTCGGAGTTTAATGGCCCTGGGCTCACGGTCCCCCGGGTATAATCTTGTTTCAGCTGACATTTTGTTTTCTCCTTACTTTTAATAAAAAGCCAAATGGACAAAATCCCATATATAAAATATATCTAAAAATTTGCTTTTTGTCAACCGAGAGGAAAAGCCCGCCTTTAAAACTTGTAATTATTATTAAAAAGGTGTATTATTGCTAATGAATATATGCTTGGAGGATTAAGCAGTGACGGAACTTGAAAAACGCAGTGAAGAAATTGCGAAGCGCGACGCGGGCAAACTCTACTGCCCCGCGGTTTTCTTCGGTGAAATGCTTGAAGCGAGGGATAAATGTACGGAGTACAGCGCCATTCCCTATGCGGAGTTTGACAGGAGAGGCGAATTTATAAGGAACTTTTTCGGCCGCGCGGGAAAAAACGTTTTTGTGGAAAACGGTTTTAAATGCGACCACGGCTCCAATATTTTCGTAGGAGACAATTTTTACTGCAATTTCAACTGCACAATATATGATTCCTGCCCCGTCACTATAGGGGATAACGTCATGATAGGCCCTAACGTCACTATCTGCACCGCCACCCACCCCATAAAAGTGTCCGAGCGGGTGAATGAAAAGGGCGAGGAGCTTGCTTTTCCGATAAGTATAGGCAATAACGTCTGGATAGGCGGCGGCGCCTTCATAAATCCGGGCGTTACCATAGGGGACGGCGCTGTGGTGGCAAGCGGCGCCGCCGTGACGAAGGACGTTCCGCCGGATACTCTTGTGGCGGGGGTCCCAGCGAAGGTCAAAAAAGAGATAGATAACAGCGGTACGCCGCAGGAAACTTAAAGCTTTCACGCCCCGGGGCACCGGCTCCGGATAAAAATTCTGTAAGCATAGCTTAAGGACGGATTTTGAAAGGAAACATCTGAAATGCGTATTATTGTAATAGGCGCGGGAAAGGTAGGAAGCACGCTTGCTTTCCAGCTTGTAAAAGAAGGGCACGATATAGTGGTCATTGACACCAATGAGGAGCGCCTCAGCGCTCTCCAGAATATGTCTGACATTATGACCCTCTGCGGCAACGGGGCCAAGGCCGAGGTGCTTATGGAGGCGGAGGCCGGCCAGAGCGATATTGTCATCGCCGCCACTTCTGCCGATGAGGTAAACATTCTCGCCTGTTTTATCGCCCGCAAAATCGGCGCGCCAAAGACCATAGCCCGGGTCCGCAACCCCGACTACAAGCGCCAGCTCGAGATGATGAAGGAAGAGCTGGGTCTTTCCATGATAGTCAACCCGGAAAATTCCGCTGCCCACGAAATTTCGAGGATACTCCGTTTCCCTTCGGCTAATGACGTGGAAATTTTCTGCCGCGGCCACGTGGAGCTTGTGGAGTACAGTCTCGGGGAGGACTGCCCCCTTTGTGGCCTTTCCCTGCTGGATGTATATAGAAAATATAAAATCAAAGTCCTCGTCTGCGCTGTGAGGAGGGGCGAGGAGGTCACCATTCCCAACGGCTCTTTCGTGCTTCAGTCCGGGGATAAAATCAATATCACAGCTTCGCCCAAAAATATTTATGATTTCTTCAAAGCCATCGGCAGCTTCCGCGCTCCGGTAAGAAACGTAATGATAATCGGCGGAAGCAATACCGCTTATTACCTCACTCAGCAGCTTGCGGATATGGGCATCAACGTCAAGATAATCGAGCAGAGCCAGAAGCGCTGCGAGGAGCTCTCCGAAATGCTCCCGAAAGCGGAAATTGTCTGTGCTGACGCCACGGAAAAGGACGTGCTTCTTGAGGAGGGCATTCTGGATTTTGACGGATTTGTCGCCCTGACAGGCCTTGACGAAATGAATATAATCTACTGTATGTACGCCAAGACCAAAAATACTGAGAAAGTAATAGCGAAAATAAATCACCTTTCCTTCCCGGAGGTCATTGAGAACAGCGGCATTGAAAGTGTTGTCTCTCCGAAGGAGATAACCGCCGAGCGCATTATTTCCTACGTCAGAGCCGTACAGAACTCATTTGCCCAGAATAAGGTCGAATCCCTCCGCACCCTCGTGGGCGGAAGGGTGGAGGCTTTGGAATTTGTGGTAAGGGATAACGCGGATTACCTTTCAACCCCGCTCAAGGACCTCCCGATAAAGAAAAACGTGCTCATAGCCGCCATAGTCCGGGGCGGTATGGTGATAATCCCCGGCGGCTATGATACCATTGAGCACGGTGATTCGGTGATAGTTATCACCGCTGGAATGACTATTGACGAACTGGACGACGTGATGAGGTAATTATGAACTACAAAATGATTCGGTATATCCTCGGAATGATACTTGCGTCCGAAGCGGTGTTCATGCTCCTTCCGGTGTTTGTCTGCCTTTGCTACGGCGAGTTTTCGGTGATACCGTCTTTCCTTATTACAATGGCGCTCATATTTGCGGCGGTGCTTGCACTGGGAATAAAAAAGCCGGAGGACGACAGGATTTTTTCGAGGGAGGGCTTTATAGTCGTTTCACTCGGGTGGATCCTCATTTCGCTTTTCGGCGCGGTGCCTTTCTATCTCAGCGGCTCCATAACGAGCTTTGTGGACTGCATTTTTGAGACGGTTTCCGGCTTCACCACCACCGGCGCCACCATATTAAATACCGTTGAAAACCTGCCGAAGGGCATACTTTTCTGGCGCGAGTTCACCCACTGGATAGGGGGCATGGGGGTCCTTGTGTTCCTGCTGATGCTCACCCAGATTTCCGAGGGCCACTCCATGTATATCATGCGAGCGGAGGTGCCCGGCCCTTCCGTCGGCAAGCTCACCCCAAAAGCCCGCTCCAACTCACTGATACTCTACGGAATATATACTTCCCTGACGGTTATAGAAGCGGTGCTCCTGCTTTTGGGAGGGCTGCCTGTGTTCGACGCTGTGACCACAGCCATGGGCACCGCGGGCACCGGCGGATTTTCCGTCCGTGACCTCGGAATAGCAGCTTATGACAGCGCCTATGTGGAGTGGGTCGTCGCCATATTCATGACGCTTTTCGGAATTAACTTCAACCTTTACTATCTGCTCATTCTCAAACGTTTCACCCAGGTTTTCAGAAGCGAGGAGCTCAAAGTTTATCTCGGCCTTGTAACAGCATCTACGGCGCTCATAGCCGTAAACGTGCTTCAATATTATGATAGCTTCGGCGAATCTCTGAGAAAGGCATTTTTCCAGGTTTCCGCGATAATAACCACCACGGGCTTTTACGACGTGGACTTCATGGACTGGCCGGATTTCAGCAGGGCCATATTGCTTCTCCTGCTGCTGACCGGCGCCTGCGCGGGCTCCACCGCCGGCGGAATAAAAATAAGCCGCCTCATAATCAGCGCAAAGGTTATTTTCAGTTCAGCAAAGCAGCTTGCGCACCCGCGCTCGGTAAACTCAATAAAATTCGAGGGCAAGCAGGTGGATAAGGAGACCCGGAGCTTTATAAGCATCTATATGACCACATTTTTTGTGATACTGTTCATAGCGACTTTTATCACAATGTTCCAGGGGCACGACTATGAGACTTCATTCAGCGCGATCCTTTCCTGTTTCAACAACGTCGGCCCGGCCCTGGGCCTTGTGGGCCATTCCGGAAACTATAACATATTCAACGATTTCACAAAAATAATGATGTCCTTCCTGATGCTTGTGGGAAGGCTTGAAATTTTCCCGCTGGTAATTCTTTTTATGCCGTCCACGTGGCGGAAAGTTTAATAAAACGGAGGCTTTGAAAATGAAAAATAGGGCAAAAGGATTTTTGAACGAATTTAAAGAGTTTATTTCGAGGGGAAACGTGCTCGACATGGCGATAGGCGTTATCATTGCCACAGCTTTCGGCAAGATAACTACCTCGCTTGTAAACGACGTGTTTATGCCCTTCATAGGCTGGCTCATCGGAGATATTGACCTCAGCCAGCTCAATATCACCCTCACTGCGGAGACTGTAAACGAAGCGGGAGAGGTGACCCCGGCCGTCGTCATCGGCATTGGCACTTTCATTTCCACAATTATTGATTTTATACTCGTGGCTTTTATAGTTTTCCTTGTGGTGAAGCTGTTTAATAAAGCCAAGGAAAAAGCCGAGGCGAGAAAGAAAGCCGAGGAGGCTGCCGCACAGCCGGAGGCCGCTCCCGAGCCCAGCGAGGAAGTGAAGCTCCTTACCGAGATAAGGGACCTTCTCAAAAAATAAACCTTTTGGGCGGCCTTTTGAAAGGCCGCCCTGTTTGAATTTAACGGAAAGGAGCGGGCAGCCCTTGCGTATACTCGAATATAAAATCACCGATGAGCACGACGGAAAGCGCGCCTGCGACTTCCTTAGGAGAAATGAGCATTTTTCATATGCGCTTATTGTGAAGCTGCGCCACAGCCCGGAGTCATTGAAACTCGACGGCGAGTTTATACGCACCATAGACAGGCTCAGGGCGGGAGCGGTGCTCACTGTGGAGCTGCCGGAAACAAAAGGCTCGGAAGAACCGAATGAGGACCTTGACATTCCCAAACTCTATGAGGACGATGATATTATTATTTTCGATAAGCCGCCCGGTGTCCCGGTGCACCCCTCAAAGGGACACCAGACCGATACCCTCGCAAATTACTGTGCCGCTCACTGTCCGTGCTCAAAATTCCATGTCATAGGAAGGCTTGATATGGATACCTCGGGCCTTGTGCTCGTGGCGAAAAATTCCCATGCCGCGGCGGTGCTCACAGACTCCCAAATAGAGAAGGAATATATTGCCGTGGCCCAGGGCACGCCGCCATCTCTGTCCGGAACCATTGACGCCCCGATAGACGATACGGACCCGGAGGCGCACCGCCGCTTTGTTGCGGAAGGCGGGCGCAGCGCCGTCACGGATTATGAGGTTTTTGCCGAAGACGAAAATCTCTTTGCCGCAAAGGTGAAGCCGAAAACGGGGCGCACCCACCAGATAAGGGTGCATTTTTCCTATATGGGAACCCCTCTTGCGGGGGACGAGCTCTACGGCGGCTCGCGGGAGCTTATTTCCCGCCATGCTCTCCATCGGAGCCGCCTTTCCTTTGCTCATCCGGTAACAGGCGAGCGCCTCTGCTTTTGTTCCGACCCGCCGGAGGATATGCGAAAACTGATAGAAGACATGGAAAATATCTAAAGCCTTTATTTATTCATAAATTTGGAATATAATATCCCTTGTCAGGAAGTGAACAGATGGAAAGAGATATACTGAATTTTAATAACGGACTGAACGTGGACGAAGCCGTGGACGCCCTTTCAAAGGAGCACAACGACGCCCTCGCAAAGCAGTTTTTTGCCGAGGCGGGAAACGCGGAGTTTCTCGTGCCATATAAGGATAAGCCGACGGAGCTCTGCGTTTTCAATATGCAGGAAAACGGGAGAATGATACCTGCTTTTTCATGCTACGCGGCGTTTGAAAAAAGCCCTCTGCCGAAGGGCAGAGCGGTGATAATGCCTTTTTCGAGAATCAACGAGATCGTGAAGAAGAGCGAAGGCCAAATTGCGGGAATAGTCATAAACCCTCACGGAAAATCCCTGATTTTCAAGCAGAACCCGAAGACAGAAAATCCCGGTGGGGAGCAAAAGCCCCAGGAAATAAAGTTTATGAAGCCCGGCTCAGTGCCGGAAACCATTACGGCGGCGCTTTGCGGATTTTTTTCCGCCTCCGGCAATGTATATAAAGCATATCTGCTTTGGGCGCAGAAGGACGGAGACCTTGCGCCCCACCTTTTCCTTGTGGTGGATTTTGACGGCAAGAGGGAGGAGTTTTTCCCGAAGGTTGCGCAGGTGATCCGCCCATACCTCAAATCCGGAGACGGAGTGGAAATGGCAAAGGCGGATATGAAACTCCTCTCCGCGGCGGAAAAGCTCGTCCAGCCGTTTTATAAAAAATAACGCTCCGCTTCGTATCTCAAGGCTATGTAAAACCGGCGAAAAATAATAAAACGTATTGAAATTTTACCCCGAAAGTGCTATATTTATATGGCAGGAATATTTGTGGAAAGGGTGTCCGTGTTGAACAAAGGCTTCGTAAGGCTTTATACCGGAAACGGAAAAGGCAAAACGACTATGGCTCTGGGCCTTGCTCTGCGCGTAGCGGGCGAGGGCAGGAGAGTCTTTGTCGGCCAGTTCATAAAGGACGATCCCCGGGGCGATATAATGGCCCTGAGGAAGGCAATACCCGGAGTGGTGACCGCCCAGTTCGGCTGCGGCAGCGGCTGCATCTGCGGAAGGGAGCCGGACGGAAAGGACCTTGATTGCGCGAAAAAGGGCCTTGCAAGGGCAAGACAGGCGCTCTCGAGCGGGAATTTCGGTCTTGTTGTCCTCGACGAAATTACCATTCCGATGTATTTCGGTCTTATTACCATTGCCGAAGTGAAAGAGCTTATTGCTCTAAAAACTCCGGGCACCGAGCTTGTTTTTACCGGGCGTTACGCCTCGGACGAGCTTAAAGCTCTTGCGGATATGGTGACCGTCGTCGAGTCGGAAAAGCTTCCAACTCCTGTTCCGGATTTGTAAAATAGCAAATTTGGAATTGTTTTTTGTCTAAAGCAGTGCTACAATATAAGTGCAGTTTGAAAAGTAAATAACGTGGGTCTTGCGGTTGCCTTAATGGCTTTCGCTAAAAGCGAAAGGGAAAACGGTGTGAATCCGTTACTGTTACCTCAACTGTATTTGCCGACGAAGAGGGCATATCGCCACTGTCGAAAGATGGGAAGGCGCCTTCGGAGAATGAAGCATAAGTCAGGATAATTTCCGCAGGATCATTTTCTCGGGTTAAGGGAAGTCCACATATCAAAGATATTAGTGCATTTAATGGGCTGTCAGTAACTGGCAGCCCATTTTATTTTAGCAAAAACGGACATTTCTGAAAGCTGGGATGTCCGTTTTTGCTTTTTTTAATAGCGTAAACATGAAAAATGCCATTATTTGCTGCAGCGGCGCAGAGCTTTGGAAAAGCTCTCACTCCTCTTTTTCTGAGCTTTGCGCCAACTCCCGTAAATTTACCTTTTAAGGAGGTTTCTATATGGATTACACAGAAAGCATCAACCAAAGCATCGACTATATCAATGCGCATCTGAAAGAGGACCTCACCGCGGAAAAAATAGCCTCTTACGTAGGCTATTCCGTGTTCCATTTCTGCCGCATATTCAAGGAATATTCCGGCAAAAGCCTCATGCGCTTTGTAAGAGAAAGAAGGCTTGAAACCGCCGAAAAAGAGGTAGAAAACGGCTGCCGCCTCTGCGAGGTAGCCTGCAAATACGGATTTGAGACTGCCAGCGGTTTTTCCCGCGCTTATGAAAAGAAATTCGGCGCTCGGCCCGCTAAACGTATGAACGCATAAAGCGCAATTCTTATGTAAAAATCTTGCCCATATCCTTGACAAACGCCTGCAATTTGGATATAATAGAAAGGCTTTCCGGGGTGTGGCACAGTTTGGTAGTGCGCTTGGTTCGGGACCAAGAGGTCGTGGGTTCGAGTCCCGTCACTCCGACCAGCTAAAAACCGCCTGACAATGCGAGTTGTCAGGCGGTTTTCTTTTTTTGTAACCCGCTTACGCCTTTTTTATGAATGTCACGGGAAAACCCACCCGGCGATTTATTCCGCCGGGTGGGTTTTAAAATATCATTTTTCCTCCCAAAGCTCTGCGCTGATTGCGGGTTCCCCTCGGTTTGCAAAGACGGATACCGCCTTTGCATAAATTATTTGGCCCTCATCCAGCTTTTTGGCAATGGGGATATTGTCTTTCCGGGAGAGATAGCCTGTTTTTCGGCCCAAAGCATCCAAAACCATTATGGCATTCTTGTCAAATTCATTGTCCGGTTCCCGGCAAAGCTCCAGTTTTTCTTCAGGCTCCACCGATGAAACGGCGTCAGGATCGCAGTATTTTGTGCCCACTATAAGGGCGCTGGCGATGAAAACGTCGCTTTCGTTTTCGGGCTTTGTTTTTCGCGGCTGAAGGCCGGCGATTTTTTTATCCACTGCCTCGAGCTTTGCCGCAAGGGCGGAACGCTCCGATAAAAGCTCGTCAAACTCAAATTCGGGAAGTTTGGGCTTTGCGGATACCTTTTGAACTTCAGCGGGCGGAGTTTCCTCTTCGGCAGGCTTTATGGGAACGGGGATTACCGCCTGAGGCTTAATAAACGCGGGCTGACCCCAGCATTTTTCATCCATTAGCTTAAGAATTATTTTAGCTTTCAGCGGCTTTCCAAGGGACTCTGCCTCGTTTTTGAGATAGGTGTAAAACCTCGCCGAGGAGCTTTCCTTTGCGTAACGGCGGCGGTAGTTTAGAGCTGTCTCAATGACATAATCTTTGGTGACACACGGTGAGCAGAGTTTGTTTTTCAGAAGATATTCGCAGGCGGTTTTGAAATTTTCCACGTCGTCGTGTATTATGCAGAAGCCGAGGAACTGATAGCGGGAGCACCAGAGCGGCTCGCAATAGCTTTCCAAAAACAGCTTTTTCAAAAGCCCGGGCTTTTCAGCGATGAAGTAATAAAGAAAATGCTCGTCGCTTCGGTAATCGCTGTCAAACATCTCGTCCGGAATATAGTCCAGATAATTATATTTGTCCACCGTATGATCTGAATCAAAGTTAAGTTCCTCAAGGTAAGTATCTATGACCCATTCCCAGCATTCTGCCGCCGCCTTTTTATCCACTGAATACAGTTTGGAGAACGTGTCCGGGGCGTCGCCGAATTCATAAAGGGAGAAATTTTCCGCAATGAGGGGGAAATGCTTCATAATACCAAGGCCGATGTCCTTGCATTTTGTGGGATTTACGTTAGGGGAACTTTTATTTGCCCTGGGCATAAATCCGCTGTTTTGGTGCGGCGATTCATTTCCGGCGTGCTCATTTTCTTCATGGCCGTCGCCGTCGCTGTCGTAATAGCCGAAGGAGCTGTGAAAATACGGATCGTCGTCAATATCGTCATCTGGAAAACAGCAGTTGTCGAATCCGTCGTCGGAACCAAAATCCACGCTGCCGTCATTGCCGGAGGAAAACCCTGTCATGTTGGTACCCATTACGGAGTCATAGGCAAAATCATTTGAAAGGCGCTCTGTAAAATCGGAGCCGCCGCCGTTGCCGCCAAGGCCGGAAAAGGGCAGCGGACTGCCGCTGAAAGACATATTAAATCCCCCTTTTGTATCAAATTCCAATTTAATATTATTACTGTTTGCGTCGGTTGTCAACCGCGGCGCCTGCGG
This sequence comes from Oscillospiraceae bacterium, assembly GCA_051881855.1. Taxonomy (GTDB): domain Bacteria; phylum Bacillota; class Clostridia; order Oscillospirales; family Ruminococcaceae; genus UMGS1668. The sequence goes on from JBJEQR010000012.1 coordinate 39,972, forward strand.
CATAAAATGTAGCAAGCATAAAGAAAGGAGGAGTATCATGCTTTGCTTTCATAGAGATAACGGAAGCGCCTCAAATCTCTGCCGCCCCTGCTCCATGCGTTTTAATGACCGCGGCTCGGAGCCTTTTGCAATAAACATTGAACAGGCGGCGGACCAGAACCGGGCGTTCAGGGTAGCCCTGTGGACAGGCCGCTGTCTTCAGCTGACGCTGATGTGTATTACGGAGGACGGAGAAATAGGGTGCGAAGTACACAGGGATACGGACCAGTTCATAAGGGTAGAATCAGGTCAGGGCACCGTAAGGATGGGTTCCGGAAAGGAAAGAATGAATCTGCAAAGGCGTATAGGCGAGGGGGACGCTGTTTTTGTCCCGGCAGGGACTTGGCACAACATAATAAATTCCGGGAACTGCCCGCTAAAGCTCACTTCCATATATGCGCCGCCAAACCACCCGCGCGGAACTGTGCACATGACAAAAAAAGATGCCGATAGAGCTGAAAAATGAAAAATGCCCGCAGTTTTCCAAAACGGCGGGCATTTTTTAATCGGTGTAAAAATCAAATTTTTTGGAATAGCAAAGTCCTCCGGTGGGATAATAAACTAAGAAATAAATCTTAAAGGAAGAAAAAGGGGCGGAAATATGGATTTTGTCAACGTCATTTTGACGGCTCTGCTGTCGGTTTTGACGCTGTTTATCATTGCCAAAATTATGGGGCATAAGCAGGTTGCCCAGCTCGACTTCTTTGATTATATAACCGGAATCACCATTGGCTCCATTGCGGCGGAGCTTGCAACGGAGCTTGAAACCCCGTGGAAGCCCCTTACAGCCATGCTCATCTACGGCTTCACCGCCTTTTTGCTGAGCGTAATGACCAATAAATTTCCGCGCCTGCGCAAATACGTCAACGGTACCCCTACAATTATCATGCACGACGGGAAGCTCTATCGGGAGAATATGAAAAAAGCAAAGCTCGATTTGAGCGAATTTATGGTGATGTGCAGGCAGGCTGGCTACTTTAACCTCAATAATATTCAGACCGCCGTCTTTGAATATAACGGAAAGCTGTCCATAATGCCCGTCAGCGACCAGCGCCCCGTGACCCCATCCGACATGAGCATGAAGCCGGAAAAGGAGCATATCTATACCGAAATCATTATGGACGGACGCCTGCTCGAGGAGAATATAAAAAGAGCAAACCTTGAAACGGAGTGGCTTCTGTCCCAGCTGAAAGCAAAGGGATATAACAGCCCAAAAGAGGTCTATCTCGGCCTTTGCGACGATAAGAAAAACCTGACCCTCTTTTCCGGTGAATAAAGCTATATAAAAAAGCGCGGCGCTGTGCAGACAGCTGCCGCGCTTTTTTGCGTTTGCCTTCAAAAACTGAAAAAACTATTTAGAATTATTTCAAAATATTTATTGACAATGGAAAAGGAGAATGATATTCTGTATTTAGAAATTTTTCTAAATAGTTTTAAAATTCGCCGCGGAATTATTAAAATTAACGGTGAAATATTGACAGGAGATGAAACAGGAAATATAATAAATCAGATGATTTAAAACGAATGATTTAGAATAGATGACTCAAGGAAAGGAAAGTAAGCTATGCCGCCTAAACCGAAATTTACAAGAGAAAAAATAGTCGCCGCCGCGCTGGATTTGGTGAGCGAGCGGGGAATGGGGGCGTTGACCTCCCGGGATCTTGCCGCAAAGCTCGGAAGCTCCCCCCGTCCGATTTTTACGGTATTTAAAAATATGGACGAGCTCCAGGAAGAGGTGCGAAATGCGGCGTTGCGGCGATTTGAGGAGTTTGTAAAAAGACCTTCCGATTATAAGCCGGAGTTCAAACACTTTGGAATGCAGATGATTCACTTCGCGATTGAGGAGCCGAGGCTGTATCAACTTCTCTATATGACGGAAAGCGGCGCTCCGAAAAGCTTCGACGACCTTTTCATCCGGCTTGGAGGAGTTGCGGAAACGTCCATCGGCGTTATTGAAGCCGACTACGGACTCACAAGCGAGGAGGCGAAACTTCTGTTTCGCCAGATATGGATATATACCTTTGGTATCGGCGCGCTTTGCGCTGCCGGCGCCTGCAGCTTCACCGAGGAGGATATTTCCGAGATGCTGAGCCGCGCCTTTCTGGGAACGATGATGCTTTTGAAATCCGGAAAACAGGGAGAATAAAAAGCAGGTCAGCCCGCGTTTTTTACAACTTATGCGTAGCGGGGTTTACACAAAATGCTTTTTGCTGTAGGCTTTGCTGGGGAGAAATTTATGAGAATAACTATAGAAAAAATCAGTCCCGACCTTGAGGAGGAAGTCGTGGTGCGCTGCCACGAGCCCTCCGCAGACTGGGTGGGTTTTATACAATGCATAAAAAGCGAGGAAAAGGGCATCGTCGGAGAGGCGGACGGAGAAATTTTTCGACTTAATCTTGATGAAGTTTATTATTTTGAGGTGGTGGACCGGAAAGCGTTCATATATTACCGTGACAAGGTCTATGAAAGCCGCCTGCGGCTCTATGAGTTTGAGGAAAAATGCCGTGGAACGGCATTTTTCCGGGCGTCAAAGTCAATGATAGTGAACGCTGATAAGATAGACCGCATCGCCCCATCCCTTTCGGGGCGCTTTACCGCGACGCTGCTGAACGGTGAAAAGGTGATAGTTTCCCGCCAGTATGTTTCCTCGCTGAAGGAAATTCTGGGATTGTGAAAGGAGAATCAGCATGATACGGCATGAGCTTATAAATTTTGCAAAACGTTTTGTGGTAATCTATGGTCTGACTATGCTGGCGACGTATTTTATATGCCTGTTTTTCAATCCCGGCGCGTATCTGGGCGTGGTGGTGTATTTCGGCAGATGCATATGGTTTTCCGCTTTAGCCGACCTTTCAAGCCTTGTGTATATTTCAAATCATGAGCTTTCCCACCGGGAATGGTGGGTACGCACAATTCTCCACTGCATACTGCTCGAAGCATTTCTGATGCCGCTGGGCTACTACTGGGAGATGTGGAGAGGCGCTTTGGGCGCAGTGGTATATTTCATAGTCATAATTCTTGTGAAAATCTGCGTGCATCTTGTGGGCTACGGGCAGGACTATGCCGAGGCAACCAGCCTCAACCGCCGCCTGCGCGAGAGACGCGAAGAGCGGGAAAACTAAGGCGGAACTCATAATTTATAAATAAATTCCGGAGGAAAGAATATGTTAAGAATCGAGCATCTCACAAAAATATACGGGGACAAAAAGGCTGTGGACGACCTGTCCCTCCATATTTGTCCCGGCGAAATCTACGGTTTTATAGGCCATAACGGAGCAGGAAAGACCACCACTATAAAATCCTGCTGCGGGATACTGAAGTATGACAGCGGCGAAGTATATGTCGACGGAGTTTCTATGAAAGAAAACCCCATAGCCTGCAAGGAAAAAATCGCGTACATACCGGATAATCCGGACCTTTATGAATTTATGACGGGCATACAGTTTCTGAATTTTGTGGCGGATATATTCGGCGTCAGCGCCGAGGACCGCAGCGAGCGTATCCGCAGGTACGGCGATGCATTTGAGCTTACCTCCGACCTTGCCCAGCCGGTCAGCGCCTACTCCCACGGCATGAAACAGAAGCTCGCCATAATTTCTGCTCTTATACATGAGCCCAGGCTGATTATTATGGATGAGCCCTTCGTCGGCCTTGACCCCAAAGCCTCCCATTTGCTCAAAGGCATAATGCGCGACATTTGCGACAGGGGAGGAGCGATATTCTTCTCCACTCATGTTCTGGAGGTAGCTGAAAAGCTCTGCGACAAGGTCGCCATCATAAAAAGCGGCAGGCTCATAAAATCCGGCACCATGGAAGAGGTTAAGGGCGACACCTCTCTCGAAGATGTGTTCCTTGAGCTGGAGGAAGAACATGACTAAAATTTTAATTAAAAAACAGCTTATGGAGAATTTCTCCTTCTTCTGGCAGGACAGAAAACACAATACGGTGCGCACAGGCGGAAAGCTCGTCCTTTGGATCATGCTTTATGCACTACTTTTTCTGTCTCTTTCGCTTATTTTCGGCTCGGTGGCGGTCATGCTGTGCGAAACTTTTGTGGAGGCGGGCCTCGGATGGCTCTATTTCTCGATGATGGGCCTTATGGCAATTGCCATAGGCGCCTTTGGCAGCGTGCTGAACACCTACGCCACGCTCTATCAGGCGAAGGACAACGACATGCTCCTTGCCATGCCCGTTAAACTTGGAAAGCTGCTTATTGCCCGCCTTTCGGGCGTATATGCCATGGGGCTTCTCTATGAACTTCTGGTCATGGTACCGGTGCTCATAATATATTACTTAGTTGCAAAGCCGGGAATTGCCTCTGTGATGCTCTCCCTCCTTGTGACCCTTGTAATCTCGATATTTATACTCACCCTTTCAGCGGTGCTCGGGTGGGCGGTGGCCGCCGTCGGCAGTAAAACGAAGCACAAGAGCTTTGTTACGGTGATTCTTTCCCTCGGCTTTATCGCCGGATATTACTATGTTTACAGCAAAGCCTACGGTATGATTCAGAATGTACTAATGGAGCCGGAAACGGCGGCGGATTTCATAAGGAAAAAGCTCTATCCCGTCTATGAAATGGGCCTTGCCGCGGAGGGCGACTTTGTCGCTTTCCTGATTTTCGCGGCAATGGTGCTCGCCGTTTTTGCGGCAGTATATTTCGTGCTCGAAAAGAGCTACATAAAAATCGCAACTGCGAACAAAGGCGAAGCCAAGAAGGCATATAAGGAGCGGGCCTCCAAAGCCGGAACCGTGAGCGGCGCTCTGATTCGCAAGGAGGCAAAGCATTTCTTCGCAAGTCCGAACTATATGCTCAACTGCGGGCTTGGAATTGTGTTCATGGCTATCGCGGCGGTGTTTGTCCTCATCAAGGGCGAAATGTTTTACGGGATAGTATCCAGCGTATTCGGCGCTGATTACGGCTTTGTTTCTCTGCTTGTCTGCGGCGCTGTGTGCCTTATGTCCTGCATGAACGACATTTCCGCCCCTTCGGTTTCTTTGGAAGGGAAAAGTATCTGGCTCCTGCAGTCCCTTCCCGTGACCGGGTGGCAGGCTTTGCGGGCAAAGCTCGCTTTCCACCTGATAGCGAGCCTTGTTCCTCTTGTTTTTCTGACCCTCAGCCTTGAGGTCGTGCTCAGACCAACGTTCGAATATGCTGCTTTGATTTTGATAACGGTGACTGCTTTCGCTGTTTTTATGGCGGAGCTCGGGCTTTTCGTAAATCTTCTCACTCCGAACCTAAACTGGACCAGCGAGATCGTTCCGATAAAGCAAAGCGCCGCTGTTATGATAGTCCTCCTCGGAGGATGGGCCTTCCTGGCCGCCCTCGGCGGGCTTTACTTTGCGGTGCTGAATTTTGTGAGCCCGCTTCTGTATATGCTTTTTGCCGCAGTGCTGTTTATTGCGGCTTCTGCCGGTTTGTTTTTATGGCTCAAAAACAAAGGCGCAGAGATTTTTGAAAACCTGTAAGCGAGGTGCGCTATGAAAATACTTGTTTTTAACGGCAGTCCCAAGCGGGAAAAGAGCGACACTATGCACGTCACCCGCGCTTTTACGGCCGGGATAGGGGACGCTGCCGAAACGGAAATTACCACTATAAATATCATTGATAAGCACATAGAGTACTGCACCGGCTGTTTTTCCTGTATGAGGAACGGCGGCTCCTGCATGCATAACGACGACATGGAGGGCATTCTCAGGGAGATCCTCGCTTCGGATCTGCTGATATTCAGTTTTCCACTTTACTGCTACGGAATGCCAGCGCCGCTAAAGGCGCTTTTGGACCGCACTCTGCCGCTCAGCTCAATGGCCATGGAGCAGGTGGGCGACCACTATGAGCACAAAGCCCAAAAGGATTTTTCAGGGCTTCGCTATGTGATGATCTGCGGCTGCGGCTTTCCGAACAGCAATAATAACTTTGAAGCCATGGCTATGCAGTTCAAAATGATGTTCCGCAGCAATTCCACGGTCATAACCGTTCCGGAATCACCGATGTTCAATGCTCCGGAGGCGGAGAGCGTCACTAAGCCGTTTCTGGAGCTTGTCCGCAGTGCGGGCCGGGAGTACGGAGAAAAGGGCGAAATATCGACGGGAACTTTGGAGCGGCTTTCAGTTCCGATGATTCCGCAGGAGGTCTACGCCAAAATCGTCAATGAAGGAGTAAACGCATGATAAATAACATTATTGAGATCGACCACCTTTCAAAGAGCTTCGGCGACGTCAAAGCCGTACAGGACCTGAGCTTCAGGGTGAAGGAAGGGGAGCTTTTTGCCTTCCTCGGCATAAATGGCGCGGGCAAGTCCACGACTATTAACATTATGTGCGGCCAGCTTTCAAAGGACGCCGGGAAAGTGCATATTGCCGAGGCGGACCTTGATAAGGACCTCAGCAAAATAAAGAGCACCCTCGGAGTGGTGTTCCAAAATTCCGTTTTGGACAAATCCCTCAGCGTGCGCGACAATCTTGAAAGCCGCGCGGCGCTCTACGGAATAACCGGGGTGGATTTTGAAAAGAGGCTTGCCGAGCTTGCAAAGCTACTCAATTTTGAGGATATTCTGAAACGTGCCGTGGGCAAGCTCTCCGGCGGACAGCGCAGGAGAGTTGATATAGCAAGGGCGCTTCTCCACAGCCCGAGGATACTCATTCTCGACGAGCCCACCACGGGCCTCGACCCACAGACGAGGAGAATGCTTTGGGACGTTATCAGCGACCTTCGGAAAAACGAAAACCTGACCGTTTTCCTCACCACCCACTATATGGAGGAGGCGGCGGACGCCGATTACGTGGTCATTCTTGACAGCGGAAAAATTGTCGCCGAGGGAACTCCTCTTGAGCTTAAAAACACTTACACGGGGGACTTTATCACTATTTACGGAACCTCAGAAGAGACAATCAAAAAGCTTGAAACACCTTATGAGCCAATCCGCGACGCTTACCGCGTATCCGTGCCCAATACCGCCAAAGCGACGGAAATGATTATCAGATATCCTGAGGTTTTCAGCGATTACGAGATAACAAAGGGCAAAATGGACGACGTTTTCCTTGCGGTGACCGGGAAAAAACTTACGGGAGGTGCTGAAAAATGACTAAACTCGCAGCGCTTGTAAAGCGCAACACAAAGCTGTTTTTTAAGGATAAAGGAATGTTTTTCACTTCCCTTATCACCCCTTTGATACTTCTGGTGCTCTACGGCACCTTTTTGGGCAACGTGTATGAGGAGACCTTCCGTGCATCTCTCGAGGCTTTCGGAACCTCTGTTCCGGATAAGCTCATAGGAGGCTGCGTCGGTGGAGAGCTTGTGTCCTCACTGCTTGCGGTGAGCTGCGTCACCGTGGCCTTTTGCTCCAATCTTCTCATGGTGCAGGACAAAATAAGCGGCGCAAAGCATGACCTCACCATTTCTCCCGTAGGGAACGGCACCATTGCCCTCGGCTATTATGCGGCGACTTTGCTTTCGACCCTTTTGGTTTGCTTCATCGCAACGGGCGTCTGCCTTGCCTACATGGCAAACGTAGGCTGGTACCTCACCGTTTCCGACGTGCTCTGCATCTTCCTCGACGTATTCCTGCTCGTCCTGTTCGGAACGGCGCTGTCCTCCTGCGTCAATTTCCCTCTGTCCACCAACGGTCAGGGCACCGCTGTGGGCACTATCGTCAGCGCAGGATACGGATTTATCTGCGGAGCATATATGCCCATTTCCCAGTTTTCCGAGGGAGTGCGCAATGTTGTATCGTTCCTCCCGGGTACCTACGGCACCTCGCTTCTGCGTAACCACGCTCTCAGGGGCGTATTTGAGGAAATGGGAAATCAGGGCTTCCCGGAGGAAGTGGTGGAGGCCATAAAGGATTCCGTGGACTGCAACCTCTATTTCTTTGGTGACAAGGTGGAGATGAGCACCATGTATATCGTGCTCATCGGAACTGTTGCGGTGCTCATAGCTGCGTACGTGCTCATAAACGTTGTTTGGGGTTCAAAACAAAAATAGAAGGTAAATGAGATGAAACTGAAAAATACTCTGCTTGCCGTTACGGATATGGAAAGGTCGGTTGCGTTTTACAAAAATACCCTTGGGCTTCACAAGATTGCGGACTTCGGCGCAAACGTTACTCTTTCCGGCGGTCTTTGCCTGCAAACTGCAGACACTTGGGCGGGGTTTATTGAAAAAACTCCCGGTGAGCTCGGCTGGTGCGGAAGCGTGAGCGAGATATATTTTGAGGAGGATGATTTCGATGCCTTCGTAGAAAAACTTAAAAACCTCGATATTCACTACGTCCACCCGGTAAAAGAGCACCCTTGGGGTCAGCGCGTCGTGCGTTTTTACGACCCGGACTGTCATATAATCGAGGTAGGCGAAAATATAAAATCCGTATGCCTTCGTTTTATCGAAAGCGGGCTCACAGTGGAACAGACCGCAAAGCGTATGGATGTGCCCGCTGAATTTGTGAAAAAGTGCCTTCCTAAAGTCAAAGACTGAAAGAAAAACTACCAGGAGGGAAAAATATGCCGAGCAGCAAAGAGTATCTTAATTATATTTTGGACCAGCTTTCGCCCCTCTCCGAAATATCTTACAGACCGATGATGGGGGAATACATAATCTATTATAATGGGAAAATCGCCTTTGAAATTTGCGACAACCGCCTTTTGGTAAAGCCCGTTCCGGCAGCGCTCAAAATGCTGCCGAACGCACCGTTTGAGCCTCCATATGTCGGCGCGAAGGATATGATCCTTGTGGAAAACGTGGACGACGGCGAGTTTTTGCGCTCGCTTGTCGAAGAAATATATTGCGAACTCCCAGCTCCGAAACCGATGAAAAGAAAATGAATACGCCTGTTTTGGAAACCGAGAGACTGCTCCTGCGCCCTTTTTCCACAGGGGACGCAAGGAGCGTCTTTGAATGTTGGGAAAGCGACCCTGAGGTCGCAAAATATATGTTCTGGACGAGCCATAACGACATTGAAAAAACGAAGGAATGGCTCTCCTTTGAAATCGGTAAGATTGCGAAGGACGACTGGTACCGCTTTGCCCTCGTTTTGAAGGAAACGCATGAGCTCATCGGAACTGCTCTCATATACTATGAGCCGGAGGTGGAGTGCTGGGAAATAGGCTATAACCTCGGGCAAAAGTATTGGGGATGCGGATACGCGACGGAGGCTGCAAAGCGGATCATTCGTTTTGCGAAAGAGGAACTCTTCATTTCGGAGGTCGTAGGAAGATACGCCAAAGAAAATGCCGCCTCCGGAAATGTTTTGAGGAAACTCGGCTTTGAATATGAAAAGGACATTCCGTACGAATGTAACGATAAAACTGTCCTCAGAGCTGGAATTCAGTGCCGTTTAGTGATAAAATAAAGAGAAATTATGATAAAATAAAGAGAAGTTATGATAAAATAAACAGAGGTTATTATGGATAAAAAACAGCTTCCGAACTGCATAACGGCGTTTCGCATCTGCGGAGCGGCTCTGCTGATGATGACAGAGCCTTTTTCCACGTTTTTCTATGTGCTGTATTCATTCTGCGGACTCAGCGACGTCATTGACGGCTGGCTTGCGAGGAAAATGGACGCATCAAGCGAGCTTGGAGCGAGGCTTGACAGCATAGCGGACCTCCTGTTCTATTCCGCTATGCTGATAAAACTGCTTCCGACCCTGCTCATAAGGCTGACTCCGGGGATCTGGTGGGCCATTTGCGTAGTGCTCATTCTGCGCTGTGCGTCCTATGCCGTCGCAGGGGTGAAATATCACCGTTTTGCTTCGCTCCATACCTATATGAACAAATTCACGGGCCTTTGCGTATTTCTGGTTCCATATTTTATTTTCCTCCCATTTTATATTCCCCTTTGCGCCGCCGTCTGCGCGGCGGCGGGCCTTGCCTCGGCGGAGGAGCTTCTCATACATATTTTTTCAAGTGAATATATTCCGTCCAGAAAAACGCTGCTGCAAAGAGGGGGAAAAACCTAACATTGAACTGGATAAATATTTTTGGCCTTGCCTTTATGATAATCATAATGATACCGAACGTCATTTTTGCCGTGAAATGCAAGGACGGCTTTGAAAACCTCTGGAAAAACAGGGCCGTTGAGCTTCTCGAGCAAATAGGACGCTTCGGCTGTTTCGGTTTCATGGTGTTCAATATTTCCGGGACATGGTTCGGTTTCGTTTCGGATGAAGCGTTTGCGGTTTATCTTATGGTGGATAGCCTGCTCGTGGCGCTGTACTGCGTTATCTGGGCGCTGTGTTTTAAGAAGAACAGCATTTTCAGGGCGCTTGCCCTCTCTGTGCTCCCCTCGGTAATTTTTCTTTTCAGCGGCATAATGCTCCGCTCGGTTCTCCTTATCGCGGCGGCGGTGATTTTTGCGCCCTGCCATATACTGATAAGCTATAAAAACGCCGCCGAAGGTGAGAAACAGAAATGAATAAGGAAGAACAGAGCGGCTTCTCAGCTGTTTTGCTCCCGCAGGTTTCATCGCGTCGTAAATTCCCGGGGGTGGAAAAGCAAAGCAGGCACATAGGAACAGCTCTGAGGATTCTTTTGCTGGCCGTGCTCATAGCCTCTGGAGCGCTTTTTTCCTCGTGCTCAAAAAATCCCGAAATGTATGTTAAGCTCGTAAACCTTTCTGACGGGAGCACCGTGACTGTGAGCGACGGCTCTGAGCAAATGTATTTCAGCGTCGGCGAAGGGGAAAGCTGCGAGGTTTTAGTGACGGTGGAGAGGGAGAGCGGAGCTCTGAGCCTGAGCATCTTGAAAGAAAGAAGCGGAGAAAAAATATATTCCGGAAAGGATATTCCCACCTCGCGTTTTTCTGTCATTGCAGATGAAGCGGGGGATTACATAATAAAAATTGAGGCGGAGAGCTTCATCGGGAGCTATGAGCTTGAATATTCATATACGGAAGGCTGAGAAATAGCAAAGGAAGTCGAGAAAACCCTCCTTTCCGCGCGGTATAATGAATCGCGTAAGGCGGTGAAAAAATGAAGGAACAAATTTTAGCGGTGCAGAGAATGCAGGACTATATAGGCGAAAACCTTGAGAGTAAAATCACCCTTGCGGACCTTTCCCGGGTGTCGCTTTTTTCTCCGTGGCATTCCCACCGCCTGTTCAGACAGTATATCGGGCTTGCTCCGGCGGAGTATATCCGCCGTATGCGCCTTTCAAAGTCAGCGCTGAAGCTCAAAAATGAATCCTGCCAGGTGATTGACGCCGCCTGTGACTCCGGTTTTGGCAGCGTTGACGGCTACCAGCGGGCATTTTTAAAGGAGTTCGGCTGCAACCCCGGCGAATACGTCAGAACCAAGGTTCCGATCCCTCTTTTCATACCTTACGGAGTGAAATTTCGCGAGCTCAGAAAGGAGACTTTTGCTATGGAAAATGTACAGAGCGTATTTGTCCAACTTATCAGAAAACCTGAAAGAAAAGTGATTATCAAACGTGCCGTCTCGGCCGAGGACTATTTCGCCTATTGCGGCGAGGTGGGCTGCGACATATGGGGCGTGCTCATGAGCATGGATTCCCTCTGCGGGGAGCCCGTTTGCCTTTGGCTGCCTGAAAAATATAAAAAGCCCGGCACCTCCGTATACGTGCAGGGTGTGGAGGCACCAAATGATTATAACGGCCCCGTTCCCGAGGGTTTTGACGTTATCAGCCTCCCTTCTGCGGAGTACCTGATGTTCCAGGGTGAGCCTTTCCGTGAGGAGGACTACTGCGACGCGATAAATGCCGTGCAGTGCTCGATGAACAAATACGACCCCTCTATCATCGGCTACCGCTGGGATGAAGAAAATCCCCGCATACAGCTTGAGCCGAGGGGAGAGCGCGGATATATCGAGCTCAGAGCAGTCCGCGCAATTTGAAAAAAGTGAGCCTGCAACAGCCGCCGGAGGGCGGCTGTTTTTTTTGTCTGTCTCCCAGCGTTGCAGTATTGAAAAATGCACAGTTTCAAAGTATAATTTCCACATAGCCGCTTTTGAGAAGAAGCTGAGCCATTAACGTGGAAAGGAGAACCCATGAGAGACGTAAAACAAGAAATAGTCAAAACCTTCATAGAGCAGACAAAACAGAGAAACAGCATAGATTTTACCATAAAGGAGCTCTGCTCCATCTGCGGAATATCCCGCCCCACTTTTTATAAATATTTCAAGGATAAATACCAGATTATTGAGTATATCCAGCAAGAGGATCTGATGGAGCCCATAAAAAAGCTAATAGACAGCGGAGTCCTTGGCGCAAGGCCCCTCAGCGAGATTTTTTATTTGAATTTCTATAAAAATAAGGACTTTTATAAAGTGGTCATCAAGGCGGAAGGGCAGAATTCGTTTGTCGATACGCTGATAACCCGGATTTCCGAAATAGTGAAACTGACTTTTGTTTCCCAGTCGGACAAGGAAGCGGTGGATTACATAAGCTATAAATTTGCAGCGACCCAGGTCATGATGTTAAAAAAATGGGTGAACGACGGCATGAGCGTAACTCCGGAAAAAATGGCCTATTATTATTCCCTTGAGCTTACAAACTATAAAAATTGTTAATATTTTTTAACATCTATATCAAAAATGTTAATTGAAATGTATTGTAAAATACCCTACAATAATGTTAGATAATTAACGGCCATAACCCGTTAAAATATTTAACATTAAAAGGAGTACTAAAATGAGAGCATTAACTCTTACCGGCGTCAAACAATTTGAACTTATCGAGAAACCTGTTCCCAAAGCGGACGAGAGAAAATCCGTAATTAAAGTCAGCCATGCGGGAATCTGCGGAAGCGACTTACATATGATTTGGTCCTACGGATTCGGTGCGGGCACCAATTTTGTTATCGGCCATGAATTCAGCGGCACTATCGTGGAACCCGCAGAGGGCTCCGGTTTTAAAGTAGGCGACCGCGTAACCGCTATGGAAATCGACTCCTGCCTTGAATGTGACGAGTGCAAAGCCGGCCGTCCCCAGCTCTGCAAACATGTTCTCGAAGGCGGCCCCGGCATCGGCAGCGACGGCGGCTATGCCGAGTATGTGGCAGTTCGCAGCGATATGATCAGAAAACTCCCTGACAACGTCAGCTTTCTCTCCGCGGCAATGGTCGAGCCTGCCGCAATCTCCATGCACGGCGTCTGCCTTGCGGGTGTAAAAGAGGGCTCCACTGTTCTCGTAACCGGCGGCGGCGCTATCGGCCTTTTCGCAGCTGCCTGCGCAAAAGCTCTCGGAGCAAAATATGTAGCAGTTTCCGAGGTCAACGAGGGCAGAATCAAAACCGCAGAAGAGGCGGATTTCGTGGACGAAGTATTCAACGGTGCTGATGAAAACCTCCTTGAGAAACTCAAAGAGAGAGTTCCCGGCGGCTTTGACGCCACTATCGAGTGCAGCGGCAGCGGCGCTGCGGCAACCAGCGGCCTCAACAGCCTTAAATGCGGCGGACATCAGGTCATGATAGCCTACGGCCCCGGCCCCAAGATTGATGCTATGAGCTTTGTAAACAGCGAGTGGCACATTGACGGAAGCCTGTTCTTCACCGTTGAGGAATTTGAAAATGTCATCAAATTCATGAGCGAGGGCAAGCTCGACCTCGAGAAATACGCCGAAGTCATCTCCATGGACGAAGCTCAGAAGACCTTCGAAGGCCTTTCCGACGGTACCTGCACTGCAGTGAAATACGTCATGGATATGTCCAGATAATCTGAAATAAGCAAATAATCAGAGGAGGGCGGGCCTTTTGGCCTGCCCTTGACTTTTTTAAACAAACCTATTGACGAGGCGCAGGAGCGGCTGTAAAATTGGTGCAGAATCAGTATTTTAAACGGGAGGCGGCACATGGATATTAAAAGTGCAGGAAAATTCATATACCTGAATGCGAGACCCCTTGATTTGGCAAGGTGGCGCTATCTGTTTGAAGGCGGCAGCAGGGAAGAAGTATTGCGCGCCCTGTCGGCATATCAAAATGAGGACGGCGGTTTCGGCCATGGCCTTGAGGCGGACTGCTGGAATCCGAATTCATCTCCGGTACAAACCTGGGCCGCCACTGAAATAATAAGGGAAATCGGGCTCAACGATGCGAAGCACCCAATGATACAGGGGATTTTGAAATATTTGGGCTCCGCCGCTGATTTTGACGGGCATGTTTGGTTAAATACGGTTCCGTCAAATAACGACTATCCCCATGCTCCCTGGTGGAGCTATGCGCCGGAGCAGGAGCTCGCGTATAATCCCACTGCCTGCTTAGTTGGATTTATCATAAAATTTGCGGACGAAAGCAGCGGGCTATATGCTCTGGCTCTCCGTTTGGCAAGGGAAGCCTATGCTTTTCTGAAAGCCGGCTACCCATTGGAATCCATGCACACGGTTTCCTGCTTCGTGGAGCTTTTTGAATACCTATGCGAATGCGGCAGAAGTGCAGATATTGACCTTGGCGAATTTGAAAAAATACTGCACGAACAGATAAAATATATTCTGACAGGGGATACCTCCCTGTGGCCGACAGAGTACGTCTGCAAACCGTCCCTGTTCATAAATTCCAAAAACAGCGTTTTCTATCCTGAAAACAGGGACCTCTGCGAATTCGAGTGCGGATTTATATCGGATACGCAGGGGGCCGACGGCGCTTGGAATATCACCTGGGAATGGGGAGACTATACGGAGCAGTGGCACATAAGCAAAAACTGGTGGAAGTCCGACCTTATTATAAAGAACATTAAGTTTTATAACGCAATGCGGGGATAAAGGTGTGCCCGTCCGTTTTCAAAAACGGACGGGCATTTTTGTGGTGCCGAAACAGAATATTTTGACAGAAATATTTGCTTTTTTGCATTTAAATTATTCCGAATTGTGCTATCTATCGACAATGTGAACTCTTTGTGATATTATAAAACAGTAAAGATTTTACAGCTGGGGGCACATTATGGGAAGAAAACTTTTTTGTGATATAAGCCCGACCTGCTATAAGATTTCCGTTATTAAGGAAACATGGCGCAGGTACATAAAAGATTTTTTCAGTAAAGAGAAAATCGCAAAAACGAGGAGCGAAACGCTTTTGCCCAATATTGTGAAAAGCCACAGCTCCGTCCTCGTAAGACATCTTGCGGGAGTGAACCTGTCCCTTCAGGAAAATAAAGTCACAAATATAGAGCTTGCCTGCGCCAAAATAAACGGAATAATCGTAAACCCTTGCGAAACCTTCTCTTTCTGGCGCACCGTAGGGAAAACCACCGCTAAGGAGGGCTATAAAGAGGGCCTTGTCATAAAGCGTGGCGGAAAGCTCGGCTCGGGAACGGGAGGCGGACTTTGTCAGATGGCGAATATGGTCCACTGGCTCGTGCTGAACAGTCCCCTGACAGTCACAGAGCTTCACCACCATTCCGATGCCCTTTTCCCGGACGAAAGACGCCGGGTGCCATTCGGCACCGGCACCTCCGTTGTAAATAACTATGTGGATTACCGCTTCAAGAATAACACGGACCAGCCGGTGCAGATAGCCGTTTGGACGGAGAACGGCGAGCTCTGCGGCGAACTGCGCAGCGAGCATGAGTACCCTTACCGCTATAAGCTCACGGAGGAGGACCACCACTTCCGAAGGGAGGGCGAAAGCTACTACCGCATTTCAAAGGTTTACCGCCACGTCATTGACCGCGCTTCCGGCGAAGAAATACGGAAAGAGCTCATTTTGGATAATCACTCCCTTGTGCTCTACGATCACAGCCTGATTCCGAAAGACCAGATAAGGGAAGACTGATAGCTTGTTTGATTTAGAAAAAACTGCCGCCGAAAAAGGCAGCAAAACCGCCTATATATCCGGCGGCGAAGAAATCACATATGCAGAGCTTTGGAAAAGGGCAAATTCCGCCGCCCTGCTTTTGCGAAAACAGGGCACGGGGCCCGTTATTATCTACGGCGACGACGGAATAGACCCGATAATCTCCGTTTTTGCATGCCTTTTGGCAGGCCGCCCATATGTGCCGGTGAGCACGAGCACGCCCGCAAAGCGGCTTCAAAAAATTATCGAATCAGCTTCGTGCTCATTGCTGCTCAAGGCTGAGGGCACTGATGCCGCAACGGAAACAGAAAGCCTTACTCTGGCGGAGCTTAACAAATATGAGCCATGCCCGGAAAATCTCTGTCAGGGGAATACTGCCTACATAATTTTCACCTCCGGCAGTACCGGCGAGCCAAAGGGAGTCCCGATTTCGAGGGCCAACCTTTTAAATTTCATCGACTGGATAAAGACGGTTGAGCCTCTGCCCGATTATAAAGATCCGGTGGTGCTCAATACTGCTTCACTGAGTTTCGACCTGAGCGTAGCAGCGGTATATTATGCACTCTGCAACGGATATACTCTCGTCTCCCTTGACAGGAATTCCCGGGAAAACTGTTGCGGGATTTTTGAAGTTCTCAGCAAAAACCGTGTGAACGTCGCCGTTATGACCCCTACATTTGCAAGGCTCTGCCTTCTGGATAAGGATTTTTCCGCCGGAAATTTTCCGGATCTTCAGTGCATATTCTTCTGTGGGGAGCGTCTCGAAAATTCCACTGCCGCAAAGCTGTTTCTGAGGTTTCCAAACCTTCGGATAATAAACGCCTACGGCCCGACGGAGGCCACCTGCGCGGTTTCTGCGGTGCTCATAACCACGGAAATGACTGAAACGGAGAGCATGCTCCCGGTGGGAAGGACTGATACCTCTGCGGTCAAAATCACCGCGGAGGACGGGGAGCTGTTGCTCAGAGGAAAAAGCGTATTTTCCGGATATT
The DNA here is from genome assembly GCA_051881855.1 of Oscillospiraceae bacterium. Lineage (GTDB taxonomy): Bacteria > Bacillota > Clostridia > Oscillospirales > Ruminococcaceae > UMGS1668. The sequence continues at coordinate 56,736 of JBJEQR010000012.1, forward strand.
TAGGAGCAGCTTCGGAAAACTGCTTCGTTAAAAACGGAGAAAATTGCTTCCGCACCGGCGACCTTGGCTATATCGAGGGCGGGAAAATTTACTGCTCCGGGAGGAAGGACAGCCAAATAAAATATAAAGGCTATCGCATCGAGCTTGGAGAAATCGAAGCTGCCCTGAGCTCTGTTGAGGGTGTTAGGGAGGCAGCGGCTACCGCAAGGAAAGGCCCGGACGGAAACGTAAAGATGATAAAGGCTTTCGTGTCCGCGGAGCCGGACCTTGACGAAAGCAGTATTAAGGCAAAGCTGAAGGAGCTTCTGCCCGGCTATATGGTGCCGAAAACCATAGAGATAATGGAAAAGCTACCGGTAAATAAAAACGGAAAAATCGACAGAAAGCTGCTGATGGAATTATGATAAACGTATCTGAACTGCTTTATGAAATCTGCGAGGATGAGCACGTATATGACCCTGACTGTGAGCTCATTGAATCTGGTCTTTTGGATTCCTATGCCATGATAGAGCTCTTTTCCGCCCTTGAGGACAGGGGAATATACCTCCAGCCCACACGCATAGACCGCACCCTCCTCAAAACCCCCGCCGGGATACAGAAGCTCGCGGACGAATATAAAGAATAACCGAAAAAACAAGGGGACGCGCCGAAAGGGGCGTCCCCTTGTTTTTCGGATTAAATTGCGCTTCAGAGCTTGTATTCTCCGTTCAAAAGAAATATAATGTGTAAAGCCGAAAAGCAAAGAGCGCCCCGTACAGGGGCGCCGGGAGGAAAGCCTTGTTATGAAGGAGAAACTTTTGTCGCGCCCGGTTTGGCGCCATATTTTGCTGACTTTTGTCTTCGTGGGCACAGCTACGGCCATAGGCGGGCTATTCCGCTTCTGGCAGTTTCCGGAGACAAACATAGTGGTCGTATATATCCTGTCGGTAATTCTGACCGCAAGGTGCACCGAAGGGTATGTTTACGGCATTGCCTCCGCTGTCATCTCCACGGGCGCTTTTAACGCGTTTTTTACGGAGCCGTATTTCACTCTTTCCGTTGACGACCCCACGTATCTTATCACCTTTGCCATTATGGCAATTACCTCCATGATTACCAGCGCGCTGACGTCCAAGGCGAAAAAAATGACCGCCGAGGCTGTGAGAAATGAAAAGGAAGCCAGTGCGCTTTATCATTTTATAAACCGCCTGACGGACGCTGAAACTGTCGACGGCATTGCCGGCACGGCAGTGCAGATCATAAGCGATACCATGAACTGCAAGGCGGCTTGCCTTTGCTTTGACGAGCAGGGTCAGCCCGAGCGCACCTATATTCAGCAGAAAAATTCCACCGAGCAGATTCGCCGCAGCGTGGAGGACAGGGAGGACTTACGCCACAGGATCGAGAACCTGAGAACGGATTTCGATGAGGGAAGCGAATTTTGCGACTGGCCGATCTACGGCAGCGAATGTATTTTCGGAATTCTGCGAATCCCGAAAAAGGAGGCTGCCTCGCTTAACACCCACCAGATAAAACTGCTTCATTCCATGATTGAAGGCACCGCTCTTGCCATGGACAGAATGAGAAGCTCGCAGGAACGCATACGTTCCAACGAGGAGGCGGCCCAGGAGCGCTACAGAGGAAACCTACTGCGGGCCATTTCCCACGATTTGCGCACACCCCTTGCGGGAATTATGGGAACAAGTGAGATAATTATGGGAATGACGGATAAGGACGACGCCAGATATTCTCTGGCGGGCGAAATATATAAGGACGCCGACTGGCTTCATTCCCTTGTGGAAAATATTCTGAGCCTGACGCGCCTTGAGGACGGAAGGCTTTCCCTGCGCAAGCAGCCGGAGGCGGTGGAGGAAGTGGTGGGTGCCGCGGTTATGGCCATAAGCAAGCATTCCCAGGGACGGGAAATAGCCGTGCATATTCCTGACGATATGCTCCTCGTTCCCATGGACGCAAAGCTCATAGGTCAGGTGCTCATGAACCTTTTGGACAACGCTGTCAAGCATACCAAGCCTGACGAGGAAATATCAGTGACCGTGTCTGAGGACATAGAGAACGGCATGGCGCTGTTTACGGTGGCGGACCGGGGCACGGGCATCTCCCCGGAGGATCTGCCCTACGTTTTTCAGATGTTCTATACTACCAAAGGCATGGGCCCGGACGCAAAGCGCGGCATAGGCCTCGGCCTTGCCATATGTGAATCCATAGTTACAGCGCATGGCGGAACAATAAGCGCCTATAACCGCAAGAGCGGAAAGGGCGCGGTGTTCACTTTTGCGCTGCCGTTGAAGGAGACGGAAAAGCATGACAAAGCATAATGAATGTATCCTCGTGGTGGAGGACGACAGCCAGATACGAAATTTCATATCCTACGCTCTTAAACAGGAGGGCTTTCCCCATTTGACGGCGGGAAATGCCCAGAGCGCACTGTCGATTCTTGTGTCAAATCAGGTGGATTTGATGCTGCTCGACCTGGGATTGCCGGATTTTGACGGCATGGACGTCATAAAAAAGGTGCGCGAGTGGTCAGAGGTGCCGATCATAGTCGTTTCCGCAAGGGACCAGGACAGCGAAAAAGCCGCCGCGCTGGATAACGGGGCGGACGACTATCTCACAAAGCCCTTTTCTGCAACGGAGCTCATGGCGCGTATCCGCGTCGCCCTGCGCCACTCCAGGAACATAAACAATAAAATACAGACCTTCTATTCTGTCGGCGGGCTCAGCATAGACATGGAAAAACACCTTGTCTATCTGGACGGGGAGGAGCTCCACGTGACGCCGCTGGAATATAATCTGCTGGTACTGTTTTTCAAAAACATGGGAAAGGTGCTCACGACCCAGTATATACTGAAAGAAATATATGGCGTCGGCTACGGTACCGACACTCAGGCACTGAGGGCGCTCATGGCGGGGCTGAGGCGGAAAATCGAAAAATCCCCCGCGAAGCCGAGGTATATTCTCACCGAAATTGGCGTCGGCTACCGCCTTGCGGACGAATAAATATATAATTTTTAAAAGCCCTGGGACACTCCCGGGGCTTTTAAAATTCTCACAGCATTCTCACAGGAAGAACGGCACTCTCACACCAAAGTCACAGCGTATGAGCTAAAATCTCACATTGTAAAAAGACTTTGTGATGCGAGGAGGACTTAAACGCTATGTCACAAAAGCTCAGCAACAGAAAAATGGAGATGCGCCTGCTGTGTTCTTCCGTGAGAAAATATTCGGGTACAAGCAATTACAAAAAATGCGTGGAGCTGATTTGCAAAGCCATGGGCAAATATCCCGACGCACCGGAACCCCACAACCTTTTCGGCGTGATCCTTGAAAAAAGAGGGGACCACGCGGAGGCCATGAAGCATTTCCGCGCCGCCTGCGCCCTGGACCCCATGTATGTGCCTGCTCAATACAATCTGGATCATTTCGGCACGTTCTTTGCCCGGGGCAAATGCGCTTTCGACGAAAGCGACTGCCCCAAGGAAGACTCTCAGGAATACGAATATGAACAGGACGAACTGGACATCTATAAGGAGAAATAAAAATGAAATTATTCGGCAGCGAAAGGCATGTATCATATACTGTAATTATCGGCTGCGGACGTTTGGGAGCAAATATCGCAGACACCCTTTCGGATAAGGGCGGGAACGTGCTCATTATGGATAAGGACAAAAGGGCTTTCCGGAAGCTATCGCTTTCCTTCGGCGGTCTCGAGGTGGAGGGCGACGGAATGGACCTTGAAGCGCTTGATGAAGCCGGAATAAAACGGGCTGAAACTGTTTTGGCGGTTACGGATGATGACAACACAAATATCATGATAGCTCAGCTTGCAAAGGAGGTCTTTAACGTTGACCGCGTCATTTCCCGGCTCTATGACCCGGAGCGGGAGTGCGTATACCGGGAACTTGGGATAGATACAATATGCCCGGCGGTGCTGTCAGAAAACGAGGTCGACAGGCTCCTTTTGAAAAAGGACGGGGAATCATGCAAAAGTGAGGCAAAAGTACAATGAAAAAAAGCGTACTTTTAGTGGGCGGATACAGAAAGGCCAAATCTCTCAGTTCGTCTTTAATTAAGAAAGGCTACCAGGTGACGGCAGTCAACAGCATATATGCTGACTGCGAAAAGCTCGCGGAAAACGAGAAATTGACCGTCATAAACGGCGACGGCACGAGACCCTATATTCTGGAGGACGCGGGAGCCGAGCACATGGATATGGCCATAGCTTTGACCTCAAAAGACGAGGACAACCTCGTCATATGCGAGCTGTGCAAAAAGAAATTTCACGTCAAAAAAACGGTCGCACTTTTGTCCGACCCCCAGAAAACGGATTTCTTTTATAAAATGGGCGTGGACAGCGTCGTCTGCGCAACCTCTGCTATAACAAGCATTATTGAGCAGCAGGCGTTCATGGATGAAATGGCGAATATCGTCCCAATAGGCGAGGGAAGGGTACAAATTATTGAAATTCCCATCACCGCCGCTGACCCCGCGGCGCAAAAGCAGATTTGGGAGATAAACCTGCCAAAAGAAGTGATAGTCGGCTGTATCCTTCGCGGGGATAAAACAATTATCCCAAGGGGAGATACCAGGATACTTGAGGGGGACGACCTCGTCCTGCTGTCCGGAAACAATAAAAAGTCAGCAGTCATAAAAGAACTTAAGGGCGGCGATACCGGGTGGCCGGACTGAAAAACTGCTCAAGCTGCGGAAAACTGATGCTCCTCATAGGGGTGCTCATGGCGGTTCCGTTGCTGATTCTTCCTTTTTATCCGGACGAGCGGGTCTATGCCTTTTCGTTCATCGTTCCTGCCGCTTTTTCCTTAGTTGCCGGCACGGTGCTCTGCCTGACGCTAAAACGAAATCCCTGTGACGAATCTGACAGGCAGGACGAACAGGAGCAAAGCAGCCTGACGGTCCTGTTCGCGTGGTTTTGGGGAATAATTATCGGCTCGCTGCCGTTTGTGCTTTCCGGCCAGCTGACGTTTGTTCAGGCTGTTTTTGAATCAGTCAGCGGTTGGACAACCACGGGCCTTTCCGTTATGGACGTCACAAAAACCTCCCACGTTTTTCTGTTTTACAGGAGCTTTATGCAGTACTGCGGCGGCCTCGGCTTTGTGATGATGATGGTAATGCTCGTTTCCGGCAAGCAGTCCATGGACCTTTTCAGCGCCGAGGGGCACCCGGATAAGCTGATGCCTAACCTCAAAAAGACCGCACAGATGATTTTCGGTATGTACAGCACATTTCTCGCGGTGGGTACAGGGGCATACGCCGCTTTCGGTATGCCCCTGCTCGACAGCGTCTGCCATGCTATGTGCTCCCTTTCCACCGGCGGCTTTTCTACCCGCCTTGCCAGTATAGGCGAATATAACAGCTTGCCCATTGAGATGGTCACCATCGTGCTCATGCTCATTGGCACGACAAATTTTGCCGTGCTCATGCTTTTGCTGAAACGCAGATGGCACCAGGCTCTAAACGTCAGCGAAGTGCGTTTTCTTTTCGTGCTTCTGCTGGTTTTTATTCCGGTCACAGCCCTCTCCCTTGCGGGAGGCACGGACATGGGTGCTCTTGAGAGCCTGCGCCAGTCGGCTTTCAATCTGACTTCGGCGCTTTCCACCACGGGTTATTCCACCGTGGACTATGCCGCGTGGCCTCCCTTCGCCGTGGGCGTGCTCATTCTGATGATGCTCATAGGAGGAGGAGCAGGCTCCACCGCTGGAGGAATGAAGCTGTCCCGTATATATATCATGCTGCGCATGGTGGGCCTCAGTATTAAACGGCGCTTTGTTCCTCAGCGCAGCGTGGACGCGCCTTATTACATAAAAGCCCAGGGAAAAACCAAGATAGACGAGGCCCTCTGCTCCGATACCCTTGGTTTCGTGGGCTGCTATGTGCTTCTGTTTATCCTGGGTTCGCTGCTTTTGACGCTGACAGCCGGTTGCGGACTTGGTGAGGCTATGTTTGAGTTTGCCTCCGCGCTCGGAACAGTGGGCCTTTCCATAGGACTTACGGGTCCCGGGACGGGAACTGCCACGCTCATAGTAGAAATTTTCGGAATGATACTCGGACGCCTTGAAATATTCATCGTATTGGCGGGCCTTCGCTTTGTGTTTCGCTCGCTCAGGCACGAAAAAGAGTAAATCCACGTTTTAGGAATAAATAGTTTTGCAATCTCCATGGATATGTAGTATAATAAAAACACTGCGAACAGGTACAAAATAAAATATCTTTACGGAGGTTTTTTATATGGCAAAGGAAATTCTAAAACGAAGCGAGGTTCCGGAGGAATTTACATGGAATCTCAAGGACATGTTTGAAAGCGACGAAGCGTGGCTTGCGGAATATGAGGCTCTCAAAGAGATGCCCGCAAAGGTTGCCGCTTTCCGCGGCAAGCTCGGCGAAAGCGCCGCAAATCTGCTTGCGGCTTTTAAAGTGAATGACGAGCTTGACGTCCGCCTTGAAATGCTCTATGGCTACGCCAGCTGCAAATGCGACCAGGACACCGCCAACAGCACCTATCAGGATTTCCGCGGCAAGGCTATGAGCGTCATCGTCGCCATTTCCAGCGCCGGTGCTTACACTTCCCCTGAGATCATGGCTATACCCGAGGAGACTCTCAACAGGTTCTATGAGGAGGAGCCTGAGCTTGAGACCTACCGCCGCAGCATTTATAAAATCCGCCGCCGTGCCGAGCACATTCTCTCTCCTGAGTGCGAAGCTATCCTCTCCGCCGCAGGCGAAATGTCCGAGGCACCCCAGACCATTTCCAGCACCTTTGAAAATGCCGACCTCAAATTCCCGAATGTTGTGGACAAAGAGGGCAACACCCATCCTCTCACCGGCGGCTCCTTTGTGCCTCTCCTTGAGAGCCCCGACCAGGAGTTCAGAAAACAAGTCTTTGAAACCTATTATAACCGTCTCGGCGAGTTTAAAAACACCGTGGCCGCGACCCTTGACGCCCAGTTCAAGCAGCTTCGCTTCTTTGCTGACGCCCGCAAATATCCCAGCACCCTTGCCGCTTCCTTGGACCACACCGAGGTGCCCACCGAGGTATATACCAACCTCATTGAAGCTGTTCATGCAAACCTTGATAAAATGTACCGCTACGTCGCCCTTCGCAAAAAGATGCTCGGCGTAGACGAGCTACATATGTACGACGTATATACCCCCATTGTTGCTGACGCCGCTGAGGAAATTCCCTTTGAGCAGGCGAAGGAGACCGTTCTCGAGGCTCTGCATGTTCTCGGCGACGACTATGTGGCGCTCCTCAAAGAGGGATTCAACAACCGCTGGATAGACGTCTATGAGAACGAGGGCAAACGCGGCGGAGCCTATTCCTCCGGAAACAGCCGCCCGCACCCCTACGTCCTTCTCAACCATAAAGACAACCTCGACAGCCAGTTCACCCTTGCTCATGAAATGGGCCACGCGCTTCACAGCTACCACAGCTGCAAATATCAGCCCGTTTCCACCAGCGGCTACGTGATTTTCGTGGCAGAGGTGGCCTCCACCTGCAACGAGGTGCTTCTGATGCGCCATCTGCTCAAGAAAACCACCGATAAGCGCCAGCGCGCCTACCTTATCAACCATTTCCTTGACCAGTTCAAGGGAACCATTTACCGCCAGACCATGTTCGCGGAGTTTGAGCTTGAAATGGGCCATATGGCTGAGAGAGGCGAATCTCTCACCGCCGATGCCCTTTCCGCCAAATACCTTGAGCTCAACAAGCTCTATTTTGGACCCGACATGATCTCCGATGACGGAATTGCCCTCGAGTGGGCGAGAATCCCGCATTTCTTCTATAACTACTACGTGTTCCAGTACGCCACCGGCTTCTCCGCCGCCGTTGCTATCGCGAACCGTATTCTGGAAGAGGGCGAGCCTGCTGTCGCGGATTATAAGAAATTTCTTTCCAGCGGCTCCAGCACCGACCCGATTTCCCTTCTCAAAATTGCCGGCGTTGATATGAGCACCCCCGACCCCATCAACTCCGCTCTTAAACTTTTCGGCGAGCTTCTCGACGAAATGGAAGAACTCGTAGACTGATTATCTGAAATGAAAAAGCGCGCCCCGCGGGGCGCGCTTTTTTTGCGTTTTGTTTTATGCCTGCCTGTTGTAAATCGGCACCACATGCTTTTTGTTTCCGCCGATTATTACAATGGCGGATACAGCGCTGAACACCATGAAGCAGGTGAGCACCGTCCTCGTGGAAATGAATTCAGAGAGGGTGCCAGCGAGAAGCTGCCCGAGCAGGGAGCCCACTGTGTTGAGCATCATAAAGGTGCCGTTGTAGCGTCCCTTCCGCTCGTTTGGAACGTAGGACTGAGTGGCGGATATCCTGATGTTATATGAGGTCACGCTCAAAAGCCCGTTGAGGAAGCATGCCGCCTGCATAACAATAATGGGTGTATAAAGATAAAAGCCCTCAAGCAGCGCTATGGAGACGTAGACAAAAAGAGCAATGGCAAATTTCTTGTCCGTCGGCAGTTTTATTTTGTAGTGAAGCATTCCGCCGAGCACACGCCCTATGACCATGAATGCCCAGACTGAGGTGTAGATATATTCGCCGTTTTCATAATTCTCTCTGAACCATGGGAGGGTGATGACCTGGGAGGCGCCGCCTGAGAAGGAGATAACGGTAAAATAGAGGGTAATGGCGAGGAGTCCCTTTTCGGAGAAAAGGTAGCGCACCCCCTCGCGCATATCTTTTATATATTGTGTGCCGCCGTATTCCGCGGGCTTTTCCAGTACGGTGCTGCCCTCAACGTCGCTGATTCTCATTTCAAAAACAGCCGCGATAAAGAAACAGCATGCGTTCGCAAGGAGCAGGGGATAGAGCCCTACGGAGTTATAGACGAAGGCGGAGACGGGTATCATGACAAAGGTCAGCGTTTCAAGGGCGCTGGAAATGGAGTAGGCCTTTGTGTAGTTGCCCTCGCTTATGAGCATCGGGAAAAAGCTCTGAAAGGCCACGTTATAAACGCTGCTTATCATTCCGCTGACAAAAACAGCGGCGGCGAAAATTCCGAAATTGAGGACGTCAAAATAAACCATGACCCCGAGGAATATATAAAGCGCCGTCATGGCGAAGTCAAGGCAGTAAATAGTCCTCCGCCTTGAAAATCTGTCCATCAGCGGCCCGGAGATCACGGGCGCGGCTATCTGCGGAAGGGTATAAAGGAATATATATATTGAGTAATAGAGGGTCGAGCCAGTAAAATCAAGCACGAAAAGGCTCATTGCAAAGCTCGCGAGGGCGTTTCCGATCATCGAAACTACGCTCCCGAGGGTGATTATAGTGAAGTCCTTTGTCCAAAGTTTGTTTTCCATTTTAATATCCTCAAGCTGAAAGTCTGCCACCAAGTATAGCACAACGGTGCTCTGTTGTAAATCAAAAAACAAACGGTATTTACCGCCGGAAACAAATGTGGTAATATAATTCTATAAAAGTTTTTAACAAAAGGGGAGACTGGGATGAAATACGCTTTTGTGAACGGAACAGTTTTGGACGGCACCATTGATATGGAGCCGAAAACCGGCCTTGCGGTGCTTGTGGACGGAGAAAAAATAGAGGCGGTGGTGCCGGAATCCTCCGATCTTTCAGGCTATGAAAGAATCGACCTTCGCGGAAAATACCTTATGCCCGGGCTTATCAATATGCACGTTCATCTTCCCTCCAGCGGAAGGCCCAGCAAAAAGAAAAGCGACCCTGTAAAACTCGTAAAAGTTCTCACGAGCAACGCGCTTTTCAGGAAAATTGTCCGTGCCGTTTGCGAAAGCTACGCCAAAACCGAGCTCATGAGCGGCGTCACGACCATCAGAACCGTCGGCGGCGTTATAAACTGCGATACCGCCATACGGGACAGAATAAAAAGCGGAAAAGCTACGGGCCCGCGTATTATTGCCTCCAATATGGCTGTTTCCGTGCCGGGAGGGCACATGGCGTACTCCCTCGCCTACGCCGCCGAAAGCCCGGAGGAGGCAAGAAATTACGTTGCAAAAATAGCCGAGGATAACCCGGATATAATAAAACTGATGATAACCGGCGGCGTGCTCGACGCAAAGGTGAAGGGCGAGCCCGGCGTGCTCAAAATGCCCCCGGAATACGTAAAAGCCGCCTGTGACGAAGCCCACAGGCGCGGTTTTAAGGTGGCCGCCCACGTTGAAAGCCCGGAGGGCGTCCGGGTCGCCCTTGAAAACGGAGTGGATTCCATTGAGCACGGTGCTAAGCCCGATGAGCACATAATTTCACTTTTTAAGGAGCGCGGCGCCTGTCAGATTACGACCCTTTCTCCCGCCCTTCCTTTCGCCCTTTTTGACAGGGAGGTAAGCAAAATCTCCGAAATGGAGCAGTATAACGGCACAGTCGTCTTTGAGGGGATAATTGCCTGCGCGAAAGCCTGCCTTGAAAACGGAATCCCTGTGGGCCTTGGGACGGATACGGGCTGCCCGTATATAACCCACTATGATATGTGGCGCGAGGTTTACTATTTTCACAAGTTCTGCGGCGTTTCAAATTCCTTTGCGCTTCACAGCGCCACCCTCCGCAATGCGGAAATAGCCGGAATAGCGGACTTCACCGGTTCGGTGGAGGCGGGGAAATGCGCCGACCTTATAGTGACCGATGAAAACCCTCTCGAAAATCTCTGCGCCCTGAGGAACGTAAAAATGGTCATGGCAAACGGAAAGCTCATAAAGAATCCCAAAGTCAAAAAAATGCCCGAGGTGGAGCGGGAGCTTGATAAATTCATCTGATTAAAAAAAGAAAGGAGAGCGAAAAATGAAGATTTTCCACGTAGATATGAACTCGTTTTTCGCCTCCTGCGAGCAGGCGGAAAACCCCGACTACCTCGGGAAACCGCTCATCGTCTGCGGAAACCCAAAGGAACGCACGGGAATAGTCCTCGCCGCAAGCTACGAAGCAAAGGCTTTCGGAGTAAAGACCACCATGCTCAACCATGAGGCAAAGCGGATTTGCCCAAACGCAGTGTTTGTGCCCTGCCGTCATAAGCTCTATTCCCAGTACAGCCGCAAAGTCATGGCGATACTTGACGATTTCACACCGATAAAGGAGCAGGCGTCGATAGACGAAGCGTATCTCGATATGACCGGGACGGAGCGCCTTTTTGGTGACAGCCGCCACGCTGCTCTGCTCATACAGTCGAGAATACACGACGAACTGAATCTCGGGTGCTCGGTGGGCATATCCACAAATAAGCTCCTTGCGAAAATGGCCAGCGATATGAAAAAGCCCATGGGCATAACGGAGCTATATGAATCCGACGTCCCGGAAAAGCTCTGGCCTTTGCCTGTGCGGGAGCTTTTCGGCGTCGGAAAAAAGACAGCGGAAAAGCTAAACTCTTTCGGTATAATGACCATAGGCGACCTTGCAAAAACAGATGAAAAGTTCCTATATGATGCCTTCGGCGAAGCTATGTCGAAATACCTGCTTGATTCCTCCAACGGAAGGGGAGAGGAGAAGCTGGAGCCTGACGGCACAGCCGAAAACCAGAGCATAGGCAACGAGAACACCTATTCCCACGACCTTACAAACCTTGAGGAGATAAAACACGAGCTGCTTTTCATAAGCGACTCCGTGGGCTACCGCCTGCGGAAGGAGAAAAAACAGGCCCGCTGCGTGACAGTAAAGATAAAATACTATGATTTTAAAGTTGTGACAAGGAGCCGCACCCTTTCCGCACCCTTTGAGTCAACGGAGGAGATTTACAAAACGGCCTCCGAGCTTTTTGCGGCAAACTGGAGCAAAAAGCCGGTGCGCCTTTTGGGAATAACTGTTTCAGGCTTTGAGGAGGCGGCTCAGCTCTCTTTCTTTAACGACGCCGCCGCTGAAAAACACACTGCGGTGGATAACAGCATAGATAAGCTCCGGGAAAAATTCGGCTTCAACAGCATAAGCCGTGCCTCCCTTATGGATAAAACGAATAAAAAACTTTGAAAGAGAATCAGAAGTGAAAAAACTCGAATTTTTTGATATTGAAAAGCTTTTGTCCTGCCTTTCTTTTATTTACTTTTACGTTACGGGCAAATCAAGAGATATCCATTTTTGTTTTCTCTTTCCGCCTTTATTTTAGAAGTTGATTTTATTCGTTGAAACCTGTTTTATATAGATAAATTTTAAAACACTATATAGGAGATGTATGATTATATGTGTACAAACAATTCCAGGACAGGTCCTTATGGTTATGCACAAAGAATTAGAAATTATATGTCTGACTACTTCTTGGGATACACTGAAAACTAATATAACCAACAACACGGTTACTACCGTTTATTTATAGCAAAACACTACAGTAGGCGGAAACCATTATGTAAACTATGTGGGTTGGCACAGTTATTCAGATGGGCCAAATTATGTGAGGATAACAGCACAATTGTCAACCGATGATGATAAATATATACTGTATAATTTTAGTCAAACGCGCATGGCAGAACATAAATACTCTACAAAAGTTTGTCAATAAAGTAATGAATAAGTAATAGTAAAAGAAATCGCTCAGAAACTTTTGAGCGATTCTTTTATTTAAACGATTTTAAAAAACGAAGACGGATCTCCGCCTCTGTTATGTTCCTGCTTAATAATTCAAAACTGAATAAAAAAGCCCGTAGGCAAAGGCCTAACAGGCATAAGGAACTATTCGCCTTGCGGTTAGGGCAGATTCTGCCAACATGGGGTTTTCCACCGTGTCCACAAAGCTAAAAAATATCTCCACCTTCCGCCTGTGCTTGCCGTTGGACTTGTCCGCGCATGAATGACGATCTTCCGTCTGTGTCAGTTAGATAACGTCCACTGCTCAACTCATTATTCCATTGTTTTAATTTCGAGCTCTAACCGTTTCTGCTCCGACTCATAGTCAGCAGTCATTTTTTTGTACTTCTCCTTGCTGATCTCACCTAGGGCATAATCCTCATAGAGCCGGAACATGACCGCATCAAGATTGGTAAAGCGTTTTCCTCTGTCTGTATTATGTAGGATTCCGTAAAAAAACAGGCGAATCGCATGACAAGACTGTTTCAAAAAAATGACAGACTCTTTTATTTTTTACATCTCTATGGTATAATATAATAAAAATATGACAGTAGGGAGCTATATGGCAGGCGCAATGCCCGAACACAATCAGCTGACGCCGGACTACTGACAGGAAAGTGTCAGCTATGAGTGAAAAACAGTCCCCAGCGGAACCATCGGCTGCGAGGCGCTGAACATTTCGGATGTACTGCGGGAAAAACTGGCACCGGCAAGCCAGCCTCTTCGTGAAATCGTTTGGGCGATTGGCGAGAACAGGCTGACAGAAGAATTGCTTCGTCCCGCCAAGGACAGCGTTTTGCAGATGTTTCAGCTTGCAAAGGGTTCTCTGCCGTTTCCCCGTGCCGACGCCGCCTATTACAGCTGTCGTGTGGAGCATATTTTTCGGATGACAGCATCCGGAATATCCTTGCCTATGTCCAGGCTGCCGCTGTAATCGGCCTGACGGCTGCCTTCAGCGAACAATTCAGGCAGGGCGTTGGCGTCACAAAGATCATCACACTTTCGGAAGAACTCCTCGCCATACTTCTCAATTACAAAAGCGGAATGACGGCGTTTGCGGATGAGCTGCACAAGGGAGAACGAACGCCGGAAAAAGACAAAAAAACAGCCGCCGCTGCCTACCTGTATCAGGCGGACAAAGACGGCGAATGGGGCGAGCTTCGGTTTGACTTTGAAAACGGCGCAGCGGAGATTGTCCGGCTGGCTGAGTGGGACACGGTAAAATCCAACATTCTTGTAAGGACGGCAATTCGATATATTCAGTGCTTGCCAGCGGCGAGACTGCTGAAATCCGTCGTTGTGCCGTTTGAATTGGAGGCACTTGGGAAATAGCTTTCTCGCAGAAAACACGATACTGCTGCTCAACAATTAGAGTACAACCACCCAATGTTTATTAGATTGTCTGTTCAGTGAAAGAAAGAATAGTCAGAGGTGCGTATTATGCCAAAATCGAAATGGAATCTGAATACTATTTACATATCCGAGCGATTGCAAGAGAGTCTGCGGCCCATCTCTCGCTGCGCCC
>JBJEQR010000013.1:0-4201 GCA_051881855.1 Oscillospiraceae bacterium
AAAAAAGGTAAGGCAATCAAAAAACTGCTTACCCTGGATACTGCGCTGCATGCGCTGTACTACCAAACAGAAGAGGAATTCTTGAGAGACTATCCGGAAAGGGAGTTGAAAGACTATGGAAAATGATAAGCCTGTAAAACAGGAAACGACTACGACGGAGACGAAGCCGGCCAAGCGTAAACGCAATCGCCCGGACCTGGCAAACTTCGGACAGGAGAATGTGAAGCCGGGTGATAACTCCAAATACATTCGCCATGCCCTGGCATCGCTGGACCTGCCGCCCATTGACATTGCGAATGCAGAGCAGGTCTCAGAACGACTGGCCTGGTATTTTAACCATTGTGCAGACAACGACATGAAGCCGACGGTCAATGGCATGTGCAATTCCCTGGGCATCCACCGGGATACCTTGCATACCTGGAGGACCGGAGAATATCGTGCAGATTCTCATCAGGCCATTGTGATGCGGGCTTATCGTGTCCTGGAGGAATTGTGGGAAGACTATATGCTCAATGGCAAGATTAACCCGGTTGCAGGGATCTTCCTCTCAAAGAACCTATTTTATGGGTACGCCGATAAACAGGAGTTTGTGCTTACTCCGAATACGAAACTTTCAGAAGAGGACGCTGCTACGATTGCGGCTAAGTACGACGAGCTGCCGGAGTGATTACGACTTTCGCAACTTTCACTACGACGACTACGACGACGACGACTTTCAGGCTTACGACTTTCACGACTTTTGAGATTTCGCTCCACCCGAAACTCCGACCCGATAAAAAGGGAGAAATTTATCGATATTTTTTGACTGATTTTTTGATGGGCTCCAGGACGATTTATCACAATGAAGCGCAAACGCTTTAACGCGATAAAGCAAAATGAGATAAAAAATAGCGGCATACAGGCCAAAAAATTGCCGCTGGAGGCCGCCTGGCGCGTTCTAAGCGGCCTAAATATAGTTAGAATATCCCCCATAAAGGACGGGGAAAGCCGCAAAAATCGGCCGTTTTCGGCCTCCGAACGCATAAAAAAGCCCCGCCGGATCCTGGCGGGGCATAAAGAAAACCGGGGCACATGGCCCCGGCCGTTATAGTCTATAGGTTTTGTTTTTCTGATTTCCCTCCCCTTTTTTATATGGTTTGATCCAAACCGCGCGGCCGTCTTTATAATGCCGATAATGGCCGCGGACCGTAAAAATTCCGGCCGGGCTGGCATGGTGCCCGCGCTCCAGGATCCGCGGGCCGCTGGAGCTGCAGCGAAAAATATATGTGATTTCGCTTTTCGGCGGCCGCGGTTTTGATTTCCTGGCCGCTTTCGGCCGGTCCTGGCGCGGTTTCCTGGCTGCAGCCGGCGCCGGCTCATGGTAGACAATTAAAGCCATTAAAGAGGCATACACGGTGATAATACTTTGAATATCGTCTTTTTGTAGGTTTGTTGTGTTTTTCTTTTGCTGGAATAAGCCGCCGGGCAGCTGCTGCCCGGTGATTTTTCCGGCCCGGATCCCGTTTACCTGGAGATAGAACGTGATTTTTCCCGCGTCGTTGTATGCTTTAATATTAATATTCGTTTCCGGTAATTCTAACATGATCCCCCGGAATGGCGCCGCGTTGCGCCGTACAAGGTCCTTATTTTGATCACGCCACAATAGCAGCGTTTCCACGTCTTTATTTGATAATATAATCTTGTCCATAATATCCCCCTATAGAATAGCCCCGGCGCAATGCCGGGGCCGTGAATTATTTGTAGTTTTTAGTTAGTGCCATTATGACGCCAATTGGAAAATAGAGAATTGCAGCCAAAACGAAAAGCAATTTTTTCATACCGTTTCACCTCCTAAGCGCTCAAGCGCGGCCAGGGCATGGCCTAAATGTTTATATCGTTTTACCGTGTCCCAAAATTGGCCCCGGGTATAAATCCAATAGCCGGCATTGTCGTCGGCGCGTTCACATACAATGCTGCCGCAATAGGCCACGGGCCGCGCCTCCCAAGGGTGATTTTTTTCCCATTCGCGCCAGTGCTCCGCGATTTCGTGCCGGTCGTCGCTGGAGCATATCCAAGGATTTGAACCGTCCGAAAATGTGATATGTAATATCATGCCTCCGCCTCCATTTCCCGTTCGAATTCATACCATTTAGAGAAAACGTTTTGTGCCGGTCCTGGCTGGAATTCGACATAATAGTCGGAGCTCCATTCGTTTACATAGTGCTCATAAAAAGCAGCATAGCCGCGCCGCGTGGCCATAACAAAATTATCAAGTAAGCAGCCCTCTACATAATCCCCGGCATATTCTGCGCCGTTTTGGCGGGCCCATTTTTCAAAGGCCGGGCCAGGATCCAACCGGAAACACGTCACGCCGTCCGCATTTTTTTCGGTATAAATATCATTGAAAAAACGAAACTTAAACATTTTTAATATCCCCCATTCGTGCTCATAATTTGATCAAAGTAGAACCGGCGGCCGCGCTTGCGGATATAGGCCCGGCCGGTATAGGAATAATAGATTTTGTGGCGCCTGATTTCCTTGTAACCGTCTCCCCAATTAAAGGCCGCCACGGCCGTTTCCGCCTCAATTGCCAGGATTGCAAGGCCGCCAAAGTTGCACATAGGATACACGCCAACAGGCGCCGCGCTTTTATAGTAGTGTTTTAATATCATTTTTTTGTCCCTCCAGGTAAAGTGATATAGTCCAATATAGGCCGGATACTATGGCCGCCGTCATAATAGCCGCGTAAGCGTAAATAAATAGATTGATCATGTTTAGGCCCCCGCTTTCGTATACCATGTTTCCCCATTCGAAAAGCGGGCATAAATGGCCAGTTTGTCCATACCATAGGCCCGGCCTATTTTCGCCAGGATCCTATTTATTTTTCGCTGCTCCGCCTCATATTTACGGATTGCAGCGGACCGGCAGAGGTCTAAATAATAACGCGCGCTTTCGTTGTCCAGGTATTCCGGGCCGGCGTCGGTAAACCCGGCATTGTCCGCGGCATGGTTAAGCGTGACATATAGCTGCAGGCCGTCATAATAGCCGGATTCCACGGTTATTTCATGGAATAATAGGCCGGCGTTTACTTCCTCCAGGTCCGCTAAAATATCCTCATAAAATACAAGCTCCGCCACGTCGTCGAATTCCTCCGGCACGTCGGAAAGATCCGCGCCGCAAAATTCGCAGGTATCGCCGTACATGCCGCCACAATGGCAGGCCGGGCAGCATTTCGCATAAAACCTGGAGCTAGAAACAGCCCATAAATCAAAATTTGTCATAGAATGAAAATTACATGTTCCCATTATCGTTTCCCCCTTAAATAAATACGCTTTCGACGCGTTCAGTCTGCAAAATAATTGATTCCTGATTTAGTGCTATTTTGATAATGTCAATGGCTGCCCGGACGGCCTCCAGGGCAACGGCCACAATTTCGACGCGCAACGTATTTTCAATAATAATTGTGCCGTCGTCGTGCTTATATACGCCCGTCGCGTTGTAAATGGTGCCGCCGTCGGTTTTCTCCGTCAAAATGTTTTGTACAATCTTGGAGGCCTCCAAGGTGTCTACCTGCTGGCGCTTGGTGTCCTTATCATTCAGTCCGATATATAAAGTGTATTTGTTCATTTCGTTTCCCCCTCTGTTATGCCTGCCCGGAGATCGTCCGGACGGGTACGCCTGCAATTTTGGCGGTTTCGCTGGCTTTGAAAATATCAATATAAATAAGCATTTCGCCGCCGATTTCTACAATGTAATAGTTTTTCATGGCCAATCCCCTTTTCAGTTATCGCAGATCACACCGAATTTTGTTTCCGTGTATCCGTCAAAACCAAGGTCCCGGGCGAATGCCTCATAATCAAAGTAACGCAATGCGAATTCCGGCAGGTCGTAACATTCGTTTATGATTTCCTCCGCCACGTCCTCGAGATCCTGGCCAGGATAAAAAGTGAAATATCCGCGCTGCTGCCGGTCCAGGGCCTCCGCGAATGAATAGCCGTATGCCTCAATAGCGGCCGCGATTTCCTCCGCCTCCCATTCCTCCAGGCCGTCCGCCTCATTGCAGCGCTCATTCCATTCTGAAATGCTATCCATTTCGTGAACGTCTCCAAGCTCCATTTCAATGGTCCACTCATAGTCATTGATGAACCACTCCGGATCCTCGTCCCCCATGCGGGCGGCGATATTTTCTAATACCTCCTCCAGCTCGTCCGGATCCATAGGC
>JBJEQR010000014.1:0-68878 GCA_051881855.1 Oscillospiraceae bacterium
ACTCTCTCCACTGATCGCCAAGAAGGCTGGTCACAGTCTGTTTCGCTGCTTGTATGAGTCCCATTTATGTACTCCCCTTTCAAATACTTTCAGGCAAATTGCTTTTATCAATTCTGAAATGCTTCTGTCTGATAAATTTCGCGCTTTTTGCGTCATATTCCGGGAAGCGCTCCCGAAAAATTTCAAGCAATGTTTTATAACGCGCTGAGAGCTGCTGTAAGATACTCAGCGGTGACGGATGCATAGAAAAAAGCGTCGATTTTTCCCGCCTGTTTTGCACGCATTACGTCCCGGGCAAGCTCAGGGTATGCAATTTCATCACAGAGAAAAGCAATTTTGCAGTCTGGCAGCTTTTCGCGCATTTTTTCAGCAAGCTCAAGCCTTTCTGTCAGCCCTGTTTCCGCAGGAGAAGGCACCACATCCATCAAAAGGATATTTGGTTTTTCCGACTCACATTCTGACATTACGACTTCCGGAGGTGCGGACGGTACAGAGACCGAACACAAATCCCCGCTTCTGCGTAGCATCAGCAAAACGCTTTCGGAAAAAACCCGGTTCTGTATGCTGACACTGATTTTTTTCAAATTCAAATCGCCTCCCTTTCCAGCGGTGCTTTTGCAAAGCGCCGACAATATTCCATTACAAATTTAATTCTAATTATTTTTTAATTTTTAACATCACCCAAAAGAATGATTTTCTGCTTTGATATATGGAAAAAGCGCCGCTTGGCGGCGCTTTTAAATCCTTTGTTTTAAAATTATTTTGCTGCGGCAAGAGCACCAACAGCAACACCGACGAAAACGGGGGCGCCGGTGTTGGGGTTAGCCTCTTCAACGGGTTTCTCGTTGTTGCCGATTTCTATCGTCACGGTATCTCTTACGGGAGCCGCATTAGCAGTATAGATGTTTTCAAAGTCGTTATCGTAAACATCATCTCCCAACATACCGACATCGGTGCTTATCTGATTCCCATTAACTGTAATGGTGAGATAGCGCTCTTTATCAGAATATGTCCAGCCGGCTTTTCCCTCGTTCTTTTCGGTCAGTCTCAAGACAATGACATATTTCCCAACACTATCATTGCCGACGCTCCACTCCCAGTGATTATTAGGATTCACTTTTTCAAGATCGATCGTTCCGCCCAGAGTAAATGTTTTTTCGCCTGCGCCGTTCGTAGTAATTGTTTTTTCCGTAAACTCAATACCGCAAGTGTCAGTAGATACGCTACCTACCGGCGTAAACTCCGGCTTATTATTAACGTAGCTGTAAATGCCATATTCAAGTTCAAATGTAAATGTTTCCTCGCCGGGAGCGACGTCGCCGCCCTGTACCACGTTTTTATCTACCTCAAATGAAAATGGTAGATACTGTTCGGAAGTAGATGCCAACGCGGTCATCTGGAACATGCCGAGGAGCATTACAAGGCAAAGAAGAACGCTTACAATTTTGCTCATTTTAGTTTTCATCAGAATTTCCTCCTTTAAAAGGCTGTTTTTTTTCGCGCGTTCGGGCAAAACCCCGGGAGCGCCTTCCCGGTAAATGTTTTTCTTCGGCGGCTTTTTCGCCGATATTGCCGCTTTTCATACCATTTATAATAAAAACCGACAATACTCCATTACAACCCCTATTCTACTCGCTTTTTTCGGTTCCACATCACCCAAAAGGGTGATATCAGAAAATTTTATAAAAAAGGCGCCCTTTTTCAGGGCGCTTTTACAGCTTTTTTATTCTATATTTACTACTATTCCTCTGACCCTCGCCTCGATGGCGAGTTCGGTCCTGTTGCTGCAGCCTGTTTTATCGAGCATATGCATAATATGTGTCTTTACAGTATTTTGAGTGATATCCAGTTTCTGAGCAATCTTTGCATTTGACATACCGGTGGTCATAAGCCTTAGCACCGCAAGCTCCCGGTCCGTGAATTCCTCGCTGTTCGCAAAGCCGAGCCGCACCTTCGGCGGCGCGTCCGGATATACGGACTCCCCTGCCATTGTCCGGTCGAGCACTTCGATTATCGTCTCTTTTGAGCTCTCCTTATACCAGAAGCTGTCAATCCCTATCTTTTTCGCCCGTTTCAGCCACGATGCTTCCACCATTGAAGTAACGGCTACTATTTTAATATCCGGGCGCACTTTCTTGATTTTCTCCGCCGCATCGAGCCCGTTGGAGCCGTCATTCATCAAAATGTCCATTATTACCATGTCCACATCCACCTGCTGCACAAAGACTTCTGCATAGGAAGCGGAGGCCACCGAACCGGCAAGCTCATATTTTGCGTCGGCGCCGATATACATTTCAAAAAGCTGCCTTGCCATGAGCTGATCATCTACGACAAGGATTCTTGTTTTTGCCATTCGCCCGTCCCTCCCTTTACAAATTCCAAACGCAGCAGAAACCGGGGCAGGCTTTCCACTGTCATGGTTCCTCCGGCACGTTCCACAGTATTGCGGAGATTTCTTAGCCCGCCTTTTTCCTCTATTTCGCCATAGGGCTGTTTGCCCGTGTTTGTAAACTCAACTTTTATTTCTTCACTGCTCTCTGTAATTGAAACAAAGAGTTTATCGCCTCCGGCATGTCTTGCAGTGTTGGTAAGGCACTCCCTTATTGCCGCTGTCACAGCTGATTTTATTCTATAATTATCCGGCATGTTCCCTGAAAGTTCAATGGAGATATTGAGGCTTTCAGCAGCGTCTTCGAGAAGTCCCCAGTCTCCGTCGGGGTCAATCTCTTTGTTCATTATCGAAATAACATACCGCCAGAGGAACAGCAGGCTTTTCTTGTCCCGGTGCTCAGGTTCCTTTTCAAGATATGAGCGGAAAGCGAGAAGTGAACGCCCCACACCGTCATGTACTTTTATTTTCGCTTCAAGCAGCTCTTTCTCCGCTGTGAAATGCACCATTTCCTTGCTGAAAAGGCGGAGGCGCTCATTTACTGCGTTAAGCCTGTCATTTCTCTGCTCAAGCTCGCGGCTGAGGCGGTACTGTTCAGTCACGTCGAAGGCGGTGAGCTCGTTGGCGCGGCTTTTGCCCATTTTAAGCTCGCGCAGATGCAGCTCCCAAACTTTTTCGTCCCCCGTCATTACCTCAAACGAAGGCTCTGTCCGAATAATTTTTGAGCTGTCCTTAACAGAATGGTTTCTTATTCCCTCTACAAATCTGTTTGCGTTGAGTATTTCCGTTCCGAAAAGCTCGCCGCTTATCCGGTTCATCTGTGTGTTTATCAGCAAAGGCTGGCCGTCATCTGCAAAGAAGCAAACGCCGTCCGGAAGGGCGTCAATGCTTTCTTTTATCGCCCCCGGAGTCAGCATATTCTTTTTCTGCCTCCGGAGCTTAACAGCCAGAGCGGCGTCTCCCCCGGCGATTGCGGCAATCAGAAGCGCCGCCGCCACGGCGGGTACGTTATAAAACTCTCTCTCTATTTGCAGCCAGCCGCCGCGATAAGCGCTTACACAGTTAAAACCATAAAACATCGCGACCGACGCGGCGGCAAAAACCGACGCAAAAACAATGTACCGCTTCTTTGGGCAATTCATCCACACTTCCACCGCGAGGAACAAAGAGAAAAGCATTGCAAGCATTGCGCAAAACGCAAAGCTAAAGAGTCCCTCCGACAAGACGTCAATAAGCCGGGTCATTCCTCTTCACCTCCCGCCGGAAAGATAAGGGTCACATATTCGGTTTCGCCCTCCGTTTCAACATCAAGGGCACCGCCCTGGGCGGCAATTTTTTCATACAAACAGTCCTTTGCAAGGACGGACTGCGGCGCGTTCAGCTCCATTCGGAGGGTAAGGCTCCCGTCAGACGCCATGGTATTTACAAGTATTGCGTCGGCCCGGGGCAGCGCCGCCTCGACGGCGGCTTCAAAAATTTCATAGGCAAGAAGTATTTTTTCGCCGGCGAAGCCGCCCTCGCCAATGTAAAAGCCGTGGGCCTTTATTCCGTAGAGGCGAAGGTATTCCATCGATTCGACCAGCGAGTAGCGCAGCTCGTCGCTGTATATCAGCTTGCTCTCGTGGAACGAGAGCAAAAGGTTGGAATGGCGCTTGACGTAAGCATTGAGAACGCAGGCATATTTCATTTTATTCTCGAAATCCTCCTCATTTTCCGGGAGGTTTTCGAGAAGCTCCTGCAGCTCCTCGAGCTGGCTCCTTACGTTCCTGGCAAGGTCATCATAGAGTTTGTTTTGTTCTTCAATGCGCAGGCGTTTTACCCTCATGCTGTTTTCCGCCTCGAGCATTGTGTTTTCCTCGTCGAGCACGTCGCCAAGGTCCTCCAGCTCGCAGTTGAGCATATTTATTTGGGAAATGTCGCGCATCCAGTAGCAGAAACCGCCGTTTATTGCGCGGCTTTTGAAAATCGTATTCCCGTTTTCAATTATCAAAGGTTCGCTTTGGGCTTTAACCACCTGGGCAAGGTCCGTCGGGATACTCGTTTCGGATTTATATCGCACGGCGCCGCTTTCGTCCATTATTCCGGCGCCGATTGACGAGGCGTTAAAAAGCGCGCTGTAGTTGTCGTTGGCGGGCAAAAGATGGACGTCCATGAGGGATTCCATGAAAGCGGCGAACAGGAAACAGCCCATTTCCGGGACGGTAAGGAATCCCGTCACCGGCTTTTCATCAACTATCACACACAGTATATATACGGCGCCGATAAAAAGAGGAATCGCCGGGACCCAGATTTTCTTTCTTCTTTCAGGAACGGCGCAGCGGACAAAGACGACCACAAGTATCGCCGCGAAAAGAAGCGCCATCCACAGCATTGCCGCGTAATAAAGAGGACCGCGTATGTAGTCCGTATCGTCCCAATTTGCCGGTCCGCCCGGGAAGCGGAAGGCAAGCTGGTGGAAATCGTTCGTAAGAACGCCGAGAATAATGACGGCAGTCGGAATATAAAGAAGGTTCCAGCGCCGGTCAATGGACTCGTTTTGCGGGAGACCTATATGAAGGACCGAAAGGAACATCAGAAGCGGAATAATCAGCATCGGAACATAGTAAAGGTACCAGAACCAGCGTTTAAACGGGCTTATATCCAAAACGAACTCGTATTTCATCGTCCGGACCGACATCCAGAAAATTATCAGCAAAGCAACAAAAACAAGGTTTTTCAGGACGTCGGGCTGTAAAATCCGCTTTCTTATCTGACTCATCCAGATAAAAGAGGCAAGGGCAAATATCACCAGGATAATACCGTTATGCAAAATAAGCCCAGTAGATTTTCCGACAAGGCGCAGACAGCCCGCAAGAAGCACAAGGAAAACGCACAATATGTTCAAAAACACCGTTTTTCCGCTTTTTTGCATCAGTTAACGTCCTTTCATCCGATATTCAGAGCAAAAAACCGGAATTCCCAGGCATTTTGCCGCTATTTTTCAATAAAATTTACTATATTATATCATCTTTCGGGTAAAAATCCACCGCTTTTTCTGCAAAAATGAGGATTTCGGCGAAAACAGCAAATTTTCCCGAAAAAAAACACCGCCGAAGCGGTGTTTTTTTATTTTATTTCAAATTATTTTTTGCGTTTTACAACAACAGCGCCGGCAAGAGCAGCAACCATCACGGGCACGAACATAACGGGTGCGCCGGTGTTGGGGTTGGCTTCCTCGGTTTTTTCATTGTTGCCGATTTCTATTGTCACGGTATCTCTTACAGGATTAGAATCAGCAGGAGGGGTAACAATCTTCTCGTTGACGAAAGTTACCTGTTCACACCTAAGATATTTGTCGTTGCTGCCATCGGGTTCATTTTCGTCATAAAAATATACTCCATGATTGTAAACGGCGAGCGTATAGGTTTCGTTGGATTTGACATAGCCTTCAGGCGCTGTCTTTTCTTCCAGCGTATAGTACCCTTCCGGAACATTAAAGGTTGCGATACCATCTGCTCCGGAGGTTGCTTCAAAGCTCTGAACAGCAGTGCCGTCCATACTGGTCAGTGAGAAAACTGCGCCGGCAAGAGGATTGCCGTCAGCGTCAGTCTTTTTAACGGTGAACGAATAAGCCGTATAGGTGTTGGTGAAGTTGTTATCACTAGCATCTTCTCCCAACATATCGACGGAGGTGGATACCACACCATTTCTAACTCTAATGGTAAGAGCGCGCACTGCAGCAGAATATGTCCATCCGGCTTTTCCCTCATTCTTTTCAGTCAGCCTCAAGGTAATGACCCAGCTCTGTGTAGCAGCGCTCTCCTGCCAATGATGATTAGCATCCACTTTGTCAAGGTCAACCGTTCCGCCCAGAGTAAATGTTTGTGTGCCTGCGCTGTTCGTAGTAATTGTGTCCGTCGTAAACTCAATACCGCAGTCCGCAAGAGCTACGCTGTCAACAGGTGTAATCACTACAGAATCGTTTTCTATGCTAACAATGCCATCAAGTACAAATCTGAAAGTTTCCTCACCGGGAACAACATCGCCGCCCTGTTCAACAGTCTTCTTAACAAAGAAAGAGAATGTACCGTCAGAAGGTTCAGACAACTCTTCAACGTCAATATCAATGTCATATCCTTTACTATCACCTTTACCTGGGCACGCATTCATAAAGCCATTCATAACATCGATGCCTTTATAGGTTTTTGTGAAAGGAACTTCTACAGAATTACCATCGATTGTGTAAGTGAGTTTACCGCTGATTACTATTTCGTCTGTCTCAGGAGTAAGTTTACCAATATTCGCCCGGAACTCATTTTCTATTCCTGTGCCACTTTTTGGGGCAACAGTCACATCACTGCCATTAAACTTTATTTTATTATTATCAATGCTAACTATTGCGGGTACATCTTTACCATCTATGGTAAGAGTTCCATACACGCGAATATCGATATGGGTTCCCTTCACGTCATTGCCATGATGATCATCATTAGGTTTTTGGTTATTTCCTTTTGCCAGTGCGTTCACGCAAAAAACAGACATGAGCATCACCAAGCAGAGCATGAGGCTCAAAACTTTCTTTACGCTTTTTTTCATCATTTTTCCTCCTTTTGTTCTAAGAAGCTCTCTTCCCCTTTCGGCGAAGCGCCGGGGGAATTATTTTACAAAAAAATACAAACGTATGCTTTTGTACATATAAAGTATAACAACTTTTTTTATTTTCCACATCTACCAAAAGATAGAATGCGGAAAATTTTTTACAAAAAAAGCGCCCGCAAAAAGGGCGCTGAAAAAGTTTTTGCCGTTTTTAAATCACTCCAGGCTTACGGCTATGCCTTTGACCCTGGCTTCGATGGCAAGCTCGGTCCTGTTGTCAAAGCCTGTCTTCACAAGCATGTTGTGAATATAGGTTTTGACGGTACCCTCGCTTATGTTGAGCCTCTGGGCAATCTTTGAATTCGGCAGGCCCATGGTCATAAGGCGCAGGACTTCAAGCTCACGGTCGGTAAAGCTCTCGCTTCCGGCGAGGCCGAGGGCGGCTGAGGGAGGATTATCGGGATATACGCACTCCCCGGCGGCGGTACGGTACAGAATGTCGAGAATCGTTTCCCGCTGGGCCTCCTTATACCAAAAGCTCTCTATCCCTATCCTTCGGGCAAGCTTCAGCCACGAGGGCTCGACCATTGATGTAACTGCAACGATTTTCACTCCCGGGTAACGCTCTTTTATGTCCCTGGCCGCTGAAAGGCCGTTGGAGCCGTCGGACATAAGAATATCCATAATCACGATATCCACATGGTTTTCAGATATGAAGCTCAGGGCTTTCGCCGCGGAGGAGACGGAACCTGCAAGGTCATATCTTTCAGAAGTGTTTATATACAGCATAAACATATCCCTCGCGACCACCTGGTCATCCACCACAAGGACTTTCAATTTGTTCAGGACGCCTGCCTCCTTTCAAAAGGCTTTCCCCGAAAAGGGGAGGGCTTTGAGCGGTTTGCAAAAACGCAGCTTCCGCAAACTGTTCTTAAAACATTTTAAACGCCTTTTTAAATTTTGTCCATAGATAATCAAGAATTATTTTGCCATAAAACCGAAAAAGAGGGGCGGTGGCCGTTTTATGCGGATTTGGTATAAATTTGGCGAAACAGGAAGTAGCAAAGAAGAATAATATATGTTATAATTTAAAAAGAAAACCATGGAGGAATTTATATATGAACAACTTTTTCAATAAAAATATCGAGCCGCGGTGCGAATACTGCGCCAACGGCTACCTTTCCGCCGACGGAAAAAACGTGCTCTGCCAGAAAAAGGGCGTGGTCGAAAAGGGGTTTTCCTGCTTTTCCTTTAATTATGACCCCCTTCTGAGGGTGCCGAGGCCGTCCGCGCCGGAGATGCCTAAATTTGACCCGGAGGAATTTAAAATTTGAAAAAAATAATTTCAGCTATTTTTGCGGCGGCCTTTGTTTTTATTTTTGCCGCCGGCGCTTCTGCGGCGGAAACGCCGCAAAGGCTTTTTGTGCTCAACGCAGCTGACGGAGTTTCATATTCTGAAGCCGCAGGCTACGCCGCGGAAAACGGATTTTCCGGCGTTCTGCTGGACTGCCGCGGGAGCGATGAAAAATACATAAAGGCTTTCGCCCCTGCCGAGGGCGAAAGCACCCTTTCCGTATATGTCCTTGCGGGCGCCGACGACGCGGAGGCTTTCGCTAAGGCGGCGGAGGAAAATGGGAACCTTTCCGGGATAATCGTTCCCGCCGGGGAGGCTCGGGAGGAGCTTCTGGCCTCCCTTTCGGAGAAATTCGGCGCTGAGAAAGCCGGGATTTTCCTGCCCTTCGGGGACGATGGGGCCTTTGAAAGGGCAAAAGAGCTTTCCGCAGGGATAGTGTTTGCGGAAAACCTGCTCTCCTGCTACTCTGAGCACGGGTATGAGGAATACCTGAACGAATGCCGGGAGGCGTTCCCGGGTTCCGTGCTCATAACGGTAAACGACCTTGGGCGCGTGCTCACGCCGGTGGTGCGCGGCGACTTTTACGGCGACGCATACGAGCTCAACAATCAGTACCTTATAAACAGGCTTAGCGGCACCGGTTTCTGCGTCTCGGATTACGGCGCGCTCGTCAGAAACGCAAACGGAAGCGCCAGCTTCCTCACGGCGTCCTTTGAAAGCGGCGTGCTCGACGAATACGCGGATTTTTCCGTCTCCTCGGAGCTCGAAATCACAAGGCCCACAACAGCGACTCTCACTGTGAGCACCTATAAATATACCATTTTTGGCACCTCCGACCCGGAGAAGCCCCTCTATATGGACGGCACGGAGCTTGAAAGAATAAGCAAAAGCGGGCTTTTCGCCGCGACGGTGGACGTTCCGAAAAGCGGAAAGACCTTCACCTTCAGCCAGGAGGGGAAAACCGTCTCCGTAACGCTCAAACGAAGCGGGGACGACGGCACCACCGCCGGCACCACAAGCAAACTCACCTCCTGTTACCCCACCTCCTCTGCGCTCCTGCGTGAGGGCGAGACGCTGACTCTCGCCTGCATCGGCCCCAGCGGGGCAACAGTCTATGCGGAAATCGGCGGAGAAAAATATACGCTCAAACAGAATGCCGCCGCAAACGCAGGCGTTCCCGCCTGGTTCAGCAGGGAAATCACCATTGAGGGAGAATTTCCCGAGGCGGAGGTCACTTCCGCCGGGAAAGTGGTCTATACCCTCGTTTACGGCGGCAGCACAAAGACCTATGAAAGCGCCGCCGAGGTTTACATAGCCGGGGAAAACGCAAAGCTCGCCGTCCGGGCGGCCACTGAGCTCGCCGGGGTGGAAAAGGAGCCGAAAACCGCCGGAAACTACATCACCACGCTCCGCACCGGGTGCGTCGATTACGTTATCGAGGAAGCGGAGGGCTGGTACAGGCTCAGCTGCGGCGGATACATAAGCGCCGCGCACTCCACTGTCGTCACCGGAATGGTCGACCTTCAAAACAGCGTCTCCTCCGCATACAGGAAAAACGCCGACGGCGCGGAGATGCTCGTACTCGAATGTTCAAATCTCCCCGCCTTTATCGGAGAGATAAACGGAAAGGTTTTCAGCATCACGCTCTACAACACCGAATGGAGCGATTTTTCCTCCACGGATATGGATTCTGAGCTTATGTACCGGGTGAACCCTGTGGACAATGGGGACGGCAGCATCACGCTCAACATTTTCTCGAAATATGACCTCTGGGGCTGGGACGTCTTTACCGACGAGGAAGCGGGCACGTTCACTGTGGCGCTCAAAAGGAAGCCCGTCCTTTCGGACGACCCGGCGAAGCCCCTTTCCGGAATCAGAATCGCCGTCTGCCCCGGGCACGGCGGGCCCGACCCGGGGGCTCTCAGCGTCGCAGGAGAAAATGGCGTCAACGAAGCGCAGATAAATCTCGCCAACAGCAAGGCCATCGCAGAGGCGCTGGAAAACCTCGGAGCCGAGATCGTATTTATCGCTTCAAACGGCGAAAAACTCGACACCTATGGGCGCACTGACCCCGCAAGGGAGGCGCTGGTGGACGTTTACATCTGCTGTCACGCAAACTCCGTTGGAGAAAACGCGGACGCAAACCTTTGGTGCGGGACGCAGGTATACTACCACTATGACAGCTCTGCGGAATTTTCCGCCAAGCTGACAAGCTACATAAGCGCGGCCACAAACCGCGACTATGAGGGCTCCATTCAGGATTACTACTCCGTGACGAGGCTGACTATATGCCCCTCCGTGATGCTCGAGGTGGGTTTTGTGTCAAACCCGGCGGAGCTTGAAAGCCTTATAGACAAGGTGGACATACAGAAAACCGCCCTTGCGGTCACAAAGGCGGTAATTGAAATCTGCGACAACTGAAACAGCAAAAGAGCTCCCCTTGCGGGGAGCTCTTTTCGTATATCAAGGCGTTAATCTATATTTTTGGTTTTTTTGAAAATCAGTTCCCATACTGTTCCTGCAATAATTGACAGCAAATAAACTCCTCCCCAAATGGCCCAGCCGTAGTCGCTGATGCCATAGGGGGCTCCTTCGGGATTCGGACCGAACGCTATGCCCGCCAGCAGGCCGGTTACAAACGCGCCGAAGGTCAAAAAAGAAAATCTGCATTTTCCAAAGAGGGCCGGAACGGTGGAGACCGCCATGGCGGCCCAGAAAAGCTTACTGCTGAGCAGCCAGCCGTAGAGGTAACTGCCGTTACCGGAGGGGGCCGCGGTGACCAGCCAGCCCATAAAGCTGTTCTCGGAGAAGCTGCACCAGATAAATCTCCCCGCCAGATACGCCCCAAGGTAGCAAAGCATCACAATGAGCGCCGCGACGGCGTTTTTCCTAAGTCTTTTCCTCCTGTCGGCGAGCCTCTTTTCCTCCTCCTGCTTATATATACAGTAAAGCTCCCGGGCGGCGGACTGCCCGCCGCCGTCCGAATTTAGCAGCATATCGACGGTGGTTCCGAATATTTCCGCCAGCTTGAACAGGTTTTCGGTGCTCGGCGCGGACCGGTCGGATTCCCATTTTGTGACCGCCTGGCGGCTCACACCCACAAGCTCAGCGACCTTTTCCTGTGACATACCGGAATTTTTTCTGCATACTTTGATTCTTTCGCCTAAGGTCATGGCTCTCGCCTCCTTTTGTGTATAAATCATACCGAAAAAACTTAATTTTGTCCATCAACCGTGCGGCAACTATCGGTTGCCAGATAAGATTTCCGCTTCAAATATTCAGAAAAGGCGCTCATTTCTGAGTGCCTTTTCGGTTTTTATCTATTTGAAATACATATAAAGCTGGCACTTTATCATGCCGTTATAAAGTTTCCTGCGGCGGTCCGCCTTGCGGCCAAAGAGGGCTTCAAACTCGTCGTGGGGGGAGATTATATTGAAGCTCCTTCCCTCCCCGGGCTGGAGCACCTTTCCGAGGTCGCGGTAGAGAGCCTCCGCCTCCTTTATATCCAAAAGGCGCTCGCCGTAGGGCGGGTTGCAGAGAACTATGAGCCTGCGCTCCGCCTTGGGGAACTCAAAATTTCTCATGTCGCGCTGCTCCACGTGGATACGCCCGCCGACCCCGGCATTGTTCGCGTTCTCTATTGTGAGGCGGACGGCCTCCGGGTCTACGTCTGAGCCGTAGGCTTCAAAGGTGGCGTCCCTGCGTATCTCATCGAGGCAGCGGGCGCGCTCCTGCTGCCAGGTCTCCGCGGGCCAGCAGCTCCACTGCTCTGCGGCAAAATGGCGGTTAATTCCCGGGGCAATGTTCAGAGCTTTCAGCGCGGACTCAATGAGCAGGGTGCCCGAACCGCACATGGGATCGCAGACGACGCTGTCCGGATACACGTGGGCAAGGTCCGCGATGCCGGCGGCAATGGTCTCCTTTATTGGAGCGTCCACGGAGTTGCGGCGGTAGCCGCGCTTGTGAAGGCCGGTACCGGAGGTGTCGAGCATGAGCATGACCCTGTCCTTAAGGAGGGTGAACTGTATCTGAATGACGGAGCCGGTCTCGTCAAACCAGCTCTGGTGATATACGCTCTCAAGGCGCTTCACAACGGCCTTTTTGATTATTGACTGGCAGTCGGACATGCTGTGGAGCTGGCTTTTGACCGTCCTGCCCTTCACCGGGAAAGCGTCCTTCCGGCCTATAAACTCCTCCCACGGGGCGGCAAGGGTGCCCTGAAAAAGCTCCTCATAGCTTCTCGCCTCGAACTCCGCGACGATTATCTGGACCCTTTCAGCGGTGCGCAGGCAGAGATTTGCCCTGGCGGCGTCCTCAAAACTGCCCTCAAAGGTGACCCTGCCGTCCTCCGCAACGATATTTTCAGCGCCCATGCGCTTCATTTCACCGGAAAGCACGCTTTCCAGACCGAAAAGGCAAGGGCAGGATATTCTCAGTTTTTCCATTTTAACTCCTTAATCCGCATGGCGAATGCGGCTCATCATAATCAGATCTATGTACTCCCCGTCCCGGACGCAGGCTTTGCGCTGAACTCCCTCGCGCTCAAAGCCGTACTTTTCATAGAGGCTGATGGCCCTCTCATTGTCAAAATCCACGGTCAGCTCCACCCGCACCAGGCGAAGCCAGTTGTCCGCAAGGTCAAGGAGCTGCTCCATAAGGGCGGAGCCAATGCCCTGGCCCCAGCAGTTTTTGTCAACGCAGATCCCCAGATCGGCACAGTGATTCATTCGCGGGCTTTTTTTGACATTGATTCCGGCTATGCCTATGAGCTTTTCGCTTCCTCCGGGGAGCACCGTCACCGCCACAAATTCATGGCTGTACATATCGAGATTTTTTATAAAATTTTCCGACCGGTCCACTCGCTCGGAGGGTATTGCGAGCATGGTGCGCGCGGTTTCCGGCTGGCGGCGGAGAGCGTTGAGCTGCTCCGCGTCCTCAATGCGCACAGGCCTTATGAAGAATTTCATTGCGGTTTCCTCCTTAAAAACATGGGCCGAAAATTTTTTCGGCCCGGGGTATCAGAGCATTCTTGCTATGGCCTTTAAAAGGCTCTTTATTCCCTCCGCAAAGCCCTGCTGCGGGCGCTTGCGGACGGCCATGACCGGGCGGCGCATAAGCTGGCGCTGCTCCGGCGGCGGAATTTTTGAAAAGCCGCCTTTCACGCTTTCCGTAACTGTTTCAGCCTCTGTTACGGCTCGCGGCGGCTCAGTGAAAAAAGCGGTTTTTGAAGGCTTCAACCTTGCCTTCAGTCTCGGAAACCAGCTTTTCATAGCTGTGCTGGAGCTCATCGCTCTTCTTGCCGCTCCCGACAGCGGAAATCTTGGCGGCGGAGGCGCTGCGGTTAATATAGTCAAGGCGCTGAATGAGCACCGCAAGTGAATCCTGCATAAAGGCTTTCGTCTTTTCCACCTCGGCGCAGAAGCTGTCGATCTCAGCGTTTATCCCGTCGGCAGAGCTCTGAGCATCGGCAATTATGTTCTGAGCATCGTTTCTTGCTCCGTCGAGCATGGCTTTTGCGGAGTCGCTCATGCGGCTGACCTCCGCCACAATGCTCTGTTCGGCGGCGGCGTGCTCATCGGCCTTCTGGCGTTCAGCCTCGATTTTGTCCTCGAGCTGGCGGTTGAGCTCCTTTTCAATTTTAAGCTCCTTTTCAGCCTTGTCGCAGCGCACCTTGAGGGAGGTGTTCTCGCTCTCAAGATTGGAGCTGCGCTCCTTGAGCATGAGGTAATGTTCACGAAGCTCCTCATATGCGGACATGAGCTCGGCAAAGCTGGCTTCCTTTTCGCCGCGCTTGGCCTTTTCCACTTTCAGCTCCTCGGTGAGATCCGAAACCTCCTTGTTAAGCTGCTCCTGCTCGCCGGAATGCTGAGCGTTGAGGAAGTCAATATATTTCAAAACCTCGTCCTTATTGAAACCGCCGAAGGCTTGATTTTTGAAAATAACCTGTTCAGACATGGAGCTTCTCTCCTTTTAAATATATTTATAGTTTATCATAACATATTTTTTCTTGTTTTTACAGCTATTTTGATAAAAAAGTTGAAAATGAAGCCAAAAAATCCGCTGATAATCGAAAAGGACGGCTGGGACCGTCCTTTTATTATTTTGTGCCGGCGCAGAGCTTTTCGTAGCTCTCCCATACCTTCGAGAATTTCTCCTGAACAAATTTTGCGTAGGAGCAGTCCGGGGTATTTATCATTTTTCTTTCGACAACGTGGCGAAGGACGCTGTTATACCACACTCTGAGCTGGGCCGGGGTTTTCTCCTCATAGCGGCAAAGGCGGAAGGAGCCCATGGCCTCCTCCTCCATCAGCCACTCATAGCAGTCAGAAACCTCAAGGCAGTCCGCCACCTTGAGCGGCGCAGTGCTGAGGCGGCCGTCCGGCACGCCGTTAAGGGGCAAAAGCTCGTTTTCATCGGCGTCGACGGTATATATGCAGCCCTTTCTCCCCTCGGAAACCTCCCGCAGGGCATTGGGATAGAGCTCATGGTATTGGGGCACTCCGTTTCCGTCAAAGCCATAGGGGAACCAGCAGTAGGGCGGCTCCACCGCGTTTACCATATGGAACCCGCCAACTATTTCCAACGTGGAAAGGAGCACGCAGGGCTTTTCAAATTCCATAGGTACCGGCTCAAGGACAGTCAAACCGAAGGTGTTGCTGCCGTGGTAAAAAATCATTGTCGTACCTCCTGTCTATACTGACTGCTCCCCGGCGGCGCAGAGGCGCTCGTAGTCCTCCCACACATCCGGGAATTTCCGGCGGACAAAGGCCGCATAGGAGCAGTCCGGGGTTTTTATCATATCTTTTTCGGATATATAGCTGAGTATATTATCGTGCCACCAGCGAAGCTGAGCTTCGGTCTTGTCCTCAAAGCGGCAAAGGCGGAAAGCGCCGAGGCGCTCCTGCTCCATCAGCCACTGGTAGCAGTCGGGAATTTCAAGGCAGTCCACGACTTTCATCGGAACTGTCCCGAGCCTTGCGCAGGGGATATTTTTAAAGGGCAGGACGTACTTTTCGTCGGCCTCGACGGTATAGATGCAGCCGCTTTTTCTCTCGGAAACCTCCCGCAGGGCGTTCGGGTAAAGCTCATGATACTGCACGGCGCCGTCCCGGTCGAAGCCGTAGGGAAACCAGTAATATGGCCGTTCCACAGCGTTCACAAGGTAAAAGCCCGCAACGATTTTGAGCGTCGACATATAGACATAGGGGCGCTCGTGGTCCGCAAGGCGGGGTTCAAGGGTTGTAAGTCCAAAGGTGTTGCTTCCGTGATAGAGAATCATTTTCTTTCCTCAAGTATCGGTTTCAGGAACTGTCCGGTATAGGATTCCTTGCAGGCGGCAATGTCCTCCGGGGTGCCGCAGGCAACTATTGTGCCGCCGCCGTCGCCGCCCTCCGGGCCGAGGTCCACGATATAGTCCGCCACTTTGATGACGTCGAGGTTGTGCTCAATGAGGATGACGGTGTTGCCGCCGTCCACGAGCTTCTGGAGCACATCGATGAGCCTGTGTACGTCGGCGGTGTGGAGACCGGTGGTGGGCTCGTCGAGGATATATATGGTTTTCCCGGTGGGGCGCTTGGAAAGCTCTGTCGCGAGTTTAACGCGCTGGGCTTCGCCGCCGGAAAGGGTGGTTGCAGCCTGGCCGAGGGTGACGTAGCCGAGGCCCACGTCCTGCAGAACCTCGATTTTGCGCTTTATTTTGGGTACATTCTCAAAGAAAGCGAGGGCCTCCTCCACGGTCATGTCGAGGACGTCGCTGATATTTTTATCCTTATAGTGCACCTCTAGGGTCTCCCGGTTGTAGCGCTTGCCCTTGCAGACCTCGCAGGGCACGAAAATATTGGGCAGGAAGTGCATTTCAATCTCGATTATTCCGTCGCCCTCGCAGGATTCGCAGCGCCCGCCCCGGACGTTGAAGGAATAGCGGCTGGCGTTATAGCCCCGGGCTTTGGACTCCGCAGTCTCCGCAAAGAGGTTGCGTATATCGGTGAAAACGCCGGTATATGTGGCGGGGTTGGAGCGCGGGGTGCGCCCTATGGGGGACTGGTCGATGCAGATGACCTTATCGAGGTACTCCTCACCCTCTATGCCCCTGCTCTTTCCGGGTATGCATTTCGCGCGGTTGAGGTCCCGGGCGAGGGTCTTATAGAGAATTTCGTTGACGAGGGAGCTTTTTCCCGAGCCGGAAACACCGGTTACCACGGCAAAGGTGCCGAGGGGGAACTCGACGTCAATATTTTTGAGGTTATTTTCACATGCGCCCCTGACGATGATTTTTTTGCCGTTGCCCGGGCGCCTTTTTTCCGGAATTTCGATTTTCTTCCTGCCGGAGAGGTATGCGCCGGTTATGGATTCGGGGCAGTTTATAATGTCCTGCACCGTTCCGGAGCACACCACATGGCCGCCGTGGACGCCCGCTCCCGGGCCTATGTCCACTATATGGTCGGCGGCGAGCATGGTGTCCGTATCGTGCTCGACCACAATGACGGTGTTTCCGAGGTCGCGCAGGCGGCGCAGAGTGGCGATGAGCTTTTCGTTGTCCCGCTGGTGAAGGCCGATGCTCGGCTCGTCGAGTATATAGAGCACGCCCATGAGAGAGGAGCCGATCTGGGTGGCGAGGCGTATCCTCTGGGCCTCGCCGCCGGAGAGGGTGTTCGCGTTCCTGGAAAGAGTGAGGTACTCAAGGCCCACGTTTTTGAGAAAGCCCAGACGCGCCTTTATCTCCTTTATGATCAGGTGGGAAATCATCTCTTCCCGCTCTGTGAGCTGCATGTTTTCCACGAAGTCAAGAGCCTGCTTTACGGACATTTTTGTAAATTCGCTGATATTTATTCCCGCGACGGTGACGCCGAGGGATACCTTTTTAAGGCGCTCGCCGTGGCACTCCGGGCAGTCCACCGCGCGCATCTGCTGGGCGATTTCCTCACGGACCCACTCGCTGTTGGTTTCCCGGAAACGGCGCTCGAGGTTGTTTATGACGCCCTCGAACTCGCTGCTGAAATAGCCGTGCATGCTGTCGCTCTCCCGGCGGACCTGGAGCTTCCTGCCCTTGCTGCCGTAAAGTATCACGTCAACGGCCTCCCTGGGCAGGTCCTTTATGGGGGTGTCGAGGGAGAAATTGTACTCCTTGGCAAGGGCGTCATAGTAGTTCTGGGCAATGCCGCCCTCGTAATAGTACCAGCCTGAGGCGTGGATAGCGCCCTCGCGCACGGAAAGGTTCTTATTCGGTATCACAAGGTCCGGGTCAACGCGCATAAAAACGCCGAGACCCGTACATTTTTCACAGGCGCCGAAGGGGTTGTTGAAGGAGAACATGCGGGGCGAAAGCTCCTCAATGGAAACTCCGTGCTCGGGGCAGGCGTAATTCTGGGAAAAGAGCATGTCCTCCCCGTCAATTACGTTCACGACGGCAAGCCCGCCGCTCTGGATCATGACGGTCTCAAGGGAGTCGGTGAGGCGGGATTTTATGTCTGGCTTTATTATGAGCCTGTCCACGATTATCTCAATGGTGTGCTTTTTGTTTTTATCAAGCTGAATGTCCTCGGAAAGGTCATAGATGCTGCCGTCTATCCTCACTCTGACGAAGCCGCTCTTTCTTGCGCCGTCCAGCTCCTTTATGTGCTCGCCCTTCCTGCCGCGGATAATGGGGGCCAGAAGCTGTATTTTCGTCCCCTCCGGCAGTTCCATGACCTTATCAACGATCTGGTCAATGGTCTGCTGCTTTATTTCCCTGCCGCATATCGGGCAATGGGGCACGCCTATGCGGGCGTAGAGCAGACGGAGATAGTCGTAGATCTCCGTGACGGTGCCCACGGTGGAACGGGGGTTTTTGCTGGTGTTCTTCTGATCGATGGATATGGTGGGAGAAAGGCCGTCAATGGAATCCACGTCCGGTTTTTCCATCATTCCGAGGAACATGCGGGCATAGGAGGAAAGGCTCTCCATATAGCGGCGCTGGCCGTCCGCAAAAATCGTATCGAAGGCAAGGGAGCTCTTTCCCGAGCCGGAAAGTCCGGTAAAAACCACCAGCTTGTCCCGGGGGATCTCAATGTCGATGTTTTTAAGGTTGTGCTCCCTTGCTCCTTTTATGACTATGGAATTTTGATTCATATTTCACATCCTCCATCTGTTCACGCAATTTCTTTATCCTGTCCCGGAGATAGGCCGCGTGCTCAAATTCGAGTATCATAGAGGCCTCTTTCATCTCTTTGGTGAGGCGGCGTATCTCCTCCTCCGCCTCTTTGTAGCTCATGCGGCGCTTGCCCACGGGCTCGTCGCCCTTGTGGCTGGATATTTCAATGACGTCACGGACGTCCTTTTTGATGGTTTTCGGAATTATGCCGTGGGCCTTGTTGTAATCGTCCTGTATTTTTCGGCGGCGCTCCGTCTCGCGGATAGCCTTTTCCATGCTCTCTGTGACGGTGTCGGCGTACATTATGACCTTGCCCTCGGCGTTTCGTGCCGCACGGCCTATGGTCTGAATGAGAGAAGTCTCGCTCCGGAGGAAACCCTCCTTGTCGGCGTCGAGAATGGCTACGAGGCTGACCTCCGGTATGTCGAGGCCCTCACGCAGAAGGTTTATGCCGCAGAGGACGTCGAACTCGCCGAGACGAAGGTCGCGGATTATCTCCATTCGCTCGATTGTATCTATATCGTGGTGCATATAACGCACCTTTACGCCCATCTGGAGCAGGTACTCCGTGAGGTTTTCCGCCATTTTTTTGGTGAGGGTGGTGATGAGCACGCGCTCCTTCTTTTCCACCCGCATATTGATTTCCGAAAGGAGGTCCTCTATCTGCCCCTCCACCGGGCGGACGCTTATCTCCGGGTCCAGAAGCCCTGTGGGGCGTATGACCTGCTCCACCTTCTGGGTGCTGCGCTCCCGCTCAAACTCGCCTGGGGTGGCGCTGACGTAAACTATCTGGTTGAGCTTGCTCTGAAACTCGTCAAAGGTCAGAGGGCGGTTATCTATGGCCGAGGGCAGACGGAAGCCGTAGTTCACAAGATTCTCCTTGCGGGAGCGGTCCCCGCCGGACATGGCCCGCACCTGCGGCAGGGTCACGTGGCTCTCATCTATGAAAAGCACAAAATCCTTCGGGAAATAGTCTATGAGCGTCGTGGGGCAGGAGCCCGGGGCGCGGCCCGAAAGCACACGGGAATAGTTCTCTATCCCCTTGCAGAATCCCACCTCCGTGAGCATTTCTATGTCATAATTGGTGCGCTCAGCAATGCGCTGTGCCTCTATGAGCTTGCCCTGGCTTTTAAAATAGGCCACTCGCTCGTCGCACTCGCGCTCTATCTCCGTTATGGCGCGCTGCATTTTCTCTTTCGGCACAATGTAGTGGGATGCGGGATAGATGGCCACATGGCCGAGGGTGCCTTTTACTTCGCCAGTGACGGCGTGTATCTCGGTTATGCGGTCCACCTCGTCGCCGAAAAACTCCACCCGGATTATGACCTCGTCGGAATAGGCCGGGCAGACCTCTATGACGTCGCCCCGGACCCTGAATTTATTGCGGACGAGGTTCATGTCGTTGCGCTCGTACTGCATGTTCACCAGCTGTTTTATGACGTCGTCCCGCTCCTTTTTCATCCCCGGGCGCAGGGAGATGACCATTGTGCGGTAATCTATCGGGTCGCCGAGTGAGTAAATGCAGGAGACGGAGGCGACTATTATGACGTCCCTGCGCTCCGAAAGGGCCGCCGTGGCGGAGTGGCGCAGCTTCTCTATCTCATCGTTGATGTCGCTGGTCTTTTCGATATAGGTGTCGGTGCTGGCGATATAGGCCTCCGGCTGATAGTAATCATAGTAGGAGACGAAGTATTCCACAGCGTTCTCCGGGAAAAATTCCTTGAATTCGCTGCAAAGCTGGGCGGCAAGAGTCTTGTTGTGGGAGAGGACAAGAGTCGGGCGGTTTACTTTCTCTATGACGCTCGCCATGGTGAAGGTCTTTCCTGAGCCGGTTATGCCGAGAAGGGTCTGCTCACGGTCGCCCCGCTCAATTCCCTCAACGAGCTTTTCAATTGCCTGGGGCTGGTCGCCGGTGGGCTTAAAAGGCGAAACGAGCTTGAAATCCAAAGCCTTGCATCTCCTTTCAGATTATAGGAACATTTGTTCTGCGAATAAATTTCATTATACAATATTTTTTAAAATAAGTCAACATATATACATACAAAATGGCCCGCGGCTTTAGCTGCGGGCCTCTCGTAAAAATATTTATTGAATCAAAATATAACCTCTGCACCGGTGGAGGGATTGATTTCGCCGTTTTGTGCAGCTTCTGCGCCGATTGTTATTATAATGCTTTCTGCATTGTTTGTCTCCTGAGCAGCGTTTTGTTTTGCGGAAACACTTATCGAAATATCTGGTAAAACTGAAAATTCCGCATTTTCAGTATTGTTATCCGCGTCAAGATTTGGTTTGACCCCGGTTCCGTCGAGCAAACGATGTGCGCCAAGGGCCGAACCCATGTGCTCAGAATGTATTTTTCCGTTGGTAAGAGTAATAGTTCCCACTTTGCTGACTACAAATTCGATTCCATTATATTTTTCGCTCGCGACCACATATTGTGCACCGCGGCTTTTAAGAATACCGTCTTCAGCATTTAAAAGTATTCCGTTCTGACTGCATTCATCTGCATTGCAGGAATAATACACCCATGTTGTATCCGGGTATCCGGGATTATATATTCCCGCCATCTTTTTGTTCGGAAGGCGAAGCCCGACAAAGCTCAGCCTTACTGTATCTCCCTCCGTAAGAGGTGCTCCGGGAGTGGTTTTATTCTCTATTTTTACGGTAATTCCCTCTGCGGATACGACATAATACGCTTCAGTACTGCCTTTTACAGCCTTTATAATATTCTCGCCGTCATAGAGCTTTACCGTAAAGCTTCCGTCAGAGTTCTGGGTATATTCAATCCACTTGGCGCTCTTATTAGGATTTTGCACACTGATTTCCGTATCCGCCTCCGGAGTAAAGCTAAACTCTGCGAAGCCTTCTCCGGCTTCCTCCGTTCCGTCGGGGAGAACAGTTTTTGCGGTATAATATACCGTATCGTATTCGCGCAGGGATATTCCCATGTCGATTTCCTCAACCGGCTCTTCGGTTACATTGACTACAACATAGCGAACATTCGGCTCATCCACGGCATTAAAATATGCCGCACTGTTATCTCCGTCCTGAAGGGACATTGCATCGTAAGATATTTTAATGATACTTACTCCCAAATCAATAGGAGTAATAATTGCATATTCGTTGCCCGGTTCAGGCATTCCAGTTGTCCAGGAATACGACGGAGTTACCATAACAGAGCTTCCCGATACCACCTCATAGTGGAAATCCGGCTCTATAAAATAGTTTTCAACGGCGCCGTACTGTGCCTGGTTAACACGATACGCACGAAGCTCAAACGGTTCAAAGCCAAGATTTATATAATTGCTGTCGGGAACATTGAGCAGCATATCGTCTTCAACCGTATCCGAACCGCCGCCAAGAGTATATATGCAGTCGCGGCGGATGGAGTTATCCAGCTTCTCAACATCAACAGTGTACTCTTCCTCCATAGAGCTCACACTCAATATGCGCACGGTTTTAAGATACTCGGCGCTCCAGCTTTCCGCCTCTCCATAAATCACCGACAATATTTCCTCTGTGGCTCCTTCTGAGCCACCTGCTACCATATGCACTTTACCCACAGCTTTTTTGGGAATATTAAAGGTGTATACGTCGTATTTCTCATCTGAATATGTATCTATATCAACAGGAACATATTCATAAAATGCGGCATAATGTCCGCCGATTTTTTTATAAAGCCCCATTCCTGCATTTTTGGTTACTTTAAATGTAACAGTGTTAAAATCCGCAAAAGGAGTTACCTTTATTATATCTGCATTTGTGTATTTTTTGATGGCCATAGCTTATGTTCCCAGTGGCAATGGCTTCACCTTCAGTCAAGAAAAGACCGCTGTCATTCATTGCAATAGCATAACTATACTTATAATCCGTTCCTTTTGCCTGAACCACAAAGCTCCATTTTTCAGTAGGCTTTCCGTCTGCAGTGAAATAATTTCCGCTGCTTTTTACGCCGGAAATTTTATCGCCTTCCGGAGTTTCAAGTGTGACCGACGCACCGAAATCCGGGTAATCCTCGCTTAAAATGTTATAGCAGTCAAATTCAAAATCCACGCGCCTAAGATATATATCCTGCGTTGAGGTATCACTGCTTACAGTAAAACTACCGCGTGCTGTTTCTTTGCCAGCAACGTCTTCTAAAACATAGCTATAATTTCCTGGGAAAAGAGTATATACAAAGGGTTTTGTAGTACCACTACGGGATGCTGTATATTCAGTTCCTTTTTCGTCTTCGATATGCAGTGCGCTGTACGGTTCGTTAAGAGCCCCGAAATATACGTTTATCGTCACTTTTTGCTCATCATCTGCAAATGCAAGTGTGGAAAGCAAAAAAATAACGACAAACAGTAACGCAAAAACTGAAAATATTTTTTTCACTTTTTAATTCCTTCTTTCAAATATATTTTTTATATTTTTGCATTAAAACCTGCCTTAACCAAAGCTACAAAACATCCGTTCTGCCTTTTTAGATTTTTTATTCTTTCTCTTTAAGCTCTCTCCACATTTGACCATGGCGCTCAGCTTCTTCTTTATTAAATGCCGGCACTGGCATTTCGTCTTTCGCTTTCCCCGACTTGATAAACATCATAATTGCAAAAAATTCTGCTCCGAGACGGCTAAAAAGTTCTTCCTCCGAAAAGGTGCACAGTCCGCTGGCACACATTGCGCAAATTCCGTAAGTATAAGTCCACACATGCTGAAAAAGCGTTACAGCGTCGTCGCGTTCAAATCCGTAATCGTGTCTTATAAGATTGATACAGAGATCCTCCATTTCTCCAAGATTACCGAAAATAATTTCAGGATTTTTTGCACCCGCATTCTCAGTCATAAAAAGCATTTTGAAAAGCCGCGGTTCTTCCTTTGCAAAACGGACCATCTGCATTCCAACTTCCTTAAATGCTGGCGTATATGCTGCAGCTTTTTTCAGACGGGCATTGAATCGCCCCATAACAGCCTCCCGTACTTCTAATTCGAGTTCTTCCATACTTCCGAAAGCCGTGAATATGGGACTTACAGATTTGCCAAGCTTTTTGGCGAGCTCTCTTGCGCTGAATCCTTCCATACCTTTTTCGGCTATAAGCGCTATCGCTATGGCAATAACCTCTTCTTTGGTAAATTTAGCTTTCGGCGGCATTTATTTTCTCCTTCCCGCTACTTTGCATGATATCTAACATCAGTTATATAACACCCATTACGAATCATATCATTTTTCTTTTTTCCATTCAATGCATTTTCCCAAGACAGCAATTTTGGACGGAAAACGCGGCTTTTTTTCGCAAAATTGTGCATTGAAATTTCAAAAAGGGTCTTCTCAAAATCGGTCAACGGAGTATAATGAAATCGACCGAAGCGGTCAACGGAGGGAAAACATGAACGAAAAATTCTTCTCGCTGCCGAAGGAGAAGCAGCAGGCCATTATCAACGCCGGGTACCGGGTATTTTCACAAAATTCCTATAAGAAAAGCCCCATGAGCGAGGTCGCCGGCGCCGCCGGCATCAGCAAATCCCTGCTTTTTCACTACTTTCGCAACAAGCTGGAGTTTTACCTCTTTCTTTGGGATTACTGCGCGAAAATAACCATCGAGTACCTTACGAAATATCAGTGCTACGAACAGCGGGACCTTTTTGAAAGTATGTACCGGGGAATGCAGGCAAAAATCCGCATAATGAAAAAGCATCCCGACATCGGCAGCTTCGTAATCCGGGCTTTCTATGAGACCGACCCGGAGGTTTGCGGCGCGATACAGGAAAGCTACCACAAATACTTCAATTTCAAAGCCAGCCAGACGATTCTCAACCTCGACCCGGAGCAGTTTGTGCCGGGGATAGACATAAAAATGATGTATCAGGATATGTACTGGGCTTCGGAGGGGTACCTCTGGGAAATGACCCAGCGGGGCGAAATGGACGTCGAAAAAATGGAAAAGGATTTTACCGGAATGATTGAGTTCTGGAAAAGTATATATTTAAGAAAAGAGGGAGAAAATTGAACGCCATTGAAATAAACGGGCTCACCAAGTATTACGGCAAAGCAAGGGGCATAGTTGACCTCAGCCTGACAGTTCAGGAGGGCGAGTTTTTCGGCTTCATCGGGCCGAACGGTGCCGGAAAAAGCACCACCGTCCGCACCCTTTTGGGGCTCATTAAGAGCAGCGGCGGCAGCGCAAAAATTTTCGGCAGGGACATAACCGCCGACCGCGGCGAAATCCTTTCGGAAGTTGGGTACCTGCCCAGCGAAGCAATTTTTTATCAGGGTATGCGGGTACGGGACGTCATAAAGTTTTCCGCAGACCTGCGCGGCAGGGACTGCCGCAAGGAGGCGGAGCGCCTCTGCGAGAGGCTTGAGCTGGACACCTCCAAAAAGGTGGAGGAACTCTCCTTCGGCAACCGCAAGAAGGTGGGCATTATCTGCGCCCTCCAGCATAAGCCCCGCCTCTGCATACTCGATGAGCCCACGGGCGGCCTTGACCCACTTATGCAGAGGGAGTTTTTCTCCATTCTCAAGGAGCGGAATGCACAGGGCGCCACCATTTTTCTGTCCTCCCATATACTCTCTGAGATACAGCGCAACTGCACCCGGGCGGCAATAATCCGGGAGGGACGCATAATCGCCTGCGACAGCGTGGATGCGCTGGCAAAGACCAGCGCAAAGCGTGTGCGCATAGAGGGCAGAGCCGACGTCTCCGCCCTCGAAGATATACGGGATATGCAGGAAAGCGAGGAGGGCGTCAGCTTCCTTTACGGCGGGGACGTCAACCTGCTCCTGCGGACTCTTGCCGGGCAGCAAATACAGGACCTTTCCATATCGGAACCGGACCTTGAGGAAATTTTTATGCACTACTATCTGGACGGAGGGGACGAAAAATGACCATTATCAGACATGAACTAAAACAGAGCAGGATTTCCCTTCTCGTCTGGACGGCATCCATTGCC
The DNA here is from genome assembly GCA_051881855.1 of Oscillospiraceae bacterium. Lineage (GTDB taxonomy): Bacteria > Bacillota > Clostridia > Oscillospirales > Ruminococcaceae > UMGS1668. Next base: position 25,381 of record JBJEQR010000014.1, read on the forward strand.
TTCCTCCTGGCAGTCTGCATTTTCCTTTTCCCGGAGATGAAGGGAGAAATGGACGGAGTCAGCGAAATTTTCTCCTCCATGGGCAGCTTCACCGAGGCTTTCGGCATGGACAGAGTAAATTTCGGCTCGCTGACAGGCTTCTACGCTGTGGAATGCGGCAACATTCTCGGCCTCGGCGGCGCTTTTTTCGCGGCGCTCTGTGCGGTTTCCGTCCTCGCTAAGGAGGAAAAGGAGCACACGGCGGAGTTCCTCCTCACCCACCCGGTGAGCAGGGCGAAAATAGTCACCGAAAAGCTCATAGCCGTGATGCTTCAAATCATCATTCTCAACGCCGCGGTATATGCCATTGCCATAGGCTCCGTCGCCGCCATCGGCGAGGAAATTCCCTGGCAGGAGCTTTCGCTCCTGCATCTGGCCTACCTCCTCCTGCAAGTTGAAATTGCGGGCATCTGCTTCGGAATTTCCGCGTTTCTCCGCAGGGGCGGTCTCGGGCTTGGGCTCGGCCTTGCCGCAGTCATGTATTTTCTCAACATCATCGCAAATATTTCCGACAGCGCGGAATTTCTTAAATACGTAACGCCCTTCGGCTATGCCGAGGGCTCGGACATAGTGGCAGAGCTGAGCATCGACTGGAAGCTGGCGGCATTCGGAATGGTATATTGCATAATAGGGATTGCTGTGGGATACGTAAAATACCTCAAAAAGGATATTGCTTAAATCCGAGCACAAAAAAAGCGCCGCTTTTGCGGCGCTTTTTTATATTAAACATAAATAGCCTTTGTTTTGCTCAAGGCGGGGACGTCACTGGAACACTATCTCAAATTCCTCGCAGACGACTTCCATATCCTCGGAAAACTCCACGCCGTAGTCCTCGCAGAGACCGGTGAAATACTCCCGGTGGACCCGGCGCCAATAGTCGAGGGACTGGTCCCCCTCGCCCTCCTTATAGGCAAAGTCCGCGTCCACTTCACTGAACTTTTTTATCTCAACTTTTGTATCCCTGATTATGAAAAGGGGCTCCTCCTCGCTGTCGAGCACAATGGAGTAGTCCCCCTCCTCCGGGACCTTTTCACCGTCCATTTCAAAGGTGAAAAGCGGGCTGGAGGTGGCTGTTTTTATATTCGCGCGCACGAGGGACGCAAGGCGGTCGCAGCCCTTGCCGCCGCCCATAAACTGCCACACGGTGTAGTACAGAGTGGTGCGGTCGAGGTCCATATTGTGGTCACAGAAAGCCTCCCAGAACTCCTCGGGAGTCAGAAGCGGCCTTACGGGATTTGCGGGGGTCATATTTTCACTTCCTATGTAATCAGATTTTTGTTTCGGAGGTTCCCTGCTCGGAGAGGTAGGTGGCCTCGAGATCCGCCATGTGGAGAAGCACCGCCAGGGGATATTTTTCATAGGCATGGCTTATGGTGAAGCCGCCGGCCTTTGCGGCTTCGTCGAAGCCGCCCATGTGCCAGCGTATGGCCACGGCTTCCTCCTCCCGAAGGCGCATGTAGCGCTCAATTATGAAAACGGATTTTTCGCCGTGGCCGAAGGGGAACTGGTCGTCTACGGTATAGTAGGGGCGCTGCTCCCACTGCCCCCGCTCATTTTTGACGTTGCGGAGGCTGATGGTGTAAAAATTGGTCTTGCATATATCGTGGAGGAGACCGCATATGGCTATGGTCTCCGGGCTGAAGCGGTCGCCGTACTCCTCGCAGCGCTTTTTAAGTATCTTATATACGTTGAGGCTGTGGGTCACAAGGCCCGCCTCACAGGCGCAGTGATACTTGGTCGAGGCCGGAGCGATGAAAAAGTCGCTGCCGATGAGCCACTCAAGCAGCTTATCCGCGCCGGGGCGCTTCACGTTCTCCTTGAAAATTTCGATGAACTCCTGTTTTACTCCCATTATTACCTCCGTCAGTCTTTAAAAGTGGCCGGCATGCGGCGTTTATGCTCGGAAGCGCTGTGATAGCGCTCGATTATTGCCTTTGAGGCGGGATCCGTCTCGCCGGTGGTGATGAACTCGTCAATGGCTTTATAGGTGACGCCCATTTCCTTCTCGTCGGTCTGCCCCTCAAAAAGTCCAGCGGAGGGGGCTTTATTTATAATGCTCTCCGGCGCCTTAAGGTAGCGGAGAAACTCAAAAACCTCCGTGGCGGTGAGGTCGGCAATGGGGTTTATGTCATAGGCGCCGTCGCCCCATTTTGTGAAATAGCCCATATAGCCCTCGCTTCTGTTTCCGGTGCCCACCACGAGAGCGCCCCTTGTCTGGGCGATGGCGTAAAGGGTGGTCATCCTGAGCCGGGGGGCGATATTTGCCTTGGCGGCATCGGAAAGCTCCAGGCCCATGGTGGAAATTATCTGATTTCTCGTCTCCGTCAGGTCGACGGTTATCATATCTATGCCAAAGGCGCCCGCAAGGCGCTTCGCGTCGTCAAGATCCTCGCCGTAGTTGCGCTTTGAATTGCAGGGCATGGCCACCGCAAGCAGATTTTCGCAGGCTTTGGAGCAGAGTATCCCCACAAGGGCGCTGTCCTTGCCGCCGCTGTTGCCGAAAACGAGGCCGGAAACATGGGCTTCGGCCATTTTTTCTCTTATAAATTTAACTCTGGCTTCGGTCTCTTTCTCATAATCTCTCATATGCGCTTCCTCCGATTTCAAAAATTCTCTTTTATATAGCTGAAAGCGGCCGCGGCGGCCACGGCCCCGTCCGCTGCGGCGGTGACGAGCTGGCGCAGGGCCTTTGTCCTGGTATCGCCCGCGGCGAAAACGCCCTCCACGTTAGTCAGGCAGTCCTCACCCGCCGCGATATACCCGTGCTCATCGAGCTTGAGCACGGAGGCAAAAGCGGCGTTATCCGGCGCAAGGCCAACGGAAACAAACACAGCGGAGAGAGGCAGCGTCACCTCGCTGGCGTTGGCACGGTTTTGTACCACAGCGCCGGTCACGGCCTTTTCTCCGAGTATTTCCTTTACCACCGAGTTTTTGAGCACGGTTACGTTTTTCTTTTTGAGCAGCGACTCAACAGCGGAAGCGGCGGCGGTGAAGCTGTCCCGGCGGTGGATAAGATACACCTTGTCGCAGATGCCGGAAAGGTACTCCGCCTCCTCAAAGGCGCTCTCGCCTCCGCCCACTACGGCGACGGTCTTTCCCCGGAAGAAAGCGCCGTCGCAGGTGGCGCAGTAGGATACTCCCCTGCCCTCAAATTCGCTCTCGCCCTTGCAGCCGAGCTTTCTCCTCGCAGCGCCGTTTGCGATTATCACGGCTTTGGCTTCAAAATCTCCGGCGGTGGTATGGAGCACCTTCGTCTTTCCGCAGAGGTCGGCGGACTGAACGTCCGCGAACTCAAGCTCCGCTCCGAACTTTTTGGCCTGCTCCATTATGGCCATGGAGTAGTCATAGCCGGAAACGCCGGGCATACCGGGGTAGTTATCCACCTCCGGGGAGTTGACTATCTGGCCGCCGGGGGAATATTTTTCAAAAACCTTGCAGGAAAGGCCCGACCTCCGGGCATATATTGCAGCGGTGAGGCCGGCGGTGCCGGCTCCGATTATAAGCAAATCCTTCATTTTTTGTCTCCTTTTTTAACTCTATACGGTAATAGTATACCACCTCTATGGAATCTTTACAATTTTTATGGTACAATATTTTCGTAAAAATTTTTTCGGAGGCAGATTTATGCGCATAGGCATCATTGATTTCGGCACCAACACCCTGAGGCTTGACATTTTTGAAACGGAGGGCAAAGCCTACCGCAGCATTTACGATAACGCCATTTTTTCAAGAGTAATTGAGAACACCGTGGGCTCCTCCCTCTCCCAGGACGGCATTGAGCACGTTATAGAGGCCATAGAAGAGCACCAGGCGGCCTGCCGCCACTACCGCTGTGACAGGGTGGAGTGCTTCGCCACGGCCTCCCTGCGCTACATTGACAACGCGGACAGCGTGCTCGAGCAGGCGGAGTTCAGAACCGGGATAAAAATACAAATGATAAGCGGCAACGAGGAGGCAGAGTACGACTACCGGGCGCTCAAAAGCGTCTCCGACGCCGCGGGCGGCGCGGGCTGCGACCTCGGCGGCGGGAGCATGCAGCTCTTCCTGTTTGACGAAAAGGGGCCGGTAAAGAGCATGAGTTTTCCCCTCGGCAGCAGCCGCGTGGCAAAACAGTTTGTAAAAGGCGCGCTTCCGACGGCGGAGGAGACGGAAAAAATCAAAAACGAGGTCAAAAAACAGCTCACAGAGGCAAGCTTTGGGCCCGCCGGAGAAAAGCTCTCCGCCATGGGTGGGACGGCAAAGGCAGTCAAAAGGCTCTGCGAAAACGCCCTCGGCATAAAGGGCAGTATTTCCCTTGAAAGTCTTTCGGGCATTCTGAAGGTACTTTCCGAGGAGCCGGAGGAGGCTCTGGAGTTCCTCGAGGACGCCGAGCCCAAAAGGGCCCGCACCATAGGGCCGGGCATTGCGGTGCTCGCGGGCATTATGGAGCAGCTTGGCTGCGGAGAAATGGACGTATATTCCGTGGGGGTGCGCGAGGGCTTCCTCGAAAAGGTGCTCGAGGAGGGCGAAAACGGCGGAGAACCCGGGCTTCTCGATATGATACTCGGGAGCATCGGAAAATAAGCGGGGCAAAACACTGATCTACACACAAAAAAACGGCGGCTTTGTGCCACCGGAATATATAGCAAAAGCGGCGGGATTTCCCGCCGCTTTCATTTTATCTGAACATCACTGTGAAAAGGTTTGCAAGGGCGTTCCACGTGGTTTTGTCGAGGGTCCCGTCGCTGTAATCCGTGTTGGAGCGCTCCTGAAGATACTGGAGATTTTTAGCCGTTGCCGCGTCGTTCACACCGTTCACCTCAACGTTTGTGAAACCGCTGTAAATTGTGGCGAGAAATTTGAGCATGGACTGGGCAAAATACAAGGTCCAGCATTCCTCGCCCACGCAGGTTATGCTGTTCTCCTCCAGGAATGGGGATATGGGGCTTGCGGGGGCGTTTTGCTCAATAAACGCCCCGGCGTCATTCATAAGGTTATCCCAGGTTTCCTTATCCACGACTCCCGTGGGCTCAAAGCCCTTGTGCCTTTGGTAGCCGGAGACGGAATTTGCCGTCTCATCCCCATAGATGCCGTCCTCAAAAACCTCCGGTACGTCCACCCCGTTCCTGTTTAAAATCCTCAGAGACCTCTGTATCCTTCTCACATGGGTATCATGGTCGTTTTGTGCCATTTCTCTCCTCCTGTTATGAAATGTTGTACCCGGGATACTGACCGACGTTTGGCACGTTCAGGACTTCGTTGAAATATTTTTGGGGAGTGGTTTTGAGTATTCCCACATAGGCGTCGTACAGGGCGTTCCACGTGGCCCTGCCCACTACGCCGTCCGGGGTGAGGCCCCAGACCTTCTGGAAGTTTATCACCTGATCCTCCGTGCTCTGGTCAAACTGCCCGGTGACGTCGACGGTGCCGACGTCACTGTAGAATCTGCCTATGACGTTTATGTAATACTGCAGGAGCTCAACCTGCTCGCCGGTGCTTCCCATCTTGAGCGGCTCCACAAACTGCTTCGGTATGTCGGAGAGCAGTTCGCCTTCGCCATAAAGCTCAGCTATCCTCTTGACGGAGGCGTAGATGAACGAAATCCTGTACCACGTGGCCTCGCCCACAATGCCGTCCGGCGTCAGGTTGAATATCCCCTGGAAGGCCTTCACCGCGGCCTCGGTTTCACTGCCGAAGATTCCGTCCGTCGGGTATATCCTCGGAATGGCGGGATAGTTGTTGCCTATCCTGTTGAGGCTGCGCTGAATGAGCTCCACGTTGTAGCCCCGGGAGCCGACGGACAGCGGCGTGCCGGGATAGGAGTCCACATATGGGAGAATTGGGGCGATTTTGATATTTATGTCGTCGCCATAGTAATACTGCAGTATTTCAAAAGGTGTCATGCCCTGATTCGCGAGGGTCACCGTCCCCCACTGGGAAAGGCCGGAGCAGGTGACGGTGGTACCGTTGCAGTACTCCGTAAAATACGGGTTCTGATATCCCTGCTTCACGACGTAGCGGTTAAAAATCTCATCGACTATCTCGCTTATGTTCTCAAAAATATTGCGCCCTTTTATGAATTTCTGGTCGTAACTCGTGGAGGAGGTTATGTCAAAGGGGTAGCCTCTGCTTCTGTACCACTCGGTATAGACCCTGTTGAGCGCGAAGGTGACCTGGGCGTATATGTTGGCGCGGATAGCGTTTTCCGGCCAGGTGGGGTAAATCTCGCTGGAGGCGACGTTTTTTATATACTCCGGGAAGGATACGGTGACGTTTTCCGCGTTGGAATCCGGAGGGCCGAGATGGACCGTTATGAATGCCGGTACGGCAACGTAGCTTTTAACCATTGTTACTACCTCCGGAAAGGTCCTCAGGCAGCGGGACAAGCTCCAGCTCCATCAGGGAAGTTTCGCCGCCGAAAACGTCCACAGGGCGGTTTATGACTGGGTAATAGCCCGGATGTCTCGCGCTGACGTAATAGGTCATGAACGGGCCGGCGTCGCCCGGGGACTGGGACAGGGTACGGCTAACGGTTTCCACCTTGACCGCCTCCGTCCGCCCGCTCTGGTTGGTGGTCAGCACCGCCACAAGCTCCTGGCGGCTCTCGTGGTCGTGCTCGTCGAGGCGGTCGATCACCACCGTCACGCCCGCTATGGGAATGGCGTCCCTGCCGGAATTGGCGCTCACGATAATGTAGCCGCTGTCAATGGGCACATGGGAACGGGCTGTGTTCCCCTCCCCTATGTAAATTTTTCCTTCCGCATTTTCCTGAAGCGGGCGGGGCTGGATCTCCTCCCGCTGCCCAAGCTCCCTGAGCCCCTCCGGGGGCTCATTTTCCCCGCCGGGCATTTTTTCCGTGGCAGGCACGGGAAGCGGCTGGGGCGTTTCCTCCGGGGGCGGAGTTTCCGCTCTCTCCGGCACGCTCTGCGGAACATACTGCGGCATTTGCGTTGACTGCGGCGATATGGGCTGCATTTGCTGGCCCATAAACTGGGGCTGCTGCATCGGAGGCATCTGCTGCATTTGAGGTGCCTGCTGCATCTGTGGCATCTGTCCTGTTTGAGGCGTCTGCTGGGGAGCGGCCTCGGCGCTCAGTGGGGACTGTGCGTTTTCCGGCACAGGCCGGCTGAGGATTTCCGGGAACGGAACAGGCTCAAGCTCCGGCGGCGCCGGAGTCTCAAGGGAAATATCCTCCGGCTCCGCGGCGGGAGTGCCCGTGCCTCCTCTTACGGGTTCCTCGTCCTCGTTGATTTTCCTGCGCAGGCCATAGGCCTCGCGCATTTCGCGCTCATAGCGCTCGATCAGACTGTTAAAATCCGAATATCTCTCGTTATAAATTTTAAGCACCCTCTTTCTCGTAACATTCTATGAAAGGCGGGCGCTTTATTATTCGGAAAAAGGCAAATCGGCCGGGGGCTGAATATACTGATTAACAACAATATTTTAAAGGAAGATGCGTTTTATGAACGGAAACGAACAGTATATGGACCTTATCTCCATTCTCAGCGGGCGGCCCGCCGCCGAGGCGGACGTCTACGGCGACAGTGAGCACCGGGATATAAAGGGTATAGTGCGGTTTTACGCCGCACCCAGGGGCACACTCGTCTATGCGAGAATATCGGGGCTTCCTTCCCCAGCGGGAAAATGCAAAAGCCCCGTTTTTGGCTTTCACATACACGAGGGCGCGGAATGCAGCGGCCATGACGGGGGCTCCTTTTCCCACGTCATGGCTCACTATAACCCCGGCGGCTGTGAGCACCCCCACCACGCCGGGGATATGCCTCCCCTTTTCGGCAACGGGGGCTTCGCCCTGTCCATTTTTCTGACCGACAGATTTACTCCCGATGAAGTGGCAGGAAAGACGGTCATCATACATTCGGACCCGGACGATTTCACCACCCAGCCCTCCGGCAATTCCGGACAGAAAATCGCCTGCGGCGAGATCCGCGCCCTTGGCCGGAGGAGAAGAAGATATTAAACGCAGTCTTCACCGCCTGGGGCTGCAGGGTAAAAAAAACAGTTTTACATCACAATGCTGCTAAAACGGTATTTTTTATTATCAAACATTAGATCGTCTCGATTTTCTTTCCCAATGAGTATTTTCCGCGTATATGTGGTATAATGGTTTAAACTGATGAACAAAGGAGGAAGGCGGCGTTGTGCGAAAGCGAAAAGCCCGGTATTGCCGGGCTCTCGGAGGAATTTGAAGCCTGCCGCAGGGTGCTTCTGGCCCTCGGGGACGAGAACCGCCAGCATCTCATTCTCGAAATGATGCAGATGGGAAAATGCGAAGGAGTGCGCGTGGGCGAAATCACTGAGCGCACCCACCTCTCCCGCCCGGCCGTTTCCCACCACCTGCGGATCCTTAAAGACGCGGGACTTGTCAAAATGCGGCGGGAGGGCACAAAGAACTTTTACTATTTTGACGCTGACACAAAAGCCATGGACGGGCTTCTGAACATGCTCAGGCACGCAAAGGAAATTATGGAAGCGCTTCCGGACAGAAGCGGCGAAAACATATAAAGGAGGACATAAAATGGATATCATTGAAGCTATGAAGGAGCGCCACAGCGTGAGGCAGTACGTGAAAAAGCCTCTCGGGGAGGAGGCGGTCACCGCGCTCAGCGAGGAGATAAGGCTCTGCAACAAGGAAGGCGGGCTCCACATTCAGCTTGTCACAAACGAGCCCAAAGCCTTTGACTGCTTTATGGCGCATTACGGAAAATTTGAAGGGGTTACAAGCTATATTGCCCTTGTGGGGCCGAAAAGCGGGGACCTCGACGAAAAATGCGGCTACTACGGCGAAAGGCTCGCGCTGAAGGCCCAGCAGCTCGGCCTCAACACCTGCTGGGTCGCCATGAGTTACAGCAAAACTCCCGGCGCTTTTGAAATCGGAAACGGCGAAAAGCTCACGGTGGTGATCGCCGTAGGCTACGGCAAAACCCAGGGAGTACAGCACAAATCCAAAGCGCCGGAGGAAGTGAGCAACGTCTCCTCCGAAACGCCGGAGTGGTTCAGAAGCGGCGTCGAGGCGGCTCTCCTTGCGCCCACAGCCATGAATCAGCAGAAATTCCGTTTCATCTATGAGGACGGAAAGGTCATTGCAAAGGCAAAAACGGCTTTTTACAGCAAGGTGGACCTCGGCATAGCGAAATATCACTTTGAGCTCGGCTCGGGCAGAAAAATCTGAAATACGACTTATGTATCCGGGCGCCTTTCAGGCGCCCGGTATTTTTATACCTCAGAGAATCACATCGCAGCACTCGAAATCGTTATCCACATAGTGGGCGATAAATCTCGCTTTGAACTTTCTCTTGCCGCAGATGCTGTCCGTATCGCCGGAGACGTTGAGGTCCTCGGGCAGGACAAATTTTATGCAGCGCACCACCACGTCCCTGCAGCTGCTTCTGTTATGGGCGGGGACGGTGACGGTTTTAAGGCCGCGTTTATGCTCTTTGCCCTGTCCGTCCACCTCGGTGATTATCGCCGCGAGGGCCACGCGTTTATGGGGGCAGACGTTTTTGATGGTCACGTCCAGCTGGAGTATGCGGCCGAGGGACTCCATTTCAAGCTCGCCCGCGTCAAACTCGACGGTGTCCTCGCAGCCGTTGATTTCAATGTCCACAGGCTCCGGGCACTCCTCCGGGAGAATGACTATTCCGCAGTCCACCTCAATCTCCGGCGACGGGAAGGTCACAACGTTGCCCTCGTCATCATCGTAGGTGACGCTGTCGTTCACTTCAAGCGTACCGGAGCAGGGGCCCACGTGCTCAACGGTAAATTCGAGCGCCGCGCCCTCGCTGGCTTTTACTCCGAGCTCCGCAATGGTCCAGCGGACAGTCTGGGTATCCACGAGGGTTGCTGTGCCTTTGGTGGGAGTGGAGACGGATTTCACCTTGAAGCAGGGGTTTATTTTATCGGTTATGACGATATTCGTGGCTCCGGGCTTCGTAATGTTCCTGGCAAGGTCCTCAAAGAGCTTTTCAAGCTCCTCATCGTCCGGAGTTATGGCCACAAAGGCGGAATCCGGGTCGGAGGCCCACTCGCGCAGGGCGTCCTCATCGATGCCGCCGTTGCCGGAGAGGCCGATGACGTAAATTATTACGCCCTGGGCCTTGGCGGCGGTGGCAACGGTATTCGCGTCCCCGCCTTCGGTGGTCTCGCCGTCGGTGAACATCACCATGACCTTCGCATTCTGGGAAGCGGGGTCAAAAAGCTGGAGAGCTTTGGTGAACGCGTCCTCATGATTTGTCCTTCCTCCGGAGGTAAGGGCGTCCACCGCGGCTTTAAGGTCCGCAACGGAGGTTATAAGCTGAGTATCCTGGGTCGCAGTCGTTGCAAAGCTCACGACGCCGATGTGGCTCCCGGAGCCTATATGCCCGTCCTGGACCCCGTCGGTGGCTTCATCTATTATATCAATGAATTTTTTCGCCCCGCTTTTGAGATTTGCGAGGGGGCTTCCTGCCATGCTGCCGGAGCGGTCAAGTATCAGGACTATATCCGTAGGATTGCTGACAATGTCCGGCTCCGCCGCAATGGAAAGCTTCACCTTGAACTCGCCGCCGCAGTTTATCTGAGCGGTGCTGAGCTCTTTATTGGAATTGGTTACACCCATTCTGGTCAATCCTTTCTGAGCCCCTGATATATTTGGGCTCCATACAATATATGAAAGGCATTCCGTTCCGGGTGCGTAATCTCCGTCATTGAGCAAAGGCGCCGCTTTTTGCTCCGTATTGACAGCAAATGCTATCTGTGATAGCATAGTATTTCGTACCGCGGCAGGTTTCGGGCCGCGGAGTTCCCCTCGGCGGCAGGCATAAAAGCCGTATAATTTCCGCCCGGGGAGGAGGAATACATATGTTCAAAAATATCGTTTTTCTTGGGCTTGTGAGCTTTTTTGCGGATATATCGAGCGAGATGGTCTATCCGCTTATCCCGCTCTATCTCACCTCGGCTTTCGGGGCTACGCCCGTGCTCGTTGGAATTATTGAGGGAATTGCGGAAAGCGTTGCAAGCCTGCTCAAGGTTTTCAGCGGCTACATAAGCGACAAATATAAGCGCAAAAAGCCTCTGGCCTTTCTCGGCTATGCGGCGGGGCTTTTCTATAAGCTGGCGCTGATTTTTGCCGGCTCCTGGGTCGGGATACTGGCGGCGAGGGTCATCGACCGTTTCGGCAAGGGGATCCGCACCGCGCCCAGGGACGTGATGGTTTCGGAAAGCGCCGACAAGGAACACATGGGCAAAGCCTTCGGCATACACAAAGCCCTTGACATGGCGGGCTCCGCCATTGGTATTCTCCTGTCGTTCTTTCTGCTCAAAAGCGTCGGCGAGGGCGGCTACAAGACGATTTTTGCCCTTTCGGCCATACCCGTGCTCATAGCGCTTGCCATGTTCGGGTTCGTCAAGGAGAAAAAGGAGCCGCGCCGGATAAAGGAGAGGGAGCATTTTTGGAAAAATGCCCGGAACATAAACGGAAATCTGAAGCTCTACCTCTTTGTGGCGTTCCTCTTTACCCTCGGAAACTCCTCCAATTCCTTCCTCCTGCTCAGGGCCGGAGACGTGGGCTTTTCGAGCACGGACACCATTCTCCTCTATTTCATCTATAACGCTGTGTGCTCCGTACTTTCAGTTCCCTTCGGAAAAATTTCCGACAGAATAGGCAGAAAAAAGGTGCTCATTGCTGGATATATAACCTTTTCCCTGGTCTATTTCGGCTTCGCGTTCGCACCGTCAAAATCCGTGCTCATCGGAGCTTTCGTGCTCTATGGCGTATATACCGCCATGGTCGCGGGAGTGGAGCGCGCATTCATAGCGGAGATTTCCCCCGCCGAGCTCAAAGGCACCATGCTCGGGCTTCACTCCACCCTCGTGGGCATAGCGCTGCTGCCTGCCAGCGTTATCGCGGGCTTTCTCTGGGAAAATCTCGGCTCCTCCGCTCCCTTTGTTTTCGGGGCCGCTCTTTCAGCTATTGCGGCCTTTCTGCTTCTGGCATTTTTCAAAACAAAAAACACACAAAGCGCATAAAAAAAGGCGGCTGCCCCGACGGGCAGCCGCTCTTTTATTTTTTACGTTTAAATCAGTCCTTATTGCTCCCGAAAAGCTTCATAAGGTCGGCGTCAAGGAAGCTGGGCTCCGGGTCCACAGGTCCCTCATCGGAGAACTGATAGTTTACGAAATCAGGCATGGAGCCGGAGGGCTTCTTGGTATCGTCAAATCCGGTGGCAATGACGGTTATGGACATCTCATCCTTGAAATCCTCGTTGAACGCAACACCGAAAATGAGGTTTACGTCCTCGGCACAGGCGTCGTGCACCATGGAGGTGGCGGCATCAATGTCGTCAAGCTCGGTATCGGGAGAGGCGGTGATATTGACGATAACGCGGTGAGCACCGTCAATGGAGGTTTCGAGCAGGGGGCTGGAAATGGCGGCTTTGGTGGCCTTTTCCGCCTTGTCCTCGCCGGCGGCATGGCCGACGCCCATGTGGGCTACGCCCGCATCGCGCATGATTGCGCAGATGTCCGCAAAGTCAAGGTTGATGAGCCCGTCCACATTTATAAGGTCGCTGATACTCTGCACGCCCTGCTTGAGCACGTCGTCCGCCGCGGCAAAGGCATTGAGGAGGGTAATTTTAGTTTCGGAGACAGCTTTAAGCCGCTCATTCGGGATAACAATGAGGGCGTCCACGTGCTCACGGAGAGCAAGGATTCCGCTTTCGGCCTGCTCCATTCTGTGCTTGCCCTCAAAGGCAAAGGGCTTGGTCACAACGCCTATGGTGAGGGCGCCTATGTCGCGGCTGGCTTCAGCTACGATAGGCGCGGCGCCGGTGCCGGTGCCACCGCCCATACCGGCGGTGATGAACACCATCTGGGCACCCTTGATGGCCGCGGCGATTTCGTCGTGGCTCTCCTCGCCTGCTCTCTGTCCCACGGAGGGGTCACCGCCCGCGCCGCGGCCCTTGCTGAGCTTTTCGCCAATGGCGATTTTCTGGGTAGCTTTGGATTTGAGCAGCGCCTGCTTGTCCGTATTTACGGAGATAAACTCCACGCCCTTAACGTCGCTGTTGACCATGTGATTTACGGCATTTCCGCCGCCGCCGCCAACACCGACAACCTTTATTGTAACAACACGACCGGTATCATTATCCATATCAAAATTCATTTGCATTTTTAAAATTACCTCCATTTTCCCTTAAAAGAGGATAAAATAAACCTAATATAAGATTATCAGATTTTAAGGCTTATTGCAAGATGTAATGCATATAATTTGCGAAAGTTTTTATACAAATTTCTGCTAAGCCGTGCTCACAAACGTCAAAGAGGGGTGCGCCGTATTTCGCGCACCCCCGGCTTTTTTAATCTGCTTAAATTACTCCTCGTCCTCGTCGGCAAAGCCGCTTCCGGTCACCTTTTCGAGGGTATCCCACGGCGAAACGGTCATGGCCTTTGTCATCACTTCGCCCGGGACGGAGGCGTCCACCAGGAAAAATCCCGTGGGTTCGATTTTGTTCTCGACTATTTCGTTCACAAACTGGAGCTTATATTCCAGCTCCAGCTCGTTTCCAAGCTCCACGCGTATGCGGCTGTCGCAAATCATTGTGATTTCAAGGGTATCCGTCAGGTCTATGAAATCGTAGCCCTCCATATTGAGGCTGTGCATCTCGGTCATAATGCGCTTCAGAAGCTCCAGGCGCTTCTGGTCGTCCTCGGTGCTCGTAATGGTGCTTATTCCCCGGACCGCAGCCATTCCCCGCGGCACCTCCTCCAGTCCCCTTTCGAGCACCTTTCCGCCGGTGCTCAAGAGGGTGTAGCCGTCCGCCTCCTCGAGGGCTGCAAAGGGCACCGCTTCTGTTATGGTGATTGTGACGGCGTTGGGAAAACTCCGCTTCACTTCCGCGCTCTCTATGTAACTATACACGGAATAGAGCTTGTCCTCGGCGTAGTCGGTGTCGATCTGAAAGAGGTTGTCGCCCTTTTCGATACCGGTCGTCTCAATGAGCTCCCTTTCGGAATAGAGGGTGTTGCCAACGATATTGAAGCGGTCCACGTTGAAAAGCATGGTGAGGCAAAGGTAAACCGCCCCGGCGATTATAAAAAGCAGCAGCACAACATAAAACGGCGTCATTACCCTGCGTTTCCCGCGGCGACGGCGTTTTTTCTTCGTGTTTTCAACAAACCTCTGGTCGGATTGCTGTTTTTTCTCCTTTTTTACAATGCGAAACTTCATTTTTCTCTCCGGCTGGGGCAGAATTTATCCCTTTACAAGGGAAATTATCTCGTTTCTTATGCGCTCGTTGGCGTTTTCAATGGCCATGGCTTTGGCGTTTGCAGAGAGCCTTCTGAGCTTTTCCGGATTTTCGGTGAGCTCTTTTACGGTTTTGCAGAGGAGCTCCCCGGTCAGGTCCTTTTCCTCTATGACCACCGCCGCGCCGTGGCTTTGGAGCACCATGGCGTTGTGGTACTGGTGGTTTTCCGCCACGTTGGGCGACGGAATGAGCACAGAGGCTCTGCCCGCGGCTTTCAGCTCCGCAAGGGTCATGGCGCCGCAGCGGCAGATGACAAGGTCCGCCGCCGCAAGACAGCGGGGCATATCGTTTATATATTCCCTGATTATGAGGTTGTCGTGCTCATGAGCATCAATGCCCTTTTCCTTGAGCATATCAAAATAATAGGAGGGACCGTAGTAGGAGCCGGAGCCGTGGATATGGACGAAATTCCTGTTTTCACCAAGGTGCCATGCCATAAGGTCGGCCACCGCCTCGTTGAGGCGCTGTGCGCCGAGGCTTCCGCCAAAGGAGAGAAGGCAAATTCTGTCGCCCACGTTGTAAAACTCCCGGGCAGCTTTCCTGTCCTCGGTAAAAATCTCCTGGCGAACGGGGTTTCCGGTTACGACATAGTTTTTGCCCTCCGGGAGGTATTTTTTGCTCTCCTCAACATCGAGCAGAATTTTGTCCACGTACTTTGCAAGGAGCTTTGTGGTAACTCCTGGCAGGGCGTTGCTCTCCATAGCAACTGTTTTATAGCCCATAATGGCGGCTTTTCTCACCACCGGACCGCTGACGTAGCCGCCGGTGCCCACCACGACGTCGGGCTTGAAGCCCTCGATTATCTCCTTTGCCCGGGAGGAGCTCCCGGCAAGGTACCAGAGGGCTTTTATATTATTTTTAATATTGCGGAGGCTGATGTGGCGCTGTATACCGAGCACCTTTATGGGCTCAAAGGCATAGCCCGCGCCGGGAACTATTTTCGCTTCCATTCCACGGGGATTTCCGGCAAAAAGTATTTCCACAGAGGGGTCCTTATCCCTCATATAGTTGGCCACGGCTATTGCCGGATTGATATGGCCGGCCGTGCCGCCGCAGGCAAAAAGAATTTTCATCATTCATTCCCCCGAATTTTGTCAGTTCTTCGCAAGCGCTGATTTCTTGGAGACAGAGAGCACCACGCCCATTTCGCCAAGGGTCATCAGCAGGGCCGTTCCGCCGTAGGAAAACAGCGGAAGCGAAATTCCCGTGTTTGGTATCGTATTCGTCACAACTGCGATATTGAGAAGCACCTGCATTCCCACGTGCATCACGCAGCCCGCCGCCAGAAGGGAGCCGAATTTGTCCGGGCAGCGCATGGCGATGACAAAGCCCCGCCAGACGAGCAGCGCAAAGAGAATGACCACTATGGCGGCGCCGATGAAGCCCAGCTCCTCGCAGACCACAGCGAATATAAAGTCGTTCTGGGGCTCGGGGATGTAGAGGTATTTCTGGCGGGAATTGCCGAGGCCGGTGCCCCAAAGGCCGCCGGAGCCGATGGCGATAAGGGACTGAATAGTCTGGTATCCGTCGCCCTGGGCGTCCACATAGGGGTCAAGCCAGGTGGTGACCCGGGCAGTGGCGTACTGCATGAAGGTCGGAACAATAAGTATCACCGCTACGGCGGCGGCTCCCGCCGCAAGCAGCATGCCGAAATATTTGAGTTTTGTTCCTCCAAACCACATCATGGCTATTCCGAGAGCGCCTATGATGATGGTGCCGGACAGGTGGCGCTCAGCTATGACGAGCAGAACGACCACCCCGAGGCAGAGCGCAAAGGGCAGGACGCCGTATTTGAAGGTACCCATTTTATCCGCGTTTGTTGCGGCAAAATGGGAGAACAGCACGATTATGGCAAACTTCGCAACCTCCGAGGGCTGAAAGCTCAGAATATCGCCTATATAAATCCAGCGGGCGAAGCCGTCCTTATCCCTCATGAACAGAACTATCACGAGAAGGCAGAGCGTTCCGGCAAAAAGGAGCAGAGAATATTTCTGAAGTATTTTGTAGTTTACCTGTGAGACCGCAAGCATCGCCACAACGCCCATGACGGCGAAAAAGAGCTGGCGCTCTATATAATAGAAGCTGTTGCCCTTATTGTAAAAAGCGTAGGCGTAGCTGGCGGAAAAGAGCATCACAAGGCCGAAGGTGAGCAGAATGAGCACGAGCACCAAAAAGGTGACGTCTATCTTTCCGCGCTTCTTTTTCGGCTCAAAGAGGTGCTCCTTTGCCGCGCTGACAGGTATGAAACTGTTAAGGTCAATGGTTATTGGTTTCATTTTCTGCCCTTTCTTGGGGATTTTAAAAACTGAATCAAATGGCGTTCACTGCGAGAATGGAGATCACCGCGCCCGCAAGGCCCACAAGGCCGAACACAATGACGATTTTCCATTCGCTCCAGCCGCACATTTCAAAATGGTGATGAATGGGAGCCATTTTGAAAACGCGCTTGTGGGTCAGCTTGTAGCTTCCTATCTGAATAATGTCGGAGAGGGTCTCGATAACGTAGACAATACCGGCAAAAATAAGTATCACCGGGTAGTTGATTCCGAAGGCGAGGGCGCAGACCATACCCCCGAGGAAAAGTGAGCCGGTATCGCCCATGAAAACCTTTGCCGGATGGCAGTTCCAGAGGAAGAATCCGGCGCAGCCGCCGGCGAGGGCCGCCGCAAGGTAGGTCATTCCCACATGGCCGAGGATTGTGGCCATTATCATAAAGCCGCAGGCGCATATAAAGGTGACGCTGGAGCAGAGGCCGTCTATTCCGTCGGTGAGGTTGACGGCATTGGAAGCACCCACAATGATGAACACCGCCAGAGGATAATAGAGGAAACCGATGTCAATCTGACCGAGGAATGGAATTATGACAACGGTGGAAAGGGTGCCGGAAATCTGGAGCCCCACGAGGAACATCACGGCGAGGAGCACCTGACCGATGAATTTCTGTTTTGCGGTAAGGCCTTCGTTCTGTTTCTTGGCAATCTTCGTGTAGTCGTCGATAAAGCCCAAAAGTCCATAGCCGAGAGCCATCAGAATTCCGCTTGAAAAGCGTATCTTTTCGGCGGAGGGCTCGTTTCTCATAAACCAGAAAGCTGCGCAGCAGGCGGCAAGTATGCCTATGATGAACATGATTCCGCCCATGGTCGGGGTTCCCTCTTTGCTCTTGTGCCAGTTGGGTCCTATCTCAAGAATTTTCTGACCGAAGCTGAGCTTGCGGAGCATGGGTACGAGCCACATGCCGGAAAGCGCCGCCACACCAAAGGCTATGAAAGCGCAAATTGCTGTCTGCATATTAAGTCCTCCGTTTTTTTAAAATTCTTCGTAAAAGGCTTCCGCAATGTCCTCAAATTTCATGCCGCGGCTGGCCTTGAGCCAGACCATGTCCCCGGGCTTCGCGGCCTCCCGCAGCTTTTCGGCAAGGGCTTCCTTGCTGTCAAAATGGAAGCTGTTTTCAAGGCCTGCGTCGCGTGCGCCCTTTGCAATGAGCTTTCCGAGCTCACCGAAACAGAAAAGCATATCGGCTGCCCGGGCTGCCTCGCGTCCCGCCTCGAGGTGGGAGCTCTCGGCGACTGAGCCAAGCTCAAGCATATCGCCGAGGACGGCGATTTTTTCAGCTCCGGGGGCCAGCTTCTGGTCCGCAAGGGTCCGGAGCGCGGCCCTCATGGAATCGGGGTTGGCGTTGTAGCAGTCCTCCACCACGGTGACGCCCCGGCACAGGGTCATTTTCTGGCGCATGCCGGTGGCTTTGAAATTCCAGAGGGCGGCGGCGCACTGCTCCGGCGGTATATCCGCGGCTGTTCCCGCGCCGAATCCCGCGAGAGCGTTGAGCACGTTGTGTCTGCCTATGCAGGGGATCCGGGCATGGAAACGCCCGCTTTTGCAGACAATGTCAAAATCGGTCGTCCCATCATGCTCGGCGATATTTTCCGCGGTTATATCCGCGGATTTGTCCCCAATAGCATAGTATACTACATTAAACTCCGGAAGGCAAACATTCTGGAGCATATCGTTATCTTTATTTAAAAGAAGGGTGCCTCCCTTTCGGAGGCCCTCCACTATCTCGAACTTCGCCTTTTTGATATTTTCCCGGGAGCCGAGGTTTTCTATATGGCAGGTGCCTATGCAGGTGATGACGGCGATATCCGGCTTTGCGGGAACGGTGAGCTCCCGTATCTCACCGGGATGCACCATTCCGAACTCCAGGACCATGGCTTCATAGCTGCTGTCCAGCTCCAGAATGGTTTTCGGGACGCCCACCTCATTATTTAAATTGTTTTCGGTTTTGAGCGTCTTATACCTGCTTTTTATCACGGCGGCAATCATTTCCCGGGTGGTGGTCTTGCCGACGCTGCCCGTTACCGCAATGACCTTCGGTGAAAATTTGCTGCGGTAAAGGCCGGCTATATCGAGAAAAGCCTGACGGGTGGTTTTGACAAAGAGGAGATTTTCGGTGCCGTAGTCGCCCTCCCTCTGCACAACGGCAAAGAGAGCGCCCTTTTCCATAGCGGTTTTTACAAAATTGTGGCCGTCAAATTTCTCGCCGCAGAGGGCGACAAAAATGCTGCCGGGCTTTACGTCCCTCGAATCGGTGCAGATGTTCGTTATTTCGATATCGGGTATTTCCGTCCTGCATTCCGCGCCGGTGGCGGCGGCTATCTCCCTGAGTCTGAGCGGAAGCATATTACCCCTCCCTGTCTTTTTATTCTGTCATTTCCTTGAGAAAATTCTGAACGATGACTTTTTCATCAAAGTAGACCGTTCCGAAGTCGAGCACCTGATAATCCTCGTGGCCCTTGCCCGCGAGCACGAGCACGTCTCCTGGCTCACTGTGCTCAAGGGCCCATTTTATGGCCTTGAATCTGTCCGGCTCATAGTGGAAGGGAACGCCGGAGGCCTCCAGAGCAGGGAGAGTGTCCCCGCTTATCTCCTCTACGGATTCCTTCCGGGGGTTGTCGCTGGTGAAGATGATAAAATCGGAATGTGCCGCCACGGCCGCGGCCATTTTCGGGCGTTTCGTCCTGTCCCGGTTGCCGGCGCAGCCGAAAAGGGTCACTACCCTGCCTTCGGCGCACTCCCTGACCGAGCTGAGCACCTTTTCGAGGGCGTCCGGGCCGTGGGCAAAGTCCCGTATGACGGTGAAATCCCGTCCGGTGGGTATGACCTCCACCCTGCCCTTGACGCCGGTGCAGGTGTTGAGGTACTCTATGGCGTCGTCAAAGCCTATGCCGCAGTTTATGGCGGCGGCAGCCGCAAGCATGGCGTTGGTCACGGAGAATTTGCCGGGCATTGCAAAATTGACGCGCCCTATGAGCCCGCTTCCCACCATGGCGAAGCGGCAGCCCGAGGAGGTGTTTTTGATATCCCGGGCGGTATAGTCCGCCGCAAGGTCGCTGACGGAGACGGTGGTGACGGGGCATTTTACGCTTTCCGCGAGCTTTTTGCCGTACTCGTCGTCTATACATATTACTGCGCTTTTGCAAAGCTCAAAGAGGCGTTTTTTCGCCTCAAAATAGTTATCCATGGTTTTGTGGTAATCGAGGTGATCCTGGGTGAGGTTTGTGAAAAGCGCCGTTTCAAAATGGCAGCCCCACACCCTGTACTGGTCAAGGGCCTGGGAGGATACCTCCATTACAACATATTCGCAGCCCGCGCTGAGCATTCTCGAAAAAATCAGGTGGAGCTCCGCAGGGTCCGGCGTCGTATACTTTGCCGGAAGGACTATATCGCCTATGACATTCTGTATCGTGCCGACAAGGCCCACTTTTTTGCCTGCGGCCTCAAGAATATGCTTGATGAGATATGTTATGGTGGTTTTTCCGTTGGTACCGGTGACTCCTATGAGCTTCATTTTTTCCGCTGGGCGCCCGTTTATATTGGCGCACATGACGGCATAGGCCGCCCGGGAATTGGGCACTATCACCTGATTCTCCGTCCCGGTATCCCGCTCGGCCACTATCCAAGAAGCGCCGCTTCTGACGGCGGCCTTGGCATACTCGTGGCCGTCGACGCTGGCGCCCTTTATGCAGACAAAAACTGAGCCGGGCTCAACCTGTCTGGAATCGCCGGTGACGTTTTTGATCTCCACGTCCTTTATGGTACCGGTATATTCAACGTCCCTTAACAGTTCGGATAAAAGCAAGGGATCACCTCCAAAAATGCAATTATGTATTATTCTCCGTCACCGTCTCCGCCGCCGGTTCCGACGGTGAAAGTGACTTCAACTATGGTGTCAGGATAGACCATTGTTCCAGCGGCGGGGCTCTGGCTGTAAGCCACCTGGTCCTTGGCGGACTCGCTGACTCCCACGAGCTTCAGCTTAAGTCCCGCGCCTATAATGGCGTTGTTTACCTCCGTCACGCTCTTTCCGAGCACGTCGGGCACCTCAATTTCTTTTGGCATCAGCGCCTCCTCAGTATAGAGCGTCACAGTGCCGCCGGCATCGAGCTTGGAGCCGCCCTCCGGCAGCTGGCTCACTACTGTGCTGCCGTCGCCAACGACGCTCACGGAGTAGCCCTGCAGACGGAGAGTGGTCATGGCGTCGTGGACAACGTTTCCGGTGACGTCCTTGACCTTTCCGGTCATGGCTTCAAGCTCCTCCTCAGTGTAGGAGGGCTCAATGCCCATATAAGGCAGAATATCCGAGAGCATGGCTCCCACAACGGGAGCGGCAACTACGGAGCCGTAGGGGTTTTCCATCTGGGCTTCATCGAGCAGGAGCAGAATGACAATCTGTGGGTCATCCGCAGGCGCCACCGCAAGGAATGAGGACACGTATTTCTCGACCTCACCCTCGGAATTGGTGTTGTCGAGCTTTTCGGAAGTACCGGTTTTGCCGCCGATTTTATATCCTGGAACCTGGGCCGTTTTGCCCGAGCCCTCGCTGACAACCTTTTCAAGCATTTCCCTGACTACGGCGGAGGTCTCCTCCGAAATCACCTGACGGACGGCGGTGGGCTCATTCTGCACCATAACGGTGCCGTCCGGTGAAACCACCTGCTCCACAATGTACGGCTCATAGAGCGTGCCGCCGTTCACCGCCGCGCAGACAGCGGTGATAAGCTGGATCGGAGTGACCTTGAAGGTCTGGCCGAAGGAGCTTGAAGCGAGGTCGATTTCCGTCATGGTATCCGGGTCATGATATATACTTTTGGCTTCACCGGGAAGGTCTATTCCGGTTTTTTCGGTAAATCCGAAGGCCTCAAAGTAGTTGTTGAAATTGGTGAGCCCCATGCGGAGCCCTATGGTGATAAAGGCAGGGTTGCAGGAGTTTTTTATTGCCTCCGCAAGGGTCTGGTGACCGTGGCCGTAGGTTTTCCAGCAGGAAATTTTTCTGTCGCCCACCTGAATATATCCGGGGCACTCAAAGGTGTCGCCCAGGACCGTGGTGTTGCTTTCAAGGGCGGCGGCAAGGGTGATGATTTTGAATACGGAGCCCGGCTCATAGGGGTCGGATATGGCTTTGTTCCTCCACTGGGCGTACTGGGCCTCCTGAAGCGCCTCCGCCTGCTGGTCCTCCGGGAGGGAGGCTATCTCCTCCTGAACGGACTCCGCCACGAGACTGTACTGGTTGGGGTCAAAATCCCCCTTTGTGGCCATTCCGAGGATTTTGCCGGTGTTCGGGTCCATGGCAATGGCGCAGGCACGCTGCTGAACGTCGTGCTCCTTTACCGCAAGCTCAAGGTGTTTTTCTATGAAATACTGTATTCCTTCATCTATCGTGGTTACGAGGCTGTTTCCGTCCTCGGCGGAGTAAAGCTCGCTGTAACCGAAGGGCATGTCGGTGCCCCAGGCGTTCTTGGCTGAGACGATTTTTCCGGAAGTGCCGCTCAGGGTGGTGTTATAAAACGCCTCAAGGCCGTAGGCGCCTATGTTGTCGGCATTCACGAAGCCGAGCACCGCCGCGGCGAAGTTCTCATAGGGGTATTTGCGGGAAACGTCCTCATCGAGGTATATGGCGGAAATGCCGTTGTTGGAGGCAAAGGTGGTCACTTCCTCGGCGAGGGCCTTGTCTATTCTCTTTTTTATGACCTCATAGGCGCTGTTGCGCTCGCATTTTTCCCGGACGTACTCCTCGCTGACGCTGAGTATTTCCGCAAGGCCGGAAACAATCAGCTCCTTCTGCATATCGTTTTTTATGCTCACAGGCGAGAGGCACACGGTCCATGCGGTGGAGCTCATGGCAAGGATATTTCCGTTGCAGTCGTATATGGTGCCGCGGGTGGCGGAAAGCTCAGTCACCCGAAGCTGCTGGGAAGCGGCCTCGCGCTGATACTCCTCGGCGTTCACTATCTGTATATTGAAAAGCCGCACTATAAGGGTTGAAAAGCCCACGAGCACCATCACTGCCGCGGCGGCAAGTATTCTTCTTCTTATTATTGCGTTCGGTGTTTTACTCATTTTCGGCCCGCTGCACTCCTTTTCCGGAAATTTCTCTCAAAATCGACCATATCCCCTATTATGAAGACAGCGCCGCTACCCGCAGTTACGGTCTTTAACGGCGCTACTTGTTCATATTATTGTTTCAAAACGGCAAGTATTCCGCGATGAAGTCGATTATATCGTTCCAATACTGCTCCACAAGATATTTCCCGCCGGTTTTCGCGACGGTGATGTCGTCGGAATCGGTGAGATTTACATACTCCACCTGGCTGGAATCAATTTTTGAAAGGCCAAGCTGGTTTTCGGCGGCTTCCTCGAGCTTCTTAATGGAGGTGCTGGCTTCCAGCTCCCCTCCGAGTCTCACGTATTCCGCCTCGAGGTCGGTTATTTTCTTTTGATATGAGTTCACCTCCGCGGTGAGCTCCGTGAGCACCACCTGGCTGTAAATCATAACGGAAGCGATCGCAACCACTGCAAGCACGCCAAGTATAAGCTTGACGGGAGCGACAGTTTTTGCCTGACGGCGGTTCTTTATGAGATGAAGAGAACGGGTTTTGAGCTCCCTGTCGTGCTCCTCCTCTGTTTTTGCCGCAAAATTGTTGAGATCATAGGCAGCTTCGGCAGACAAAATCGGCTCCTCCTTTCAAAAAATCATAGCTTTTCTATTATGCGGAGCTTCGCGCTCCGGCTTCTGTGGTTAATTTCAAGTTCTTCCTCCGTGGGCTCGATGGGCTTGCGGCTCACGAGCTTTCCCCGGGGCGTCTTTCCGCAGACGCAGACCGGAAATTCCGGCGGACAGGTGCAGCCTCTGGCATACTCGGCAAAGGCCTGCTTCACCATTCTGTCCTCAAGGGAATGGAAGGTGATTATGGCGAATCTTCCGCCGGGCGCAAGCCTGTCGAAGGCCCTGTCCAAAGCCTCTGAGAGCCTGTCGAGCTCGCCGTTTACGGCAATTCTTATGGCCTGGAAGGTTTTGCGGGCCGGATGGCCCTCCTTTCGCCTTACGGCGGCGGGCACCGCGTTTCTGACTATGTCCGCAAGCTCCGTTGTGGTCTCTATGGGTTTTACGGCTCTCGCGTCCAGAATGGCGTTCACTATTCTCGGGGCGAATTTTTCTTCGCCGTAATCATAGAGTATCTTTGCAAGCTCTGCGCCGGAGGCGCCGTTTACAAGGTCGTAGGCCGAAAGGCCCTCCTTGCTCATTCTCATATCAAGGGGTGCTTCGCTGTGGTAGCTGAAGCCCCGCTCAGCATCGTCAAGCTGGTGGGAGCTCACCCCCAAATCAAGGAGGACGCCGTCCACCTTATCTATCCCGAGGCTGTCGAGCACCAAGGGGATTTCGGCAAAATCGGAATGTATGACTGAGGCGCAGGGATATTTTGAGAGGCGTTCCGTCGCGGTGGCCACGGCCTCCGGGTCCTTGTCGAGGGCGATGAGCCGCCCGGTGGTGAGGCGCTTTGCAATTTCGGAAGAGTGGCCGGCTCCGCCGGCGGTCCCGTCCACATATATCCCGTCGGGCTTTATATTTAAGCCCTCTATGGTCTCATTCAAAAGCACGGATACGTGCCGGAAATCAATATCGCTCATACAGGCCACCTCAGAATCCAAGCTCGTCCATAGCTTCCGCTATGTCGTCGGAATCCATGGAGCTGCTGCGCTCCACCCATGCGTTTCTGTCCCATATCTCAACGTGGTCAGAGGCGCCGATGACGGCGACGTCCCTGTCGATTTTTGCAAAGGTCCGAAGGGTCGGCGGTATGACCACCCTGCCCTGCTTGTCGGCGTTCACGACGGAGGCGCTTGAAAACATGAAGCGTTTGAGGTCCCTCGCCTTTGCTTTTGGGAGACCGGCCACAATTTCGCTGATTTTCTCCCATTCAGGCATGGAGTAAACGGAAAGACAGCCGTCCAGCCCTTTCGTGATAACGAACTGGTCGCCCAGCTCCTCGCGGAGCTTCACGGGGAAATTCACCCGGCCCTTTTCATCAAGGCTGGGGAAATGTTCGCCCATATACATCTGTCTTCCCTCCCCTCCGTTTTCCGGTGGAAAGTTAGGGTAAATATGTCCACTTCTCCCCACTTTTCACCACTTACCTAATATTATAATAGAAATTGTGGAAAAATCAATAGCTTTTTTGAAGAATTAACAATTTAAATTTGCGGCATAGTTACGCCAAAAAAAGGATTATAGCAAAAATTCCCTGCCTTTTTTGGCGGGGAATTTTCAAACTGTTCGCTTTTATACTGCTTTTTTGCCATAATGGGACATAAAAAATCCCCGCTCCCTGGGAGCGGGGATTTGATTTTACTGCTGTTTAGATGCGGACTGCTGCTGGCGGAAAGCGTTCCTCGTGCCCTTGACCTCATTGAGGGAGGCGGCGAGGGTCTCCTCGGTATTTTTGAGGATATTGTCCACAAATTCTTTGGCGGACTGGCGCATTTCGCGGCTCTGCTGCTGGGCCTGCTGGGTTATCTCAGCGGCCTTGTTCTTGCTCTGGCGGACTATTTCCTCCTGGTCCACGAGGGCGGCTGCGCGTTTTTCCGCCCGGGCGATAATGGTCTCCGCCTCTTTCTTGGCGTTGTTGATTATCTCGGTGCGGTCCGCGACTATGGACTGGGCCTGTCTTATCTCAGTGGGCATATTGAGGCGCACATCGTCAAGGAGCTCGCGCACCTTATCCGCATCGACGACGCAGCGCCCGCCGGTGAGCGGCAGCGACCATGAACGGTCGATAAGCTCATCAAGCTGGTCAAGGATCTCTTCAATAGACATAAAACATTCCTCCGTTTATATAAATTCGCGTTATTTAAGTCCTTCTTCAATGTCGGAAACGATCTCCTTCGGCACAAAGTCCGAAATATCGCCTCCGAAGGAGGCAATCTGCCGGATAAGGCTGGAGCTCACGTACATATTCTGAGGGTCCGCAGTCATAAACACCGTTTCCACCTCCGGCGCGAGGCTCTTGTTGGCAAGGGCCATCTGAAACTCATAGTCAAAATCCGACGACGAGCGGATGCCCTTGACAATGGCGTTTATACCCTTTTGCTTTACATAGTCCGCCAAAAGCCCGTTCCAGCGGTCCACCTTTATGCCGGGCACCCCGGCCAGGGCTTTTTCTATCATTTCGCAGCGTTTTTCCGCAGTGAAAGCGCACTGCTTGTCCGGGTTCGTCACAACGAGGACGGTCACCTCGTCAAAAAGCTCCGCCGCCCGCATTATGATGTCCACATGTCCATTCGTAACCGGGCAGAAGCTGCCCGGACATACGGCTTTCTTCATATCTCAGTCATCACCGCGCCTGTACGCCAGCACCTTTGTGCGGCCGTAGCGGTACTCCTTTACTTTCACAAGATCCCCCGCCGTCTCCGGAAGGTCGATATTTTTAGCGGTCTCGCAAAAGACCATTCCGCCCGGGCGCATCACCTTCGAGACCGCGGGCAGCGCCACGGGAAGCTGCTCCTCCGCATAGGGCGGGTCGAGAAACGCTATGTCAAAGCGCTCCATGGCTCCGGAGAGGTAGAGCAGGGCGTCCGTGGATTTGAGCCGGGCCCTGTCCTCGAAACCGCAGTTCCTGATATTTTCGGAGATACATTTCTGGGCCTCCTTGGCCTTATCCACAAAAACGGCGCTTTTTGCGCCCCGGGAAAGGGCCTCTATCCCAAGCTGGCCGGAGCCGGCAAAAAGGTCCAGCACGTCAGCACCCTCCAGAATGAACTGAATGGAGGAAAAAATGCCCTCCTTGACTTTATCGCCGGTAGGGCGTGTGACCTCCCTGCCCTCCGGGGTCACAAGGCGTTTTCCCTTGGCAGTTCCGGTAATTACTCTCATAGGTTTTATACCTCCGTATAAGATATATTTATTATCCTATTTTTCTCTCTAAATGTCAATGTTATTCTCAATTTTGGAAAGCCCGCAGGCGGTTCAGATGTGCTCTTTTGCCGAAAGCTCGGAGACCTCCAGCCTGAAAACACAGACGGAGGCCAGAGCTTCGTCTTGAAATTCCCAGTCCGCCCTTCCTGAGCAGTGCTCCATCAGGGCCATAAGGCCAGCGCGCTTTTCGGCTTCGTCCTCCACTATGGAAGCTCTGCCGCTGCCCATGACGCTTCTGAACAGTGCGGAGCTTGAGCAGGCGGTTTTCCCCGGGTGAAGCTCATATCCGCAGTCCATTTCAAAGGCGGCAATGGGGCTCTCCTTTAAAAGCTCATATTTCCTGCCCGCCATGGCGCCGTGGAAATAAAAAGTATATTTCCCTCCGGTTTTGACATAGCCAAAATTCAGAGGCACGATATAGACGCTGCCCCCGTCGTCAAAGCCGAGGCGGCAGCAGGCGCAGGAGGATATTATCTCCTCTATCTCCCGCTCATCAGTCACTTCCCTGTCATTTCTCCGCACGGCGGCGCCTCCTTTTATTCCTCGCTGTCGAGAAAAGCCCGGAGGGATTTTGCCGCGGCGGCGGTCATTCCCGGCGCCGCCGCCAGCTCCTCCTCCGTTGCGGCTTTTATGGCTTTCATGGTTTTAAAATGCTTCAAAAGGGCGGAGGCGCGTTTGGGACCTATGCCCTCCGCCTTTGTTATGAGCAGTTCAAAGTTGGTTTTGCTGTGTTTTTTTCGGCTGTAAGTGATGGTATAGCGGTGGACCTCGTCCTGAACGGAGGTCACAAAGTTAAAAACCTCCCTGACGGGCGAAATGGCGATTTCCCCGCCGTTTTTGGCAATGGCCCTGGTACGGTGCCGGTCGTCCTTGACCATGCCGAAAAGGGGCACAGAGACGCCTATGCGGTCGAACAGCTCCTGCACCGCGGCAACGTGGCCCTTGCCGCCGTCAAGAAGTATCAGATCGGGCATTTTGCCGAAGGAGGTGCCCTTCTCCCTGTCCTCCTCGTAGTGGCTGAAGCGGCGCTCCAGCATCTCGCACATGCAGGCGTAGTCGTCCGGGGCCGCAAGGTCGTTGAAGGAAAATTTCCGGTAGTCGCTCCGCTTGGGCCTGGCGTTTTCATAAACTACCATGCCGCCGACAACTGTCTCCGAGCCGAAGTTTGAAATATCATAAGCCTCTATACGCTCCGGCGGCTTCTCAAGGCCGAGCATGCGGGCGAGCTCATCGAGCACCGCCACCTCCCGGCTGGTGCGGAGGTTTTCGTGGGAAAGGCGCTCGGCGGCATTGTTATAGGCCATTTCAGTGGTTTTGCGGCGCTCGCCCTTCTGGGGCACAAATATGGCGACCCTGTGGGCGGCTTTCTCCGAAAGCCAACGGGAAAGGAGCTCTTCGTCCTCGCAGGGCTCATGCAGAGCGATCTCCTTGGGAATATCCGTTTTTTCGGCGTAGAAGCTCTGTATGAACTCCGTCACGGAGGCGGGGTCGGTTCCGAAATCCTTGAGAATATATTCGTCCTTATCCACGAGCTTTCCGCCCCTGAAGCTGAGCACCACGGCGCAGCAGGTTTCCCCGCTTTGGGCTATGCCTATGACGTCCTGCTCCTCCACCTTTGAGAAAACCACCTTCTGGCGGCTGGCAATGCCCTCAATGGCGCGTATCCGGTCCCGCAGAATGGCGGCCCGCTCGAAATCCTCCGCCTCCGCAGCGGCGTACATACGCTCCGTGAGCTTTTCAATGGAGGCGGTGCTGCCGCCCTTTATGAACTCGAGAGCCTCGGAAAGGGTTTCGTTATAGTCCTTTTCGGAGATTTTTCCCCGGCAGACGCCCATGCAGTTTTTGATATAGTAGTTGAGGCAGGGCCTCGTTTTCCCGAAATCCTGGGGAAATTTTTTCGTGCAGGTGGGCAGCATGAAGGCCTTGTTCGCCTCCGCAACGGTTTGGCGCACAACGTAAGAGCTGATATAGGGGCCGATATAATCCGCCCCGTCGTCCAGCTTCTGCAGAACGCCCGTCAGCCTGCTGTATGGGCCGGGCGAGACCCGGACGTAGCTGTAACCCTTGTCGTCCTTGAGGAGTATATTATATTTCGGGGCGTACTGCTTTATGAGGCTGCACTCGAGGATCAGGGCCTCGAACTCGCTGTCCGTCACGATATAGTCAAAATCGTAGACATGCTCCACCATTTTATAGACCTTCGGCAGATGCTTTTCCACGTTGCGGAAATAGCTGGTGACGCGGTTTTTCAGCTTTTTTGCCTTTCCGACGTATATGACCTTTCCGCTTTTGTCGTGCATTATATAAACGCCGGGCTCCATGGGGAGGCTCAGTGTCTTTTTATGGAGATAGGGCAGTCTCGGATTATCCACAATGCACGGCTCCTTTCTTTTTTTCTTCGTCCATTATAACAAAAAGCACCGCAAATACAAATACCTGCGGTGCTGTTTTTTTGTGTTTCTGCTCAGTCGGTGAAACCGGACTCCACAAGTTTTACAAGAGAATCCACAGCGGCTTCCTCGTCGATTCCGTCAGCGATTATAGTAATTTCAGTTCCGCCGACAATTCCGAGAGAAAGCACGCCGAGAAGGCTTTTAGCGTTCACTCTGCGTTCATCCTTCTCCACCCAGATGGAGGATTTGAACTCGTTGGATTTCTGAATAAAAAAAGTAGCGGGGCGGGCATGAAGACCAACCTGATTTTGAACTTTAACAACACTGGAAAACATGATATTTACTCCTCACAAACTCATAAAATTTCCGTTCATATTATAACAGTTTGAAAGATTTAATTCAATTATTAGAAAAATTTTCTATAGATTTTCCATAATGCGGCAGAAGTTCCGCCATTTCTTTGTGAAAATTAACTAAAAGATTTCCACCATCAGCAACAAGTTATACAGTATAGGAATCAAAAGTGCGGGCAAAAGGTTGGCTGTCTTGATTTTGGAATCCGCGATGAAGTTGAAGCCTATACACATGATGAGGGCGTTGCCCACCATGTTGAACTGGGTCATCATATTGCCGCAGGCCTCAAGCACCGGGGCAATGGAGGACGCGAAAAGGCTTATGAGTCCCTGATAAATGAGGATAGGCACCGCGGCAAAGAGCACGCCGGAGCCCATAGTTGATGCGAGCACCACAGAGGTCACTCCGTCGAGCACGCTTTTTACCAGAAGCAGGCTGCTGTCGCCGGAGAGGCCGTCGTTAATGGCTCCCATAATGCCCATGGAGCCTATACAGAAAATGATTGAAGCCGAGACAAAACCCTTCGCGAAGCCGTCGGATTTGAGCTTTTTTTCAATCGAAAGCCCGAAATTATTGATTCTGTCGTCGAGGCGCAGCACCTCGCCGACAAACGTGCCTATGACAAGGCTCATAAGCAGAAGCATTCCACCGTCGCTGCTGAGGCCGCCGTCCCCGACGGAAATCATGGTGGTGAGCACGCCGTTCATTCCGATTATGAAAACCGCTATGCCCTCGACCTTGAGAATACTGTTCATAAGGCTCTCTTTCACGCCTTTTTTCAGGAGCAGGCCGAGGGTACCGCCCGCGAGCACCGCTAAAGCATTAACAATTGTTCCTATCATTTATGTTTGTCCTCATTCTTTAAAATCATATCCGGGCGCTTTTCCTCCGTGCGTTTCACCGCTTCGCTGTGGCGCCATTCGGATATAAGCCGGTGGTTCCCGCTCAGAAGCACCTCCGGCACGGCTCTGCCGTGCCAGACCTGGGGCCTTGTATATTGGGGATATTCCAGGAGGCCGGAAAAATGGCTCTCCTCCTCAAAGCAGACGTCCTCGGAGAGGACGCCGTCGCAGAGCCTCGCTACGCAGTCCGCCAGCACGAGAGCGCCCAGCTCCCCGCCGGTTATGACGTAGTCCCCTATGGACACTTCCCTGTCCACTATCTCCTCAATCACCCTCTCGTCCACGCCCTCATAGTGGCCGCAGATGAGCAGCAGGTGCTCATAATTTTCCGCGAAGTCCACGGCCATCTGCTGTGTGAGCACGGCTCCCTGGGGGGACATATATATGACGTAGGGTTTTGAGCACGCCTCCTCGCAGATGTGCTCATAACAGCGGAAAATGGGGTCAGCCTGCATTATCATGCCGTTTCCGCCGCCATAGGGAGCAGAGTCCACCCGCTGGTGCCTATCGAGAGTGTAGTCCCTGATATTGTGGCAGTATATCTCGATAAAGCCCGCCCGGCGGGCTCTGCCGATGATGCTGGTGCTCAAAACTGCCTCGCACATTTCCGGAAAAAGCGTTGCAATATCAATCCTCATCGTCAAAGAGTCCTTTCATGGGGATTATTTTCATTACGCCTCCGTCTATATCCACGCTGTCTATGACCTGCGGGATAGCGGGTATCCACGTCTCTTTTTTGTCCGCCGCGCGGACGCAGTATATATCATTGGCACCGGTGGAGGCTACGTCGTAAATTTCGCCGTAGCAGGTCCCGTTCTCGGAATCCACCACCCGAAGGCCTATAATATCCTGAATAAAATACTCGCCCTCTTTCATCGGAACGTCGTTTCTGTTCATATAGAAGGTCTTTCCGATGAATTTTCTCGCGTCCTCCGGGGTGTCAATGCCTCTGAGCTTCACGAGATAGACGTTTTTGTGGGGTTTGATGTACTGCACGCGGAATTCCTCCGTGCCTTTTGCATCAAGATAAACTTTTTTGGCATGCTCCACGTCCCCGGGGTCGCACCAGGGATAGAGGCGCATATCGCCGCGGATTCCGTGGGTGGTGACTATTTCCCCCACCTCAAGAAATTCTTTTTTCATAAGTTCTGCCTCGTATAATTCCCCCGCCAAAAAATTTGACGAGGGAATCGGTTTTGATTATTCAATCGTGACGGCAACTTTCTTGCCGGCACGGTTAGCGGCAGTGCGCATAAGGGTGCGAATGGCGCGGGCAATTTTGCCCTGGCGGCCAATGACTCTTCCCATATCGGCGGGAGCCACATGAAGATGGTAAACAACGGTTCCCTCTTCGTCGGGCTCGTCCACTGTTACGGAAACGGCGTCCTTATCCTCCACAAGTCCGCGTGCGATAACAGCAAGCAGTTCTTCCATATTTCGGCCCTCCGGCATTATTTAAGAACGCCTTCGATTTTAAGAAGAGCTTTGACGGTATCGGTGGGCTGTGCGCCGTTTGCGATCCATTTCTCGACCTTCTCTGCGTCAACTTTGATTACAGAGGGCTCTTTGGTGGGGTCATAGTAGCCGACCTCTTCGATGAAACGGCCATCTCTGGGATAGCGGGAATCTGCTACTACGATGCGGTAAAAGGGAGCTTTTTTCGCGCCCATGCGACGAAGTCTGATTTTAACGGACATTGGTTTTTCCTCCTATGGTGAAAAATAATTTTTTAGTATTTATCAAAGGCTTTCGCCTAAAGACCTTAGTTAAAAGGGCATTCCGCCGAGGCCGCCCTGATTCTGCATCTGGCTCATCATCTGGCGCATTTTTTTGCCCTGTTTTCCGTTTCCGGAGAGCTGTTTCATCATTTTCTGCATCTGCTCAAACTGCTTCAGCAGGCGGTTGACGTCCTCGACCTTGGTTCCGCTGCCCGCAGCAATTCTTCTTTTGCGCTGAGCGGTGATTATGGATGGCTTTGCGCGCTCCTTTTTGGTCATGGAATTGATTATAGCCTCGGTGATAACGAGCTGTTTTTCGCCCTTTTCGGCTTCCTCATCAGTGAGCTTTTTCTTGGCGCCGGGCAGCATGGAAACAATCTGGCTCAGGGAGCCCATTTTGCGCACCTGCTTCATCTGCTCGAGAAGGTCGTTCATATCAAAGCTGTTTTCACCGAGTTTTTTGGCCATCTCCTCGGCCTTTTTGGCATCCATCTGCTCCTCGGCCTTTTCTATGAGGGTGAGCACGTCGCCCATGCCGAGAATACGGGAGGCCATTCTGTCCGGGTAAAAAGGCTCAAGGTCGGTGAGCTTTTCGCCTGTACCGGTGAATTTTATCGGAGCGCCGGTGACTGCCCTTACGGAAAGGGCCGCGCCGCCGCGGGTATCGCCGTCGAGCTTGGTGAGTATCACTCCGGTGATGCCCAGCTTCTCATTGAAGCTGGCGGCAACGTTCACAGCGTCCTGACCGGTCATGGAGTCAATGACGAGGAGTATCTCCTCCGGGTGGAACTGTTCCTTGAGGCGAAGCAGCTCATCCATAAGCTCAGTGTCAATGTGCAGGCGGCCTGCGGTATCGAGAATCACAATGTCGTTGCCGTAATCCTTGGCATGCGCAATGGCCTTTTTGGCAATTTCCACGGGGTCAATCTGGCCCATTTCAAAAACCGGAACGTCAATCTGGCTGCCCACAACCTTGAGCTGGTCGATAGCCGCAGGACGGTAAACGTCGCAGGCGACGAGCAGCGGGCGTCTGCCCTGCTTCTTGAAATGAAGGGCCAGCTTGCCGGAATGTGTGGTCTTACCGGAGCCCTGAAGGCCCACCATCATAATGACGGTAGGGATTTTGGAAGAAAAGTTTATGCGGGCGTTGGATTCGCCCATAAGAGCTGTTAGCTCCTCGTTGACAATTTTAATTACGTGCTGTGCCGGGGTAAGGCTTTCGAGCACTTCGGCTCCCACGGCCCTCTCGCTCACCTTTGCTACGAAGTCCTTTGCGACTTTATAGTTGACGTCCGCTTCCAGCAGCGCAAGGCGCACCTCGCGCATGGCGGCTTTTACGTCGCTTTCGGTAAGTTTGCCCTTATTTCTGAGTTTTTTGAAAACCGCAGAGAGCTTATCGGATAATCCTTCAAATGCCATTTATCAAAATCTCCGTTAATCGTTAAGGTGGCTCGCAATGCGGACGATTTCCGCCGTATGCTGAGTTATTTCACGAATGGTGGCTCCGCGGAGGCTGTCATCGTCAATGGCGCGGGCCTCATTTATGATGGTGTCGAGGCCGTTTTGTATCTCCCGGAACCGTTTTGCAAGGCCGAGATTTTCCTCCATTTCAAGGAGGGTGGATTCGGCGCGTTTTATGGAATCGCGGACGCCCTGGCGTGTAATCCCGAGGTGCTCGGAAATTTCGGAAAGGGAAAGGTCGTCATTATAGTAGTAATCAATGACGTCCTGCTGCTTTTCGGTGAGTATGTCGCCGTAAAAGTCGAAAAGCAGAGAAATATTCATATCCTTCGCCACAGGTGCCGCCTCCTTTGCTGATTTTTTTGTAAAGTTTTTTGCTTTACAATGTAACGATATAATTATAAAGGAAAAGCCTTTACATGTCAAGTATTTTTTGGGCATTTTTTATAAATTTAAGTATAATATTTTGGGGAGAAAGGATAGGGTCAAAAGTCAGCTTCTCCCCTTTTTTCAGCAGATAAAACTCGAGCACGGAGCCGTGCTCGAGTTTTATCTGCTGAAAGCGAAAACAGCAATGTCACCGGCCAAAAGCTGATGCTCATGCGGTTTTTTGGCATTATAAAAGCGCCGCCCCCAAAAGGGAGCGGCGCTGAATCAATAAAAAATTATTGATTTGCCCAGTCTGCCGGATAAGAAATATAAATAAATCTTACGTGATCCGGAGTGGAGAAATGAATGCTGGTGCCTTTAGGAATAAAGGTCATGTCGCCTGCATGTGCGGTGACGTCGCCAGCTTCAGATTTCAGAACAATGGTACCGTCGATGACGTACTCGACTTCATCGTAGTTAAGAGTCCAAGGGAACTCAGTACCATTCTTCAGCTCCATAACGCCAACACCAAGGTTAGGAGATTCTTCAAGAGTTACAACGTCAAGAAGAGAAACATCTTTGTTCGCTGCACCGATATCGAAAGGGAAAGGTCCACATTCTACAGTGTCAGTCTTGATGCTCATCATACCATTGGAGAGAACGTTGCGTTCAAAGGGCATGGAGTCTTCTTTTTTCATGTTCTCGCAGACTTTGGCGACAATCTCTTTAATCAGTTCTTCACTGATATTCATTGATATGCGCCTCCTTCTACATTTATTTTAGGCCTAAGCCAGAAATTTTGTGGGAAGAGCACCTATCGCGGCAATAGGCGCTCTCCAAATCAGATCGTTTCTTTAAGAAACAATTTTTAAGAGAATAGTTTCGGTTAAAATTATTTCTCAGAAGCGCCAGGGATTTTTGCAAGAAGTGCAGGAGCCATGAAGTGGCCGAGAACTACTGCAAGGATACCAGCAACAAGTTTACCAACGATCATCGGGAAGATCATCTCAGCGTTGTTACCAGCGCAGAATCCAAGGTGGTCACCAAATACGAATGCTGCAGAAACAGCGAATGCGCAGTTGAGGAGTTTGCCTTTGGGGTTCATGTCTTTGAGGATGTTGAACATTGCGATGTTGTTAGCAAGAGTTGCAACAAGACCGGTAGAACCAGCAGCGTTCATGCCAAGAGCCTGACCGACTTTGCCGAGTGCTTTACCGAATTTATCGGAGATGAATTTGACCATAGGATATGCGCCGGCGAGCATGATAGCGATGATGCCGCAGGTAAGAAGACCGGACTCAAGGCCGTTAACGCCAGTGCCGTCATCCATCATAAGGTCGAAGAGCGGGAAGAGGATACCAGTGTTGTACTCGAAGATAGCAATTGCAGTGACAGCAGTGATGAAGATGGTAACGCCGTTACCAAATTTATCGAAGCCTTTCATCATGCCAGCAGGAGCAAACCAGAGGCCTGCAGCGATAGCAAGAGCGATGATAACAACAGGGATCATGTTGAGGAAGATGTCAGCAACGCTGAGTTTGTACTGAGTGGTGTTCATAACGAAACCGCCGGCAATGCATCCGATCGGGATAGTTACCATACCAACAAGAGTACCAGCACCAAGGTATGCACGATCTTCAGGCTCGATGATACCAAGAGCTACAGGGATGGTGAATACGATGGTCGGGCCCATCATGGAGCCGAGGATAAGACCAGCGTAGTTACCAACAGCTTCGTTAGCAGCCATCTGCATAGCAAGAGGATAACCGCCCATATCGCAAGCAAGAAGAGTGGTTGCGAACATGGAGGGGTCTGCGCCTACGAGGCCGTAGATCGGTCCAAAGATAGGTTTAAGTACGAGTGCAAGGATAGGAGCAACAGCGACAACACCGGCCATAGCCATGGCGAGACCGCCCATTGCATTGATACCATTTTCAAACTCTTCACCATAGCCGAGTTTATTGCCGCAGATACGGTCAATAGCACCGACAAGCATGAAGATCATCATGATCATAACAACAACAGTGTTGATTGCCAGACCATCGACCCAAGCAGAGATAGACTCAGTAAATACACTAGGGTTCCAAGCAGCAGCAAGTTCAGAGAAATCCATAATTGACCTCCTAAAAAATTAGTTTTTGTCTCAAACTATATTCATAAAAGGGACATCTGAAAAAGGCACTTTGAAATACAAGTCTTGTTCGCCGGGCACTCCTTGATTCGGAGGCCGCTTGCCCGGTACGATAATATGTACTCGGGCCTTTTTCCAAGCCCCTAGAATGACTGTTAATACCTGTTTCTCAACAGGATTTTTCAAAGTCCAGCTTCCCGCTATTATTCAATATTGGAAAGCACAGTATCATCGATAACACCAACTATTGCAGCGTCGATAGGCACGCTTGTTCCGACGGCGTATCTTGCCGGGTTACCTGTTACGATAAGTACTTTATCGCCGATACCGGCGTCAACGACGTCAGCTGCTATATAGGGCTCACGGGTAAGGTTACCCACCATCTTATAGTCAAGAGGCTCAACTATAAGGAGCTTGAGTCCTTCCAGTTTGGGCTCTTTTCTGGTAGCCCAAACGCTGCCTATAACTACTCCAATTCTCATTTGGCAATACCTCCGTTAATTTATGAGCTGATTATATCAGTTCAATGCCCAGCTCAAAAGCGGTGTCCTTGGCGAGATAAGTGATGACAGGCTTCTCAGGAAGCTGTACCTTCTTGTAGTGCTTTGCAGCAGCTTCTTTAATATCTCTCTCAGTTATGACACGCTTAGTGAGCACAAGCACGGAATCGTCAGACGCTGCTTTGGGCGTTGCCGCCGGTGCAGCCTCAGCCTTCTCGGCTTTTACTTCTTCCTTAACAGGCGCCGGTGCCTCAGCTCCGCCGCAAATAGCAGACTGGACATCGTCCGCAGCGACAAGTTCTACGCCGCTGTCAAGAAGTATCTGGAGATTCTTATAAATGTTGTTATACAGTGCGGTGGCCTTGGTACCCTCATATTTGAGGATCTCAACGTCCTCCTTTACCATCAGAACGCGTTTACCCTTCAGGATCGCTTCAGCCGCAAGGGCAAGGAATTTATTGTCAGTGCAGCCATTGGCGATCTTGAACAAATTGCTGTTTGTCATATCGTAAAGCACGATGGAGTCATAGTCATCGACGCTGACCTCATAGTTCTGCGCCAGTGCACAGCTGACTTTGCACAGTTCGCTGTCGTATTTTTCCATTGAGCAGCATTCTCCGCAGTGGTCCTCGGTAAGAATCAGAGCGGTTTTAGCCGGTTTTTCCTCAGCGGCAACGCCGGTAATGCCCTCTTTCTCAAGGTATGCTTTTACAGCACGGACAGCAAGCTCTATTAACAAATCCATATCCATAATTATCACCTTCTTTTTCAACGCATTAGCTATTGGAAAAGATATGGGCGCTCAGGTTAGTCAACCTGGCAGTTCATGGCTATACCGGTGGGTGTAACCAGGAACGGGTCCGCGGGTTTGATGGTCTTAATTCCAACTGTATCTTCAAACACTTTCTCCATGCCGGTAAGGCAGCAAGTACCTCCGCAAAGATAGATGGTGTCGATGTTGTATTTGGATGTATATTTCTTGACGATAGTTGCCATTTTTTCGATTACCGGTTTCACTATGGGAAGTATCTCCCTGTGACGGCTGTAATCAATTTTAATCTTCTCAGCTTCCTCGAAAGGAATGCCATAAGCTCCAGCAAGAACAAGGGAAAGATGAGTACCGCCAGTGGGCTCGTCATCAACCTCCACAACTTTGCCGTCCTTGAAGATCGCAAGGCCGGTGGTGCCGCCGCCGATATCGACGACTACACCGTCAGTTATGCCGTAAATGGAGTTGGCAGCCGTCGGCTCGTCAAGAATGTTGGTAACATCAAAGCCGGCGCCCTCTACACAGTATTTATGCGTCTTAGTGCTGGACTCCGTGCCCGCAGGCATGGCGATTGCGGCATATTCAAGATCGCGCCCAAGACGCTCTTCGAGCTTCTTTTTGAGCTTTCTCACTATGCTGCACGCTCCGGCATAATCCACGATAACACCGTCTTTGAGCACCTGTGCGAACTGTTTTTCGCAGGCGACGGGGTTGTTGTCCTCATCGAGCACCACAATAACTATGTACGCGGTACCAAGGTCAACGCCAACCTTCAACTTATCGGAACAGGGCTTGTGAACGATCGTTTCCGTCTCAGTTACACGAGCCATGTAAGCATTGATTGTATCAAGATCAACCATTTAATAAATACATCCTTATTTAATAATTCTGCCAAGTGTAAAACCAGCAATATGTGCGGCGCCGGCTTCATCGACGTCTACATGCATACGAGTGCGGAATTTGGGAGAAACCCTGATGACAGTATCCTCAAAGAGGGTTCTTCTGTCGCTGAGGACTTCTACGGAAACGACCTGGTTATCAACAAGGCCGAGTTTCTCCGCATCTTCGGGAGTCATGTGAACGTGACGGAGCGCAACGATTGCGCCTTCGTCAATAGTAATCTCACCTTTAGGTCCTTTGAGCGTTACGCTTGCGGAACCTTTGGTGTCGCCCGATTGTCTGATCGGGGGATTAATTCCAAGGGCGAAAGCATCGCTGAACGAGACCTCAACCTGCACGTGCTTTCTTTCAGGGCCAAGGACTGCGACGTTTTTGAAGGTGCCTTTCGGTCCTATTACGTCCACCCTTTCCTCTTCAAGATACTGTCCGGGCTGGCTAAGCTCTCTCTTGGGAGTGAGGGTGTGACCCTCTCCAAAGAGAATAGCTACGCTTTCTTTGTCCAGATGCACGTGTCTGGCGGAGACCTCTATCTGAACAAGTCCGGCGGATCTGACCTGGTCAACAACCGCTTCTACGACTTTTTCTACAGCCATGTGTCTCCTCCTATAAATTATTTATATTCACCGGCCAAGTACATGCACATCATTATGTGGAATGCGCTTGAAAGGCGGTTGAGAGTCCTGATGATCTCGGGCTGTTTGACGTTCTTGCCGTCAACAAAAGCATCGAGAGCAGCAAGCTCGAGCTCACGCACTTTCGCACGGAGCATATTAAGCCTGGTGTAATCCAACCCCATAGTGTAGTTAGGGAGGAGCATCTGCTTAATATTGAAATATTTCTGCGGGTTATGAGAACGGTTTCTAAGCTCTTCGGGAGTGAGCCCGATGATCTTGACTTCGCTCATTTCCTCCTCCATTACCTCACAGTACATGATCTGGTTGAGCACCTTGTTGATGTCGCCCAAATCGTCTATGAGCTTCTGGGGGCCGCCGACAGAAGCGATCTCCGCCTGTACCATAACGACAGTGGAGCTCATGCTGTCGAGCTTCCCGCGGAAAACGATCCTTGGATGATTTTTATAAACCAATCTATTACCGAAAAGCTGGCACATATATTCCGGCTTTTGAACATAAAAAGCTCCGGTCTGTTCATCAACGTATTTTGCTCCGACAGGAGTATCGCTGATAGCGGAACCTTTATTATTGGATGCTGCAGGCGCAGGAGCAGCCGGCGGGTCGCCGAACTCAACTTTGATTTTAAGCTGGTTCAGGTATTCCTTTGCGGCAGGAGAAAGAAGTTTGTCCTTCGGTACGTAGTACACGGGAGGGCATTCGCCTTTCAGCTCATTGCGGAGCACCATCTCGGTAATGACCTTCATAATATCACCCCCATCTAATTAATTCAAATCCCAAAAATAAATTCAGAATTATTCCTCGATGGACGGGAGGATATACTCGACCTCTTCATGAGGTCTCGGGATGACATGAGTGGAGATAAGCTCACCTACACGGTCCGCAGCAGCTGCACCGGCGTCAACAGCGGCTTTGGTAGCGCCGACGTCACCGCGCACAAACACGGTTACGAGGGCGCCACCAACGATTACTCTGCCGACGAGGGTGACATTTGCGGCTTTGACCATAGCATCAGCGGCCTCTATGGCTCCGACGAGACCTTTGGTCTCGATCATGCCCAGTGCTAATTTCTCAGCCATCGTGTCTCCTCCTTAAAGGGTGTTAATTATTTGTCGAGGGAAGGAAGAATGTACTCTACTTCCTCATGGGGTCTCGGAATTACGTGAACAGATTTAAGCTCACCAACGCGGTCTGCAGCAGCAGCGCCAGCATCAGTAGCAGCTTTGGTTGCGCCAACGTCTCCGCGAACGAAAACGGTTACAAGTCCGCCACCAACGTGAACTTTACCGATAAGGGTAACGTTAGCAGCTTTAACCATAGCATCGGCAGCTTCAATTGCGCCAACAAGACCTCTGGTCTCGATCATGCCAAGAGCTTGTTTATCAGTCATTTTGTAGTACCTCCTTAAGTATTGGGGGAAATCCCCCTGGTTCTACCTATAATAGTTTAGAAAGGACTAATTAAAGTTCTTTCAGTGCAGCGATAACCATCTTTGCAATTGCATCAGCATCGAGATTGTTATTCTCTTCAGCAGCATCGTCTTTAAGGTCCCAAGCCTCTCTTACGCCGTAAGCAACGCGGCGAAGGTTGATGAGGTTAAGAGGAGAAACGTTGTCGCTGGTGGCAGAACCGCCAACTGCGCCGCAGCCAAGAGTGAGTGCAGGCATGAGGTTGGTGGTAGCGCCTACGCCGCCCTGAGAAGAAGAGGTATTGACCAGAATACGGGATACAGGTTTCTTAAGAGCAAACTCGCGGACGATGTTCTCGTCGTTGGTGTGCATGGAAAGAGAATGTCCGATTCCCACAAACTGGAGAAGCTGGATGCAGCGTTCGCAGCAAGCGTTCCAGTCTTCCTCGAAATAGAGGGCAAGGCAGGGAGAAAGCTTCTCAATGGAGAAGGGGTATTCATCGCCAACGCCTTTTTCAGGATAGCAAAGAACTCTGGTGTCGGCAGGAACGTCAAGTCCGGCCATAGCAGCGATCTTGGTTGCAGGACGGCCAACGATAGCGGGATTTACGCTGCCGGGACGTCTGGTGAAGATCTTGCAGAGTTTTGCGTATTCTTCATCGTTGAGGATGTAGCCTTTTTCAGCCTTAACGGCTTCAAGAACCTGATCTTTAATGCAGTTCTCTGCAACGATGGACTGCTCGGAAGCGCAGATTACGCCGTTATCGAAAGTTTTGGAAGCAAAAATTCTCTTAACAGCGAGTTTAACGTCAGCAGTGTGATCGATAAATGCAGGAACGTTGCCGGCGCCGACGCCAAGGGCGGGAACACCGGAAGAATATGCAGCTTTAACCATCTCAGGGCCGCCGGTCGCAAGGATCATGTTGACGCCGGAGTTGGTCATGAGCTCGTGAGTTCCGGACATGCTGAGGGTGTGGAGGCACTGGAAC
The DNA here is from genome assembly GCA_051881855.1 of Oscillospiraceae bacterium. Lineage (GTDB taxonomy): Bacteria > Bacillota > Clostridia > Oscillospirales > Ruminococcaceae > UMGS1668. Next base: position 66,475 of record JBJEQR010000014.1, read on the forward strand.
ATATTTGCAGGTGCTCCGGCCTTTTCCGCAGCTTCGCACATCAGCTCACAAGTTTTTGCAATACAATTCTTTGCAGAAGGATGAGGGCTAAAGACAACAGGGTTGGCGGCTTTCATACAAATCATGGATTTGTAGATAGTGGTGGAAGTGGGGTTGGTGCACGGAACGATACCGCAGACAACGCCCACAGGCACAGCCACTTCGAACATCTTCTTCTCCGGATATTCATTGACAATACCGACAGTTTTCATGTCTTTGATTGCCTCATATACGGATTTGGAAGCAAGATGGTTCTTAATGATCTTGTCTTCATATTTACCCATGCTGGTTTCTTCAACTGCCATTTTGGCAAGTTCTTCGGAATGAGCATAAGCAACTTCAGACATAGCTTTAACAATTTTATCTATTTGTTCCTGGCTGAGAAGTTTCGCGGCCTCAAAAGCTACACGAGCTTTTTTGATCATGTCGCGAGCTTCCTGCACAGAAAGCAAATCACGATCTTGCAGCATTGCTTTATTGCTCCTTTAGTTATTATTCTGTGCTTTCAGAATCGCCTCTATGAGCGGTTCCTTCTTAGCATCTCTGATTTCGATCTTGGTAAGACCGATGTTGGGAATATCACGTGCCAGTTTTCTCAGGTCGGTCGTTTTGATCGCTCTGAGCTGTTCCTCAGTGTAACCCTTGGTTTCAGTTTCAACTGCCGGTTTGACATCTTCAACTTTTTCAGGTGCATTTTCAGGGACGGATTCTACTTTAGCCTTTTCAAGCGGTTCCGACTTCACAGGAGCCTTTGCCGGAAATTCGCGTTTGTGGATACCTGTTCCACGGCGACGTCCGGCAGGCCTTTCGGTGGGAGAAGCAATAATAGTAGTGCTCTCCGCGGGCCTCGGGATTACGTGAGCAGATATGACCTTGCCGACTCTGTCTGCGGCAATCTGCCCTGCGGAAATCGCAGCCTTGGTTGCACCGACATCGCCGGTTACAAAGAAAGTCACAAGTCCGCCGGTTACATATTTGAATCCGCAGAGGGTCACGTTTGCAGCTTTGACAGCTGCATCGAGTCCTTCAATAGCGGCGATCAGACCATAAGTCTCCAGCATTCCCAATGCGCCAGTACTCATAATCCGTCACCTCCTGTTTATCTTAAGATATAATGAGTATATCGATAAGATCCACGAAGGTAATCAGTATTTAAGAGCGTTCTCTACGCAGAATACAACAGCGTCAGCAAAAGCATCGCAAGCAGCTTTGCAGGCAGACTGAGTACCAGTGAGATAACCACCGGAGAAGTTAGTCTCAGACGGAGGCTCGAAGTAGCAGCACATTCTTACGTCAGCAGCTTTAAGAGCAGCATCGAGTGCGTACTGTGCCTCTACAGGCGGAGCGATGAGGTATGCGATAGGAGTTCCTTCAGGAATACCACCGCACTCAGAAAGGTAAGAACCAGTTCTGGAGATGGTGTATGCATAGTATGCAACGGAGTCGTCATCGTTTGCAGAATAGAAGGTTGCATCAGCATTGAGAAGATCGAAAGCAGCAGCAAGGCCAGCTTTTACTTCTGCAGGGTTAGGACCGGAGAGCATGCCGATGAATTCGCCAGCATATTTCTGCTGTGCGCATCCAGCGCCGCCGTACATGGATTTTGCAAGAACGACTTTAACGTCAGCCTTTTTGGTTGCTTCATCAACGCAGGTGTAGCCAACATCATCGCAGTCGGTGGAGAAGAAGCCTACGGATCTGTGTCCTTCGGGCATATTCCATTGTTTCTGGAGGTCAGGGCTTACGCTCGGGATAACCTTGATCATCAGTACAGTAGTTCTAAGTTCATCGTATTTCACGATATGTACCTCCTTTAAAATTTAAGGTAGATAAAATTTGCATTTAGCAATTTTTTCAAGCAATTAATAATTTAATATCAGAGCTTGAGGTCAGTACCGGAAGCTTTCTCTTTGAGCATGATGTCAACGATATCAGCGATATGTGCACCAGCTTCAGCAGCAGGGGTACCGGCGTTGTGAATGTTGGAAACAACAGTACGTCTTGCTTCGGACATACCGATGGTTCCTTTGTAGGTGATGTATGCAGACATGGATTTTGCGGTTGCAAGGCCAGGTCTCTCACCGATAAGGCATACGCAGACATCGCATCCGGTAACTTCAGAAACTTCGTCCTGAGAAGCAACACGGCCATATCTTACGAAGAAAGGCTCGCCTGCTTCGATACCATGAGCTTTAAGACCGTTCATGATTGCAGGGATAACGATATCATAGTTAGCCTCGATTGCAGTACCGGAAAGACCGTCAGCTGCGAATACAACAACCTGAGGTGCTTTCTTGTAGAGAGCTTTGAGTTTCTCAACAGAATCCTCGCTGAGACGTCTGCCAAGATCAGGTCTGGTAAGATA
>JBJEQR010000015.1:0-64196 GCA_051881855.1 Oscillospiraceae bacterium
GCTATTGCGGCGCCAATCCGAACGGTGGAAAAAACCTTGCCTGGATGCTTGATTCTGATGGTTTGCTCACTATCAAAGGAACAGGCGCTATGGCGGACTATTCAGTTGTTGATAAAGAGACGGCGGAAGGTACTGTATGGATTTCAACAGCGCCTTGGGTAAATTGTGAAGCGACAGTGACTGCTCTTAATATAGAAGAGGGCGCTACAACAATCGGAGAATTTGCTTTTTACAATATGACCACCATCGCTGGAACTCTTTATTTGCCGGAAAATATTGAAAGCATAGGAATGTGTGCTTTTAGATTTTGCGGATTTAGTGGAGAAATCAGATTGCCGTCTAACTTAAAATATATTGGAAGGAGCGCTTTTGAATGCTGCTACAGTATTACAGGAATCGTTTTTAATGACAAACTTGAATCAATTGATAGGAATGCTTTCTATGGGAATTCAATTACTAGTGTTAACCTCCCAGCTTCGGTAAAATCAATAGTTGCAGTTCCGTTTAATTCTTGTAAAAGCCTAGAGAATATAACAGTAGATGAAGCAAACCCAAATTATTGTTCAGTTGACGGAGTACTTTTTGATAAGGACAAAACTACTCTCATTCAATTCCCAGCAGCAAAAACGGGAAATTACACTGTTCCTTCTACAGTAAAAACTGTTGGTAAGAATGCTTTTACCTGTAGTGAACTTACCGAGATAGTGTTGTCTGAAAGCATCGAGGCGGTTGAGGAGCTGGCATTTCAAAATTCATCAGCAACAATTATTTTTCTTGGTAAAGTTGAGAGTATGGGCCCTAATGTGATTGACAACGCTGAAAATGTTTATTTTTATGGGGAACCTCCTGTCAATATATATGCTGCTGGTTCAGAAGAGCCTTCATTTAATACAAATATTACAATTCATTATATAGCAGGAACAGAAGGTTGGGACGATGATGGCGATGGCCTTTGGAATGGCTACAATGTTGTAGCCGATGAAGTTACTCCTATGGAGCAGCAAGGGTTTTCGCCGGTTCCAAAAGAGCGTATCACAATTCCAAGTGCTGATGCTATAAATAATAACGGCGTTGATATAGCCATTGATAACAACGGAGGATATATTAAAAATAGTTTTGGAGAAAATACAAATATTTCCGAAATTATTAAAAATCTTACATCGTTATATTCCGGTAATCAACAATGCCTTGATATAAAGATAGAGAAACCCGAAAACGCTGCTTCTGGTAAATTTGCAATCAGCTCTGTAACAGGTAATAATTCTGACGATTTTTATTATGGTCTCCCCAATATGAGCGAAGCCGATGCACAGAATATAAATATAGACGAAAACGGATATATGAATTATTGGTGCATTTATGCATGGTCAGAATTAAACGGAAGAGTATGGCATAAAGAAAAAGAAATAACTCTTTTGTGGCTTTGGTGGTATGATGCTGATGGGGAACTGATAGAGAAAGAATTCCTTTCGTATAATACTGATGAATACAATATGCCTACTCCGTTGGAAGAGGTTACATGGGATGCGGAAAACTATGTTGCCAGCGGATATTGTGGCGCAAGTTATCATGGAAGTAAGAATCTGGCGTGGATGCTTGATTCCGAAGGCGTGCTTTCGATTGAAGGCAAAGGAGCCATGGAGAATTATGGAGAGATAATAGACAGTGACGGAACCACAAAGTGTACGTCTCCTTGGGCAGACTATGCCGATAAGATTAAAAAGGTTGTAATAGGCGACGGAGTTACTTTAATAGGAAGCTCTGCTTTTACCGACGCAAGGTTAACAGCAGATATCTATTTCCTCGGGGATGCTCCGAGCGAGACATTTGCAGCATTTAACGACAGTGCAACTTTGTATTACCTTGAAAATAAAACCGGTTGGGATCTTGAGGATGACGGGAAATGGCATGGATATAACATAAAAACTTGGGTTGTTCCGGTTCCCGTAACAAATATGACTTTAATGGTACCCGATAATATATTCGTTGGTCGAGATGAACAGCTTTCTGTAATTATTGAGCCGGAAAACGCAACCAATAAAGACGTGATCTGGTCGGTTGAGAATGGAACAGGTTCAGCCACAATATCCGAAAGCGGAATATTTACGCCGGTTTCCGAGGGCACTGTTACGGTAACTGCGACTGCAGATGATGGAAGCGGGATTTTTGTAAGCAAAACTATAAATGTTATAAAATCGGGCAACGGAAAAGCGTTTGTTGGAATTACTTCAGATGTAACCTGCAAAAAAGGTTTGGCGAAAGTTTCCGTTGAGCTCAGCGAGAATTCCGGAGCAACAACAATCCAGTTTGCAGTTTCCTACGATGCGGACAAGCTTTCCGTAGTTTCCGCCGAAGCCGGAGCGTTGATGGAGGGGAAGAACCCTGATATCAATGTTTCTATTCCTGGAGTAATAGTATTTGCATGGGATACCGACAGCGATAGTCTGGATCTAAAAGGGTCGCTTCTCGATATAACTTTTGTTGCAAAAGAAACCGCAGGAGGAGAGCAAATCCCGGTAGAGATATTGCCTGATTCGGATGAATATAATTTTGTTTTTGCAAGTAGCCAAGATAAGGAATATCAAAGCATAGATATGACATTGCAAAACGGGCAAATAGAGGTCGTAGACGCACTGCTCGGAGATGTAAACGGTGACGGAAGAATAAATGTTATTGATGCTAACCTTGTAAGAAGAAGTTCCGCTGAAATTATATCTCTTAACGAAGTCGAGACCTTGACTGCCGACGTAAATGGAGACGGTTCTGTAGATGTCATTGACGCTAACTGCATACGCAAATATGCTGTAAAGTTTATAAAGGATTTTGTAGAGGTAAGTAAATAAAATAAAACACCTTTAGCCTGCCCATTTATGGACAGGCTAAAGGTATTTCCATATAAAAGATATTGTTGGATGTGATTTAAATGAAAAGTGGAGTATTAAATAAAATGTTGTCTATGGTGCTTGCATTTGCTATGGTGTTTACAATAATACCTGCTGTTGCTGAAAGCAATGTGAACGCAAGCGATATATCAATGGTTCCTGTAGAAGATGATACGGTTAAGTTAACTCTTGATGCCAACAGTGGGACGTTTTGGACTGGGGAAACCATAATGGTAGTTACAACTAATGCTGGCAACGATATAACTTTGCCGACACCTGTGCGACAAGATTACATATTTTCCGGATGGCTTATAGGTGAAGAAGTATATACCGACTTGTTTTCCAGCGGTGATTATAATACGGAGACCGGGAAAGTATATGAATATACCGCTACAGCTGTTTGGGAATATGACAGCTCTAAAATAAAATTCGAAACCCCGGAAACGGATCCTCACGATTCGTCTGTCTACATTGTAGAAGAACCTTTTGGAACGGAATTCTATTTAGCTATAAATGGTGAAAATATTATAAATCCTAATGTCACTGTTAACGGAAATGTGAGCGCACAGATTTTGGCATATGATGAAGAAATTTTTGAATATGTTGAGGACTGCGCCTGGGTACTAAAAGTTACAATAGGGGCAAACTGTACAGCCAGTTATAAAAAGGGAACAGTTAGAATAACAGCTTTAAATGGAGAAACTGAGGTATCAGCTGAGTTTACAATTATTTCGGACGTTATTTTGTTCAACTATGATGATGGTTCCAATACCCTGCTTGCCTCGACTGAAGCATTTCAAGCAAGCAATGGAACCTTAAATACAAATATTCCGTTTGATATGTTTTATCCGAACTCTTTCAGGATAGAATCCTGGCCTGATAAAACGGTATATTATCTTGGAGATGAAGTTGATACTACAGGACTAAAAGTAACGGCAACTGTTTTTAAAAAAAATGACCAAACTGGAGAATATGAAGAATATCCAAATTATGATATAACAGAGTATTGTTTGTGTGACCCTACAATATTTACTTTTGATGAGGCTCAAAATGTGACCGTTTACTTTACTTTTACTAATATGCTGGGAAATGCTGAGACTGCAAGCGATACGTTTAGAGTAACATTTAATTATGATGAAAACGTTGATATTCCTGCGACGGAGAGTGTGGAAAAAAGCTTTAGTTTAGTTTTGGGTGAAAGCGTAGGATATTCCGATTATTTATCATCGGTTTATGGTTCATGGGATAGCGATAAACCGTGCTACGCAATATCTTCAGAAACCTTTGGCTCCATTTCAGGAGGCAGAGGTAACATTAACGGAGATGGTTTTACAATAGAGATGCCCTTAGTCTCATCGTCACAAAAAGGAATAAATTTTGTTTACACAAAGGAAGATAAAAGTCTGAGGTTCTATGATGATACTCCAATAATAGGTGACTATTCACTTACCTGGGATTTGGGTATGAACTATTATGAACTTCGTGAATCGTTTGATGAAAAACTTGAGGAGAGCGATATCATTACATACTACATATATAAAAATGATGTGTGTGTAGGAAAAATGACTGTAGATTATATGACAGCTGATATTTTTGCAGATGTCGAGCTCAAGATCGATCAAAGTAACAGCAGCCTCGGAGAATATAGAATAGATGTAATAGCGCCTGATAATACAGCAGGACTAAAGGAATTGGGCATACTGGCGAAAGGCTATTGCGGGGGAGATGAGTCAGTAGATGGTAAGAATCTATCCTGGGTGCTTACAGCAAGCGGTTCTCTTACCATAAACGGTAAAGGCCCGATGAAAGATTATAATACATGGGGAGAATATAGAGCGCCATGGATGGATTACAGCGACAAAATAAAAACACTTAATATTCAAAATGGGGTAACAACAATAGGAGACTATGCCTTCTATGAGTGTTCGGGAATAAGCGGGAATTTGTCGCTTCCAGACAGCATAACAAATATAGGGAATTATGCGTTTGAATCTTGCAGCGGATTTTGTGGGAAATTGACTTTTCCACAAAATCTTAAAACAATTGGAGATCACGCATTTATGGATTGCAATGCTTTTACCGGAGATCTTGTAATTCCGGATGGGGTAACGAGCATAGGTGGTGGTGCATTTGCAGGTTGTAGTGGCTTTAATGGAACTCTTTTGCTTCCGTCTAACATTAATACCATATCTTCAGGTACTTTTGGTGGTTGCACCGGATTGAGAGGAAACATTGTAATTCCGGAAGGAGTTACCAGTATAGGTAATTTTGCTTTTGATGGCTGTGGATTTAACGGAACACTTACACTTCCATCAACATTAGTTTCTATAGGCGAATATGCTTTTGATTCTTGTACTGGATTTTTTGGAAAATTAACACTTCCACAAAACCTTAAATCAATCGGAGATTGTGCATTTCGTGGGTGTAATGGTTTCACCGGAGATCTTGTAATTCCAGATGGGGTAACGAGCATAGGCGGAAGCGCATTTGAAAGTTGTAGTGGTTTTAATGGAGTACTAACCCTGCCATCTAACATTGATATAGTGTCCCCATATGCCTTTGGCTATTGTACTGGATTTAGAGGAAATCTTGTAATTCCAGAAGGAGTTACAAGTATAGGTGATTTTGCTTTTGATGGCTGTGGATTTAACGGAACACTTACACTTCCATCAACATTAGTTTCTATAGGCGGATATGCTTTTTCTGGTTGTTCCAGTATTAAAGGAAAACTTGAACTGCCGGAAGGTATAAAAAAAATAGGATATTGTGCTTTTGAAAGATGTAGCGGTTTCAGTGGAACGCTCGTTTTACCTGGTGGGCTGGAAACAATAGAATATAGAGCATTTAGCGGTTGCGATGGATTTTCAGGGGATCTTACGATTCCGGCAAAAGTTACAAAAATCAGTAACGGGGCTTTTAGTTATTGCTATGGCTTTGATGGTATTCTGACAATAGAAGATGGAGTAGAAGTAATAGGGGAGAACGCTTTTCAGGATTGTAATGGCTTCAGCGGAGTAATTTTTAAAGGTAACACAGTTAAAAGCATCGGAGAATTTGCTTTCGGCGATTTTGGAAACGAAAATAATGAGATAGTTATCACTATTCCTGCAAGCGTGGACGAAATAGGAACAGGAGCATTCAGAGGTGCCCAAGCGGTTGATTTTATTGTATCAGCCGAAAACAAAAACTATTGTTCTGAAAATGGAGTGCTTTTTGATAAAAACAAAACCACGCTTATTCAATATCCGGCGATGAAAGATGCTTCTGAGTATAAAATCCCTGATGGTGTTACCATAATCGCGACAGGAGCTTTTTCGTATGCCGGAGACCTTCGCGGCGATTTGCTTCCCGATAGCCTTGAAAAAATAGAGGATTATGCGTTTTCGTTGAGGGGAACGCTTATGGGAAAATTCATAATTCCAGAAAATGTTGAAGATGTTGGAGCAAATATATTTGGCCAATATATTTGTGATGTAACTGATGAGATATTTTTTAAAGGCGATGCCCCTTCTGTTTATTCGGCGACATCTGAAAAGAACTCATTTGGTACTGTGTATTCAAACGGGACTGATGTCACATTATACTATCTCGAAAAAAAAGCCGGTTGGAGTTCACCAAAGTGGTGCGGTTACAATACCGCAGTTTGGGATGCTGAAACCGGAGATATAGTCATATCTGATATAGAATTGATTTTGCCGGATGAAATTGTGGTTGGCAACAGCGTACAAGTAAATGCTGTAATAACACCGGAAAATGCAAATAGAGAAAATCTGGTATGGTCTGTTACGAATGAAACAGGAGAGGCTTATATTTCACAAAGCGGAGTATTCACCGCGGTAAAAGCGGGTACTGTAACAGTGACCGTAATGTCCAGCGACTCAAAAGGCGTTTCTGCAAGCACAACTGTGGTTGTCAAAGAGGCTGATACGGCAGATGCAATAATAAGTTTTGAATCGAAAGCAGCGTATAGAGGCGGTACAGTTAAAGTATCTGTTAATTTAAGCGAAGCGTCAAATGTTTCCGTAATGCAGTTTGCCATAGAATATGATGCGTCGAAACTGGAGATAGCATCTTATACTGAAGGTGAACTTTTGGAAGGGCTTTCACCCGACATTAACATTTGGGAGGAAGGTCTTATCCTCATTAGTTGGGATGATACCGAACGAAAGATTACTATGGGTGGCGAGCTGCTAGAAATAGAGTTTATAGTTAAAGACTCGATAAAGGCTCAAGATACAGTAATTGGTATCTCTAAAGAAGAAACCTTTATTTTTCAAGAACTTGCTGAGGACGGTTTGCGTGACATTGACGTACTTACTTTAAACGGGAAAATATCCATTTCAGACGCTATGATTGGCGATGTGAATCTTGATGGAAAAATAAATGTGATTGATGCAAATATGATACGTAGAAGTGCAGTACGGCTTTTATTCTTGAATGATGCACAGAAAGAGGTAGCAGATGTTAATGGGGACGGTAATATCAATGTAATTGATGCAAATCTGATACGAAGATATATCGTCAATTTGATTGATAAGTTCCCGGCGGGAACATAAGAACAAGAATATTTTATAGTTTAAAAAAGTAATCAGTTCAGAGCATATAAGCAAGGAAAAAGGGAAAAACGGAGAAACGGTTAAAAGTAATAATCTTCAAACTGATTGCGAAAAAATGTTATTAGGTTATGCAGCGTGACCACAATGTCTGCTGTTAGACAATAGGGTTAAAAGGGGTAAATTATTCAGCAAGAAGTCGCATTAAATTCAAAATGAGGAGAGTAAAAACTATGAGGAAGTTTGCGAGAAGAGCGATTTGCCTGGTATTGGCGCTAATAATGGTTTTTGGCATGATGCCGACAGTTGAAGCGGATGCATTTGATCGTTCCAAAGACTTAATACTAAAATATAGCGAGACAGTACAAGCTGGTAAGATTCGATATGTTGCGCAACAAAATAGTAAAGGAGTGATATATAGTAATTATTATCATAAAGAATACTGGGGAGAACACGCTAGATATGGTTGCTATGCCGCTACAACCTCAATGGTTCTATCGTATTTGGGTATAAATGCGACCCCTCTATATATGAAAAGTATTGGATTATATGGAAAAAGCAAAGACTCATATGATGATAAAGCATGGGAGCAGAATGGTTATATAACTGAGAGGGCTCGGACTTTATCGGATAAAACGGGGATAAAAATTACACCAGTATATACTAGTAGAGAAAAGGATGTAAAAACTTTAAAAGAGGCAATTAGCAACTTTAAGAATTCAAACGGACAATATAGTCCGCCTATAGTATATGTAGGATGTGAAGGTAATATGCACGCTATGGTTGCGGTTGATTATAATCCCAGCAGTGACACATTTACTGTTGTGGATCCGCTTAATGAAAATACAACAAAATGGAAAAATACGGGTATCTATTATAATGCAAAAGAATCTGGAAGCTGTGAGGGTCAGTACTATGATTTGGCACAATACAAGCTTGAGCATATCCACAAATGGAATCAGTTGGGGTATTGTACGGAAAGTGGCTGTACAGTTAAAGATAAAGATTTTCTTAACACAAGTGCAGCAAATTATGCGCCAATAAAAGCGGGAACAGTTACTCCTAAATACGACAAGTTAGATGTGTATGCTCGCCCTTATAAAGACGCTAAAATTATAGATACAAAATATAAAAAATTTCTTTTGTTTATAAATAAAGATATAAAACCACTAAAAGCAAAGGCCAGGTTAAATAACCGTGAAAGCAATAAGAATCCGGAATTATGGTACGAAGTAGAATTGGATGGCGGACAAAAAGGCTATGTTTATTCCGGTGACGTAACGCTTGACGCAAAAAGCAATGTTTTGACCAGCGTCAGTATGTCCCAGACAAGCATTACACAGGGAACATCGGTCTGGTTGGAAGGAAGAGGAAACAAACCCTATTATAGCGTTAAAGCCAGTACTTCCGGAGCCGATGTACAGGATTTAGCTAAAGTGAAGGTGGGAATCTATGATGCAAATGGCAAAGCTGTGTATACGATTCCGGAAAAAGTCCTCGATGATTCAAAATTCATAATGACAAATAGCGATGACCAAAAACTATTATTCAGCTCATTGGCTCCCGGTCAATATTATCTTAAAATAGAAGCTTGGGATAAACTTGATATTAAGGGCGAGGCCCAATGTGCTTTTACCGTTGTTGCAAAGAATGTAGAAACAAGAAAAATAACCTTTGATGCAAACGGCGGCAGCGGAGCACAATCCCAGATGAATATACAAAAAGGGAACGTATTGAATCTTGGGAGTATAAAAAGGCCGACAAGAAAAGATTTTAATCTCATTGGGTGGTCAACAAACAAGTGGGACACTACTCCGATGTATAAAGTAAATGACAGCTTTAAACCGGGCAATAACATGACTCTTTACGCGATTTGGGAAGCTATTGAACCGCCGACGGCACCGACAATGACTGTCACAAATCTCGATATTGCGATGGGAACCGGAGTTAACCTCAGTTGGACAAAGCAAGCCCGTGCTGATAGCTATACGGTTACGGCTTACAATGAAGACGGAACGGAATATCGCCGTGTTACAGTAAACGGAACTCTTACTACTATGCTTTTTGAAGATGCGGGAACTTATACCGTAAGAGTAAAAGCAAACAACAGCGTGGGGAGCAGCGAAGAATCAGAAGGTGTTTCTATCATTGCACATGAGCCGTCCATTGTGACTTTTGTTGACTATAACGGAAACAAAATATCTGAACAGAACGTATCTTATGGCGGTTCGGCAGTACTCCCGGATTCTCCTCCGGAGCGAAAAGGATATAAATTTGACAGTTGGGAAGGATCCTACACGAATGTAAAAGAGGATAGGACAATTACCGCTCGATATAGAGCAATCGAGTACACAGTAAAATTCCTTGATTGCAATGGAAAGGTTGCAAAGACAGAAGTTGTGACTTATGACGGTGATGAGCCGGGCTTTGCAACTCCGCCAGATGAATTAATCCTTAATATTCCTGAAGGATATGTGCTCGTCGGTTGGAACACAAACGAGTACGAGAAAGTTACGCAAAATGATATTGTCGTAAAACCGTCTATAATTTGGGGAAATGCTGATCTTCCTATTCAGGTGTCTCTTGCTGATACTTGGATAGATGGCGAATCAACAAAGGTTTGCGCGGTATCTTATGAATTAGAAAACCATAGCATGGAGGAAAAAACCGGACGTGTTGTGGTGGTGCTTAAATCTAATTTCGGAAAATTCCTTACAAAGACAGAATCCAATGTATTTTATCTTGGCGCCGAAAAAGCAACGTCCGGTATTGTGTATATACCGCTTAATTCTGTGCCAGAAGGCGAAATTTTTACAACGATAGAACTTTATGCGGTAGAAAACTACAGCTCGCTTATACCCATTTCCAAGGTGGAAACGTATAATGTTATTTCGGAAGACGGCGACTGGAGCAAATGGATGACGCCGGAAGAATTCGCAGAATTCTCCGGTGATTATACGGATATTGAAACAAAGACTCAGTATAGCACAAGGACAAAAAATACTTATACGACGACAAATCCGATTTATCTGGATTGGGAACTTGAGAGTACTTCTACAACAAAGAGCTCTTGGAGTGCATGGAGCGATTGGCAAGATACAGCTGTCACAGCTGATGATAACTGTGAAGTTGAAACGCGTGTTGTAACTGTAACGGCTGCACATAAAGAGTATCGCTATGGAAGATATGTATCTACTTCATCGGGCTATGATTATGAAGGCGATTATTATCCATCTGGTTGGGCGCATTTCCATCAGGCTTTCTATGCCGGGGGAGGTTACAAAACTGAATATACAGCGTGGAGCAATACACAGATAAAGCCGACAAATACAAATTATTATTGTTGGGGAAGCAATAATGCCGCTAAAACCGGTAAAAATGTAAGTGGTACATATTATTGGAACCGATATAGTGTTAGCGGTAAAACTTACTTTTGGGAAGCGTCAAAAGATGTTGCGGCGGTTACAAAAACGCAATATCAATATAGAACGCGTACCGATATTCCAGAATATACATTTTATAAATGGAGCGATTGGAGCGATTGGAGCGATGACGCTGTTACCGGTACTGAAAATCTTGAGGTACAAACCAGAGAACTGATCAGAGTTAAACTTCCCGAACCATCGGAAGAGGGCGTTTACCATATCAGCGGAAGCCTTAATACAGCAGAGGCTGAGGGGAAGATTGCTATTGTAACGGTATATAAAGTTGACGAAGCTTCTGACTATTCTAATGAATATATGGGTCAGATCGAGATAGGCGAAAACGGAGCATATTCTATTGATTTTAGGACTTTGGAAGAGCCTTCAGTGGCAACAGGAGATTTTACAGTTACACTTACAATAGAGGGCGCAAATGAGCCGGTGTATATCGGTACTATTGAAGCACCGAAACCGACTTATACTGTAGAATTTGTAGATATGGACGGAAATCGTATCGGTGATGCACAGACGGTTGAACTTGGAGGAAGCGCTGTAGCACCGGAGGTTCCTAGCAAAGAAGGATATATTTTTATTGGTTGGGAATACGGGTTGACCAACATTCGTGATAATATGGTAATTGCTGCACGTTATATTCCGGAAAAGTACACGGTCGTTTTTGTCGACTGGGCAAACTATACAGTTACTATGCAAACGGACATCCCTTATGGGACGGTTCTTGAATGCCCCAATGTTGTGGCACCTGATGGTTATAATTTCATTGGATGGGAAGCACCGGAAGGCTATGATATTAATCATATCAATGGCAGCATGGTGGTAATGGCAAACTATGAACAAATCTCCTATACTGTCAGATACTTAGATTCAAATGGAGAAGTCCTTTATGAGCATGATGTAAGATATGGAGAGGCTTCCGAGTTCCCAGAAGATGTAGAATTTGAAGTTCCAGAAAATATGTATTTTGAAGGTTGGAGTGGCGAAAATATTGATGCTGTTACGGAATCAGTAGATGTTATTCCGGAATTCAGATATATAGAGGATACAGAGGCAGCAGAATCTAGTTTGGAATCAGGTGTTTATGAGGGAAAGCAAACAATAGAATTGAATTGTGCCGATGCAGAAGCTGATATTCGTTATCATATTGTTGGTACGGAAACTATTGAGGCTACTTTTGAACCATATAACGGGCCTATAGAAATATCGGAAACGACAGTCATTGAAGTAATAACGATGGCTAGTCAGAAAAATGATACAGTGGAATTCTTTGAATATATTATTGTACCGGAAGACAGCGCACCGGATGCTCCCTCTGAAGTAAGACTTTCATCCGATGAGCAGAAAGTTACGGTAGAATGGGATTCTGTGGCTGGCGCAGATGGTTATGTTATCAAAAAGACTGACATTTATGGTTGTGGAGAAACATTTACAACAACAGATTTAAATTATATCGATTATAATGTCAGTGGGATTGATGAGTATACGTATGAAGTTTTCGCTTACCGCATGATCGGTGATGAAAATGGTCAAACTATGCTGGAAAGTAAAAGCGGTACTAGCGAAACTATCCTTTTCTATGGACTCTATAAATTCGTGTCAGAAATTGAAATCGTTATTCCTGAGAAGATAACAGTCGGTGACAATTTTATACTTAATGCTGTGGTGAAACCATCAGAGGCTTACAATTCGAATGTATTTTGGGCAGTATATAACGAAACCGGCGTGGCAACTGTTTCTGAAGATGGTATATTTAGTGCAGAGAAAGCAGGTACAGTTACCGTTAAGGCGTTTTCTATGGACGGCTCGGACATATCCGCGGAGAAAGTTATTACCATTGATGAAATATATACAGATGATGTTGTAATAAAGGTAACATCAGTTTCGGTACAAAAGGATCAGGAAGCAATTATCTCTGTATCCCTTAGTAAAAATTCTTATGCAAAAGCCATTTCATTTACGCTTATTTATGATGATACAAAATTGGAATTAGTGTCTGCTGCCGCTGGAAAAGATATTTCCTCTTCAGATACGATAATTAATTCCTCGACTTTAGGTAAAGTATATTTTGTTTGGGATAGTGTTTATGAATTTCTTTCTAATGATACTGTGCTTATGGATCTTGTATTTAAACCAAAAGAAAATTATGCTATGGAGAATGAAAAAACACTGATTGGTATAGTAGAAGAGGGAAATGAAGGAATATGTGTCAGCAACAGCAATTCTGAACTGATTGACATAGTTGTAAAAAATGGACTTTTGCAAATTATAAATCTTAATGTGGGAGATGTAAACGGAGATGGATATGTAAATGTAATCGATGCAAATCTTATTCGCAGATATGCTGTTTCATTAGTAGAATTTACAGATGAGCAAAAAGCTGTAGCTGATGTTAATCATGATGGGATGATCAATGTAGTTGATGCATATTTCATTCGAAGATATGCAGCTTTTATCATTGATAAATTACCCTAATGGTATATAGTATATTCAATATGTGACTGGTTAAATAAAGGCATAGAATAATACACCAAGAAAGGCAAAATATCTTTCTTGGCGTTAATATATTGCATTTGATGAGTTATACTTTTTATATTAAAAGGCAAATTTGATTATATCAGAGACAATGGGTGGACTGATTTGAATGACAAATTCAGCAGTTAATGATAAAATAATGTGAATATAAATATTAGGACAATCATTTATCATCAATGATATTGTCAGGCCTATATAACCGATAATAAAATGAAATTACAATTAAGATTGTATTTTTTAAATTTCACTTTTCAGAATTCATATTCATCGTACAGCAATCTATAACAATGATATGTTTGTTTGAAACGTTATGGTTGTAAAATTGACGGCGAAGTACCCCCGAGACCGGCACACCGGTTGTCACCAAAATGAGCACCTCCGTGCTCACCTTTGTTGCCGCCGCTGTTACCGTGCTCAAAATGAGCATGCACTGATATTTTCTGATATTCTCAACTTTTCAATAAAAAACACCGCAGAGCCGGCCGGGTCAAATCCCCGGTCGGCTCTGCGGCTTTTTAGCACGATTTTGCGTAAGCAAATATTAAAAAGCGGCGCCCTTTTGCTTCAATTGGTGTGAAATTGGTGTAAATTACGTTTTTCTTTAATTTTGACGTTCAAAAAAGCCGATGATATAGCGGAAAAAGGCGCTATTGAAAAAAATAATTAAATAAGATATAATTAAACTGTAATACTATTGTTCAGCATAAGGCGATGATTAAAAAATGAGAATTTTGGCAATAGAGTCCTCCTGCGACGAGACCGCCGCCGCGGTCATAGAGGACGGGAGAAAAATAATCTCCTCCGTGATAAACACCCAGGTGGCTGAGCACGGCCTCTACGGCGGCGTTGTGCCGGAGATAGCCTCCCGCCGCCACACGGAAAACATAGTTGGCGTCGTGGAAAAGGCCCTCGGGGACGCAGGAATGGAGCTTTCGGAGGTGGACGCTTTCGGCGTCACCGCCGCCCCGGGGCTCATAGGGGCGCTTCTGGTGGGGGTGAACTTCGCCAAAGGCCTCTCCCTCGCCACCGGGAAGCCCCTTGTGCCGGTGCACCATTTGCGGAGCCACATTGCGGCAAACTACCTTGCCCACCCGGAGCTGGAGCCGCCGTTCCTCTGCCTCGTGGTCTCCGGCGGACACAGCCACATTGTGGAGGTTTCGGACTACACGAAATTCAGAGTCCTCGGCAAGACCAGGGACGACGCCGCGGGAGAAGCCTTCGACAAGGCGGCGAGGGCCATGGGCCTTCCGTATCCCGGGGGAGTTTTCCTCGATAAGGAGGCCGCAAAGGGAAACCCGAAGGTTTATCAGCTCCCGAAACCCAGGGTGGAGGGCAGCCCCCTCGACATGAGCTTTTCGGGTCTCAAAACCGCCGTTGTGAATATACTTCATAATGCGAAGCAGCGGGGGGAGGAGGTCAACATCCCGGACCTCTGCGCCTCGTATCAGAATGTCATCTGCCACGCGCTGGTGGATAGGCTGATGCTCGCGGCGGAGGAGGGCGGCTATAAAACGATAGTTGCCGCCGGCGGCGTTTCCGCCAATTCCGGGCTCAGGGCACTGCTTGAAAGGGAGTGCAGGCGCCGTCACCTGCGGCTCTTCGTTCCGCCGCTGGAGCTTTGCGGCGACAACGCCGCCATGGTGGGCTCCCAGGCATACTATGAGGCCATGGCGGGGCATTTTGCCGACCTGTCCCTCAACGCCCGGCCCACGATGCCCATTGATGAAGATTTCTGATTTTGCATAATTTAAAAATAAAACTTGCAAAAATTCATAATTTACACTTGAAAAAGCCCTTGCAGGGAGGTATAATTGAAGCCGTAATTTTTCAGTGTTTCTGAAAGGAGCTGCCGCAATGACAAACAACCCTTACGTCCTCAAGTGGATAGAGGAGATGAAAGCCCTCACAAAACCGGATAAAGTAGTCTGGGTCACCGAGGGGGAAAAACAGATAGAGGCCCTCAAGGAGGAGGCTGTGAAAACCGGCCTTATGGAGCGCCTCAACGAGGAGAAGCTGCCGGGCTGCCTTTTACATAGGACCAAGCCCAACGATGTTGCAAGGGTGGAAGCCAGAACTTTCATCTGCACCACAAAAAAAGAGATGGCCGGACCCACCAACAACTGGGTGGAAAAGGACGAGATGTACGCCCGTCTGAGGCCACTTGTTGACGGCGGCATGAAGGGCCGTACCATGTACGTCGTGCCCTACATCATGGGCCAGGTGGGCTCGCCCTTCGCCAAGGTGGGCATTGAGCTTACGGACAGCATATATGTCGTGCTCAACATGGATATTATGACCCGCATGGGCCAGAGGGCCCTTGACCAGCTGGGTGACAGCGCCGATTTTGTAAAAGGGCTTCACTGCTCCCTCGACGTGGATGAGGAGAACCGCTACATCGTCCAGTTCCCGGAGGACAACACCATCTGGTCCCTCAACTCCAACTACGGCGGCAACGTGCTCCAGGGCAAGAAGTGCTTCGCCCTGCGCATTGCCTCCTGGCAGGGAATGCAGGAGGGCTGGATGGCTGAGCACATGCTCATCCTCGGCATAGAAAACCCCAAGGGCGAGGTAAAATACATAACCGCCGCTTTCCCCTCCGCCTGCGGAAAGACCAACCTCGCCATGCTCATTCCGCCGGAGTTCTATAAAAAACAGGGCTACAAGGTCTGGTGCGTGGGCGATGACATTGCTTGGCTGCGCATAGGAAAGGACGGCCGCCTCTGGGCCGTCAACCCGGAGAACGGCTTCTTCGGCGTAGCCCCGGGCACCAACGCGAAATCCAACCCCAACGCGCTGGCGGCCACCATGAAGGACACCATTTTCACGAACGTAGCCCACAACCTCGACGACAACACCGTCTGGTGGGAGGGCCTTGATAAAAATCCCCCGGAGCACGCCGTTGACTGGAAGGGCAACCCCTGGAGCGGAAGCACCGCCACCGAAAAGGCGGCCCATCCGAACAGCCGCTTCACAGCCCCGGCGAAAAACTGCCCCTGCGTCAGCCCCAAATTTGACGACCCGGAGGGCGTGCCCATTTCCGCAATGATTTTCGGTGGACGCCGGGCAAAGACGGCGCCCCTCGTTTACCAGTCCCGGGACTGGAAACACGGCGTTTTCGTCGGCTCCACCATGGCCTCCGAGACCACCGCTGCCGCGGCGGGCGCCGTGGGCGTTGTTCGCCGGGACCCCATGGCGATGCTGCCCTTCTGCGGCTACCACATGGGCGACTATTTCCAGCACTGGCTCGATATGGGCGAGAAGCTGGGCGACAAAGCGCCTAAAATCTTCAACGTCAACTGGTTCCGCACCGACGACGAGGGCAAATTCATCTGGCCCGGCTTCGGCGACAACATGAGGGTGCTCATGTGGATCCTGGGCCGCTGCGACGGCACCGCCGAGGCGCAGGAAACCGCCATCGGCTATGAGCCGAGGCCCCAGGACATTGAGCTGGAGGGCCTCGAGGGCATCACCGAGGAGACCATAGCAGGTCTGCTCAGCGTGGACAGGGACCTCTGGCGGGAGGAGGCCGCAGGCATCCGCGAATTTTACAAGAAATTCGGCGATAAGCTCCCAAAGGAGCTTATGGCGGAGCTGGAGAAGCTCGAGGCAAACCTTGCGTAAGGAATATCAAAGCAGCAAAGCGGCGGGCACAGTGCCCGCCGCTTTTTTAAACGCTTAAATGCTCAAAAAGGGGCCGTGCTCAGAATGAGCACGGCCCCTTTGATGCTTTTGCCTTTATTGTTTTCAGTCCTCGGGCTGGCCCCCGCCGGCCTCGAGCTTATTGAAGTGGGCAATGCCCGCGGTCTCGCTCACCGGGAGGGAGAAGGTGATGCCCGCGCCCTCGGTGTCGAGGCCCACCCTGTGGACTATGGCCTTCATTATGCCGGCCTTGTGGCTGCTGTCCGCGAGGATGAGCACCACTTCCTTTTCGGGATGTATGGAGATGCCGAAAAAGCTGGCCTCATTCTGAAGTCCGGAGCCGTGGGCGTACATAATGGTGCCTCCCTTTGCACCGGCCTCCCGGGCGGCGTCCATGACGTCGTCGGAAAAGCCCCGGTTTACTATGGTGACTATAAGAGCATAGGAGATGTTTTTATCGTCCATTGGATTGATCCTCCCCAAAAGAAGCGGTTGTGAAGTAGTGAAGAACCTTTGAGCCGGCGACGCTCTGCATCGGGACAGAGAAGGAGACGCCGGTGCCGGGTTTATCAAACTCCAGTTTTTCGGCAATTTTTTTGAGCACCGCGGGAACGGATTCGGATTTTACGCAGCTGAGCACAATATCCTTTTCCGTGGCCCCGAGGCCGAACATATCGAGTATGCTCGTGGTGGCCGTTCCCCGGCCTGGACAGATGAAATTGACGTATACGCCCTGTTCTTTGTTTATTTCCACGACTCTGTCACCGAGTCCGCGCTGGAGGACTGTAAAAACAAGGTCCATTCTGTCAAATGGCTTTTTGGCCGCTTCGGCGGCCTGAGCGGAGAGATTTTCAGAACTCATTTTATATCCTCCTTTTCCTCTGGCATATTACCACTCATCATAATAATTGTCAATCACATTTCCTCATCAAATTCAATTATTTCATCGTCGCCGAAATCAATGATCTCGTCGCCGCTCTGTCCGCTGTCGGCAATATCGGCGGAGAGCTCCGCAATGCCTTCGGAGAACTTCTCTTCCGCGCGTCTGGACTTGACCGCATAGACGGCGCCCAGTATCTGAATGGTCACAAGGGGAGTCATGGCAACCATGGCCACTACGCCGAAGCCGTCCATGAGCACGTTTCCGCCCACGGCGGCGCAGGCGCCGGTGGCAAAGGGCAGGAGGAAGGTGGCGGTCATGGGCCCGGAGGCGACGCCGCCGGAGTCAAAGGCTATGGCAGTGAAAATTTTCGGCACAAAGAAGGTGAGCCCCAGGGCAATGGCGTAGCCCGGAATGAGCAGATACCAGATGGAAAGGCCGGTTATGACCCGGGTCATGGCAAGGCCCACGGAAACCGCCATGCCGATCATGAGGGCTATCATCATCGCCCTTTTGGAGATTGCGCCGCCGGTGACGTCCTCCACCTGGCCGGTGAGCACGTGCACCGCGGGCTCCGCCGCGACGATGAAAAAGCCTATAAGTATGCCTATGGGAATTATTATCCAGTTGCAGTCAAGCTGCGCCAGGGCGCCGCCCATGTAGCTGCCCGTGGGCAGGAAGCCCACGTTGACCGCGGTGAGGAATATTACCAGGCCAATATATGTGTAGGCAACGCCTATGAGTGTCTTGGTGAGGGTTATTTTTGAAAGTTTGAGGAAAAATATCTGGAAAATCAGATATACCGCCAGAATAGGCGAAAGGGCCAGGGCCACCTCCTCGATATAGGTGGGCAGGGCGTTTATGTACGCCTCAAGGAGGTCGGCTGCGGAACAGATTTCCGGGATTATGTCCGGCTCGTAGGTAGCGCTGCCGTCCACAAACATGCCCATGATGAGCACCGTCAGAATGGGGCCGATGGAGCACAGGGCCACGAAGCCGAAGCTGTCGTCCTTGGAGCTTTCGCCGCCCCGGACGGATGCAATGCCGACGCCGAGGGCGAGGATAAAGGGTACGGTTATGGGCCCGGTGGTGACGCCGCCGGAGTCAAAGGCCACCGCCAGATATTCCTTCTGGGTAAACGCGGCAAGGATGAAAACGAAAATATAGAGAACAATAAATATCCGCGAGAGGTTCCAGCCGAAAAGCACCCTTATGACCGCGAACATCAGGAAAAGCCCCACGCCCAGAGCCACGGCGTAGATGAGCACCTGCCCGACGGTGAACTCCGCACCGAAAAGGGTGAACATGGTGGCCTTGGGCATCTGGTTCCCGAGCACCTGCAGGTCCGGCTCCGCAATGGTGACGAGCACGCCGAGCACCAGTGCGGTCAGTATGAAGAGCCTAAGGTTTTTCATCTCCACCAGCTTGCTGCCTATCTGGTTGCCCATGGGCGTCATGCCTATGTCCGAGCCGAGCTGGAAAAGGGTCATTCCTATTATCAAAAAGACGGCGCTGGAAATAAAAAGCGCCAGAATGCCCGGGGGCATAGGCGCAGCAGTAAAATGCAGCAACAAAACAACGCCGCAAATCGGAAGCACGGCGGTGGCTGTCTCTTTAAATTTTGCAAACAGTTCTCGTTTCAAAACCGGAATTCACCCTTTATATATAGTTAGTTTGGTTACATTTTTACCTCGAAACAAATATAAATATGATTATATACTTATTTTAATGTATGTGTAAGTTTTGTGTCAACCCGGAATACTGCATAAAATTTAACGCCAAAAAAAGTGAGATTACACAAACGGGAATAAAAAGTTAACAATATTGCTGTTGACTTAAAGTTTCCCGGTTGCTATGATTAGATGAGAAAAAAGGAGGCAAAAAAATGGAATTTGAAGAAATACTCTCCTCCCTGCCCGAAAAAGAGGGCAACGGCCTTTACAGAAAGGACTTTCTGCGCACCTGGGACATGTCCGACGAGGATATAAGGCTCATTCTTTCCTCGGCGGCGGCCCTCAAAAATATGCGTGACCGGAACGTCTCCTCAAAGGTGTTCGATTCCGGAATAGCCGTTTCAATGTTCAATAACAGCAGGAATATGGGAATGGAGTTCGCCTTTGCCTCCGGCTGCGACATGCTGGGCCTGACCCTCCGGGAGATGAGCGGGCGCATAGGCCCCGGCTCCCTTGCGGAGACTGCGGCCATGGTCTCGTATATGGCCGACGTCATCGGCATCAGGGACGGCAGATACATTGAAAAAAGCTCCCGCTATATGGCCAGAATGGTCAGCACCCTGAAGGAGAGCCGCGACAGCGGCATCATGGCCCAAAGGCCCTACGTCATAAACCTCGGCAGCGACGAGGACAGCCCCGTCCAGACCATTTCTGACCTTGAGCACATGGCTCTGTGTTTCGGCGGGCTTGAAAACCTCCGCGGCAAAAAAATCGCCGTCACCTGGGCCTATTCCCCGGACGGCACCAGGCCCCTTGCGGTGCCGAACGGCACCCTTTCCCTTGTCAGCCGCTTCGGAATGGACGTCGCTTTTGCCGCTCCCGAGGGCTACGACCTCATGCCCGACGTCTGTGAGCGGGCGGCGGCAAATGCCGAAAAATCCGGCGGCAGCTTCACCAGGGCCGGCTCCATGGAGGAGGCCTTTGCGGACGCTGACATAGTGTACCCGGTGAACTGGGCGCCCTACAATTTCCTCCAGAGCAGGACGGAGTTCTGCGACGCAAACCTCGAAAGGGGAATAGAGCTTCTTGAGCACGAGCTCAAGGAGCAGAATGCTCAGTATATCGATTGGGAGTGCACCGAGAGCATGATGGAGAGAACCAGAAACGGCGCGGCCCTGCTCCTTCACGACCTCCCGGCGGAGATAACCGATATTTCCTGTATCCGGGGCGAGATGACTGCCCAGGTCTATAACGCCAACAGGGACGCGCTCCTTGCGCAGGCAGGGCTGCGCCCCTACGTCATCGCCGCCATGGTCATGCTCACAAGGTCCGAGGACCCGAAAGCCGTGCTCGAAAGTCTCAACCGGAAAGCGGTTAGGAGATATATCTGATTTTACTGCATAAATATAAACAAGAAACCACGAAAGAAGAGAAGAGATGGAACACACTTTAGTTATACTTGCCGCGGGCATAGGCAACCGCTACGGCGGTGCGAAGCAGATTACCCCCGTGGGCCCCTGCGGGGAGAAAATCATGGATTTTTCCATATATGACGCCTGGAAGGCGGGCTTCAAAAAGGCCGTTTTCATAATCCGCAGGGACCTCGAGAAGGATTTCCGGGAGGTCATAGGCGACAGAATCGCAAAATATATGGACGTGGACTATGTTTTTCAGGAGATTGGCCCGGAGTATGAGACCATGGGCAGGAAAAAGCCACTGGGCACCGCCGAGGCCATTGCCCTCTGCCGCGGGCACGTGGACGGCCCCTTTGCCGTCATCAACGCCGATGACTACTACGGAAGCCACTGCTTCGGGATCCTCCGGGAGCTCATGGACAGAATGACCGGGGAAAACCAGTACGGCATGATGGGCTACCGCATTGAGAACACCGTCACCGACAAGGGCAAGGTGGCCCGGGGCATCTGCCGCACGGAAAACGGCTTCCTCCTCGAGATAAACGAGCGCACCCACATTGAAAAGCGGGGCGAATGTGCCGAATACACCGAGGACGGCGGCGAAACCTGGGTGCCCATTGCTCCCGGCACACCCGTTTCTATGAATTTCTGGGCGTTCACGCCGGATATTTTCGACTACCTTGACGCCGCCCTTGCGGAGTTCAAGGCTGGGGAGCTTCCGGAGAACCCCACCGGCGCCGAGTGCTACCTCCCGAACGTGGTGGGCTCCCTCCTTCGGGTGGGCAAAGTCACCGTCGAAGTGAAGGAGTGCCCGGACAAATGGTACGGCGTTACATATAAGGACGACACCCCCTCCCTTGTAGAGGCGCTTCAGCGCCTCACCGACGAGGGCAATTACCCCAGCCCCCTCTGGGGAGAATAAAACGCACTGAAAAAGCCCCGCCTGAGCGGGGCTTTTTTCATATAAAAGATATAACAAGACAAAGAAAAACTTAAAATGGATCTTGCTATTGTTCGAGACAGGGAATATAATGTATTTCGTAAAAGGAGGGGATTCAGTGGATTATATTACAGCTAAAGAAGCCTCGGAGCTGTGGGGAATCTCACAAAGAAGAGTATCAGCTTTATGTTCAGATAATCGTATTGAAAATGCTGAAATGCTTGGAAACATGTGGCTGATCCCTAAAGGAACCTGTAAACCTATCGACGGAAGAACATTAAGAAAAGCAAATCCGGAAAAGGTAAAACCTATAGTGAAATGGGCTGGCGGGAAGAGTCAGCTGCTTGATGAAATACAAAAACGGTACCCAAAGGAACTTGGAAAAGGAATTAATAAATATGCGGAGCCTTTTGTTGGAGGCGGAGCAGTTTTGCTCAATATATTGAGTGAATATGAGTTGGATTCTGTTTACATAAGCGATATTAATCCGGAACTTATCAATATGTATATCTCTGTTCGTGATGATGTTACAAAAGTAATAGCATTTCTTTCGGATTATGAAAAAGAGTATCTTCCTTTATCGGATGAAAAAAGAAAGATATATTACGCGAATAAGAGAAAATACTTTAATCAGAAAAAGAAAAATGGTGAACTGGATATTGAAGCCGGAGCCTTGTTTATTTTCCTTAATAAAACTTGTTTCAATGGTCTTTACAGAGTAAACCGCAAAGGTGAGTTTAATGTTCCAATCGGAGCGTATAAAAATCCTAAAATTTGTGACCAGAAAAACCTTTTGGCTGTTTCCAAAGCATTGAAAAAAGTTAAAATTGTTTGCGGAAATTATAAGGAAGCGGAAAAATTTATAGACAAAAATACCTTTGTTTATTTTGATCCTCCCTACCGTCCGCTTAATGCAACGTCCAGTTTTACTTCTTATACAGAAGCGGAGTTCAATGATGATTCACAAAAAGAGCTTGCCGAATTTGCGGAAAAGTTAACAAAAAAGGGCGTAAAGGTTTTGCTTAGCAACTCGGATCCAAAAAATGAAGATCCAAATGATGAGTTTTTTGATGATTTGTATTTCTCGATGAAGGTTGAGAGAGTGTCAGCTTCAAGAACGATTAACAGTAATGCAAACTCAAGAGGAAAAATAAGCGAACTTCTTATCAGAAATTTTTGAAAGGAAGAAAAGTTATGAAAAGAGATTTTAATGAATGGCTCAGCAAATTCAAACTCAGCATTTCGGGATATGACTATTATGTGGACTTTGACAAAGTTGTTGATAATGTGGAAAAAGTAAAAGTAGAACTACATATTTTGAATTCTCTTATTGGGTCCAAAGATATTGAAAATGATTTTGAGAATATTATATCCAAATATCCCGAAACTTTAAAATGCATTCCTCTTCTTTTGGCTGTGAGAGGATATGAGATCTATGCTCAGGACGATGACGGAGCTTTTTTGTATAATTTTTCTGAAATGAATTGCTCTGTGGAGCAATACAAAATCTTTATGAGAAAAACGGGATTGTTTGATATGATAGCAAATCATCTTGTAAATAATCTTGTTGACTATGCCCTTGGGGTTGAAACGGGACTTGATTCAAATGGCAGGAAAAACAGAGGCGGTCATCAGATGGAGAATCTTGTGGAAACCTTTATTCAAAAAGCAGGCTTTGTGAAAGATGAAAATTATTTTAAAGAGATGTACCTTGCTGATGTTGAGGAAAAATGGGGAATAGATTTATCTGCACTTTCAAATAACGGCAGAGCAAGAAAAAGATTTGATTTCGTTGTAAAAACAGATACAACAATTTATGCCATAGAAACTAATTTTTATGGAGGAACCGGCGGCGGTTCAAAGCTGAATGAAACTGCAAGAAGTTACAAAATGCTCGCAAATGAATCAAAAGGCATAGAAGGCTTTGTATTTGTTTGGTTTACGGATGGAACAGCATGGAGGAGCGCAAAAGGAAATCTTCAAGAAACCTTTGACGTTCTTGATACGATTTATAGCATTGATGATATGGAAAATGATATTATGAAAACATTGTTTGTATGAGGTTAAAAATGCCAACAACGAAGATTAAAAAGTGGGAGCCGGATGACTTTGAACTTGAAATGAATACGGTTTGGTCATTCCCGCAAAGAGGAAATTGGGCAACTCACGATGCAAAATACAGAGGAAACTGGTCTCCTTACATACCAAGAAATTTGTTGCTCCGGTATTCAAAAGAAGGAGATCTTGTTTTGGACCAATTCGCAGGCGGTGGAACAACCCTTGTTGAAGCGAAACTGTTGCATAGAAATATTATTGGCGTCGATGTCAATGATGATGCCCTTAACCGCTGTAAAGAAAAATGTGACTTCGAGTGGGAAAATGGTGGGAAGGTCTATTTTGTAAAAGGAGATGCAAGAAATTTGGATTTCCTTGCGAACGAAAGTGTGGACTTTATTTGTACCCATCCTCCTTACGCCGATATAATTCATTACAGCGAAAATCTCCCCGATGATTTATCGCTTTTAGGCGTTTCCGATTTTCTTGTGGAGATGAAAAAGGTTGCTTCCGAATCGTATAGGGTTTTAAAAAAGGGAAAGTTTTGTGCAATCCTCATGGGTGATACACGCAAAAAGGGATGCGTAATCCCTATGAGTATGGAAGTTATGCAGATTTTTGTTGATGCAGGATTCACACTTAAAGAAATTATTATAAAAGAACAGCACAACTGTAAAGCCACTGGCTATTGGAAGACCAACAGCGTTAAATATAACTTCTTGCTGTTGGCTCATGAATATCTTTTTGTTTTTAGAAAATAAATCAAAAAAACCTCTAACAGGAAGTTAGAGGTTTTAGTTCTTTAATTAAAATATAAAAAGGAAAACGGCTTTTGCAAGCCGTTTTTTTCTTTATTATCAGTCCTCTTCGTCCTCTTCGGGCATATCCCAGTTGTGCCAGACGTTCTGGACGTCGTCGTTCTCCTCGAGCATATCGAGGAGCTTGTTCATCTTGGTGACGTTGTCCGGGTCGTCGATGGCAGTGGTGGTCTGGGGAACGTAGGCGACGTCCGCAGACTCGAAGCGGTAGCCCATGCCATAGAGCGCGTCGCGCACGGCGGGGAAGTCGTTGGGCGCGGTGACAATTTCGGCTACGCCATCCTCATACTTGAAGTCGTCGCCGCCGGCCTCCATGACGTCCTCCATGAGTTTGTCCTCGTCAAGGTCCTCGTCGGCAATGACAATGACGCCCTTGCGGTCAAACATAAAGGATACGCAGCCGTTCTGGCCGAGGTTGCCGCCGCATTTGTCGAAATAGTGGCGGATGTCGCCGGCGGTGCGGTTGCGGTTGTCGGTGAGGGTCTCAACGATAACGGCAATGCCGCAGGGACCGTAGCCCTCGTAGACGATATTTTCAAAGGTGGTCTTGTCGCCCATGCCTGCGGCCTTCTTGATAGTTCTCTCAATGTTGTCATTGGGAACGTTGTTGGCCTTGGCCTTGAGGATAAGTGCCTGAAGCTTGCTGTTGTTGTTGGGGTCGGGGCCTCCCTCACGAACTGCAACGGTTATCTCACGGCCGATTTTGGTGAAGATCTTGCCGCGGGCAGCGTCGATACCCTCTTTTTTGCGTTTGATAGTACTCCATTTGGAATGTCCAGACATTTAATATCGCCCCTTACGGAAAATTGAATTACAAAAAATTTTAACATATATTGCGCTGTTTTGCAAGAGGTAATTGAAGAGAAAGCGCCTTTTCATGGCGAAAAGGCGCTTTTTTTACCCGATTATGAACTGCAGAACCATGCCGGTGAGCACAGAAATGGCAAAAAGCATCAGCGCAACTTTGGCGCAGTGGGTCTTGTCCGCGTCGGTGCGGAAAAGGACCAGCAGGCCGAGCCCGGAGCCGGCGGAAAGACCCGCCACGGCGGAGCCGAAGCTGATGGCGCCCTCGGCGTAGAGCTGAGCGGTGACAACGGAGGCGGCGCAGTTTGGAATGAGCCCCACAAGCCCGGCCAGCAGCGGCTGGAAAACGCTTCCGCTCATGAGGAAGGAGCCCAGGGCCTCCTCGCCGATGAACTCGATGACCGCATTGAGCACGAGCATGACAGCGAGAATAAATACAAAGGTGCTGAGGGTGTGGCGCAGGGCGCTTTTAAGGAGCCCGCCGTGCTCCTCGGTGTGGCAATGGGAGTGCTGCTCCGCCACTGACTCCGCGGAGACGGTGGTGGTTTTGAGCACGCCGGAAAAATCTATCACAAGCCCTGCCACCGTGGCGAGCACCACCTTGGCCGCTATGAGGGGCAGGAGCTTTCCGGCGCTGCCGGGGTTGGAGAGCAGGACCGGTATGGCCTCGTCGCTGGTGGAAAGGAACACCGCTATGAGAGTGCCGGGGGTGATTATCCGGCTGGCGTAAAGGTTTGCCGCCACGACGGAGAAGCCGCACTGGGGCACCACCCCGAGCAGGGCCCCCACAAAGGCGCCGGCCCTGCCGAATTTCGCGAGCATGCGGGCAAATTTCGCCGCCGCCCGGTGCTCCACAAACTCTATGAGCAGGTACGCGCCAAAGAGAAAGGGGAGGCTTATGAGAGCGTCCTCCAGCGTGTGCGTCAGAAGATGCAGAATTTCATGGGACATTTGCTTACCTCGTTTTACAATTAAATTGTATATTACTTAATAGGTATCTATTATCCAACACCTTTTTTTATTTGTCAACGGTTTGAAGCAAAATATTTTTTTCAAAAGTTTTGTGATGATTTTGTGATATTAAAAACACACCTGTCCACATTTAAAAGAAAAGGCAGAAGCTGCGCAAGGGCTTCTACCGGGAGGGAAAGGCACTTTGCCTATTTTCTGAATAATTTTGATTAAAAAAGGCCTGATTTTGCAGGAAATGCCTTCATTTGGGGGCGAAACCATAAAAATATTTGAAAAAAATTTGTTTTTAGTGAAAATAAAACTTGAACTTTTCAAAAGGTAGTAATATAATAGCTTTAAAATTTTTAATTTCCGATTTAAAGTTGTTACTTGCTAAAGTGACGTATGAAGCGGAAAAAATTTTTATGATGTATGGAACATTGGCCCATACGTTTTTAAGGAGGAAAAAAGAATGAAAAAGTTACTTGCATTGGCACTGGCCGTCGTTATGATGTTCACACTGGTTGCCTGCTCCGGCAGCAGCGAGGATACCATTAAAGTCGGTGTTATTGGCTGCTTCACCGGTGAAGTAGCTTCCTACGGCAACGCCACTCTTAACGGCATCAGGCTTTACGTTGAGGAGCTCAACGCAGCGGGCGGCATCAACGGCAAAAAGGTAGAGCTTGTTGAATACGACGACAAAGGCGACGCAACCGAAGCTGTCAACGCCTACAACAAACTCGTATCCGCAGATAACGTAGTAGCCATTATCGGCTCCGTTACCTCCACTCCTACCATTGCTGTTTCCCAGGCTTCCGAAGCTGACGGTATTCCGATCATCACCGCCACCGCAACCCACCTTGACGTAACTGCTTACGGCAAAAATATGTTCCGTTCCTGCTTCATCGATGATCTTCAGGCAAAGACCATGGTCAACGTAGCAGCAGCAAACGGCGTAAAGACTGCCGCAGTCATTTACAACAACAGTGACTCCTACTCCACCGGCCTTTACGATTCCTTCGTAAAATACTGCGGCGAGCAGGGCATCGAGGTTGTAGCTGCTGAGTCCTACGGCAAAGACGCCACCGATTTCAGCGCACAGCTCACCAACATTTCCGCAAAGAACCCTGAAGTCATTTTTGCCCCTGATTACTACAACGTAATTTACCTCGTACTCAAACAGGCAAGAGAGATGGGCATTGACGTTCCTTTCTACAGTGTTGACGGCGCTGACGGCGTTCTCGGCATTGAAGGCGCAGATCCCGCATATCTTGAAGGACTTCTCTTCTGCAACCACTACACCACCGCTGACGAGTCCGAAGTTGTTCAGAACTTCCTCAAGAACTACAAAGAGAAATACAACGAGGATCCCGCTTCCTTCTCCGCTCTTGGCTATGACGCAGCTCTCATTATGTGCAACGCCATCGCAAAAGCAGGCGTCACCGAAGCATCTCCTGAAGCATATGCAGCCATTATCGAAGCTGTAAGATCTTCCGAAACCGACGGCGTTACCGGCCACATCACCTATGAGAATGAGGACGGTACTCCCAGCAAAGCCACCAAGGTTATCGAGATAAAGAACGGCGAGTATACCTTCTACGGTGAATATTGATAATTCGGTACATACCTTGAAATTATCCCTGTAACCGAACGGGAACGGCGCTTTTATCGCCGTTCCCGTAATTTGCTATTATTCAGAAGCCAAAAAATTGAGTTTTGAGGAATGATACGATGACTTTTTTGACCCAGATACTTAACGGCCTCCAGATAGGAAGCATATACGCCCTGGTGGCTTTGGGCTACAGCATGGTTTACGGCATCATCAAGCTGATAAACTTTGCCCACGGCGACATCATCATGGTGGGCTCCTATCTCGCGTGGTACATAATCGCGCGAATGGGCGTCTCGTCACCCATTGCCATTGCCGCCGCCATACTGGGCTGCGCCCTCCTCGGTATGACCATTGAAAAAGTTGCATATACCCCGCTGCGCGGTTCCCCGAGAATTTCACTTCTCATCACCGCCATAGGCATAAGCTATCTGCTCCAAAACCTGGCGCAGCTCATCTTCACTGCAAACCCCAGAATGTTCACTAACTTGTTCCCCGGAACGGTATCCATAGGCAGTCTCCGCCTTTCAATGGTAACTGTAATAACCATTGCCGTTTCCGTTGTCATCATGGTCTGCCTGACACTGCTTGTAAATATGACCAAGATAGGCAAGGCCATGAGAGCCGTCTCCGAGGATACGGACGCCGCGAGGCTCATGGGCATCAACGTAAACTCCACCATCAGCTTCACCTTCGGGCTGGGTTCCGCCCTTGCGGCCATTGCGTCCGTGCTCTACTGCTGCTCCTACTCCATGATAGACCCCACCATGGGCTCCATGTTCGGTCTTAAAGCCTTTGTTGCCTCCGTTCTCGGCGGCATAGGCAGCATGCCCGGAGCAATGCTCGGCGGCCTTGTCATTGGCGTCGCCGAGTCCCTGACCAACGGCTACATAAACTCCAGCTATTCCGACGCCATAGTTTTCGGAATACTCATTGTCGTGCTCCTCGTAAAGCCCACCGGATTTATGGGCCGCACGATGAACGAAAAGGTTTAAAGGAGGGGCGGAGCTTTGGAAAAATTCTTTGGAAAAATGAGAAACCGCTACCTCGTAAACACGCTGCTTGTTTTCGCGCTGTACGCCCTGCTGATGCTTGTAGTGAATACCGGCCTCATCAACAAGTACTACGCCAACATGTTTATCCCGGTTTTCTACAACATAATCCTTGTTGTTTCCCTTAACCTGACCTGCGGATATTTGGGCCAGCTCCCGCTGGGCCACGCGGGCTTCATGTCCATCGGCGCCTATACCGCGGCCCTCATTACTATGGCAATGGACGCGCCCGTATACGTCGAGTTCCCGATAGCCCTTATCGCCGGCGGCGCCGTCGCCGCGCTTTTCGGTTTTATAATCGGCATTCCCGCCCTGAGGCTCCACGGCGACTACCTCGCCATTATAACCCTCGGCTTCGGCGAGATAATCCGCGTTGTCATAAATAACCTCAAATTTACCGGAGGCGCCTTCGGCCTCTCCGGCATACAGAAGCACACCACCATAAGCTGGGCCTTCTGGGTAATGGTCATCACCCTTTTCTTCATACATACCCTGATGAAATCCCGCCACGGCCGCGCGATCCTCTCCATACGCGAGAACGAGATAGCGGCGGAGTGCTCGGGCATACCCACCACCTATTACAAGACCCTTGCTTTCACTGTTTCGGCATTTTTCGCCGGAATTGCCGGCGGCCTCTATGCTCATTACCTGTGCATACTCGACCCCTCCAACTTCGGCTTCAATAAATCCATAGATATTCTTATCATGGTTGTGCTCGGCGGCCTCGGCTCCATGCTCGGCTCCGTGATTTCCACCGTGTTCCTGACCATTCTGCCGGAGCTTCTCCGCGAAATGGCGGACTACCGCATGGTGGCCTACGCCCTGCTGCTCGTAATCGTAATGATCTTCAAGCCCTCGGGCCTCTGCGGAAAATACGACTTCTCCATGACGAGATTTATCCTCGGAATAAAGAATTTCAGCTTTAAAGAGCTTTTGGAAAAAATCAAAAGCATTCCCGGAAAGTTCAAAAAGAAAAGCGAAAAGGGAAAGGGGGCTGAGAACTGATGGCTGAAAACCCTATTCTTGACATAAACCAGCTCGGCATAGATTTCGGCGGCCTTCACGCCCTTGACGAGTTCAGCCTCAACATTCAGCCCGGCGAGATAGTGGGCCTCATCGGCCCCAACGGCGCGGGCAAAACCACCGTTTTTAACCTGCTCACCAACGTATACGCCCCGACCCGCGGCCACATAAAGCTCATGGGCGAGGACACCAAGGGCAAGAGCACCCACCAGATCGTCAAAACCGGTATCGCCAGGACCTTCCAGAACATACGCCTTTTCAGCGAGCTTTCAGTGCTTGACAATATCCTCATCGCCATGCACAACAGCATGAGCTACACCTTTGTGGAGTCGCTTTTCCGTCTGCCCCGCTACTGGAAACAGGAGGCGGAGGCCAAGGAGAGGGCCCTGAAGCTGCTCGACGTTTTCGATATGCGCTCCGTAGCCTATGAGCAGGCGGGCAGCCTGCCCTATGGTGCTCAGAGAAGGATCGAGATAGTCCGTGCCCTTGCCACCAGCCCCCAGATAATCCTGCTGGACGAGCCGGCGGCGGGCATGAACCCCTCCGAGACGGAGGAGCTCATGCGCAATATCCGCAAGATACGCGATGAGTTCGGCGTTTCAATAATCCTCATTGAGCACGATATGAACCTGGTCATGGGCATCTGCGAGAGGCTACTCGTGCTCAACTACGGCCTTATCATCGCCCAGGGCACCCCGGAAGAAATCAAAAACAACCCCACCGTTGTGGAGGCCTATCTGGGCCAGCAGCGCAGTGAGGACTAAGGAGGGCGCAAATGTTACTTAAAGTCAACGACATAAACGTATACTACGGCGCCATCCACGCCATAAAAGGAATTTCCTTCGAGGTCAACGAGGGGGAGATCGTGACCCTTATCGGCGCCAACGGCGCGGGAAAATCCACCACTCTTAAGACCATTTCGGGCATTCTCCGCAGCAAGACCGGCTCCATCGAGTTTGAGGGCAACGACATCACAAAGCTCCCGCCCCACAAGCTGGCCGCGCTGGGCATAGCCCACGTGCCGGAAGGCAGGCGCATTTTCCAGCAGCTCACCGTCAAGGAAAACCTTGAGATGGGCGCATATACCCGCCCCGCCTCCGAGGTAAAGCCGAGAATGGAGGACGTTTTCCAGCGTTTCCCCCGCCTTGAGGAGAGAAAAAATCAGGTGGCCGGAACCCTTTCCGGCGGCGAGCAGCAGATGCTCGCCATGGGCCGCGCCCTCATGTGCCGCCCGAAGCTGATGATGCTCGACGAGCCCTCCATGGGCCTTTCGCCCCTTCTGGTGCAGCAGATTTTTGACATCATCAAGGAGCTCAACGAACAGGGCACCACTATCCTGCTCGTGGAGCAGAACGCAAAAATGGCCCTCTCCATAGCGGACCGCGCCTACGTCCTCGAGACCGGCAACATCGTTATGCAGGGCGGCGCCAAGGATATGCTTTCCGACGAATCCGTCAAGAAAGCCTACCTCGGCGGCTAAAAAATATTTATTGCTCAAAAAGCGCCGCTTTTGCGGCGCTTTTTTGCGCCCGGAAAACCTGGAGCGGCCCGTGCCTAAATCGGAGAGCGGATATTTCCCGCCGGAAGCAAAACGCTCCCGATAAACCAAAACAAGGCCGCCGGGAACGCCGCTCCGGCCCCTTTCCGCCCAGCCGCGACGGGGCGGAATAAACATTTTTAAAGCCGCCTTTGCATATAAAGTTTTGAAACTTTATATGCGGAGGTTTTTATTATGGCTTTTTACGAAAAGGACTACCGGGGAGGGATAAGGCCCATATGGATAGTGGCGGCGGCGGCGCTGGTGCTCGGCGCGATGGTGATTTTTGTGCTGCGCTGCGTCGCCCTTGGGGAGGGGAGCCGCCTTTTGCCCATATATTCGGTCGAAACGCAGGAGAAAAAGGTCGCTGTCACCTTCAACTGCGCCTGGGATGCGGAGGACATTCCTGCGCTGCTTGAAATTCTCGGGCAGTACGACGCCAAGGCGACCTTTTTCATCCTCGGCCAGTGGGCGGAGGAAAACCCCAGCGCTGTCAAGGCCATTGCCGCCGCGGGCCATGAGATCGCCACCCACAGCAACACCCACCCGGACATGACGAAGCTCGGGAAGGAGGAAATTATAAACGAGCTTACCCGTTCCTGCGACAAAATCGAGGCGGCGGGGGGAGGCAGACCCACCCTTTTCCGGGCACCCAGCGGCGCTTATAATAACGACGTCATCTCCACCGCCGCGGAGCAGGGCTTCATGACCATTCAGTGGGACGTGGACAGCCGGGACTGGAAGGAGCCGGAGCCCGCCGCCATGGCCCAGAGCGTCATAGATAACGTCCAAAACGGCAGTATAATCCTCCTCCATTCCGGGGCGAAGCCTACGCCGGAGGCCCTGCCGAAGATCCTCGACGCCCTCTCCCAGCAGGGGTATGAGTTTGTGAGGGTCTCCGACCTCATACTGACGGAAAACTACACCATTGACCATGAGGGCAGGCAGCACAGCACAGCAAAATAATTTTCTAAACCAGCCCTTGAAATCGCCGATTCAAGCAATAATTTATTTCCAAATGAGCGGATTTTTGCTATACTGGAAGCGTCAGAAGAAGGCCGGCTTTCTGCTCAACAAAATCCGCCGGGAGGAATAAAAATGTTTGATACGGTAAAAATCGGAAAGAAGATAAAACAGGCGAGGCTCGACAGGAACCTTACCCAGATGAACCTTGCGGACGCCATGGGAGTCAGCTACCAGGCGGTATCCAACTGGGAGCGGGGAAACTCCATGCCCGACATCGGGAAGCTCGAGGAGCTTTGCGCCGTGCTCGGAATCGGCGTGGAGGAGCTCCTCGGCATCGAGAGCAGGGAGACGAAAGCTGTAAATAAAGTCATAAGCGGCGGGGAGGACCTGAGCTTTGAGGAAATTGCCGAGGTGGCCCCGGTGCTCCAGCCGGAGCAGGTGAAGGAGGAGGCCGAAAAGGCGAGGCAGAAAGGCAAAAAAAAGGTGAACCTCTTCGCCCTCGCTGACATAGCGCCCTTCCTCGACGATGAGTACATTGAGGAGCTTTTGGAGGACTGCGAGCTTGAGAATATGGAGGGCTTTGGTGACGTGGCGCCGTTTTTGAGCACCGAATCCCTCGAACGAATCGTTGGGAAAGCACAGCAAAAGGACGTGGGCGCGCTGCTCGACGCCGCCCCGTTCCTCTCCGAAGCGGCGCTTGAGCATCTGGTGGTCATAGCCGGGGAGGACAGCCTCGACGCCCTTGCGGACGCGGCGGCGTTCCTCGGGGGCGAAGCCCTCGAAAAGCTCGCCCTCAAGAGCATTGAAATGGGCCGTTCCGACGTCGTTTCCGACCTCGTGCCCTTCTTTTCAAAGGAGGCACTGGGCAAAATTGTCGACCTCAAAATCGAGCGGGGAGAGACGGAGGACCTTTCGGATATGTACCCGTTTCTTGGCAAGGAGACCGCCGGAAAGCTCGCCCAGAGGCTGATTCAGGAGGGAAACCTTGGCGCCCTTGAGGACCTTGCGATGTTTATGTAAAAAAATAAAGCTGCCGCGGGAGCCAAAAGGGCGCGCCGCGGCTTCTTTTTTGTCCCGGCAAATGACGGAGAAAAGAAGCCCTATCCTGCAAAAATTCATTTTGCCGCCGTTTTTTGAATTTTGAATTTTATCCCGGCAAAACCAAAAATAAGTTGCAAAAACCCGGGGAAATCAGCAATTTTGGCCCCATAGCTTATTGATTTTTGCAGGAATTGCTGATATTATATGTCATATAGGCAAAAGAAAACCACCGGAGGCAAGGACATGAACAAAGATTTTTTGCATAGGATATCCGAAAATATGCACACTTTTTCCAAGGGACAGAAACGCATCGGCAACTTCATTCTCTCCCACTACGACAAGGCCGCATTTATGACCGCGGCGAAGCTGGGCGAGTCCGTCGGCGTTTCCGAATCCACCGTCGTGCGCTTCGCTTCCGAGCTGGGCTACGACGGCTACCCGGAGCTTCAGCACGCCCTGCAGGAGATGATACGCAACAAGCTGACCACCGTCCAGCGCATTGAGATCGCCAGCGACAGAATGGCAAACTCCGACGTGCTCACCAAGGTGCTCAACATGGATATAGAGAAGATCCGCCGCACTTTGGAGGACACCTCCGTCGATGAATTCAACAAGGTGGCGGACGCGATAGTCGGGGCGAAGCACATATACATCCTCGGCGTCAGGAGCTCCGCCTCCCTTGCGAGCTTCATCAGCTTCTATTTTTACAAGATTTTTGACAACGTGCGCAACATAGCCACCTCGAGCACCAGCGAGGTGTTTGAGCAGATCATGAATATCGACGAGGGGGACGTTTTTATCGCCATTACTTTCCCCCGGTACAGCAAGCGCACCATCAAGGCGGCAAAATATGCCCACGACAAGGGCGCCACGGTCATCGCCCTGACGGACAGCCACAGCGCCCCCATTATCGAGTACAGCGACAGGATACTTCTCGCCCGCAGCGACATGGCCTCCTTTGCGGATTCGCTGGTGGCGCCGCTCTCCCTAATAAACGCACTCATTGTGGCCATAGGCATACGCCGCAGAAGCGAAATTTCCGCCACCTTCAGCCAGCTTGAGCGCATCTGGGACGAATACGAGGTCTACGAAAAGAGTGATGACGATGGCAGCGGACTTTAATTACGACGTTATAGTTGTCGGCGCGGGCGCTGCGGGCTGCGTTGCGGCGGGCTACGCTGCCCAGAACGGCCGAAAGGTGCTCGTGCTCGAACGCAACAAGCGCCCCGCCAGAAAGATACTTGTCACGGGCAAGGGCCGCTGCAACGTCACGAACAACTGCGAGCCGGAGGAATTTTTCCGCCACGTCCGCACTAACCCCCGCTTTCTTTACAGCGCCCTGAGCCGCTTCGCGCCCCAAAAGACCATGGAGCTCTTTGAAAACCTCGGGGTGAAGCTCAAAACGGAGCGGGGGAGAAGGGTTTTCCCCCAGTCCGACAGAGCCATGGATATAGCCGACGCGCTCCAGCTTTTCATGAAGAATAAAAACATAACCCTGCTCCAGGGCAGGGTGAAAAAGCTCATGCTTGAGGACGGCGCACTCATCGGCGTGCTCACGGAGGAGAACGAATTTTACCGTGCTCAAAAGGTGATAGTTTCCACCGGCGGCCTCAGCTATCCGCTGACCGGCTCTACCGGCGACGGCTACGAACTGGCCCGCCAGGCGGGCCACACCGTCGTTCCGACGAGGGCCTCCCTTGTCGGAGTTTCCACCGCCGAGGACCTTTCCGAGGCGGCGGGACTTTCCCTTAAAAACGTCGTTTTGCGGCTTTACGCCGCCGGGAAAAAGAAGCCCGTATATGAGGAGCTGGGGGAGATGCTCATAACCCACGAGGGGGTCTCCGGGCCGTTGGTGCTCAGCGCCAGCTCGTTTATGAGCACCGCTCCCGAAAACTACCGCATGAAGCTGGATCTGAAGCCGGGCCTTTCCCCGGAGGAGCTGGACAGCCGGATCCTTCGGGATTTCTCCGAAAAGAAAAACCGGGATTTCGCCAACTCCCTGGACGAGCTGTTGCCCCGGAGCTTTATACCTTACGTCGTCGCGAAAAGCGGCATAGCGCCGGAAACGAAGGTCAACCAGATAACAAAGGAACAGCGCACTGCCCTCTGCGCCGCCGTAAAGGCCTTCCCGCTGACGCCGGTCTCTCTCGACTCCGTCGAGACGGCGGTGGTCACCGCCGGCGGCGTCTCGGTAAAAGAGGTGGACCCAAAAACCATGGAGTCGAAGCTCCTGCCCGGCCTCTACTTCGCCGGGGAGGTCCTCGACCTCGACGCCGAGACCGGCGGCTATAACCTCCAGATTGCTTTCGCCACCGGCCACGCCGCCGGAACGGCGGTGTGAAAGCGGGGCCAAAGCAAAACGCCGCAATCGGCGCTCCCGGCGGCATCAGGCCGCAGGGCGGACAAGCCGGCGATATGTTGTCGTTCCCGGCCGGCGCAGATTTTCCGCCGGTTGTGCGACGGGCCGTTTTCGGCGGGGCGGAGGAAAAAGCCCGCCTTCCGGATTTTATCAGACAAACCTCTCAAGGAGGATTCACTATGAAAGTTGCCATAGACGGCCCCGCAGGGGCCGGAAAAAGCGTTCTGGCCAAGGCCGCCGCGAAGGATCTCGGCTTCATCTACGTCGATACCGGCGCCCTTTACCGGGGCATAGGGCTCTACGCCCTGCGCCGGGGCGCAGACACCGCCTGCCCTGAGCAGGTGGTGCCCCTCCTCAGCGAAATCCACGAGGAGATACGCTTCATCGACGGGGAACAGCATGTTTTCCTCAATGGCGAGGACGTTTCAGGCCTTATCCGGACGGAGGAGGTCTCCAAAGCCGCCTCGGAGGTTTCGGCCATTCCCGCGGTGCGGGATTTCCTTTTCGATATGCAGCGGAACATTGCGGATAAGAACGACGTCATTATGGACGGCAGGGACATAGGCACCGCTGTCCTTCCGGACGCGGAGGTGAAAATTTTCCTCACCGCGAAGCCGGAGGTACGGGCCCTGCGCAGGCTCCGCCAGCTGGAGGAAAAGGGAATTTTCTTAAGCTACGACGAAATCCTGCGGGACGTGAACGCCCGGGACTACAATGACACACACAGGGCTTTCCGCCCGCTCAGGCAGGCGGAGGACGCCGTGCTCCTGGACGACTCTGAAATGACCCTCGGGGAGAGCACGGAGAAAATCAAGGAAATAATTCTGGAGGCAAAATGCAGATAAAGGTTGCAAAATCCGCGGGCTTCTGCTTCGGGGTTAAGCGCGCCGTGGGCATAGCGGAGGAATACGCGGACAAGGGTATCCCGGCGGTGACCCTCGGGGAAATAATCCACAACCCCTCGGTGGTGGAGGACCTCAGAAGGCGGGGAGTCTACCCCATTGAGGACGTCTCCCAGTGCCCCGAAGGGGCCACGCTCATTCTGCGCTCCCACGGGGTGCCTGCCTCGGTCACGGAGGAGCTGGAAAAGAAATGTATTCCCTACGTGGACGCCACCTGCCCCTTTGTGGCGAGGATTCACCGGATAGTAGAGGAGCGCACCGCCGCCGGAGACGTGGTCATAATCACCGGAAATCCCGATCACGCCGAGGTTAAAGGCATTCTGGGCCACGCGAAAGGTGAGGCCTATGTGGTGAGAAATCTCCGAGAGCTGGAAGAATTTGTAAATAAAGAAAAAAATTTTTGTGCAAAATGCCACACATTGGTCTCCCAAACGACGTTTTTGAGGGCTGAATGGGAAAAATGTGAGAAATTTTCAAAAAAGGTATATACAAATTTATTTATTTTTGATACAATATGTCATGATGCTTATACTAAACAATTGGAGGCGAATACCCTTTCGCGGGAGTGCGACAGAATGATTGTCGTCGGCGGGAGGAACAGCTCCAACACTGCAAGGCTTTGGGAAACTTGCGCAGCCAACTGTCCGACAGTTCTGGTCGAGTATCCATCAGAGCTGAAGCCGGAGGATTGGCAAGATTGCGAGGTAATAGGTGTCACTGCCGGAGCATCCACTCCATCCGGCAAAATTAAGGAGGTACTACAAACCATGAGTGAAAACAGAGTAGAAGAAAACAACTTTGAGGAGATGCTGGAGCAGTCCTTCAGAGATGAAGAATCCAAGTATGTCAGAAACGGCGACAAGGTTCAGGCAACCGTTATGGTAGTAAAAGATACTGAGATCGTTGTCAGTGTCGGCAGCAAGCATACCGGATTTGTTTCCTCCGAGGAGCTCACCGATGACCCCAGCGTTAAGCCTGCCGATATCGTCAAAGTAGGCGATGAGATCACCCTCAAAGTTCTGCACGTAAATGATGCCGAAGGCACCATGGTCCTTTCCAAAAAGAAAGTTGATGCAGAGAAAAATTTCCAGCGCGTTGAGGAAGCCGCCGGAACCGACGAAATTTTGGAAGGAACTGTTGTTGAAGTTGTCAAGGGCGGCGTAATTGTCGTTTCTGACGGCGTGCGTGTTTTTGTCCCTGCTTCTCAGGCAACGGCCTCCCGCAATGAGCCCCTTGAGGGATTTCTCAAACAGAACGTAAGATTCAGAGTCCTCGAAGTCAACCCCCAGCGCAAACGCGCCATCGGCTCCATCCGCAGCGTGCTCGCTGAGGAGAGAAAAGCAAAACAGGAAGCCTTCTGGAACAGCATCGAGGTTGGCCAGACCTTCCAGGGCAAGGTCAAATCCCTCACTTCCTACGGCGCATTTGTGGACCTCGGCGGCGTGGACGGCATGGTCCATGTATCCGAGCTCTCCTGGCTCCGCGTTGCGAAACCCTCTGACGTTGTCAGCGTAGGCGACACCCTTGAGGTATTCGTAAAGGACGTTGACAAGGAGAACAAGAAGATCAGCCTCGGCTATAAGAAAGAGGAGGACAACCCTTGGGAGATCCTCAAGAGAGATTACCCCGTGGGCTCCGTGGCGAAGGTCAAAATCGTCAGCCTGACCGCTTTTGGCGCTTTCGCAAACCTCATTCCCGGCATCGACGGCCTTATCCATATTTCTCAGATCTCCCACGAGAGAGTGGCCAAACCTCAGGACGTTCTCTCCGTCGGACAGGAAGTTGACGTCAAGATCACTGACATCGACTTTGACAAACACCGCGTCAGCTTTTCCATGAAAGCTCTCATCGAGCCCCCCGTAAAAGAGGAGGCCCCCGCTGAGGAAGCTCCCGCAGAGGAATAATATAAGAGCGCTACATAAATGGCCCCGCTGTTTGAGCAGCGGGGCTTTTTTAAATACCGCGCAGCAACGATATATCCGGAGAGGGGGGGAGCGTTTATGCTCACAAAGCGCGCCATTATGGACGGCTACATAAACCTTGTGCTTGCAAAGGGGACTTCGGAAATCTCCGTGACGGAGATCTGCAGCCAGTGCAATGTTTCGAGAAAGACGTTTTACTACTATTTTGTGGACCGTTTTGACCTTTTGGAGAAAATTTTCATCGAGGACGTGGAGGTGCCCCTCCAAAACAGCATGGAAAAGCAGCTTTCCCCGCGGGAATATACGCTGGACTTCTATAACCACTTTCTGCCCAACAGGGAGTTTTATATAATCGCCATAAAGGAAAACGGCCAGAATTCGCTGTTTGAGGACATAATCGCAAGGATCGAGAAAATCAACATAAAAAGGTTTGAGAAATACTACCCGGACGTTAAGCAGAGGGAATATATCTCATATAAATTTGCCTCCTCCCAGGCCATGCTTCTGAAAAAATGGATTTCCGAGGGCATGGTCGAAAGCCCGGAGTTTCTGGCGGATATTTTCCTGTCCACCCTCTCACTTACCTGTTAAAAATCTCACAATTTTTGTGTTTTGTCCGTATCTTTCCTCCCGAACATGCTTTATAATGGAAGCAACAAAGATGTTTGGGAGGTATTAAAATGAAAAGTGCAATTTATGTAGGTCCGGGCAACATCGAAGTCAGGGAAGTTCCCATGCCCGACTGTGACGACGACGGCGTAGTCGTCAAAAACCTTTGCGCCGCCATCTGCGGTTCCGACGTTTTTTCCTATGCTCACGACGGAAGCTCAGTGAGGATCTTCCCCGGCGGCGAGTTCGGCCACGAGATGGTCTCCGAAGTGGTAAAGGTCGGCAAAAACGTGAAGGACCTTAAAGTGGGCGACAGGGTCTATCCCTTCCCGCTTTTCGCAAAGAACGATATGTCCCGTTCCGCCAGCGTCGGCGGCTTCAGCGAGTACGTTGAGTTCCCCAAATGCCAGCTCAATAAGAGCGTATTCCTGGTGGACGACAGCATCAGCAACGTTGAGGCCAGCCTCATCGAACCCCTCACCGTCGGTTGCCACAGCGCGAAGCTCACAAACCCCGCCCCCGGAAAGACCGCTATCGTCTTCGGCGCGGGCATGATAGGCGTCGCGGCCGCCGTCACCCTCAAGTATTACGGCGTTGAGAAGGTCATGGTCACCGACGTCTCCGACTGCCGCCTTGAAAAGGTCGCCGCCCTGGGCTTTGAGACCTGCAACGTCAGCAAAGAGGACTATGAGAAAAAGGCAAAGGAATATTTCGGCGAGTTCCGCGGCAGCTTCGGCCACACCACCATCAACGCGGATATCTACGTTGACGCTGTCGGCATAAACTCCAACCTTGAGAAATACATTGAATTCGGGAAATATGCCTCCATCATGTCCGTAGTGGGCGTTTTCCACCAGCCCGCCACCGCCGACTTCATGAAGCTCACCTACGGCCAGCTCCACATTGTGGGCTCCGCCGGCTATGACATGAGCGACGTGGGAACCGTCATGGACATGCTGAAATCCAAAAAATTCGACATCGAGAGCATTGTCACCCATAAATTTGCCCTCGACGACATTGACGAGGCCCTCCGCACTGCCAGCGATTCCAGCAAATCCCTCAAAGTCGTTATCCAGTACTGATAGACGTGAAAAATGCCGGCTCTGCCGGCATTTTTTTTGCAAAAAAATATTTTTTTGCCTATTGACTTTAGTGTGTTATCGTGGTAATATGGTAACACGATAAAACAAGGAGACGGAAAATGGATACAGTAAGGCAGTGTTCCTCCGCGCTGGGGCGACATTGAAGGGCGGCTCTGAAATTATTTTTAAAAACTTAACCCTTTAATTAAACCTTAAAAACGGAGGAAATAAAAATGAAAAAGATAATAGCTGTAATAATGGCTGCGGTGCTCATGCTCAGCCTCGGCGCGTGCTCAAAGGAGCAGGAAAAGGAAAAATTCGTCATAGGTATCACGATCTATGCCCCCATGAACTATAAGGACGAAAACGGCAAGCTCATCGGCTTTGACACCGAGTTTGCCGAGGAGGCCTGCAGCCGCCTCGGCCTCGAGCCGGAATTTACCGTCATAAACTGGGACACCAAGGAAGTTGAGCTCAACGCCGGGAACATAGACTGCATCTGGAACGGCTTCACCGTCACGGAGGAGCGCCGCCAGCAGA
Organism: Oscillospiraceae bacterium; assembly: GCA_051881855.1. GTDB lineage: Bacteria > Bacillota > Clostridia > Oscillospirales > Ruminococcaceae > UMGS1668. The sequence continues at coordinate 41,222 of JBJEQR010000015.1, forward strand.
TAGATTTCACCGACAGCTACCTTGAAAACAAGCAGGTCATAGTCATCCGCGCCGAGGACGCGGACAAATATAACAGCATTGAGAGCCTTGTGGGCGCGGCCCTGGTGGCGGAGGTCTCCTCCGCGGGCGAGGGCGCCATACAGGACGAGGAGGGGCTCCTCTGCGGCAACCCCTACACCCCCGTGTCCAAGCAGAGCGACGCGCTGCTTGAGGTAAAATCAAAGACGGCGGAGGCCGCCGTCATCGACTACACCATGGCCATGGCAATGGTGGGCGAGGGCACCGACTACTCCGACCTTGCGATAATGGAGGGTGCGCCCCTTCTGGACGAGGAATATGCCATAGGCTTCAAACAGGGCAGCGATTACGTTGAGAAGTTCAACAAGGTCATAGCTGAGATGATTGCCGACGGCACCATGGAAAAAATAGCTGAGAAATACGGCCTCGAGGGCCAGCTTATAGGGTAAAACAAACCTTTCCTTTTTATTTGTAGCGGCATGGCGTTTATGGGGGCGCAAAGCACTGCGCCCCCTCTCCGCCCGCAAAAAGGGAAGGCAATTATTTTGAAAAGGAAAAAATCATGCTGAAAGCCGTAACAATGACTCTTTTGCAGGGCTTCGGCGTCACGCTGATGATATTTTTTGTGACGCTGGCCCTGGCGATACCTCTGGGGCTTCCCGTGGCCCTTGGCTCCATGAGCAGATTTAAGCCCATTGCGTGGCTCACAAAGACCTTCGTCTGGATAATGCGCGGAACGCCGCTGATGCTCCAGGTCATAGTGGTCTACTACGGGCCGGGGCTTCTTTTCGGCAGGGGCTGGGGCCCCTCCTACAACATGCGCATAGTGGCGGTCATAGCTGCCTTTGTCATAAACTACGCCGCCTATTTTTCGGAAATCTACCGTGGCGGGATCGAGAGCATTCCCAAGGGGCAGTACGAGGCCGGGGCGGTGCTCGGAATGACAAAAAAGCAGATATTTTTCAAAGTGGTGCTCATGCAGGTGGTGAAGCGCATAGTTCCGCCCATGAGCAACGAGGTCATAACTCTCGTCAAGGACACCGCCCTTGCGAGGGTCATAGCCGTGCAGGAGATAATCATGCTTGCCCAGGAGTACATATCCGACGGCGGGCTCATATGGCCCCTTTTCTATACGGGGGTATTCTACCTTGCGTTTAACGGCGGGCTGACCCTGCTTTTCGGCTGGGCGGAGCGGAAACTGGACTATTTTAAGGTGTGAGCTATGGCAGTTCTTGAAGTTGAAAATCTGAAAAAGAGCTTCGGCGGGACGAAGGTCCTGTCGGACGTGAGCTTTTCCCTGGAGCGGGGGGACGTCCTCGCGGTGATAGGCTCCAGCGGCAACGGCAAAACGACGCTGCTGCGCTGCATAAATTTCCTCGAGACGCCGGACGGCGGCAGGATTGCCGTAAACGGCGAGACGCTGTTCGACTCCGAAAGCGCCGGCAGGCTGACGGAGAGCGAGATACGGAAAAGGCGGCTCCACTTCGGCCTTGTGTTCCAGGGCTTCAACCTTTTCCCCCAGTATACCGCCATTCGGAACGTGGCCCTCGCCCGGGAGCTTTACGAGCGGGAGAAGGACCCGAAAAGGGACAGAAAGAAAATAAAGGAGGAGACCGAAAGGGAGGCAAAGGAGCTTCTCTGCCGGGTGGGCCTCGGGGATAAGCTGCAAAGCTACCCACACCAGCTTTCCGGCGGGCAGCAGCAGCGGGTGGCCATCGCCCGGGCCCTTGCCATGAAGCCGGATATCCTCTGCTTTGACGAGCCCACCTCGGCCCTCGACCCGGAGCTCACCGCCGAGGTGCTGAAGGTCATAAAATCCCTCGCCGAAAGCCACACCACCATGATAGTCGTCACCCACGAAATGGGCTTCGCCCGGGAGGTGGCCACTAAGGCCGCCTTTATGGACGGCGGGCGGATAGTGGAGGAGGGAGCGCCGGAGGAGATCTTTGAAAACCCCAAAAACCGCCGCCTCAAAGAATTTATAAGCGGAATTTCGGCATATGATTGAAAAATCCGGGCAATAGTGATAAAATTAAGGGCGGAAAATACCGCCCTTTTATTTTTCAGGGGCGGCTGTTGTGAAAGAAGGAATTTTCAATGAACAGGGACGAAAGAAACCTCAGCATGCTCACTGATTTTTATGAGCTGACAATGATGAACGGCTACCTCGAAAAGGGAATGGAGGACACGGTCGCAGTGTTCGACGTTTTCTTCCGGGAGATACCCGACGACGGCGGCTTCGCCATTTTTGCCGGCCTTGAGCAGCTTATCGACTATATGAAAAACCTCCGCTTCACCGAGGAGGACATAGAGTTTCTCCGGAGCAAAAACTGCTTCTCCGAGAAATTCCTCAGCTATCTGCGGAATTTCGAGTTCAAATGCGACGTCTGGAGCATACCGGAGGGCACCCCCATTTTCCCGAGGGAGCCCATCATAATCGTCAAGGGCCCCGCGGTGCAGGCCCAGCTGGTGGAGACCGTGACGCTGCTCATAGCGAACCACCAGAGCCTCATCGCCACCAAGGCTAACAGAATAGTCCGGGCCGCAGAGGGCCGGCCCATCATGGAGTTCGGCTCCCGCCGTGCTCAGAATGCTGACGCCGCCGTGCTCGGCGCCAGGGCCGCCTATATCGGCGGCGTGGGCGCCACCGCCTGCACCCTCACCGACAGGGACTACGGCGTTCCCGCCGTGGGCACCATGGCCCACAGCTGGGTCCAGCTTATGGGCTCGGAATACGAGGCGTTCAAGGCCTACGCAGAGATTTATCCGGAAAACTGCACCCTCCTGGTGGACACCTATAACGTGCTCAAATCCGGAATCCCGAACGCCATCCGCGTCTTTGACGAGGTGCTCAAGCCCAAGGGCATCCGCCCGAAGGGCGTCCGCATAGACAGCGGCGACATAGCCTACCTCTCCCGCAAGGCGAGGAAGATGCTCGACGACGCGGGCTATCCGGACTGCGGAATAGTCGCCTCCAACTCCCTTGACGAGTACATAATCGGCGACCTTATCCGCCAGGGAGCCTCCATAAACAGCTTCGGCGTGGGCGAAAACCTCATCACCGCCAAGAGCGACCCGGTTTTCGGCTGCGTATATAAGCTGGCCGCCGTGGAGCGGGACGGCGTGCTCAAGCCCGTCATCAAGATAAGCGAGAGCGTCGGCAAGATAACCGTTCCGGACTTCAAGACCTTCTACCGCTTCTACTCCAAGGAGAGCGGCAAAGCCATGGCGGACTATATAAGCCTCTACGACGAGCCCGCGCCGGATACCTCGAAGCCCTTCACCATCTTTGACCCACAGGACACCTGGAAGAAGAAGGAGCTTGAAAACGTGGAGGCGAGGCGCATGCTCGTGCCGATTTTTGAAAAGGGCAAATGCGTCTATGAAAGCCCGTCCCTCAAGGATATCAAGAAATACTGCGCCGAGCAGATTGATACCCTCTGGGACGAGGTCAAGCGCTTCGAATACCCCCACCGCTACTACGTGGACCTCTCCGAGAAGCTCTGGAACATCCGCAACGACCTGCTGAACAAAACCACCCACTGATAAAAACTGAAAGCGGGAGCAAAAGCTCCCGTTTTTTTTGCGCCCTTCGGCGCAAATATTAAGAATGTTTAAACTTTCTTTCCCCGGCCTTGACTATAAAAATGGAGCTGGTATAATAAATAATTGTTCTAATTAGAACAAAAAAGGATGTTTTTATGCTGAATCTTAATCTTTGGGAAAACCAGATACCCATAAAGGTTGTCTACGCCTCCTGCGTGGAGGGGGTCTGCCGGAAATACGGCCTCGCAAGGAGCGAATTTGACATTCTCATGTTCCTTGCGAACAACCCGAAATACGACACCGCGGCGGATATAGTGGAGATAAAACGCATGACAAAGTCCCACGTCTCCACCTCCATACGGAACCTTGAGCAAAACGGGTATTTGACGAGGCGCTGCAGCCCCGGAAACCGCAAGGTGATGCACCTGTCCCTCTGCGCAAAGGCGGACGGGATAATATCTGAGGGCAGAAAGGCCCTGTGCTCCTTCGGAAGCATTGTGTTCGACGGCATGAGCACGGAGGAGAGGGCGGAATTCTGGAGCCTCATTGAGCGGATGCAGAAAAATATCAATAATTATTTAGAGGGAAAGAAATAATGCTTATAAAACTGATAGTCTGTTTCATAGCGGGAATCGGTGCGGGCCTTGGTACGGGCTTTGCGGGCATGAGCGCCGCCGCGGTCATCAGCCCGATGCTCATAACCTTTCTTGACATGCCCGCCTATGAGGCGGTGGGCATAGCCCTTGCCAGCGACGTGCTCGCCAGCGCGGTTTCGGCCTATACCTATAAGAAAAACGACAATCTCGACGTCAAGAACGGCGTCATAATGATGGCGGCGGTGCTCGTTTTCACCATGGTGGGCTCCTGGGTGGCAAGCGTCGTGCCGAACACCACCATGGGGAATTTCTCCATGTTCATGACCCTGCTCCTGGGCATTAAATTCATTGTGAAGCCCGTCATGACCACCAAGGAGAAAATGCTGAATACCAGCAAGACGAAGCGCGCCGTGCAGTCCATAGTCTGCGGCACCCTGGTGGGCTTTATCTGCGGCTTTGTGGGCGCCGGCGGCGGAATGATGATGCTTCTCGTGCTCACCTCCTTCCTCGGATACGAGCTCAAGACCGCGGTGGGCACCTCCGTTTTCATCATGACCTTCACCGCCCTGACCGGTGCGGTCAGCCACTTTGCCATAGGGGGCATGCCGGACCTCTGGTGCCTCCTTTTCTGCGTCGTATCTACCTTCATCTGGGCGAGGATCGCGGCGAAGCTCGCCAACAAGGCAAGCCCCAAAACCCTCAACAGAGCCACCGGCGTCGTGCTCACCGTGCTCGGAGCCGTCATAGTGGCGGTAAATTACCTTTAATACCACGCCCGGCCCCTGCCGCCGGGAAGAGAAAAAGCCTCACGATTAAACGGGCGGTGTTCGTAAGACAGTTAACAGCCACAGCAGTTTGCTCTGCTGTGGCTGTTCTTGTATTTTATCCCATTATGTGATAATATGAAGCCGAAAAGACATGCAAATCGCAATTATGACCCTATTGCTCATAATAACAGCTTTTATTACAGGAGGATGCAAAAAGATGGAACAACAAAACCCCGAAAGAGAGAAGTACGAAGGTAAACAGCTCACATCCTATACTGAAAATATGTCAGGGGGCATGCAGGGAGGGAAAAGCTTTACAACTGTGAGACTTAGTGATGATGGCTCGTATGCGATTATATTTATTGGCAACCAGACTTGGCATAATCTTGATATGGGGTCTCAACTTTATATTGCAGATAAGTCGCTGCTGGATGAAATTGCAGATATAGTCCTTGAAGATGAAGTGTACAGCGCAAAGATAGGCAAAACAAATCCGTATGTCGCGTATGATACGCCGGTGATTACATATGGCTTTGGCTACGAAGACGGAGTTTCATTCGGTTTTTCAAATTCAAATGAATTGGCGGACACCTTTTTTAAATCCCGCAATAAGATTGATGCGCTGATAAAGGAGTATGCGGACAAAGGCACACAGTATCCTACCGTCTATACGCCGGGTGTGGACAAATTTGTCGATTGGAAAAAAGAAAATGAGATTTCAATTCATGTGAGACAGGGGTCTCCTTTCAGCATAATTATAGAAGCATTTTTTGGATGTGAAGAACCCAAAGAGATTACCGGTGATGTGGTACTGTCGCTCATAGAGGACGGAAAAATCGCAGAAGAAAGAACCTTAGCGGGAAATCTGACCATGAGTAATGTTCCTAAATACTCGATGTCCGGCATGTCTATAAACGGTTACATTTCCGGGCCGCTCAATGAGAAAACGATTCCCTTTGAATTAGAGGATTACCCAAAAGCAGAAACTTATAAAATAGAGTTTGCCGGCTGCGAAACAACCTTTGAAATGAAAATATACGGGTGAATCCGCAAAACAGGCAAAACGCCCCGGACGCATGAATGTCCGGGGCGTTTTATGTTATTGCGTTCCTAACAAGGGCCTGTATCCCTTGCGCCGCTTTGCGGCTATCCTCTCAAAGCAAAAGGCGTGACCATGAGAGTCACGCCTTTTGCATATTTTACTGTTTTACGAACAACGCCCGAAAAGCGGGAGGCCTTTTTGCAATAAAATCAGAGATTTTCAGCTATGGTGTAAATGAGGTTTTCGCTCTTTTCCCAGCCGAGGCAGGGGTCGGTGATGGATTTGCCGTAGACGCCGCCGTCGGTTTTCTGGCAGCCGTCCTCGATGTAGCTCTCGATCATGAGGCCCTTGACCATGTTTGCAATGTCCTTGTTGTAGCGGCGGCTGTACATGACCTCCTGGGCAATGCGTATCTGCTCAAACCACTGCTTGCCGGAGTTGGAGTGGTTGCAGTCCACTATGACCGCCGGGTTCACAAGGCTGCTCTTGGCATAGAGGTTATATACCAGCTGCAGGTCCTCGTAGTGGTAGTTCGGGTGGCTGTTGCCGTGCTTGTCCACGTAGCCCCGGAGAATGGCGTGGGCGAGGGGATTGCCGAAGCTCTCAACCTCCCAGCCGCGGTAGACGAAATTGTGGGGCGCCTGGGCGGCCACAATGGAGTTCATCATGACGGAAAGGTCGCCGCCGGTGGGGTTTTTCATGCCCACGGGAATGTCAAGGCCGCTGGCGGTGAGACGGTGGTGCTGGTCCTCCACGGAGCGGGCGCCCACGGCGACGTAGCCGAGCAGGTCGGAGAGATAGCGGTGGTTTTCAGGATAGAGCATCTCGTCCGCGCAGGTGAAACCCGTCTCCGCAAGGGCGCGCATGTGGAACTTACGCACCGCGCAGATGCCCTCGAAAATGTCCGGCTCGCCGTTGGGGTCCGGCTGGTGGAGAAGGCCCATGTAGCCCTGGCCGGTGGTGCGGGGCTTGCCGGTATAGATGCGGGGAATGATGATGATTTTGTCCCTGACCTGCTCCTGCACCCTGGCGAGGCGGTGGATGTAGTCGAGGACGGAGTCCTCCCGGTCTGCGGAGCAGGGGCCGATGATGAGGATAAATTTGTCCGAGCGGGACTCAAAGACGGCTTTTATATCCTCGTCCCGGGCCGCCTTGACGTCGGCAAGCTCCGGGGTCAGGGGGAACATTTTTTTGGTCTCCTGGGGTATGGGAAGTTTTCTCTTAAAATCCATATTCATAGCTTTATATCTCCTCTTTCATTTATTTCTTGTCAAAAAGCGCCCTGCGGCTGGTGGAAATGCGCATCATTTCCCGCATGGTCTCCCGGTCGTCATTTTCGAGGGAGGAGCGCAGCTTCATAAATTCCGCCAGGAATTTGTCCATGGACTCCAGAAGGGCGTCCTTGTTGAGCAGGAAAAGCTCGCTCCACATGTCGTCGTTAATGCGGGCTATCCTCGTCAGGTCCCGGAAGGAGTCGCCGGTGTAGTCCTGGAGCTTTTCGCCGTCATAGCAGGTCATAAGCGACACGGCTATGCAGTGGGTGAGCTGGGAAACGAAGCCTATCATCTCGTCGTGCTTTTCCGGAGTGAGCACCGACACGTGGGAGAAGCCCAGCAGCCGCCCCAGCTCAAGGCAGTCCTCTATGGCGGCCTGGGTGTTGCGCTCCGTGGGGGTCACTATATAGTTGGCGCCGTGGAAAATGCGCTCGTCGCTGTTCTGCACTCCGTATACCTCGCGCCCGGCCATGGGGTGGGCCGCGATGAACTCCACGTCCGGCCTCAGCATATCCTGGATTTTATCGACTATGGCGCCCTTTACGCCGGTGACGTCCGTCAGGAGGGCGCCAGGCTTCAGGTACTGCTGGTATTTTTCTATCCAGTCGATGAAAACGTGGGGATAGAGGGCAAAAACGATAAGCTCGGCTTTTCCTATGACCTCTGGCCGGGGTTCGGTGCAGCCGAAGTCGATAATGCCGTTTTCAAGGGCGTAGTCAATGCTCGACTGGCTGCGGGTTATGGCCGAAATCCTGAAGCCCAGCTTGCGCAGGGCCTTGGCGTAGCTTCCGCCGATGAGGCCGAGGCCCACAATGAGGATATTCTTGCTGGTATCAAGCATCATGGCAGTTCACCTCGAATCCGAGCCTCTGGAGCCGCTCAAAGAAATCCGGCAGGCTTTTGCGGGAGGCTTCCGCCCCCTCGATGACGCCGCCGGTCAGCGTAGCGAGGACGGAGCAGGCCATGACTATCCTGTGGTCGTTGTGGCCCGAGAGAGGCTCCGTGGGCGCGTGGAAATCGTGGGGATATATGACGACGCTGTCCTCATGCACCGTCACGGCCACGCCGAATTTCGCCAGCTCCTCCGCCATGGCGGAGGCACGGTCGCTCTCCTTTATCTTGAGGCGGCGTGTGCCGGTGAAAACGCCGCCCCCCTTGACCGCCGCCACCGCGAAGAGAATGGGCCCGAGGTCCGGGCAGTCGGCGATATTTATGGTGGGGGTGCCCTTTTCGAGGAGGGCGAAGTTCTTTTCATATACCTTGTCCCCCTGGAGGCTGTCCGGGTCAAGGCCCTCTATCTCAATTTCAGAGCCGAGCACGTCGAGGGCGGCGAAAAACGCCGCGTTGGAGTAGTCCCCCTCCACCTTTGCGTGGACGGCCTTATAGCTCTGGCCCCCGGGGACGAAAAGGGTCTTTTCGTCCTGCCAGAGGACCTTGACGCCGAATTTGGCGAGGGCCTCAATGGTGAGATTTATATACGAGCAGCTTTCAATGGGGGGAATGAGCTGAATGGTGCTGTCCTCCTCCATGAGGGGGAGCACAAAGAGAAGCCCCGTTATGAACTGGCTGCTGATGTTGCCTTTTATTTTGTAGTTTCCGCTCTGGAGGCGCCCGCCGACGGTGATTTTGTCCTCCCCGGCCTCAAAGACGAGGCCCTGCTTTCTGCATATATCCTCGTAAACGCTCATGGGGCGGGAGAGGAGGGTCTTGCTCCCGGTGAGGGTGAAACTCTTGCCGTCCAGAAGGCAGATGGGGACGAAAAACCGCAGCGTGCTGCCGCTTTCCCGGCAGTTCAGGACGGCCCCTTCGGGTATGTTCCGAAGGTCGGCGCCCCGGATCGTCACTTTGTCGCCCTCGATCTCGTAGCTTGCGCCTATGGAGGCGAGGCAGTCGAGGGTGGCTTTCATGTCCTCGGAGGAGGAGATGCCCTCAATGACGCTCTCGCCCTTGGCGAGACCGCCGCCTATGAGCAGGCGGTGGGCCATGCTCTTGGAGGGCGGGGCGGTCATTCTGCCCCGGCCCTTGCCCGGTTTTATCTCAGCAATCATTTTTACCGCTCCTTTCAATGAGCATGTCCATGGCCTCGAGGTAGCCGTCGGTGCCGTGGCCGATGACGGAGCCGATGCAGGCGGCCCTTATGTAGCTGACGCTGCGGAATTCCTCCCGCTTTGAAACGTCGGAAATGTGCACCTCAACGGTGGGTATGCCCACGGATTTCACAGCGTCCAGAAGGGCGATGCTCGTGTGGGTGTATGCTCCGGGATTTATGACAATGCCGTCCGTATTGCCGAAGGCCTCCTGTATCCTGTCCACCAGAGCACCCTCGTGGTTGCTCTGGAAAAACTCCACGGAGACGCCGCGCTTTTCTGCGTGGGCGGAGATTTTTTCAAGGAGGCTCTTATAGGTCTCCTTTCCGTATATGTCCGGCTCCCGTATGCCGAGCATGTTGAGATTCGGGCCGTTAATCACTAAAATTTTCATTTAAAAAATCCTCTTTCACTTTTTCGAGAACTTCCCCGGCGCTGCCCGAGGCATCTATCCTGACGTCGCAGTATTTGCAGTAGAGCGGGTACCGCTCCTCGTACCGTTTCAAAATTGCCTCCCGGCTCCCGGCGGTGGGCCGGTCCTCCGTGGGGACGAGGCTCGAAACGGGCCTGTCGATGAAGTATATGCGGCCGTTTTTCCGAAGGTAGCGGATATTTTCCGGGTTCAGCACCGCGCCGCCGCCGGTGGCAATGATGCTGCCGGTGGAGCCGGAAACAATGGCGGTGGCTTCCGCCTCCATTTTCCGGAATTCCTCCTCGCCAAAGGCTTTAAAAATCTCCGGTATGCTCTTTCCGGCCCTTTCGGCGATGAAATCGTCGAGGTCTATGAGCGGGCGGGAGAGGCTTTCCGAAAGCAGCTGCCCGACGGTGGTCTTGCCCGAGGCGGGCATGCCTATGAGCACAATGTTCTGCTTGCTGCGCAAAATCTCCCGGTAGATGGCTTCGGCCCTCTCCGGGGGGATTTTTTCGTCAAAGAACCGCTCCGCGGCCAGAATGGCCTGGGTCACCAGCATATAAAGCCCGCCGCAGGTGGGTATTCCAAGCTCCCCGGCCCTCTGCATGAGGTCGGTTTTTAGCGGGTTGTAAACCACGTCTATGACGGCCTCTGCTTTCGGGAAATCCCCCGGGTCTGCGGCCATACCGTGAAGGTTCGGGAACATGCCGCAGGGGGTGGTGTTGACGATTATCTCAGCGTCCGAATGGACGGTGCAGGCTTCGTCGTAGGAGATGGTCTCCGGCTCGCCGAGGATGCTCGCTTTGAGCACCGAAGCGGCGCCCAGAGCGTTGAGCACGGCAAAGGCCGTTTTGCTGGTGCCGCCGTTGCCGAAAATAAGGGCCTTTTTCCCACCGACGGAGACGCCGGTCCTCTCAATGAGGGCCCTTAGCCCTCCGAAATCCGTGTTGTAGCCATAGAGCCTGCCGCCGCGGTTCACCACGGTGTTCACCGCGCCTATGGCCCTTGCGGCCTCGTCTATCTCGTCGAGGTAGGGTATGACCCGCTGTTTATAGGGAATAGTGACGTTTATGCCCTTGAATTCCCGGCGCTCCATAAAGGCCTCCACCTCGCCGGGGGCAAGCTCCATAAGCTCATATTTATAGTCGCCTATCCTCCGGTGTATCTCCGGGGAGAAGCTGTGGGGGAGGTGCTCCCCGATAAGTCCGTATTCCATGCTTAACCTCCGAGCCAGTCCGTGCCGTAGCGCTCAGCCAGAAGGTCGCAGAGCGCCAGCGCCGCGGCGGAATCCACCACGACCCTCGCCCTGTGGACTATGGCCGGGTCGTGACGGCCCCTTATCTCAAAAATTTTTTCTTCGCCCTTTATGAAATCCACCGTCTCCTGTGGGCGGGCAATGGAGGGGGTGGGTTTTATGGCACAGCGGAAAACAATGGGGCACCCGTTGGTAATTCCGCCGTTCACGCCGCCGTTGTGGTTGGTTTTGGTATAGATTTTGCCGTTTTCGTCAATGCGGAAGGGGTCGTTGGCCTCGCTCCCGCGCATGTCCGCCATGGCAAAGCCGCTGCCGAACTCCACGCCCTTGACGGCGGGAATGCTGAAAAGCACGTGGGAAAGGCGGCTCTCCACGCTGTCGAAATAGGGCTCGCCCACCCCGGCGGGCACGCCGGTGACGGCGGTTTCGAGGATTCCACCCACGCTGTCAAGGCTCTCCCTCGCAGCGAGGATCGCTTCCTCCATCTTCTTTCCGGCTTCGCCGTCAAGGACGGCAAAATTTTCGCCGTTGAGCTTGTCCATGTCCTCGTCGAGGTTTTCAAAGCCCCGGTCCCGGACGCCGCCGCAGGCGGCCACGTGGGTGGCTATCTTTATCCCCTTGCGCCCGAGGGCGGAGATCGCAATAGCTCCGGCGGCGACGAGGGCCGCCGTGACCCGCCCGCTGAAATGCCCGCCGCCCCGGTAATCCTGGAAGCCGTGGTACTTGCACTGGGCGGAGTAGTCCGCGTGGCCCGGCCGGGCGGTGACGGCGATTTCGGAGTAATCCCTGCTGACGGTGTTTTCATTGGGAATGAGTATGGTTATGGGCGTTCCGGTGGTGAAGCCGCCGAAAACGCCGCTGAGAATTTCAAATTTGTCCTCCTCCCGCCTCGCGGTGGAGATGGCGCCGGCCGGCCGGCGCTTTGTGAGCTGGACGGCGATGAAATCTTCGTCCACGGGGATCCCCGGCGCGAGGCCGGAGAGGACGGCCACAATGGCCGGGCCGTGGCTTTCGCCGGTAACGGTGACTGAAACGCTGTGTCCGAAACTGTCCTTCATTTAAAAAACTCCTCCATCCGGCGAAGAAGCTCGCCGCTCGTCCATTTTTCAAATTCGTAGTGCTCGATTTCCGGAAGGGTCACCACGGTGACGCTGCTGCCGGAGAATTTCTTGTCGTGGGCCGCGGCGGAAATGAGCTTTTCCGGGTCGCCCCGCCACTCTGTGGGAAGGCCCAGCTTTTTGAGCACGCGCTCCACCCGCGGCCTCAGCTCATCGCCGCACATGGGCAGCATGCCGAGGGCGACACATTCGCCGTGATAGAGCCCGCCGAGGCCCTCGACGCTCTCAATGGCGTGGCCCATGGTGTGCCCGAAGTTGAGCACCCGGCGGAGCCCCGCCTCGTGCTCGTCCTGCTCCACCACCCGGGCCTTGCTCCTGACGGAATGTTCAATTATTTTCTCAATATTTTCGGCTGCGTCCCCCTGCTCGAAAAGCTCAAAGAGCTCCCGGTCAAAGGTCAGGGACATTTTGACCGCCTCCGCGAGGCCGTTGGCATAGTGGCGGGGGGTAAGGGTCTTGAGCACGTCCGGGTCGATTATTACCGCCTCCGGCTGATAGAAAGCGCCGATAATGTTCTTTATGCCCTCAAAATTGACCGCCACCTTGCCTCCCACGGAGGAATCCACCTGTGAAAGGACGGTGGTGGGGATATTGTAAAAATCAATGCCCCGCATATAGCTTGCGGCAACGAAGCCCGCAAGGTCCCCGACGACGCCGCCGCCCACGGCGACCACGCAGTCGGTGCGGGTAAAGTTGTTTTCAAGGAGCCTTTTGCAAAGCCCGCTGAAAACCTCAAGGCTCTTGCTGCCCTCGCCCATGGGGACGGTGGCTATGACCGGCTCCCGGCACTGGGCGGCGACTGCCTCGGCGTATTTCGGCGGCACGCCGCTGTCCGTGACTATGAGCACTCTGCGCTCAAGGTCGATGATCTCCCCGGCGGCGGCGAGGGCGCCCCGGGAGAGGGTTATATCGTAGCTTCCGGCGGGAAGCCTTACGGGAATTATCATAAAAATGCCTCCGTGCTCAAAAAATCAGAGCTTAGTCTCGTGCGGGAAGCTGCCTATGATGCGGAGGTGGTCGCAGTATTTGCCCAGCTCCTTCATCATCAGCTTGCCGGCGGCGCTGCTGACGTTGCCGTCGGCCTCCACATAGAAATAGTACTGCCACATGAGCTCCTTCATGGGGCGGCTGCGCAGGGTGCGCATGTTGAAGCCGCAGCGGCCTATGATGTTTATGGCCTCCGCCAGGGCGCCGGCCTCGTTCCGGACCGTAAATACGAGGACGAACTGCCTGTCCTGCTCCCTGGGGTTTCCGGGGCTCTCCACCCTCGAAAACACCGCGAAGCGTGTGGTGTTCATGCTGCTCTCGTTTATCTTGCGCTCCAGCACCTCGAGGCCGTAGAGCTTCGCGGTGTCCGTGCTCGCGATGGCGGCGACGCTTTTGTCGCCCCTCTCCACCACCTGCTGGGCGGCGACGGCGGTATTTGTGGCCCTCTGGGCCTCAAAGCCACGCTTGCGTATGTAGTTTGAGCACTGCTCAATGGCCTGCGGGTGGCTGATGACGGTCTTTATGTCGGACATTTTCGCCCCGGGCAGGCCCAGCAGGTTGTGGCGCACCTCGAGGTCATATATGCCGTTTATGAAAAGTGTGCCCTGAAACATGAGGTCTATTACCTGGGAGACCTCCCCGGCGTAGCTGTTTTCAATGGGGAGGACGGCGCAGTCCGCCTCGCCGTTCACCACCGCCTCATAGGCGGTGCGGAAATCCGGGCAGGAGAGCTGGGCGGCGCTGGGGAAAATGCTCTTGGCGGCGATGTTGGCGAAGGCTCCCTCGACGCCGCTGTATGCGACGGTGAGGCCCTTCTGGAGCAGCTCCTGGTACTTTCTCGAAATGCCCATGTTGCTCTGGAGAAAGTTGACATAGTAGGCACGCACCGTCTCGTCCGCGACGAGGGAGGAGTTCTTGAGTATGACCTCGCTCTCCCGCCCGGCGTCGAGAATGGGCAGGCCCCGCTCGATTTTGTATTGGGCCACCTTTGCAACCTCCGCCATGCGCTGTTCAAAGAGCTTGGCCATTTTCTTGTCAATGGCGTTTATATTCTTTCTGGCTTCTTCAAGCTGGTTCATTTAAAATATTCCTCCGCTAATTTTCTGAAGGCCGGCAGCGACCTTTCTATCTGTTCAGTGGAAACGCAGTAGGACACCCGGACGTAGCCGGTCACGCCGAAATCGTCGCTGGGAACGAGCAGGAGCTCATATTTTTTGGCCCTCTCGCTGAAGGCGTTGGCGTCCGGCTCCGGGGATTTCACAAAGAGGTAAAATGCGCCGTCCGGGTGCACGGCAGAAAAGCCCATTTCGGTCAGCGCGCCGTAGAGAAGCTCCCGGTTCCGGGCGTAAACCCCTATGTCGGAGGTGAGCCCGGCGCAGGCAGGCAGCATGTGCTGGAAAATCGCCGGCGCGCACACAAAGCCCAAGGCGCGCCCCGCGCCGCACACTGCGGCATAGACGTCCTGCCAGTTCTCAATTTCCGGGGATACGAGGACGTAGCCTATGCGCTCCCCGGGGAGGGAGAGGGACTTGCTGTATGAGTAGCATATCACCGTGTCCCGGTAATATTTCGTCACAAAGGGCACCTTCACTCCGTCATAGACGATTTCGCGGTAGGGCTCGTCCGAAATGAGGAAAATGCGGCGGCCGAAACGGCGCTCCGCCCCGGTGAGCACCGCCGAGAGGCGCTTCAGGTTCTCCTCGGTGATGACCGCGCCGGAGGGGTTGTTGGGCGAATCTATGAGCACCGCGGCGGTTTTTTCGTTTATGGCCTTTTCAAGAGCGTCAAAGTCTATCTGGAAATCCTCCTCCCGGCAGGGCACGACCACGGGCGTTGCCCCGGCGGTCCCGATATAGACGGTGTACTCAGGGAAATATGGGGCGAAAATAATGACCTCGCTGCCGTTTTCGGCCACGGCGGAGAGGGAAATGGTAAGGCTTGCGGCGGCGCCGCAGGTGAGATAGAAGTTCTCCGGGCCGAAGGCCGTGCCATAGCGGCGGTTGAGGTCCCCGGCGACGGCGCTACGGGCTGCGGCGCTGCCCGGGGCGGAGGTGTAGCCGTGGACGGCCACCGGGTCCTCCTCGGAGAGGAGCCTGCGAAGCTCATCGGCCACCTCCGCGGGAGGCGCCACGTTGGGGTTGCCTATGCTGAAATCAAAGACGTTTTCCGCGCCTATCTCCGCCTTGCGCCTGTTGCCGTACTCAAAGAGCTCCCGGATCACAGAGCGGTTTTTGCCGAGGGTTTCCATTCGTTTTATGTCCATACGGGGCACCTCCTGAAAAAAGCAAGGTTAACACTGTTAACCTATATAAATATACCATAATTATACGCTTTAAATCGAAAAAGTCAATAGGCACTTCCGGTTGCAAAGGAAAAAAGTCTATGTTATACTGAATTTATACTATAAAAAAGGGGGCGGCGGCATGGACGAGGAGCTTGGCTCCGCATCGGTCAGGGAACAGCTCATAGCGGCGGGCATAGAGGAGCTGGAGGCCCACGGCATAGCGGATTTTTCGCTGAGGAGGGTCTCCGCCGCCTGCAACATCTCCTGTGCCGCGCCCTATAAGCACTTCAAAAACCGCGAGGAATTTATAAACGCGATTTTTGACTATATAAAAAGTCACCTGAGCCTGCTGCTGGACCAGGTGGCGGCGGTATATGCCGGGGACCCGAAGGCGCAGCTAATAGAAAGCTGCATGGCCTATATCCGTTTCTGCATCGCAAACCCCCATTTCCGGGCGGTGCTCATGCTCGCGGGCGGAAATCTGCCCCTGGCGGAGCGGGTGGGGAGGCTGGTGCCCCTGTGCCTTCCGGACATGCCGCCCAGGGAGCAGGAGGACCGGGGCTACGTCATCCGCTCCGTTGCCTATGGCGCGGCGCTGATGCTCGAAAGCGGCGAGATAGAATATAAGGAGTCCATAATGCAGAGGATAAGGGAGAACCTGGCGAGAGAGCTGGAGGAACATTGAAAAAAGTTCCGTTTATAGCGCAGTGTTTTGCAGCAATAAAAGCTGCAGCTCAAATATAAATAGGAGCTCCAGGAGGACTTTTATTATCTTTTGGCGTTCATTTACGCAGATGACGGACCGGAATGCTTCATTTGGCAAGTAAATAAAACGGATTGAAACTTGCGGAGGGAAACAAAAAAATGGATGATTGCATTTTTTGCAAAATAATAAGCAGTAATTCGATAATGAAAGTATATGAAGACGATTTTACGGTAGCTTTTATGGACGTTGCCAAAGACGTAGACGGGCATATTCTTGTTGTCCCTAAAAAGCATGTGAAAAATATACTTGACTGTGATACGGATACTTTAAATAAAGTTATGGGTGCTGTGAAAAGGGTATCAAATCATCTCGTAGATAAATGCGGATACGAGGGCGTGAATTTATTGAATGCCAACGATGAAAGCGCAGGGCAGTCAGTTCCTCATTTCCATATTCATATTATTCCGAGAAAAAAGAACGATGGAATTGATGCCTGGCCCGCATTTGCCGGAGCAAAGCGGAAACTGGAGACTGTATATAAAGAGGTAAGAATGGCAGATTCCGCTTTGCAGGAGGATTAACTCTTTCCGTACAAAAAACCGCCCGAAAAGAGCAAAAGAAACGCCCGGTTCCGTGGACATTTTTTCACGGAGGCCGGGCGTTTTCGGTAGGGAACAGGGCTTTTCCGGGGTGTGAATAGCGCCCGGAGCTTTGGCAATAATTAACAAAAATGAGGCCCAAAAACCGGCCTCGGAGTGTCCAAAATTAGCTGAATTTCAAAAAAACATAAAAAAATAGCGCCAAAACCCCCTTAAAAAGGTTGACACCACTTGACTTTAGTAATATAATTATAAAATGTACCAAAATGGACACTTGTGCCATTACAGAGAATACTATACCACATCTTTCGCGAAAATGCAAGTGTTTTGGTCTAAAAATTAACGACGTAAATACGGATGAATGGAGTGAGCTATTTGGTCAATGTAAAACCTGTCAAGCTCGGGAAAAATGTCCGCATGAGTTTTTCCAAAATCAACGAGGTTCTCGACATGCCGAACCTCATTGAGATTCAGAAGGACTCCTATAAGTGGTTCCTCGAGGAAGGACTGAGGGAAGTGTTCCGCGATGTTTCGGCCATCTCGGACTATTCCGGCAACCTTGTTTTGGACTTCATTGATTATCATATCGAAGATAAGCCCAAATATACCATCGAGGAATGCAAAGAGCGCGACGTAACCTACGCGGCGCCCCTCCGGGTGCGTGCCCGCCTGCAGAACAAGGAGACCGGAGAAATCAAGGAGCAGGATATCTTTATGGGCGATTTCCCCATAATGACCCCTTCCGGAACCTTTGTCATCAACGGCGCGGAGCGCGTAATCGTGTCCCAGCTTGTCCGTTCGCCGGGCGTATATTTCGCCATGAGCTTCGACAAAACCGGCAAGAAGCTCTTTTCGAGCACCGTCATTCCTAACAGGGGCGCGTGGCTCGAGTACGAAAGCGACCTCAACGACGTTTTCGGTGTAAGAATTGATAAAAACAGAAAACTGCCCGTCACCACCTTTATCAGGTCCCTGGGTCTCGGCACCGACGAGCAGATCATCGACTATTTCGGCGAGGAGCCCATGCTGCTCGCCACCCTCGAAAAGGACAACACCAAATCCAGGGAGGAGGCCCTTCTCGAGGTCTACCGCAAGCTCCGTCCGGGCGAGCCGCCCACGGTGGAGACCAGCGAGCAGCACCTCCACAACCTCTTCTTCGACGCCCGGAGATACGACATCTCCCGGGTGGGCCGCTACAAATACAACAAGAAGCTCGCTCTGGCGCGCCGCGTCGCGGGTATGACCCTTGCTGAGCCTGTGGCGGATCCCCTCACCGGAGAGGTCCTCTTTGAGGCGGGCACCACCCTCAACAGAACTCAGGGCGAGCTTCTGGACAAAAAGGGCGTGCGCGAGGTGCTTGTGGACGTGGAAGGCCACAAGGTCAAAGTTATTTCCAACAACATGGTCGACGCAGAGGATTACGTCGACCTCACCAAAGAGGAGCTCGAGGAGCTCTTCATCAACGAGAAGGTCCGCTTCTCCGTTATCACCGACATTGCCGAAAAGGCCGGCGACGACAAGGAGCTGCTTGTTTCCCTTATCAAAGAGAACGTGGACGAACTCATCCCGAAACACATCATCATTGATGATATTTTCTCCTCCATTAACTATATGTGCAACCTCTACTGGGGCTTCGGCAGCACCGACGACATCGACCACCTGGGCAACAGGCGTATCAGAAGCGTCGGCGAGCTTCTCCAGAACCAGTTCAGAATCGGCTTCTCCAGAGTTGAGCGCGTCATCCGCGAGCGCATGACCATTCAGGCTCAGGACGCCGAGGCCATCACCCCCCAGGGCCTTGTGAACATCCGCCCGGTGGTGGCGGCTATCAAGGAGTTCTTCGGCTCCTCTCCGCTGTCCCAGTTCATGGACCAGACCAACCCCCTTGCTGAGCTGACCCATAAGCGCCGTCTTTCCGCCCTCGGCCCCGGCGGTCTTTCCCGTGACCGCGCAGGCTTCGAGGTCCGTGACGTACATTACAGCCACTACGGCCGCATGTGCCCTATCGAGACTCCTGAGGGCCCGAACATCGGACTTATCTCCTATCTTGCCACCTATGCAAAGATAAACAAATACGGCTTCATCGAGGCGCCCTTCAGAAAGGTCGACAAGGCCACCGGCGTCGTGCTCGACGAGGTCGAGTATATGACCGCGGACACCGAGGACGATTACATCGTGGCCCAGGCAAACACCCCTCTGGACGAGAACAACCACTTCGCCGTGCAGAAGGTAACCTGCCGCTATAAGGACGAGTTCATCGAGGTCGACAGCAACAAGGTCGACTACATGGACGTATCCCCTGTGATGGTCGTCTCCGTGGCTACCGCCATGATCCCCTTCCTTGAGAACGACGACGCGAACCGCGCCCTCATGGGAGCGAACATGCAGCGCCAGGCTGTGCCGCTGCTCAAGACCGAGCGTCCTTTCGTCGGCACCGGTATGGAGTATAAGGCAGCTGTGGACTCCGGCGTCACCGTGCTCGCTGAGCACGCCGGCACCGTCGTCAAGGTGGATGCGGAGCGCATTGTCATCAAACGCGACAGCGACGGCTCCCTTGACGAATACAAAATCATCAAATTCCTCCGCTCCAACCAGGGCACCTGCGTCAACCAGAGACCCATCGTCGAAAAGGGTGAGCACGTGGATGAGCACCAGGTCATTGCCGACGGCCCCGCCACCAGCGAGGGCGAGATCGCACTCGGCAAGAACATGCTCATCGGCTTCATGACCTGGGAGGGCTACAACTACGAGGACGCAGTCCTCATCAATGAGAAGCTCGTAAAAGAGGACACCTTCACCTCCGTCCATATCGAGGAGTACGAACTCGAGGCCAGGGACACCAAGCTCGGCCCGGAGGAGATCACCCGCGACATTCCCAACGTGGGCGAGGACGCCCTGCGTGAGCTGGACGAGCGCGGAATCATCCGCATAGGCGCGGAGGTCCGTGCCGGAGATATTCTCGTCGGCAAGGTAACGCCCAAGGGCGAGACCGAGCTCACCTCCGAGGAGAGGCTGCTCCGCGCCATCTTCGGCGAGAAGGCCAGGGAAGTGAGAGACACCTCCCTTCGCGTGCCCCACGGCGAATACGGCATTATCGTGGACGTACAGGTGTTCACCAGAGAGAACTGCGACGAGCTCAACCCCGGCGTAAACCAGGTGGTCCGCTGCTACATCGCCCAGAAGAGAAAGCTCTCCGTCGGCGACAAGATGGCAGGACGCCACGGCAACAAGGGCGTCGTTTCGAGGATCCTTCCTCAGGAGGATATGCCCTTCCTGCCCGACGGCAGACCACTGGATATCCTTCTTAACCCTCTGGGCGTACCTTCCCGTATGAACATCGGTCAGGTGCTGGAGGTCCACCTCGGCAGAGCCGCGGCGGAGCTCGGCTGGCACGTCATGACCCCTGTTTTCGACGGCGCCCACGAGGCGGACATCAGAGAGCTGCTCGTCAAGGCAGGCCTTGACGAGAGCGGCAAGGTGCAGCTCCGTGACGGACGCACCGGCGAGCTCTTTGACAACCCCGTAACCGTCGGTTACATGTACTACCTCAAGCTCCACCACCTTGTTGACGATAAGATCCACGCCCGTTCCACCGGCCCGTACAGCCTTGTCACCCAGCAGCCGCTGGGAGGCAAAGCCCAGTTCGGCGGCCAGAGATTCGGTGAGATGGAGGTCTGGGCCCTCGAAGCCTACGGCGCCGCCTACACCCTTCAGGAGATACTCACCGTCAAATCCGACGACGTTGTGGGCCGTGTAAAGACCTTCGAAGCCATTGTAAAGGGCCAGAACGTGCCCACCGCGGGCATACCCGAGTCCTTCAAGGTCGTCATCAAGGAGCTCCAGTCCCTCGGACTCGACATCAAGGTGCTTGACAAGAACAACGAGGAGATAGACCTCAAACAGAACTTCGACGATGACGACGTGGGCCTCATTCCTGCGGAGGAGCTTTCCGGCTTCGACGACGAGCCCGCAAGCTTCGACGAGGACTTCAGCGGCTTCCAGATAGAAGACCCGGACGAGGACGGCTTCGGCTCTGACAGCTTTGACGAACTTGACTTCGGCTTCGGTTCCTCCGAATCCGACGAAGATGAAGAAATATAAGGGGGGCTGTAAATAATGGAATTCAACGCATTTGATTCTATCAAAATCGGCCTTGCTTCGCCCGATAAGATCAGAGAGTGGTCCTACGGCGAGGTAAAGAAACCCGAAACCATAAACTACAGAACGCTCAAGCCCGAGCGGGACGGCCTTTTCTGCGAAAGGATCTTCGGACCGACCAAGGACTGGGAGTGCTACTGCGGAAAATATAAACGCCTGCGCTTCAAGGGCAAGATCTGCGAGCGCTGCGGCGTCGAAGTCACCAGAGCAAAGGTCAGACGCGAGCGTATGGGCCACATTGAGCTTGCCGCTCCCGTCTCCCACATCTGGTATTTCAAGGGTATCCCCTCCAGAATGGGCCTCGTTCTCGACATGAGCCCGAGAATCCTTGAAAAGGTGCTCTATTTCGCGAGCTACATCGTCACCGACCCCGGCACGACCCCCCTCGAGAAAAAACAGCTCCTCTCCGAGAAGGAGTACCGCGACATGCGCGAAAAATACGAGGAGGATTTCCAGGCGGGCATGGGCGCCGAGGCTATCCAGCTCCTGCTCAAGGACATAGACCTCGACAAGCTCTCCGCCGAGCTCCATGAGGAGCTGGAGACCGCCTCCGGCCAGAAGCGCGTGCGCCTCCTCAAGAGGCTTGAAGTGGTGGACGCCTTCCGCCTCTCCGGTAACCGCCCCGAGTGGATGATTCTCGACGTGATTCCCGTGATCCCGCCGGATATCCGCCCCATGGTCCAGCTGGACGGCGGCCGCTTCGCCACCTCCGACCTCAACGACCTTTACAGAAGGGTCATCAACAGAAACAACCGTCTCAAACGCCTCCTTGAGCTGGGCGCGCCGGACATCATAGTCCGCAACGAGAAGCGTATGCTCCAGGAAGCCGTTGACGCCCTCATAGACAACGGCAGAAAGGGCAGACCCGTCACCGGACCCAGCAACCGTCCGCTCAAGTCCCTCTCTGACATGCTCAAGGGCAAACAGGGACGTTTCCGTCAGAACCTTCTCGGCAAACGTGTCGACTACTCCGGACGTTCCGTTATCGTCGTCGGTCCTGAGCTCAAAATGAGCCAGTGCGGACTTCCCAAGGAGATGGCCATAGAGCTCTTTAAGCCCTTTGTTATGAAGCGCCTCGTGGACGTGGGCGCCGCCACCAACATCAAGAACGCCAGAAAGATGACCGAGAGAGCCACCCAGCCCGAGGTCTGGGACGCCCTCGAGGTGGTCATCAAGGACCACCCGGTCATGCTCAACCGTGCTCCTACGCTTCACAGGCTCGGTATTCAGGCCTTTGAGCCCGTGCTCGTGGAGGGCAGAGCCCTTAAGCTCCACCCGCTGGTATGTACCGCATATAACGCGGACTTCGACGGCGACCAGATGGCCGTTCACGTTCCGCTTTCCACCGAGGCCCAGGCTGAGGCACGCTTCCTTATGCTCGCCGCCAACAACCTGCTCAAGCCCTCCGACGGCAAGCCCGTCGCCGTGCCGACCCAGGACATGGTCCTCGGCTCCTACTACCTCACCCTTGAGAAGCCAGGCTGCGAGCCCGGCGAGGGCAAGGCCTTCCGCAACGTGGACGAGGCAATCATGGCCTACTCCGAGGGAGTTATCGGCCTTCACGCCCCCTGCTATATCCGCTTCGAGAAAACCGACGAGGACGGAAACAAGAGAAGCAGGCTCATCAAGACCACCGTGGGCAAGACCATTTTCAACATGCCCATTCCTCAGGACCTCGGCTACGTCGACAGAAGCGACCCTGAGCATGAGTTCGACCTTGAAATCGGCTTCCTTGTTGGCAAAAAACAGCTCGGCCAGATCATTGACCGCTGCGTGAAGAAGCACGGCACCGCCATTGCGGGCCAGGTGCTCGACAGAATCAAAGCCCAGGGCTTCAAATATTCCACCAAGAGCGCTATCACCGTCTCCGTCAGCGACGCCGTTATCCCGCCCAAGAAGTATGAACTTCTCCAGGAGGCGGAGGCCAAGATCGATACCATCACCAAGCAGTACCGCCGCGGTCTTATGTCCGACGACGAGCGCTACAAGAAGGTAATCGCCACCTGGAACGAGACCACCGACAAGGTGGCCGACGCCCTGAAAGACAACCTTGACAAATATAACCCCATCTTCATGATGGCGGACTCCGGCGCCCGTGGCTCCATGAACCAGATCCGTCAGCTGGC